>NZ_JBEYSG010000011.1:0-98541 GCF_040642635.1 Micromonospora sp. NPDC047793 | reverse complement strand
TACTGCGGGGCTCGCAAGCTCACTCCTCGCGTCAGCCACGGTCATTCTTGGGCCGCCGACTGCGGGGCTCGCAAGCTCACTCCTCGCGTCAGCCACGGTCATTCTTGGGCCGCCGACTGCGGGGCTCGCAAGCTCACTCCTCGCGTCAGCCACGGAGCATCTCCGCTACGAGGAACGCCAACTCCAACGACTGCTGGGTGTTCAGGCGCGGGTCGCAGGCGGTCTCGTACCGGCCGGGCAGGTCCAGGTCGGCGATGTTCTGCGCGCCGCCCAGGCACTCGGTGACGTCCTCGCCGGTCAGTTCGACGTGCAGGCCGCCCGGGTGGGTGTCCAGCCCCCGGTGCACCTCGAAGTAGCCCAGCACCTCGTCGACGATCCGGTCGAAGTGCCGCGTCTTGTAGCCGTTGGACGACTCGTGGGTGTTGCCGTGCATCGGGTCGCACTGCCACACCACCTTGGCACCGGCGGCGGTCACCTTCGCCACGATCGGCGGCAGCGCCTCCCGGACCTTGTGGTTGCCCATCCGGCTGATCAGCGTGAGCCGGCCGGGGATGTTGTCCGGGTTGAGCTTCTCGCACAACTCGATGGCCTGGTCCGGGGTGGTGGTCGGGCCGAGCTTGACGCCGATCGGGTTGGCGATGCGGGAGATGTAGTCGATGTGCGCCCCGTCGAGCTGCCGGGTCCGCTCACCGATCCACAGGAAGTGCCCGGACAGCCCGTACGCCCGGTTGTCGGAGACCCGGGTCAGCGCCCGGTCGTACTCCAGCGCGAGCGCCTCGTGCGAGCAGTAGAGGGTGACCGTACGCAGCGCCTCGTCGTCGGTCATCCCACAGGCCCGGATGAAGGCCATCGCCCGGTCGATCTCCCGGGCGATCGCTTCGTACCGCTCGCCGGCCGGGGAGTTGCGCACGAATCCCTTGTTCCAGTCGTGCACGGCGTGCAGGTCGGCCAGCCCGCCGGCGAGGTACGCCCGGAGCATGTTCATCGCGGCGGCCGAGTTCGCGTACGCCCGGATCATGCGTTGCGGGTCGGCGACGCGCGCCTCCGGCGTGGCCTCCAGCGAGTTGATCATGTCGCCGCGGTAGGCCGGCAGCCCCCGGGCGTCGGTCGGCAGCGACCGCGGCTTGGTGTACTGCCCGGCGACCCGGGCCACCTTGACCACCGGCAGCGAGGCGCCGTAGGTGAGCACGATCGCCATCTGCAACAGCGTGCGGGCGTTGGCCAACAGGTGGCTCTCGGTGTTGTCGGCGAAGGTCTCGGCGCAGTCACCGCCCTGAAGCAGGAACGCCTTGCCCTCGCAGACCAGCGCGAGGCGCCGACGGAGCTGGTCGACCTCGTACGGTGCGACCACCGACGGCACCGTGTCGAGGACCTTGCAGACCTCGGCCACCTGGGCCTGGTCCGGCCAGGGCGGGGTCTGGGCCCGTGGCAGCTCCCGCCAGCGGTCCAGGCCGAGGGCCTCGTCCTCGGCGGAGTTCACGGTCGGACGGCTGGTCTGCAACACCGGGCTGCCCACCGACGGATGGCTCAACTGATGCCACTCATGGCGCATGAATCCCAGCGTACGGCGACCGACCGAACGGGCGACCGGCGAGGGGCCGGGTTCCGGCAGATGGACGGGTCAGACGGCGACGCAGGTCACGGGGTCGGGGCCGGGGCACTGCCGTCCGGCGCCACCGGGGCGGGGCTGTTCCCACCCGGGCGTTCGGCCGAGATGCACCAGTCGAGCCCGTCCCGGGTGACCGTGAACAGCAACGCTCGGGTGGCCTCGCGGCGACCGGCGGTCACCGTGACCGAGACGCTGACCTCCTGCCCGGCCTCTCCGGGCCGGATGTCGACGATCTCGGAGCGGGGTACCTCGAAGTGGTCCGCGAAGTCACCGTTGGGACCGGTGGCGGCATCGTCGAACGCCTCGTGCAGCGTGGTGCAGAGCTGACTGCGCCCGGCCGCCACGTCCTTGGCCGCCATCGCGTCGAGGTACGCCTGCACCCGCTCGCGGGCCTTGGTCGTGGCTTCCTCGGCGGGCGCCCGACCGGGCTGCTCCGCCTCGTCCTCCCCGCCGAGCAGGCCGCAGCCGGCCAGCGCGGCCGGCATGCTCGCGATCAGCACGGCGGTGACGACCGACCGCCGGAATCTCGTCGGCATCGCTGTCGTGACCTCCCGCCCACCATCCGCAACCAGTCGATCGGCGAGTCTGTCACACCCGCCCTGCGTGCAAGGAAGGGACCCTTCCTATCGTCTTTTGCATAGGAAGGGTCCCTTCCTTGCACGCCATCACGCCGCCGACGGCGCGGACGGGGAGGGGCCGGTGCGGCCCCTCCCCGTCGTGTGGGTGACACGTCGGCCTTCGGCTCAGCCGAGACCGCCCTTGATGGCGCCGATCAGCTCACCGTTGCTGGTGTCTCCGGAGAGCTCCCAGAAGAAGGCGCCACCGAGGCCCTGGTTCTTCGCGTACGTCATCTTGCCGCCGATGGTGGACGGGGTGTCGTAGCTCCACCAGTTGCTGCCGCACTTGGCGTACGCGGTGCCGCCGATGGTGCCGGTGGCCGGGCAGGTGTTCTTGAGCACCTTGTAGTCCTCGATGCCCTGCTCGTAGGTGCCGGGGGCCGGTCCGGTGGCGGTGCCGCCGGGCGTCGTCTGGGTGACCCCGGTCCAGCCCCGGCCGTAGAAGCCGATGCCGAGCAGCAGCTTGTTGGCGGGGATGCCCTTGCTCTTGAGCTTCTGGATGGCGGCGTCCGACCAGAAGCCCTGCTGCGGAATGCCGGTGTACGAGTTGAGCGGCGAGTGCGGGGCGGTGGGGCCCTGCGGGGCGAAGGCGCCGAAGTAGTCGTACGTCATCGGCATGATCCAGTTGAGGTGGGTCGAGGCACCGGCGTAGTCGGTCGCGTCGATCTTGCCCCCGTTGCTGCCGTCCGCGGTGATCGCGGCGGTCACCAACGCCGAGGAACCGAACCGGGTACGCAGCGCGCTGACCACGTTCTTGAACGCGTTCGGGCCGCTGGCGTCGCAGGTCAGGCCACAGGCGTTCGGGTACTCCCAGTCGATGTCGATGCCGTCGAAGACGTCCGCCCAGCGCGGGTCCTCGACCATGTTGTAGCAGCTCTCCGCGAAGGCGGTCGGGTTCTGCGCGGCCTGGGTGAAGCCGCCGGACCAGGTCCAGCCGCCGACCGAGAAGATCACCTTGATGTGCGGGTACATCTTCTTGAGCTTGCGCAGTTGGTTGAAGCTGCCCCGTAGCGGCTGGTCCCAGGTGTCGGCGACGCCGTCGACGCTCTCCGCCGCGGTGTACGCCTTCTCGTAGTCGGCGTAGCTGTCACCGATGGTGCACCGGCCGCCGGTGGTGTTGGCGAACGCGTACAGGATGTGGGTCAGCTTCGACGCCGAGCCGCTGGTGTGGATGTTCTTGACGTGGTAGTTACGGCCGTAGACGCCCCACTGGGTGAAGTAGCCGACCACCTTCTGGCCGCTCGGCGGCGGCGTGGTCGGGGGCGGGGTGGTGGGCGGTGGAGTCGTGGGCGGAGCGGTGGTCGGCGGGGTGGTGGTGGGCGGCGTCGTGGTGGGCGGCGGGGTGCCACCGCCGCAGGCCACGCCGTTGACCGTGCAGTTCAACGGCGCCCGGTACGCACCGGTGCCGTTGTAGCCCCAGCTGAAGGAGGCGCCCGGGGCCAGTCCGCCGGCCCAGCTCTTCTTGACGGCCACGTAGCGGTTGCCGTTACGGGTGACGTCGGCGTCCCAGGAGCTGCTGACGCTGGTGCCCGAGGGCAGCTCGAACTCGATGCGCCAGGTGCTGACGGTGGCGGTCGAGCCGTTGGTGACGGTGACCCGCGTCTCGTGACCGGTCCCCCAGTCCGACACCCGGTTGAACGAGGTGGTCACGCTTCCGGCGCCGAACGCCGAGGCCATCGGGACCGTGGCGACGGTCACCGCGACCACGGCGCCGACCCAGAGGGCCCGGCGGAGCGATCTCTTCATGTGGCGTCTCCAAACAGTTAGGAAACTTTCCAAAAGGATGAGGAGACGCTACTCACACGACACCACTTCGTCAAGATGTGCATCTTTCGATCCCCGACTCGATCAGGGCTCGCACCGACCACGGCGCACACCGCCCCCGAGCAGCGGAACCAGCGCCCGCCCCCGGACAGCACCCCCGCCCACCCCGCCGGGCCAGCCACCCGTGGGGCGCAATCCGGCACCCACCACGGACCCGGCATCCCCGCTCGCGACCCCCGATCGATGCGCCGCCGGGCCCCACCGCCGGAGTCCCGCCCCAATGCCGGTCGACATCTGTCGATCGCTCACCCGTGGTCGACGGCACGAATTCGGGGACCGGCGGAACCGTGTAGATCCCGTGGAGATTCCGTCTCGGTCTCACGAAGGTTCCATGTCGAATCCATGAATATCCACATCAGTCGAGTTCATCGCACGCAATGACACGACGGGTCCCGCCCGCGAAGAATGCGATGCCACCGGATCCGGAAAGTGTGCGGAACGACACGGACAATCAGACGTCATCCGAACGCGGCGGCTACGCCCAGTGATCGACACAGCGCTTGATATAGACCGTTTCGTGCGTTAATGCCCACCATCGGAGGTCCGCCAGGTGCTCGGTTCTTCATCCCAGAATTGCACTTGTGCAACCAATACTGCCCGCAATGACCGCCGCCGGAACGTATTCCTGTAACCCCGCTCACGACACGGTTCGGCATCGACGTTTTCGTCGACGGAAACCGTTCGGGTAAGGTCGGGTGTCGCTCCACCGGGGACTATCCTGTCTCCGGCCGGCCCACGGCACGACAGATTTTCGGTAGATGCACGCCTGCGTCCGTCGCCCGAGAATTGGCCTCGTACCATATGCCCTTGGAATGGAGACCGTGTCCGCACTCAGAGTGAACTCCCTGTACAAGGTCTACGGGAACCGCGCCGACAAGGCGATGGAAATCCTCAGGAACAGCGCAGGCAGGGACGAGGAACTGGCAGGTCTACCGGTCACGGCTGCGGTCGTCGACGCGAACTTCGAGGTCAGACGCGGCGAGATCTTCGTGGTCATGGGCCTGTCCGGCTCGGGGAAGTCCACCCTGATCCGGATGCTCAACGGGCTGCTGCCCGCCACGCACGGCACGGTGGAGGTCGACGGGGTCGACATCACCACGCTCAAGCCCGCCGCGCTACGCAAGCTACGCCGCGAGAAGATCAGCATGGTCTTCCAGCACTTCGCGCTCCAGCCGCACCGGTCGGTGCTGGACAACGCCGGCTACGCGCTTGAGGTCGCGGGCATGCCCCGCGCCGAGCGTCGGGAGAAGGCGCTGCAGGCGCTCCGGATGGTCGGCCTGGACAAGTGGGCGGACAAGCTGCCGCAGGAACTGTCCGGCGGCATGCGCCAGCGGGTCGGTCTGGCCCGCGCGCTCGCCGCCGGCACCGACATCATGCTCATGGACGAGGCCTTCTCCGCGCTCGATCCGCTCATCCGCCGCGAGGTGCAGGACCAGCTCCTCGAACTACAGGCCGAGCTCGGCAAGACGATCGTGTTCATCACGCACGACCTCAACGAGGCGATGCGCCTCGGCGACCGGATCGCGGTCATGCGTGCCGGCCGGATCGTCCAGATCGGCACCGCCGAGGAGATCCTCACCGACCCGTCCAACGACTACGTCGCCCAGTTCGTCGCCGACGTCGACCGGACCAGGATCCTCACCGCGGCAGCGGTCATGGAGCGGCCGCTCGGCGTCGTGGACGTGAACTCCGGCCCTCGGGTGGCCGCCCGCGTACTGCGCGAGACCCAGACGTCAGCCGTCTACATCACCGGCCGCGACAAGCGGTACCTGGGCACCGTGACCGCCGACGACGCCACCCGGGCGGTCCGGGACGGAATGACCAACCTCCAGGAGATCGTGTCGACCGAGTACGCCCGAATGGTCGACGACACGACGCCGGTGGCCGATATCTTCGCGCCCTGCGCCGAGAGCCCGGCGCCCGTCGCCGTGGTCGACGCAGCCGGGCGGCTCGCCGGCGTGATTCCACGGGTCACGCTGCTGAGCGCCCTGGGCAGCATCAGCGCTGACATCGGCGAGCACACCGCCACGCCGGAGCCCGCCGGGACGACGCCGACCGCCGACGCGGTCCAGGCGGGCGGAACGGCCGACACGACGCCGCCCGGAAGCGACACCGCACCGCAGGTACCGGTCCAGGTGGTTGCCGAGCCATCGGTCCGCCTCACGGGAGGATCCGCGTGAACCGCGCCGACGGTCTCGACGACATGCTGCCGTACATCCGGATCGGCGACGCGTTCAAGACCGCCGTCGACTGGTCGAGAGAACATCTGTCCGCTGTCTTCGACGGCATCGCCGCCACCGTCGACGCGCTGGTCGAGCCGCTCGTCGACCTACTGACCGCGCCACCGGCGATCGTCATGGTGCTGATCTTCGCCGGCCTCGGCTGGTGGCTGCGGAGCTGGAAGTTCGGCCTCGGCACCGCGCTCGGACTCGGCATGGTGGCCGGGATGCCGATCTGGAACCAGACCATGAGCACCCTGGCACTGGTCCTGGTGGCCAGCGGCCTCGCCCTGCTGCTCGCCGTACCGACGGGCATCTTCATCGCGGAGAACCGGCGCGCCTCGGCGATCGTCCGACCGATCCTCGACCTGATGCAGACGATGCCCGCATTCGTCTACCTGATCCCGGCCATCTTCTACTTCGGTGTCGGCGCCGTGCCCGGCGTGCTGGCCACCGTCGTGTTCAGCATGCCGCCCGGGGTACGCCTGACCGAGTTGGGCCTGCGCCAGGTCGACCGCGAGGTCATCGAGGCCGGCGAGGCGTTCGGCGCCTCGCCGTGGAAGATCCTGCTGCGCACCAAACTGCCACTGGCCCTGCCCACCATCATGACCGGCGTCAACCAGGTCATCATGCTGGCGCTGTCGATGGTCGTCATCGCCGGCATGGTCGGTGCCGGTGGCCTCGGCGAGGTCATCATGACGGCACTCGCCCGGGTCCAGGTCGGCACGGGCTTCGAGGGCGGCATCGCCGTGGTGATCCTGGCGGTGGTGCTCGACCGTCTCACCGATTCGATCGGCGCGCGTACCGCGTCCGCGAAGGCGCAACGCGCCATGCAACGAGCCTGATCCCCCGTCCTGACCCACGCAGGGAAGTCCCGTTGCCGGTGCCCTGCCTCGCTACCGCGAGTTCCGCCGGTGCACAGCAACGAGGGAAGGAACCCCGCATGTGGAGCAGTAAACTGGTGCGCCGGGTCGCGCTGGCGGCCACCGCCGCCCTGGCGCTGACCGGTGCCGCGGCCTGCGGCAACTCCGACGATTCTGCCGGCGGTGACAACAAGAAGATCACCATCGGCTACATGTCCTGGGACGAGGCCATCGCCGCCTCGTACCTCTGGAAGAACCTGCTGGAGGAGAAGGGCTACGAGGTCGAGCTCAAGAACGTCGAGGCGGGCATCGTCTACCAGGGCCTGTCGACCGGCGACATCGACCTCTTCCTCGACAGCTGGCTGCCGCAGACGCACGCCGACTACATGAAGGAGTACGGCGACAAGCTCGAGAAGCTCGGCGTCTGGTACGACGACGCCCGCCTGAGCATCGCCGTGCCCGAGTACGTCAGCGACGTCAACTCGCTGGAGGACCTGGCCGACAAGGCCGACACCTTCAACGGCGAGATCATCGGCATCGAGCCGGGCGCCGGCCTGACCGCCGCCACCCAGGACAAGGTCATCCCGGAGTACGGTCTGACCGGCAAGCTGAGCCTGAAGACCTCCTCGACCCCGGCCATGCTGGCCGCGCTGGACGGCGCGATCAAGGACCAGAAGCCGATCGTGGTGACCCTGTGGCACCCGCACTGGGCCTACGCGAACTACCAGCTGAAGGACCTAGCGGACCCGAAGGGCACGCTGGGTGGCACCGAGGAGATCAACACCCTGGCCCGTGAGGGCTTCAGCGCGGACTTCCCCGAGGCCGCCGAGATGCTGAAGAAGTTCAAGATGGACACCCAGCAGCTCGGCTCGCTGGAAGACCTGATGTTCAACGTGCACCAGGACGACGAGGAGAAGGCCGTCGAGGAGTGGCTGAAGGCCAACCCGGACTACGCCGGCACGGTCGACGCCGCCACCTCCTGACCCGGCACTGAGCGTTTCGCCGCGGTGGTGGGGCCCACGTGGCCCCGCCACCGGCGGCGGTAGCCTCGCGACATGACGGTCTTCGACACCCCCATCGACGCGCTCGCCGGCGGCCCGGCCGACCTCTCGCAGTACCGCGGTCGTACGCTGCTGGTGGTCAACGTGGCATCCCGCTGCGGCCTCACCCCGCAATACGCCGGCCTGCAGAAACTCCAGGACGAATACGCCGACCGGGGGCTGGTGGTGCTCGGCGTGCCGTGCAACCAGTTCGCCGGCCAGGAGCCGGGCAGCGCCGCCGAGATCAGCGAGTTCTGCCAGGTCAACTACGGGGTCACCTTCCCGCTGACGGAGAAGGTCGACGTCAACGGCGCGGACCGCCACCCGCTCTACGCGGCACTGGTGGACACCGCCGATGCCGACGGTCACACCGGCGACGTCCGCTGGAACTTCGAGAAGTTCCTGGTCGCCCCGGACGGCACCGTCGCCGCCCGGTTCGCCCCCACCGTCACCCCCGACGACCCCACCCTGCGCGCCGCCATCGAGAAGACCCTCCCCACCCCCTGACCCGATCCGCGCCCACAGTCACACACTCAGCCCCGGCGATCATGGAGTTGCGGCAGGGGTTATGCCTTGAAAGTGCCGGTTCGGGTACGCCACAAGTCCATGATCGGCGGGGTGGACCGGATCCGGCGCGAACCCGGGGTCGGTGGCCTGCGGCGGGGGTAGGTTCGGACGTGACGGGTCGACGTGTGGCGGGAGGATCTGGCGTGTCGGTCGTGGGTCTGATCGGGAGCGGACACATCGGGGGCACCGTCGCACGGCTGGCGGTGGCCGCCGGGTACGAGGTGGTGGTCAGCAACTCGCGCGGACCGGAGACGCTGACCGACCTGGTCGACGAGTTGGGCTCGGGTGCCAGCGCGGGCACCGCTGACGCCGCCGCCGAGGCCGGTGACCTGGTGGTGGTCACCATCCCGCTCAAGGCGTACCGGTCGGTGCCGGTCGCGCCGTTGGCCGGCAAGGTCGTCATCGACACCAACAACTACTACCCGCAGCGCGACGGCCGGTTCCCCGAACTGGACGAGGGCACCGCCACCAGCAGCGAGCTGCTGCAACGTCACCTGCCCGAGTCGCGCGTGGTGAAGGCGTTCAACAACATCCACTTCAGGCACCTGTCCTCACTGGCCCGACCGGCCGGCGCGGCCGACCGCAGCGCGCTGCCCATCGCCGGGGACGATGCCGAGGCCAAGGCCGTCGTCACCGCGTTCCTCGACCGCATCGGCTACGACGCGGTGGACGCCGGCGCCCTCGCCGAGAGCTGGCGGTTCCAGCCGGACACCCCGGCCTACGGCACGGTCTATTCCGCCGAACCGGCCAACTGGCAGCAGGAGGCCCCCGGCGACGCCGACAAGCTGCGCGCGGCGCTGGCCGAGGCCGGCTGACCCGTCAGCCCCGTCGACCGCCGGCACGGGTGGCGACCCGGCTCCAGGCCTATCCGTCGCCGGCCGCCGCGCCCTCGCGGCGGGCCCGCCACTCCGGCGCCAGCACCGACCAGACCTCCAGGTCGACCCGCCCGGACGGACGGGACAACACCTCCCGGAGTACGCCGTCGCGCCGCATCCCGAGCCGACGCGCCACCGCGATGCTGCGCACGTTGCCCGCGTTGGTACGCCACTCGACCCGGTGCAGGCCACGCTCGACCAATGCCCAGTCGATGATGCGTTCGACCGCGCGGGTCACCAGGCCACGCCCCTCGGCCGCCGGTTCCAGCCAGCAGCCCGCCTCGCAGACCCCGGTCGCCGCGTCGAACGACACCAGCAGTACCCCGCCGACCAGCCGGCCGCCGAGCCAGATCCCCCAGATCCCGCCGCCGTCCCGGGCCCACCGGTCCGCGTAGCGCTGCAACACCTGCCGCGCCCCGTCCAGGTCGCTCGCCACGAAGGACGGCCCCACCCAGGGTGCGATGTGCTCCCGGGCCCGGTCCAGGTTGGCCAGGAACTCCTCGGCGTGCCACGGATCGAGCGGACGCAGTTCCGCGTCCTCGGTCAGGGCGATGGCGAACATCAAGGTGCCTCCACTCGTTGCGTCGCGACGGTCCGGGTGGGCCGGGGGCCAAGCAGAGCCGGTCACGCGCCGAGTTGATCATCTGGCGACTGGCGTCCGCGCCTGATCGCCTCGTCGTAGACGCCCGTGTCGATCGCGTCCGCGGTCAACTCGTCCAACGCCTCACCACGCGCCCTCGACCGCCGTTCCTTGTACGCGAGCACGTCATGCAGTGCGAGGCGGCGACCGGAACGGCGAGAGCCTCGCTCACCACCTCTGGCACGTCGACCGGCTCTGCCCCGTCGACGATGAGTTGCAGTCGCCGTCCTCGGAGCGGTCGCCGAGCGAAACGCCGGAGCTCCTCACCGCCGGGTTCCAGCCCGCCTGCGGGCACCACCGTCACAAGGTCCTCCAGCCGGCCTGGTCCTGCCCCCAGCCACCGAAACGAAATAACGATAGCTCCGGCGAACTCGGCGGCTTCTCTGGCGGCAGAAGGGCCGACCGCCCGGACGCCTGCGGCCTTACCGCGCGAGCAACGCCCACACCGGCACACACCGCCACCGAACAGCCGCCGTTTCGTCCACCCTGGTCGATGACCAACCACTGTCGACGATGGCATGTGCGCGAGCTGGGGCAGACGCCTCCGGCAACGGCGTGCCCGGGCCACACCGGTCAGAGTGGGCGGCGGCCGGCGAAGCCGCAGTCGGCGCGGTGGTACCAGCGCACGTCGCTGTCCCCCTCCAGCCAGCACCAGAGCACCTGACGGCCGTCCCGTTCGCCGGGGAAGTCGAGCAGCACCGGCGCGAGGCTCTTGATCTCGATGCCGTGCTGCCGGATGTCGTCGAGGGTGGCGTGCAGCCGGGCCTCCAGCGCCTTCACCTCGGCGCGCCCGCCGAGTGCGCTCAGCCCGTGGGAGGCCAGGTCGGTCTGCAACTCGGCCAGGTCGGCCCGGACCCGGATCAGCTCGTCGATGCGGGGACGCAGGGTGGCTACCAGGTGCCGGGCCTGGGCGAGTGTGAACACCGCGACAGTATGCGGCACGCCGGTCGCCGGAAGGAGCCCGCTGCCGACCTGCGCCGCCGGGGCGTCGTCACCGCGTACCGGCGGTGCCGTTCACTCGGCCTGGGCGGCCAGCTCGCGGGCCCGGTCGCGGGCCGCTTCGAGTGCGGCCAGCAGGGCCGCGCGTACGCCGTGGTTCTCCAGCTCTCGGATGGCGGAGATGGTGGTGCCGGCGGGTGAGGTGACCGCCTCGCGGAGCTTCACGGGATGTTCGCCGGAGTCCCGCAGCATCACCGCCGAGCCGATCGCGGTCTGCACGATCAGGTCGTGCGCCACCTGCCGGGGCAGGCCGAGCAGGATGCCGGCGTCGGTCATCGCCTCGACCAGCAGATAGAAGTACGCCGGGCCGGAGCCGGAGAGCGCGGTGACCGCGTCCTGCTGGGTCTCGGGCACCCGGATCGTCGCGCCGAGCGGCGTGAACATCTCCTCGGCCAGCGACAGGTGTGTGCCGGTGGCGTGCGCCCCGGCGGAGATGGCGGTCATCGCCTGGTCCACCAGGGCCGGGGTGTTGGTCATCACCCGGACCACCGGGGTGCCCTCGGGCAGCCGGCGGCTGAAGAAGCTGCTGGGCAGGCCCGCGCAGAGCGAGATGACCAGCTTCTCGGCGGGCACCTTGGGCCCGATCTCGTCCAGCAGGGCGGCGGCGTCCTGCGGCTTGACCGAGACGGCGAGCACGTCGGCCTCGTCGACGGCGGTGAGGTTGTCCACCACCCGGACGCCGTAGCGGGCGGCGAGTTCCTCGGCGCGTGCCGGCCGCCGGGCGGTGGCCAGCAGCCGGTCCACCGGCCAGCCGGACCGCAGCAGGCCGGAGAGCATCAGCTCGCCGATCTTGCCCGCGCCGATCACCGCGACGGTGTGCACCCCGGCTGACACCTGACGTACCCCCTTCGGGAGCCGGCGTCGCGGCGGACCTGCTGGTCCGCCGCGACGTCGGGACGACGATCAGCTGCCGAAGAAGACCTCGGCCTCGGCGTACCGCTCCAGCGGAACGGTCTTCAGCTCGCGGGTGGCGTCGGCGAGCGGGACGCGGACGATGTCCGTGCTCTGCATCGCGACCATCTTGCCCCAGTCGCCCTCGTGCACGGCGTCGATCGCCTGCAGGCCGAGCCGGGTGGCGAGCACCCGGTCGAACGCGGTCGGCGTGCCACCGCGCTGGATGTGCCCGAGCACGACGGTGCGGGCCTCCTTGCCGGTCTTGGCCTCCAGCTGCTCGGCCAGCCACTGGCCGATGCCGCCGAGCCGGACGTGACCGAACGAGTCCAGCTCCTGGTTCTGCAGGACCATCTGGCCCTCCAGCGGCTGGGCTCCCTCGGCGACCACGACGATCGGGGCGTACTGGTGCTGGAAGCGCTTCTCGACGTAGCCGGCGACCTGCTCGACGTCGAACTGCCGCTCCGGCAGCAGGATCACGTTGGCGCCACCGGCCAGGCCGGCGTGCAGGGCGATCCAGCCGGCGTGCCGGCCCATCACCTCGACGACCAGGGTGCGGTGGTGGCTCTCGGCGGTGGTGTGCAGCCGGTCGATCGCCTCCATCGCGATGTTCACCGCGGTGTCGAAGCCGAAGGTGTAGTCGGTGGCGCCGAGGTCGTTGTCGATGGTCTTCGGCACGCCGATGACCTTGACGTCCAGCTCGTGCAGCTTGGTGGCGACACCGAGGGTGTCCTCGCCGCCGATGGCGATCAACGCGTCGACGCCCTGTGCGGCCAGGTTGTCCTTGATCCGCTCGACGCCGTTCTCGATCTTGAAGGGGTTGGTCCGCGAGGAGCCGAGGATGGTGCCGCCGCGCGGCAGGATCCCCCGGACCTCCGCGATGCCCAGCGGACGGGACAGACCCTCCAGCGGGCCCTTCCAGCCGTCCCGGAACCCTACGAACTCATGGCCGTAGCTGGCGACGCCCTTACGGACCACCGCCCGGATGACCGCGTTGAGACCCGGGCAGTCGCCGCCGCCGGTGAGCACGCCGATACGCATGATCCGCTCATCCTCCTGGGAGCAATTCGGTCAAGCCCGATCAAGCCCCAGGATAAGTGTCAGGTCAGACCTCGGCACCGTTGCCGGCCCGGGGCGGGCCGTCCCCCCGAACTGTAGTCGCCGCACCGGCCCACCTCACACCGCGCCCCGGTTACCAGCCAGTAAGCGTCGTCACCGCCAGTCAGTAGGTGTCGTCACCGGCGGACGCCGGACCACCGCCCGAGCCGGAGCCGCCCTGCCCCAGCAGGCCGACCGAACGGCCGTCCCGGGCGTCCCAGCACCGGGCCTCGGTGACGTGCACCGCGACCAGCGTCAAACCGCTCGTCGCCACCCCGTCGGGGAACCACCCGGTGAGCCCGGGGTGCCACAACCGTTCGGCCCGCGCCGGGTCGTAGTCGTCCCGGGCCGTACCGGACAGCGACACCCAGACCCGCCCGTCCGGGTCGTGGAAGCCCACCGCCACCTCCGCGTTGACCCGCAACTGGCGGACGGTCGACGACCCGGCGTACGCGAAGAACCACAACTCGCCGTCGAAGTCCGCGCGTTGCAGCGCCATCGGACGGCCGACGAGCCGGCCGTCGAGGGAGGTCGTGGTGAGCGTGCAGACTTCGGCCGCCCTGATCAACTCGGTGATCCGGCGCCGGGCGTCCCGGACGGTCAACACCTCGTCACGCTCCCTCACCTCGGCACCGTTGGCCACACCGATGCCCGGGGCAGAACGGGCCAAACCACCGATCGACCGCACTGCGGGGACACCGGCGCTACGAACCGGTGATCGCCCGCCAGCGGGCCAGGTTGTGCCGGGCGTCGACCAGGGCGTCGTGACGGGCCGCGTCGGCGTTCGGCAACCGTGGCCGCCCCCGCTCGTCCCAGAGCTGTCGCAGCTCCTTGGTGTAGCGGGGGATCTCCCGGGGCAGGGCCGGCATGGCGCCCCAGAGCTGCGCCAGCACCACGTGGTCGTACGCGGCGTACCAGGCCCACAGCTCCAGTTCCTCGCCGGGCCGGTCCCGGATCGGCTCGACCAGGAAGTCGTACAGCTCGTCGCGGATGCGCTCCCGCGAGCGCCACGCCCGGTCCGCCGGGGAGGGCAGCTTGTCCAGCACGTTGCGGCGGACCCAGGGCACGGCGCGGCTGGCGTCGAACTCGGTGGAGACCGCGTAGAACTCGCGGTCGTACTCGTCGACGACGCCGATCGAGACCAGCTCGACGGTCCGGCCGTCCTCGATGAATTCGCAGTCGTAGAAGTAGCGGTAGGCCATCCCCGCCATCCTCGCCGACGCCCGACGGGGCCGCTCGACCGGGTCACCCACCCCGGGAGCGTTTCCAATCGTCCCGATTGGGGGACATCCGCAGCTCGAAGCTGTCACGGAAGTGATTTGAGGGGTGTACAGCAAGCGACCGGACCGTCATGATCTGATGTGTACCGCTGCCGGACGCCGCACGGGTGTCAGAACACCTCGTCAAGGGCCGCCAGGCTCACCCGGTGAGCGAGTTTGGTCCTTTACCGGGGAGGGGTGGGGCCGTGGAGATGCGCCTGCCGGAGCCGGGCGACGCGCTCACGGGTGTGGAGATGTTCGCCGGGCTGGAGCCGGAGGTGCGTCAGCGGGTCATCGCCGCTGCGGTGCCCCGGACGTATCGCAAGGGTCAGTTGCTGTTCGTGGAGAACGACCCCGGCGAGTCGCTCATCGTGCTGCGACGGGGTGCCGTGGCCGTGTTCCGCACCGCGCCGACCGGCGAACGGGCCGTGCTGTCGGTGATCCGACCGCCGGACGTTCTCGGTGAGGTCTCGTTGCTGGACGCCTCCACCCGGTCCGCGTCCGCGGAGGCGATCGAGGACTGCACCGCCCTCGCCCTGTCCCGGGGCGCCTTCATGGAGCTGGTGCACTCCAATCCGCGCATCCTGGACGCGGTGATGCGCTCGCTGGGCGCGCTCATCCGCCGACTCACCGAGCAGAACGCCGACCACGTCTTCCTCGACCTGCCCGGTCGGGTCGCCAAGACGCTGGTCCGGCTCGCCGGGGAGAGTCAGGCTCCGATGATCACCATCGAGCTGAACCAGAGCCAGCTCGCCGAGATGGCCGGCGGCTCACGACAGAGCGTCAACCAGGCGATCGGGTCCTTCGCGAACCGGGGCTGGCTGCGTACCGAGGGTCGACGGATCGTCGTCACCGACGTGCCGGCCCTGCGCCGCCGGGCGGGCATGAGCGACCGCTGACCCAGCGCGACGACGCGGGCACGACGAACGGGCGGGGCCGGGGACGATCGTCCCCGGCCCCGCCCGTTGCACCCGTCCAGGTCAGGGCTTGGTGCTGCCCGGACCGGCCCAGTCCGTACCGCCCGGACCGGCCCAGTCGGTGCCGTCCTTGCCCGACCCCGGCACCTCGCCGACGATGCCCTGCGCCTGCAGGAGCGCGAGGGTCGCGGCGTCCACGTCCACCGAGTCACCGGCCGGATGGGTGACTCCGTTACCGTCGGTCCAGTCACTCTTCAACATGACGTACACCATGAGGCTGTCCCCCTGCTCAGCGTGTCCACTTGATCGGCTGCCTGAATCTAGCCGTTCGGTACGCGTCGGACCGCCCGGAGGAGTGTCCACAAGCCAACAGCCCGGTACCCGACAGTCCACCGGGCAGCGATACTCGGACCTGCGCCCCCGGGCGTCGGGGGCTCGCCAGTGGAGGGTGTCATCGCCGCACAGTGTGATCGCTGTGGACGCACCGCCGCCGACGGCGACCGCTTCTGCGGTGGCTGCGGTGCGGAGCTCGGCGCCGTCTGCCCGCACTGCCTGAACCCACTCGCCGCCGACGTGGCCTTCTGCACCTCCTGCGGCACGCCCCGGGCCGGCAGCGACCGCCCCGCCCCGCTCCCCCAGGAGGACCGCCGCCGGGTCAGCGTCCTCTTCGTCGACCTGATCGATTTCACGCCGTACGTCGAGCGGGCCGACCCGGAGCTGGTCCGGGGCATGCAGACCGGGTTCTTCTCCGCCGCCCGCCGGGTGGTCGGGCAGTACGGCGGGGTGGTGGAGAAGTACATCGGCGACGCGGTGATGGCCCTGTTCGGCGCACCGGTGGCCACCGAGACCGACGCGTTGCGCTGCGTCCGCGCCGGTCTGGAGCTGCAACGGGTGCTGACCCGGTTCACCCCCACCGGCACCGACGGCCTGCGCTTCCGGGTCGGGGTGGCGACCGGTGAGGCGCTCGTCGACGTGGCGGCGGCCCGCGACGGCGGGCAGGCGATCGTCGCCGGCGACGTGGTGAACACCGCCTCCCGCCTGCAGTCGGTCGCCCCGCCCGGCGGGGTGCTGGTGGACGGGACCACGCACGCGCTCACCCGGGACACCATCCGCTACGACGAGCAGCCCCCGGTCACGCTGCGCGGCCGGTCCGCGCCGACGGAGGTGTGGCTGGCCCTGTCCGCGGTACGCCAGCAGGCCACCGACCGGGAGCCGGACACCACGCCGCTGATCGACCGCGAGCACGAGCTGGGCATGCTCGTCAACGCGCTGCACCGCAGCCTGCGCGACCGCCGCCCGCAGGTGGTCACCGTCTTCGGCCGGGCCGGCATCGGCAAGAGCCGGCTGGTACGCGAGCTGCACCGGCACACCGGCCGGCTGGTGGACGAGCCGCTGACCTGGCGAATCGGGCGCTGCCCGCCGTTCGGGGAGAACGTCACGTTCGCCGCGCTGGCCGACGTCGTCAAGGCCGAGGCGGGCATCCTGGACACCGATCCGGCCACCAGCGCCGCGCAGCGGCTCGCCGGGGCGGTCGCCGAGCTGGTCGGTCCCGGCGAGCGCGACCGGGTCGCCGACGCGCTGCGCCCGCTGGTCGGGCTGGCCGGTACGCCGCTGCCGGCCGAGGAGGCCGAGTCGGCCTGGCGGCGTTTCCTGCTGGCACTGGCCGCCCGCCGACCGACCGTGCTGGTCTTCGAGGACCTGCACTGGGCCGACGACGCCATGCTGCGCTTCGTGGAACTGCTCGGCGCGGCTGCCCGGGACGTGCCGCTGCTGCTGCTCTGCACCGCCCGTCCCGAGCTGGTCGACCGCGATCCGAGCTGGGCGGGGACGATCACCGGCTCGGTGACCATCACCCTGCCGCCGCTGCGGGACACCGGCATCGCCGCGTTGTACGCGCACATGTTCGGCCAGGCCGCCTTCTCGGCCGACCTGTTGACCCCGCTGATCGAGGTGGCCGGCGGCAACCCGCTCTACGCGCACGAGTACGTCCGGATGCTGATCGAGCAGGGCGCGTTGCGGCAGTCGGGGCGCGGCTGGTCGCTGGAGAAGCACCTGGACCTGCCGATGCCGGAGAGCGTGCACGCGGTCATCGCCAACCGGGTCGACCTGCTCGACCCGAAGGACCGGGCGGTGCTGCTGGCCGCGGCGGTGGTCGGCGTGCAGTTCTGGCCCGGCGCGGTGGCCGCCGCCGTCGGGCAGCCGGTGGAGGCGGTCGAGCGCGCGTTGCGCCGGCTGGAGCAGCGGGACTTCGTGCACGAGCAGGCCGCGTCCACGATGGCCGGCCAGCCGGAGTACCGCTTCCGGCACGTGCTGGTCCGCGACGTGTGCTACCAACGGCTGCCGCGGACCGAGCGGGTGGCCCGGCACGACCGGACGGCCGACTGGCTGGACACCCTGTCGCAGAGCCGGGACACCGACCTGGCCGAGGTGCTGGCCCACCACCGCTGGGCGGCGCACGAGATCGCCCGGTCCCTGGACCTGGAGACCCGCCGCTACGCCGGTCCGGCCCGGGCCGCGCTGCACCGGGCCGCCCGCCGGGCGTACGCGCTGCACGGGTTGGACGCCGCCGCCAGCCACGCGGCCCGCGCGCTCGGTCTCGCCGACGACTCCGATCCGGTCGGCCGGCTGCAACTGGAACTGCTCAGCACCGAGATCTCGTTCTACCGCGACGGCAACGCGTTCCTCTCCGGCGGCGGGCCGGAGCAGGTGCAGACACTCGCCGACCGGCTGCTGGCCTGCGGCGACGAGGCGTGCGCGGCACGGGCCTGGACGCTGCTCGGTCAGGCGGCCTGGCTGCGGGCCGACCGGCAGGCCGCCCTGGTCTGCCTGGACCGGGCGGTGCGGCTGTTCGAGCCGCTGCCGGACAGCGCCCAGAAGGCCGACGCCTTCGCCGAGTTGGGCCGGCTGCACATGCTCAACTACGAACGCGATCCGGCGGTGGCGGCGGCGGCCACGGCCGCCGAGATCGGCGAGCGGCTCGGGCTGGCCGAGATCCGTACCAACGCGCGGATCACCGCGGCCACCGCCCGGTACCAGGCCGGTGACCGGGCCGGACTGGACGACCTGCACGCCCTCGCCGAGTTCAGCCGCGCCGGGCAGCTCCTGGCACTGCCCCGGGCCACCCAGAACCTCGCGTACGCGGTGCGTGAGGAGGGCGACTGGCTGCGCTCGGACGCGCTGCTCTCGGCCGCACCGGCGCGCACCGCCAGCGGACAGACGCTGACCACCAGCTACTCGGGTGAGGCGATGCGGGCCTGGTTCGAGGGGGACTTCCCGCGCCTGCTCGCCGCCGCCGAGGCGTTCGTCGACACCCCCACGGGCAGTTGGGACATGCAGGTCCGCGGGCTGCGGTCGTGCCTGCTGGTGCTGCGGGGCCAGCCGGTGCCGCCGGCCGCCGGGGCGACCCGGCCGCCCGGTGACGCCACCGAGGCCCCCGGCGACGACGTGGCCGCCGCGCTGGACACCGCCCGACGCAGCGGCTTCCACCGCCTGCACTGGACCATGGTGGCGATGGGCGCGCTGTGCCGGGCGTTGCAGGAGCGCACCGACGAGGCCGCCGCGCTCGTCGACGAGTTGGCCGAGGCGTGGACGAGCGTTCCCGCGCTGGCCAGCGGGGAGTGGATCGCCGCCGCCGGCTGGGCGGCCACCCTGGCCGGACGCAAGCCGGCGGCCCGGGTCCGGGCCATGCTCGACCAGGTGGGACACCGTACGCCCTGGTCGGAGGCGACGCTGCGGACCGTGAGCGGCGCGCTGGCCGGTGCCGACGGCGACCACCGGCGCGCCGCCGAGCTGCACCTGGCCGCCGCCGAGATCTACGCCGGGATCCCCGACGTGACCGACCGGATGTTGGCGCTGACCTTCGCGGTGCGGGAGTTCACGGCGGCGGACGACCCGGCGGCGAGCAGCGGACCGCTGACCGAGGTACGCGCGTTCGCGCACCGCAACGGCGCGCCCGGCCTGCTCCGGCTGGCCCGTCCACCGGAGACGGGCGCCCGGACGCTGGCCTCCTGACCGACGCCAGGCGGCTCAGGCGGCCAGCGGGGCCGCCGGTGCCGGGGTGGGCGCGGGCTTGAGCTTCTGCGCGTACACGTCGACGTACTCGCGGCCGGAGAGCTCCATCAGCTCGTACATGATCTCGTCGGTGACGGCGCGCTCGACGAACCGGTCACCGGACATGCCGGCGTACCGGGAGAAGTCCAGCGGCGGGCCGAAGCGGATGCGGACCCGCGCGAGCTTCGGGACGAGCGTGCCCGGTGGCTGGATCTCGTCCAGGTTGAGCATCACCACCGGCACCACCGGCGCGCCGCTCTCCAGCGCCAGCCGGGCCACGCCGGTCTTGCCCCGGTAGAGCCGCCCGTCGGGTGACCGGGTGCCCTCCGGGTAGATGCCCGCGATGCCGCCGGCGCGCAGCACGGTGAGCTGGGTGTCCAGCGCGGCGCGGGCGGCCTGGCCGCCGGAGCGGTCCACCGGGATGGTGCCGGTGCCGACGAAGAACATCTTGGTCAGCCAGCCCTTGAGTCCCTTGCCGGTGAAGTACTCGGCCTTGGCCACGAAGGTGACCTTCCGCGGCACGATCAGCGGCGTGAAGATCGAGTCGGAGAAGGAGAGGTGGTTGCTGGCCAGGATCACCGGGCCGGTCGCCGGTACGTGGTGCAGGCCCTCCACCTGCGGCCGGAAGATCACTCTCAGCAGCGGGCCGAGGAACACGTACTTCAAGAGCCAGTACAGCACCGGCGTCCTTTCGGCGAGGCGGTCGTCGCGACGGCACGGCCGGGCCGGGCGGTCGTGGCAGGAAGCCTACGAAGCTCCACCGCCCGCCACAACGTCCGGCGGCCGACCCGCCCACCGCCGGAGCGTGGTCGGCGCCCGTGTCCCCTGGCACGCTCCGAGCAAGAACGGACATAGAGGCACGGCCGCGACCAGCGGCACGGACACCGACTTCGTACCCCACGCCACAAGGCACTCCCCGAACCGACCCCGGACGTGTCACGATTCAGAGCACGGCGTGCGGGGGTGCGTCGAGGGGCTGGACGCGGGGCGCGCCGGCGGCGCGATGAGGAGGATGGTCCGGTGTCAGCGGGTGGGGCCCGCCGGGGACGGCGGGACAACGGGCTCGACGCCAGCGAGTACGCCATCGCCGGCGACGTCGACCCGCGCGTCGGTGAGCACCTGCTCGACGTGCTGGCCGCCGGCGGCATCGCCGCGTATCTGCAACCCTCGGCCGATCTGAACCCGGTCACCCGCACCACCACGGTCCCGGCCCGGCCGGTCGACCGGCTCTACGTGGACCGTTCGCATCTGAGCACCGCGCGGGACTACCTCAGTCAGCTCGCCGACGAGACCGGCACGGCCCGCGCCGAGGAACCGGACATCGACGCCGAGTGGGAACGGATCGTCGCCGGTTTCCACAACTCGCCGGGCAGCGGGGACCACCCGTGGCCCGCCGCCGAGAACGTGGACGACCAGCCCGACGGCGGCACCAGCACGATCACCACCCCCCGGCCGACGCCCGAGGAGCCGGCCGGACCGACCGCCACCGACGTCCGCCGGCTGCCGTACGCCGCCGACGTCTCCGGCGTCTCGGTGGGCCGTGGCCCGCGCGACGGCGACGGACCGTCGCTGCTGGAGGGCCTGGACACGTTCGGTGCCGACCTGCCGGACCACCCCGACGACGACGAACGCTACGTCCCGCCGCCGCCTCCGCCCCTGCCCCGGGTGTCGAAGTACGCCGTGGCGGGCGTCCTCGCCGTGATGCTCGGCTTCGTGTTGTTCCTCTTCCCGGACCTGCTCCCCGCCGACCCGAGCATCGTGACGCTGCTCGGCTTCACCGGCATCCTGGCCGGATTCGTCACGCTGGTGTGGCGGCTGCGCCCCGGCGACGCCGAGGACCGGGGGCCGGACGACGGCGCGGTCGTCTGAGCCGACCCGGCAACTCCCACCGACCGCGTACGGTAGCCGCCCGGATACCGGGACGCGCACGCCCACACCAGGGGGCGTAACAGTGGTGTAACTTACTGTCAGTAGGAATACCGCAGTACGTCACGTCACCCGCCGACTGCCCGGTTGTTCCTGTTCTCGTGGGCGGTCACTCCCCTGCTGATCGGAATGCCCGAGATGCGACAGAGTTCTCTCGTGGTGGTGGCCAACCGCCTCCCCATCGACGACAACGTGGCGCTCGACGGCGCCTGTGAGTGGCGCCGCAGCCCAGGCGGGCTGGTGAGTGCGCTACACCCACTGTTACGACACACCCCGGCGACATGGGTCGGTTGGGCGGGCGGGACAGGCCCCGCACCCAGCCTGCCGGACGTCGACGGGGTGCGGATGCACGCCGTACCGCTGACCGGCGAGGACCTGCGCGACCACTACGAGGGGTTCGCCAACGCGACCCTCTGGCCGATCTATCACGACGCGGTCGAGCAGCCGGAACACCACCGACGGTGGTGGGACGCGTACCAGCGGGTCAACCAGCGGTTCGCGGAGGCCACCGCCGAGGTCGCCGAGACCGGCGCGGTGGTCTGGGTGCAGGACTACCACCTGCAACTGGTGCCGGGGCTGCTCCGCACGCTCCGGCCCGACCTGCGCATCGGCTTCTTCCTGCACGTGCCGTTCCCGCCGCCGGAGCTGTTCATGCAGCTCCCCCGCCGCGCCGAACTGCTCCAGGGCATGCTCGGCGCCGACCTGGTCGGCTTCCAACGGGCCCAGGCCGCGCACAACTTCGCCCAACTGGTCTCGAAGGTGCTGGGCCTGCCGGCCACCGACCGGCGGATCGCGGTCGAGGACCGGGTGGTCCGCATCGGGGCGTTCCCGGTCAGCATCGACACCGCCGAGATGGCCGCGCTGGCCGGTCGGCCGGCGGTGGCGGACCGGGCCCGGCGACTGCGGCACGACCTCGGCAGCCCGGACCAGGTCATCCTCAGCGTCGACCGGATGGACTACACCAAGGGCATCGAACAGCGACTCAAGGCGTACAGCGAGCTGCTGGCCGGTGGCCACGTCAAGGTCCGCGACACCGTGCTGGTGCAGGTCGCCGTGCCCAGCCGGGAGCGGGTCGGTCAGTACCAGATCCTCCGCGACCGGGTGGAACGCGAGGTCGGACGGATCAACGGCGAGTTCGGCCGGGTCGGCGAGCCCGCGATCCACTACCTGACCCAGCCGTTCGACCGGGCCGAACTGGCCGCGCTCTACCGGGTCGCCGACGTGATGGCGGTGACCCCGCTGCGGGACGGCATGAACCTGGTCGCCAAGGAGTACCTCGCCGCCCGGGTGGACGACGCGGGCGCGCTGCTGCTCAGCGAGTTCGCCGGAGCAGCCGCCGAGCTGCCGCAGGCGTACCTGGTCAATCCGCACGACCTGGAAGGGCTCAAGCAGGGCCTGCTCGCGGCGCTGCGGGCCGACCCGGCGGACGTCCGGGCCCGGATGCGGGCCATGCGCGAGCACCTGCACGAACACGACATCCGGGCCTGGGCCCGGTCCTATCTCTCCACCCTGGACCAGAGCGGCGAGCTGGTCACCCACCTCACCAGCGGCTGAGGCGGGTGACTCCGGCCCGGTCCCCGCGGACCGGGCCGGGAGGTCGCGCGTTCAGGGACGGTCGTCGCGGGCCGGGCCCTTGTCCAGCCAGTCCAGGATCGCGTCGATCGGCTCCTGCCACCGCGCGTCGAGCATCAGGTCGTGCCCCATGCCGGGGAAGAGCAGCGGTGCCGAGTCGTACCGGCGGGCCGCCCCGGTCAGCGCCGACGGCGGCACCACCCGGTCGTCCGGACTGCCCAGCACCAGCACCGGCGGGCGGCCCACCGGCGGCTCCGGCTCGGCTCCGGTCAGCAGCCGCCACTGCGCCCGCCGGGCCGCCCGCCCCAACCGACCGGTGTAGCGCCGCGCGTCGGCGTCGGGCAGCTCGTCGCTGAACAACTGGCGGCGGTGCAGACGCAGCCCACCGCCGAAGACCGCCGGCAGCGTGCCGAGCGGGTTGCGCCGCAGCGCGGCGCCGAACGTCGCCCACCCGCCGAGCACCGGCGCCACCAGCACCGCCGCCCGGGCCGGATACCGGGCCAGGGCGTGCGCGACCACCAGTGCCCCGGCACCGTGCCCCACAAGCACCGCCTGGCGTGGCAGGCCCGCCGCCACCTGCACCACGTCGTGGGCGTACGCGCGCAGCGTCGCGTCCGGCGCCGGACCGCTGCCGCCGTGCCCGCGCAGGCTCACCGCGTACGCCGGGAACCCCCGCGCGGCGGCGTGCCCGAGCCAGTGTTCGGCGTACACCCAGGCACCGTGCCCGAAGCCGGGCACGAACAACAGGGGTGGCCGCCCCTCCTCCAGCTCGGGCGTGGCGCCGAGCACCTCACGGCGCACCGGACGCACCGGCCGCGCCCACTCCCAGCTCCGCATCACCCGCACCCGGTCGCTCACGCCGCCGCCTCGCTTCGCTCCCCGACAGCGCGAGACACACCCGCCCTGAACCCAATGGCTCGCTCGCCACGCTCGCTCACGCCGCCGCCTCGCTTCGCTCGCTCACTTGGCCTCCAGGTCGCGCAACGCGCGTTCCAGCACCCGCAGGTAGTCGGCGTGGCCGACCTCGAACCAGTGCCGGGTCGAGTCCTTGACCTGACCCGAGTAACGCTCACCGGCACCGGCCCGGACCCGTGCGGCGAACGCCGTCGCCCGGTCCGGCCGGGTGGTCCGCAGTCGCAGCAGCCGGGCGAAGAGCACGGCCTGCCAGTGCGACAGGGCGAACACGCCGGAGTCCGGTTGGACCAGGCCGGTCACCGCGAGGGTGGGGTGCTCCGGCACGAACGCGTTGAGCCACAACCGGGGACGACCCACGCCCTCGTCGTCGCCGAGGAGCTTTCCGTCCAGGAACTCGAAGCGCGGCAGGTAACCGGTGGCGAAGACGACCACCTCCGGGTCGATCTGCCGACCGTCGGTCAGCTCCACCGAATGCGAGTGGAACCGGGTCACGTCCGGCACCGGCGCGATCGCACCGTGGCCGACGTAGTAGACGAGTTGGCTGTTGGCGATCGGGTGCGTCTCGTACACCCGGTGGTCGGGCCGGGGCAGGCCGAAACGGGTCAGGTCACCGACGGTCAGCCGCAACGTGCGGTGGTAGAGCCACTGGCGTACCCGCAGCGGCACCCGCAACGCCAGCAACGTGTCGTTGACCTGGTCGGCGGGGCGGCCGAAGACGTACTTCGGGGCATACCAGTAGCCCCGGCGGGTGGAGTGCCAGCAGCGTGCGGCCTGTTGGGCGGCCTCCACCGCGATGTCGCACCCGGTGTTGCCGGCGCCCACCACCAGCACCCGCTTGCCGCGCAACTGGGCCGGGTCCTTGTAGGACGAGGCGTGCATCACCTCGCCCCGGAACTGTTCCAACCCCTCGTAGCGGGGCAGTTTCGGCGACCAGTTGTGTCCGTTGGCGATCACCACGGCGGCGTACCGGGAGGTGCGCTCCGGGCCGTACCCGCCGGTGCTGCGGGTGGTGACGTCCCAGCGGTCGTCGCCGACCGGTTCGACCCGCACCACCTCCGTGCCGAACCAGATGTGCCGGCGCAGGTCGAAGTGGTCGGCGTACCGCTCGAAGTAGGACAGCACCCGGCTGTGGTGCGGGTAGTCGGGCCAGTCGTCGGGCATCGGGAAGTCGGGGAACTGGGTGAACGGCCGCGACGAGATCAGGTGCGTGCTGGCGTACACCGGGCTGCGGTCGTGCCGCCAGTTCCAGGCACCGCCGATGCCCGTCTCACGCTCGTAGCAGTCGACGCCGAAGCCGTGCTCGGCGAGGTTCTTGACGGCGGTCAGGCCGCTGGCGCCGGCGCCGATGACGCAGACGGTGTCGCCCCGGTCGGAGACCGGACTGCCGTCACGGCTGCGGGCGAGGGGGGTCGTCTCCGGTTCGGACCGACCGTGGTGCTCGGTGGGGGTGGGCACCGGGGTCTCCTTCGTCTCCGCACGGGTGCCGGGTCGCGCGAAATCCTCTCCACTCCGGAGCGGGATGTCCAGCCCGCCGGAGCGCCGCCGGTCAGTCGGCGGCGGGTATCAGCAGGTCGACCAGGATCGGAAAATGATCGCTGGCACGGCGGGTCAGCGGGGTGTCCAGCACGTCGTAGTCGACCACGGTGATCCGGGGGTCGACGAAGAGGGCGTCGATGCGCCGCCGGGGGTTCGCGCAGGAGTAGGTGAGCCGGTCGGTGCGGTCCGCGGCCACCGCCGTGTCGGTCAGCCCCTCCGCGACGGTCCGCCACGCCGGTTCGCCCGGCTCCTCGTTGAGGTCGGCGGCGGCGATCACCGGGTACGGCGCGGCGGCCAGGTCCCGCCGGAACAGCTCCGCCTGGCCGGGCCGCTCGGTCGGGTCGGTGGACAGGTGCGAGCCGGCCACGGTGAACCGGGCGGACCGGCCCACCACGCAGTCGGCGAACGCGGCGCCGCGCAGGTGCCGCCCGGGGATGAGCGGGAACCGCCGGCACCGGGCGTCGGTCACCCGTACCCGCAGGTCGGTGAGGACCAGGTTGCCCAGGGCGGGCAACCCACCGGCGGCGACCACCAGGCCGAACGACTCGGCCAACGCGGCCGACTTCTCCCGCCACCGGAAGCGACGCGGGCCCTCCTGGACCACCACCACGTCCGGCGCCGTCGTGCGGACCACCTCGGCCAGCGCGGCGGTGTCGTCGCGCTGGCCGTGCACGTTGTACGACACGACGCGCAGCGGCACTCCGGGAGCACCCATGTCAGATCCGTCGGGCGAGGTCGGCCGCGCCGATGACGCCGGCCGAGTTGCCCAGCTCGGCGGGGCGGATGTCGGCCACCGGCAACCGGCTGCGCTGCGCCAACGCATCGGTGAACGAGCGTCGGGTCGGGCCCATCAGCAGGTCACCGGCGTCGATGACGCCGCCGCCGACGACCAGGACCTGCGGGTCGAGGATCTGCGCCATGTCCGCCAGGCTGGTGCCGAGCCAGCGCCCGACCTGGGCGAACGCCTCGGCCGACACCGGGTCACCGCCCTTGGCCGCGGCGGTCACCATCGGACCGGTGATCGCCTCGGCCTCGCCGTCGGCCAGTTCCAGCAGCGCGGTGGCGCGGTGCGGTTCCTGCCGGGCGGCGGCGCGGGCGAAGCGGACCAGGGCGCTGCCGCTGGCGTACTGCTCGATGCAGCCCAGCCGTCCGCAGCCGCACTGGTGGCCGTCGGGCACGGTGAGCATGTGCCCGAGTTCGGCGGCGATGCCGTTGGCGCCCCGGACCAGCTCACCGCCGAGCACGATGCCGCCGCCGACACCGGTGCCGATGGTGAACATGACCATCGAGTCCTCGGCCTGCCGGGCGGCGCCGTAACGGAACTCGGCCCAGGCGGCCACGTTCCCGTCGTTCTCCACGATCACCGGCAGCCCGACGGCCGCGCTGACGTACGCGCGCAGCGGCTCGTCGCGCCAGGCCAGGTTGGGGGCGAACAGGACGGTCGAGCGGCCGGCGTCGATCCAGCCCGCCGCGCCGATGCCGACCGCCTGGATCTCGTGTCCGGAGGCGAGCTCGGTGACCAGTTCGATGATGACGTCCCGCGTCTTGCCGACGTCGTCGGCGGGGGTGTCCCGTCGGGTCTGCACGAGAACCCTGCCGGTGTCGTCGACGACACCGCCGGCCACCTTCGTGCCACCGACGTCGACTCCGATGGTCAGCGTCACCGCTGCCACTCCCCTCTGCTGTGCCACCCCGCGCACCTGCCCTCGCCGGTGGTACGGGTCCTCCCTGGTCAGGCCCCGTCGCCTGGCTCGCCCTGCGGCCCGTTGCCCGGAACGGCCTCCGCCTCCGGTGCGGGCTCGCCCCCCGGTGCGGGCGTACCGTCGGGCACCCGCGAGGCGGGCACCACCGGGCGGTCGCCCGGCGTGCGGCGTGCGGTCGACCCGACCGGCCCGGCGGCGTCGACGGGCGTGGCGACCGGTGCGGCGCCGTCCTCCGCCCGTGTGGCGGCGGACCAGACGTCCCGCTCCGGTGCCGGCTGAGAATCATGCCCGGTACGGGTCGCCTCGCGCCACACGTGATCACTGTCCGGGCTGCGCCCGGCGGTCGTGGACGGGCCGGCGGTGGGCGCCGGGGGGTCGGACGGGGACCCGGCGGGGTCGGGGTCGGGACGGGACGGGGCGAAGGGCGGTGCGGTGGGGTCGGAGTGCGGGTCGGCCGGGGTGAAGGCCCGCAGGAAGCTGGCCAGACCGGCGGCGAGGTCGCCGGCACCGGTGGCAAGCCGTTCGGCGAACTCCGGACTCGGGTCACGCAACGCGCTGATACCTCGACAGACCGGACAGACGCAGCATTCCGCAGCACCGGTGGCGAAACCGGCACCGGCGGTTTCGGTGCGCCCACCCCGGCCACCGGGGGCGTCCTTGTGACCGAGGACACTGGTCACCATCCCACCGAGCGGGCCGAACGGCCCGGCGCCGGGGTTCGCGGCGGCCAGCCGTACGCCGGCCAGCAGAGTGGCGACCAGCCGCTCCGCCTCTTCCCGGGCCGTACCCGGATCTGTCGCACCCATGCTGGGCTCCTCTACCGTGGCGACCAGATCGCCGGACGCGTCACTGCGCCGAACCGAGTGTTTCTACCCGGCGCTTGAGCTGCTTCAACGCAGCATCCATGATCATCTTCTCGGCTTTGCGGCGGAACATCCCGAGCATTCCGACCGCGAGTTCCACCTCGAGCGTGTACGTCACGGTGGTGCCCCCGTCGGCGTCGGCCACCAGGTCGTACGAGCCGCGCTGGGACCTCTGCATCTTCGAGGGCGCCACCAGGTGCCACTCGATGTGGGACAGGTCCTCGGAGTAGCCGTACTCGAGCACGTACTCGTCGGCCATCACCCCGGCGTCGAGGACGAACCGGACCTGGCTGGCATAGCCGTCCTCGTACTCCTCGACGACCTCGGCCTGCCGCACCGCCTCGGCCCACTCGGGATAGCTCGGAAAGTCACAGATCACCGCCACCACCCGGTCCGGTGGCGCGCCGATGGTGATCGACTGGGTGGAGGAGTCCGCCATGGGGGGAGGCTACCCGTCCCGTGGAGGGCCCGCGCCGCGCCGCCCCACCTGCGATGTGCTCCTACGCCGGTCAGACGGTAGGTTTCACTCCAGCCGCCAGGCGGCAGACCCGGCCAGCGAGCACGAGGGAGTGCAGGTGCGCGAGTTCTCCGTCCCGCCGATCGTCACGGTCGGCGATTCCGCCAACCTGACCGACCCGGTCTGGGACAACGCCGAAGCCGCCCCGGACCTGGTCCAGTTCGTCCGACGGGACGACTCCGGCGGATGGGTCGACGTGACCTGCCGGCAGTTCCGCGACGAGGTGGTGGCGGTGGCCCGGGGCCTGGTCGCGGCCGGGGTCCGGCCCGGTGACCGGGTCGCGCTGATGAGCCGCACGCGGTACGAGTGGACCCTGGTCGACTACGCCATCTGGGCGGCCGGCGCGGTCACCGTGCCGATCTACGAGACCTCCAGCGCCGAGCAGGCCGCCTGGATCCTGGCCGACTCCGGCGCGGTCGGCGTCGTGGTGGAGACCACGACGCACGCCACCCTGGTGGCCGGCGTCCGCGACGACCTGCCCGACCTGGCCCACCTCTGGCAGATCGACCTCGGCGGGGTGGACGACCTGGTCGCCGCCGGCCAGGCGGTGGAACCGACCGAGATCGACCGCCGACGCGCGGACCTGCGCTCCTCGGACGTCGCCACGATCATCTACACCAGCGGCACCACCGGCCGACCCAAGGGCTGCGTGCTGACCCACCGCAACATGTACGCCGACATCGCCAACGCCGTCCCGGTGCTGCCGAACCTGTTCCGTCCGAACGCGTCGACCCTGCTGTTCCTGCCGCTGGCGCACTCCTTCGCCCGGCTCATCCAGATCGGCGTGGTGCACGCCCGGGTCACCATGGCGCACTGCGCCGACCCCAAGCACCTGGTCGCCGAGTTGCAGGAGGTCAAGCCGACCTTCGTGCTCTCCGTGCCCCGGGTCTTCGAGAAGGTCTACAACGGCGCGAAGCAGAAGGCCGAGGCCGCCGGCAAGGGCAAGATCTTCGCGCGGGCCGAGGCGGTCGCCATCGCGTACAGCGAGGCGCTGGAGACCTCGTCCGGGCCGGGCCTGGGCCTGCGCCTGCAGCACGCGCTCTTCGACAAGCTGGTCTACGGCAAGCTGCGGGCCGCGCTGGGCGGCCGGTGCCGGGACGCGATCTCCGGCGGCGCGCCGCTGGGCGCGCGGCTGGGGCACTTCTTCCGGGGCGTCGGGGTGACCGTCTGCGAGGGGTACGGCCTGACCGAGACCTCCCCCGCCGCCTCGGCGAACCTGCCGGACTTCACCCGCATCGGCACCGTCGGTCGGCCGCTGCCCGGTGTGACCATCCGGATCGCCGACGACGGCGAGGTCCTCATCGCCGGTGAGCTGATCTTCCAGGGGTACTGGCACAACGACGCGGCCACCGCCGAGGCGATCACCGCCGACGGCTGGTTCCACACCGGTGACCTCGGCTCGCTCGACGGCGACGGCTACCTGACCATCACCGGCCGGAAGAAGGAGATCATCGTGACGGCCGGCGGCAAGAACGTCGCCCCGGCCGTGCTGGAGGACCAGGTCCGGGCACACCGCCTGGTCAGCCAGTGCCTGGTGGTGGGCGACCGGCAGCCGTTCATCGCCGCGCTGGTCACCCTCGACGAGGAGGCCCTGCCGGCCTGGCTGGAGTCGGCCGGGCTGCCGGCCGGGACCGACGTCGAGTCGCTGCGCGAGAACGAGGCGTTGCGGGCCGAGATCCAGGCCGCGGTGGACCGGGCCAACCAGTCGGTCTCCAAGGCCGAGGCGATCAAGGTGTTCCGGATCCTGCCCCGCGACTTCACCGAGGCCACCGGCGAGCTGACGCCGTCGATGAAGGTCAAGCGTCAGGTCGTCCACAAGACGTACGCGGCGGAGATCGCCGACATCTACGGCGCCTGACTACGATCCGTCACGTGCCCGCCTCGACATCGGCCCTGGCCCGTTCCCACCCGCTCGCCGCGGCGGCGCGGGTGGTCGTGCTCGCGCTGGTCGCCGTCCTCACCCTGCTCGCCACCCGCGACGTGGCCCAACTCTGGTGGATCGCCCTGCTGGCGATCGCCGGACTGCCCGCGCTGCTGGCACCCCAGCACCGCCTGGTCGGGCCGCTGAGCCGGGTGGCCGAGGTGATGGTGCTCGGCCTGGCCGCGAGCCAGGTCGCGGCGGTCGCCACCGTCGGCGGCCACATCGGCGGGCTGGGCGCCTCCGCGGTGCTGCCCTACCTCGCCGTGCCGGTCACCGTGACCGCGCTGCGGCGACGCTTCCGCGAGGGCGCCACGCTGATCGCGGTCGTCGCCGGGACCCTGCTGGTCGCCGGGGCGCTGACCGAGGTCGGCGGGGTACGCCAGCTCAGCCAACCCGGCTACCTGGCGGTCTGCGCCCAATGGCTGATCCTCGCCGCGCTCGGGCTCTACGCGGCCAGCACCCTGCACCGGGTGATGCAGGTCCGGCAGGAGGGCAAACCGCAGCCGTACGCCGAGGCGACCCGCCTGCTCACCCAGCTCCGTACGGTGGCCCGGCAACTGCCCGGGGCGACCCTCGATCCGGGCGGCATCTCCGAGCACCTGCTGGAGGAGTTGCGCACGGTGGCCCGGACCGACCGGGGTGCGGTGCTCTCCGCCAGTGGCGGCGGGCGGCTGGTGGTGCTCGCCCAGATCGGGGCCGACCGGGTCGACTGGGAGACCACGCTCGACGCCGACTCGGCCATCGCCGACGCCTGGGCCAGCCAGCAGCCGCAGACCGCGGCCCGCTCGCAGTCCCGCACGCACCGGGGCAACGACGTCTCCGCGCTGATCGTGCCGCTGGTCGCCGGGCTGCGTACGGTCGGGCTGGTGGTGCTGGAGGCCGACGCCGGGCAGGCGTACCCGCCGTCGGTGGTGTCCCAGGTGACCGCGCTGACCGGTCCGGCGGCGCTGCGCCTGGAGGCGGCGCTCCTCTTCGACGAGGTGCGGTCGCTGGCCACCAACGAGGAACGGCAGCGACTGGCCCGGGAGATCCACGACGGGGTGGCGCAGGAACTCGTGATGGTCGGCTACGGCATCGACAACGCCCTGGCCACCGTGCACGACGACGCCGAGGAGACCGCCGACTCGCTGCGGACGCTACGCCACGAGGTCACCCGGGTGATCACCGAGCTGCGGCTGAGCCTGTTCGAGCTGCGCAGCGAGGTCGACCGGCACGGCGGCCTGGCCGCCGCCATCGCCGAGTACGCGCGGACGGTCGGCGCCTCCGGCGGGCTGCGGGTGCACCTGTCGCTGGACGAGTCCACCGCGCGGCTGCCCGCCGCGACCGAGGCGGAGCTGCTGCGCATCGCCCAGGAGGCGGTCACCAACGCGCGTAAGCACGCGGGAGCGTCCAATCTCTGGGTCACCTGCGAGGTGGATCCCCCGTACGCACAGATCGAAGTGTCGGATGACGGTCACGGCATAGGTGACCAGCGCTCGGACGGGCACTATGGTCTTGCGATCATGGCCGAGAGAGCGGAACGTATCCGAGGCCGGTTGGAGATCAGGCCGCGACAGCCCAGCGGGACGACCGTAGCCGTGGTGGTCGGGTCGTCCCCCCGGCGCGATAACGTTCGCGGTAGCGGCGCAGCAGCAGAAGGGGAGTAACCCGAGGATGACCACAAGCCCGACACCGGCCACTCGTACCAAGGTCCTCCTTGTCGACGATCACGACCTGATCCGTAAGGGCCTGCGCCACGCCTTCGAGCGCGACCGGCAGTTCGAGGTCGTCGGCGAGGCGGCGACGGCGGCCGAGGGCGTACGGCAGGCCGGCGCGCTGCAGCCGGACGTGGTGATCATGGATCTGCGACTCCCCGACGGCAGCGGCCTGGAGGCCACCCGCGCGCTGCGCAAGTCCAGCGCCACCATGGGCATCGTGGTGCTCACCATGTACGCGGGCGACGACCAGCTCTTCGGCGCCCTGGAGGCCGGAGCCAGCGCCTTCGTGCCGAAGACCGCGCCCGCCGACGAGGTGGTCGCCGCCGCCCGGCACGCCGCCTCCTCCCCCAGCGCCTTCACCGCCGCCGACCTGGCCGAGGCGATGAAGCGGCGGCTCGCCCCGTCCGGTCCGCAGCTCTCCCCCCGCGAGGGCCAGGTGCTGCGCCTGCTCGCCGACGGGATGAGCGTCGCCGGCATCGCCAAGCAGCTCTTCGTCAGTGAGTCCACCGCCAAGACCCACATCTCGAAGCTGTACGAGAAGCTGGGTGCGGCCAACCGGGCCCAGGCGCTGATGACCGCGCTGCGGCTCGGTCTGCTCGAGGCCCCTGACGCCCCGAAGTTCTGATCCATCCGTCGCGACTCCCGGCGTCGAGGCCCGTCCTCGCCGCCGGGGCGTCGGGTCGCCCCTCGGCAGGAAAACGCATCTCCGCACGTCAATGACCCTCTCCGTGATCGCGCTATGGCCTCCCGCGCCCAGGCGGGGCAGAATACCGGCCGGGGCGGTGTCGCCCCGGCTGGCGCGAAGGGGTGTGGCATGCAGCGGCCGGACTGGTCACCCGAGACGATCGACGTCGAACGACCCAGCGTCGCCCGCATGTACGACTACTATCTCGGTGGCTCGCACAACTTCGCCGCCGACCGGGCAGCGGCCCGGGCGATGATGGCGCTGGTGCCGGAGGCTCCGCTGATGGCCCAGGCCAACCGCGCCTTCCTGCGCCGGGCCGTGCAGTACCTCACCGCCGCCGGAGTCCGGCAGTTCCTCGACATCGGATCGGGCATCCCGACCGTCGGCAACGTGCACGAGATCGCCCAGCGGCACGCCCCCGACTCCCGGGTGGTCTACGTCGACGTCGACCCGGTGGCGGTGGCGCACAGCCGGGAGATCCTGGCCGACACCGAGCGGGCCACGGTCGTCCAGGAGGACTTCCGTCATCCCGAGCGGATCCTCGCGCATCCCGACGTCAACGCCCTGATCGACTTCTCCGAGCCGGTCGCCGTGCTGGTGGTCGCGGTGCTGCACTTCGTACCGGACGACGACCGCCCGGCCGACCTGCTGCGTACGCTGCGCGAGGCGCTGGCCCCCGGCAGCCACCTGGTGCTCTCGCAGGCCAGCGACGACGGCCGCGACGAGGCCGAGCGGGCCGAGGCCGAGGAGGTCTACCAGCGCACCGACAGCCCGCTGTGGGTGCGCAGCCGGGCCGAGCTGACCGCGTTCTTCGACGGCTTCGAGCTGGTCGAGCCCGGGGTGGTGTGGGTGCCGCAGTGGCGTCCGGAGACCCCGGAGAGCGCCGAGAACGCCGAGCAGGCGGTCTTCCTGGGCGGGGTCGGGCGGCTCGGTGGTTGAGCCTCCGGACGGCCGTTCCTGCGCCGGCACGTTCGCCCGCGCCTGGGCCAAGGCGGTCTCCGGGACCAGCTACCTGCCGATGCCGCACGCCCAGTTGGAGCTGCTGTTGCAGCAGCTCACCGACCAGCTCGCCGAGGCGCTGCGGGCGGAGCCGCTCGACCTGCGGGTGGGCCACCGGGTCGCCAACGAGTTGGTCGCCGCGCACATCGCCTCCGCCGAGGCGCTCGGCCGCACCGTCGAGGTGATCCAGCTCCGGCTGGTCCGCGACCTCGACCTGGTCGCCGACGACATCGAGGACCGGATGGCCCGGCTGCTGGCCGCGATCGCCACCGCCTACGCGCGGGCCCTGCACGACCGGACGCTGGACGAGCAGGAGTCGATCCGCCGGGCCGCGCTGACCGCCCGGGTGGACGCGGAGCGGGCGTTGCGGGCCAGCGAGGCCCGGTTCCGCCACCAGGCCACCCACGACCCGCTGACCGGCCTGCCCAACCGCACGCTGTTCGCCGAACGGCTGGTCGCCGCGCTCGACGGCACGGTCGGCGCCGGACGGCGGGTCGGATTGTGCTTCCTCGACCTGGACCGCTTCAAGCGGGTCAACGACTCGTACGGTCACTCGGTCGGCGACCGGGCCCTCGTGGCGGCGGCCCGGCGGCTGTCGCGGTCGGTGGAGCCGCACCTGGTGGCCCGGCTCGGCGGGGACGCGTTCGTGGTGCTGGTGGAGCGCTCCACCGGCACCGGTGACGTGGTCGCGGTCGCCGAGGCGGCCCTCGCCGCGCTCTCCGAGCCGGTGGTGGTCGGCGGGCACGACGTGACGGTCACCGCCAGCGTCGGGGTGGTGGAACGGCGGGCCGCCGACACCTCCCCCGACGACCTGCTGCGGGCCGCCGGCAGCACGCTGCACTGGGCCAAGTCGGCCGGTGGCGGCGGCTGGGCGCTCTACGACGCCGAACGCGACGGCCGCGAGCAGGCCCGTCAGGCGTTGAGCGCGGCGATCCCCGCCGGTCTGGAGCGCGGCGAGTTCTACCTCGACTACCAGCCGCTGACGTCGCTGCACGACGGTTCGGTGCTCGGTGTGGAGGCGCTGGTGCGCTGGCGTCACCCGGACCTGGGGGTGCTGCGACCGAACAGCTTCATCGGGTTGGCCGAGGAGACCGGGCTGATCGTGCCGCTGGGGGCCTGGGTCCTCGCCGAGGCGTGCCGGGAGGCGGTCGGCTGGACGGCCGCCGCCGGCGCACCGCCGTACGTCAGCGTCAACCTCGCGGTACGCCAGGTTCGCCGACCCGGGCTGGTGGAGGAGGTGAGCGCTCTGCTGCGGCGTACCGGCCTGCCACCGCACCGGCTGCAACTGGAGATCACCGAGAGCACCATGATGAGCAGCGCCGAGGAGCCGGTACGCGCCCTGCGCACCCTGGCCGACCTGGGCGTCCGCATCGCCATCGACGACTTCGGCACCGGCTACAGCAACCTGGCGTACCTGCGTGACCTGCCGGTGACGGAGCTGAAGGTGGCCGGCGAGTTCGTCCGGGGGTTGCGCTCACCGGGCGACCGGGCCAACGAGCGCATCCTCGCCTCGCTGGTCTCGCTGGCGCACGCCCTGGACCTGACGGTGACCGCCGAGGGGGTGGAGACCGTCGGGCAGGCCGAGCGGCTGCGCGCGATCGGCTGCGACGCCGGTCAGGGCTGGCACTTCGGCCGTCCCGCCCCCGCCGAGAACATCCTCGCCCGCATCCGCTGAGGCACCACGCCCGGTCCGCCGAGGCACCGCGCCGCGCCGCGCTCGGTGTCGCGCCGCGCCGCGCTCGGTGTCGCGCCGCGCCGCGCTCGGTGTCGCGCCGCACGCGCTCGGGTGCCGCGCGCTCGTGTGTTAGGAGGGGTCCCCTGCTATACACCAGGCGTTAGCCGGGGGCCCTTCCTTACCTCGGGTCGGTGAGCAGGTCGGACAGGCGGCGGGCCTGGGTCTCCCAGCGCCACTCCCGCTCCACCCAGGCGCGGCCGGCCGCCCCGAACTGGCGGGCCAGGTCCCGGTCGGTGAGCAGGGTGACCACCCGGTCGGTCAGCTCGGCGAGGTCCCGGCCGTCGACCACGTACCCGGTCTCGCCCTCGCGGACCGCGTCGGGCGCGCCGCCGGAGTTGCCGGCCACCACCGGCAGACCGGCCGCCGACGCCTCCAGGTAGACGATGCCGAGTCCCTCCACGTCCAGCCCCCGGTTGCGGGTGCGGCAGGGCATCGCGTAGACGTCACCGGCCGCGTAGTGCGCCGGCAGTTCGGCCTCGGGGATCGAACCGGTGAAGACCACGTCCCGCTCCACCCCGGCCTGGCGGGCCAGCCGGGCCAGCGCCGCCCGGTACGGGCCGCCACCGACCACCAGCAGCGCGGCGTCGGGCACCCGGCGGCGGATCAGCGGCAGTGCCCGGATCAGCATGTCCTGGCCCTTGCGCGGCACCAGCCGGGACACGCAGACCACCACCGGCCGGTCGGAGAGCCCCAGCCGGTGGCGTACCCCGCTGCCGTCGACCGCCGGGTGATAGAAGTCCACGTCCACTCCGGGTGCGAGCCGGCGCAGGTCGGTCAGGCCGTCCAGCGCCCGCGCCAACCGGGTGCGGGTGTACTCGCCGAGGTAGGTCACCACGTCGGCGCCCCGGCCGATGCGCCGCAGCGCGGTCCGGGCCACCGGGAGCGCCGCCCAGCCCACCTCGTGCCCGTGGGTGAGGGCGACCACCCGCCGTACGCCGGCCCGTCGCCGCAGCCCGTTGGCGAGCAGCCCGAGCGGGGCGGCCGCGCCGAACCAGATCGTGTCGCAGTCGTACGCGCGGGCCAGCCGGGCCGCCCGTCGGGCGATCAGCGGGGTGGGCAGCAGCACCTTGGTGCGTTCGCGCACCACCTCGTACGGCTGGTCGGCGTCGAACTTGTCGGCGTCGGGCCAGCTCGACGCGTAGACCACCACCGAGCCGGCGGGCTGGTGCACCGCGAGGTTGTGCACGAAGGACTGGATCCCACCCGGCCGGGGCGGGAAGTCGTTCGTGATCAACAGCGTGCGGCTCATCGGCCGGCCTCTCGGGCGTAGGCGCGGGCGGCGGCGATCCGCTCCACGGTGGACGGGTGCGTGGCGGAGTAGAGGTACTCCCAGCGGGGCGGGTCCGGGTCGCCGAGGTTGACCGAGGAGATCCGGCGCTGCATCGCCTCGAACGCGGCCGGGTCACCGGTCAGCGCCAGCGCGTGCGCGTCGGCGCGTGCCTCCAGCCGCCGCGACATCAGCGCCTGCATCGGCGTGAACACCAGTCCGGCCACCGTGACCAGGGCGAGCAACAGCGGGAACGCGCGGGGCTGGGCGACCGAGTCCACCCCGGCCATGCGCAGCAGCGGCGGCCAGGAGCCGATCAGGTAGAGCGCCACCACGGCCGCCGCCGCGCCCAGCGCGCCGGTGAGCGTGAAGATGGGCACGTCCCGGTCGCGGGCGTGGCCCAGTTCGTGGGCCACCACGGCCTTCACCTCGGCCGGGGTCGCCTCGCGCAGCAGGGTGTCGTAGACCACCACCCGCCGGGTCGGTCCGATCCCGGAGACGTACGCGTTGACCGCGTTGGTGCGCCGGGACGCGTCGGCCACCAGCACGTCGCGCACGGGTACGCCGTCGCGGTCGGCCAGTTCCATCAGCTCGGTGCGCAACGGGCCCGGTTCCATCGGACTGATCCGGTTGAACACCGGCTCGACGAGCACCGGCAGCACGAAGGAGAGCAGCACCACCAGGGTGGCCGCACCGGCCGCGCCGAACGCCCACCACCAGCGGGGCGCCAGCCGGATCACGGTGTAGAAGCCGAGCAGGGCCACCGCGCCGATCACCGCGCTGACCGCGTACGACTTGAGCAGGTCCACCGCCCAGCCGCCCCACCCGTTGGTGGCCAGCCCGTACCGGGTGAGCACGCTGTGCCGCCAGGCGGCGAACGGCAGCGTCAGCAGGTCGGCGACGAGCACCACGGCCAGCCCGCCGAGGATCGCCTGGGCGGTCCAGTGCCCACCGAACGGGCGCCCGGCCAGCTCGACCAGGCGGCTGCCCAGCGGCGTCAACCCGAGCGCCAGCGCCACCAGCAGGCCGATGCCCAGCGCGGCCCAGCCGCCGGGGCGCAGCGCCGCCCGGAACTCCCGGGCCCGCTCGACCTGTTCGGTGGGCAGGTCACGCAGCGCCGCGAGCTGGTCGGCGCGGGGGGCCGGCGGACGCTGCCACGGGATCAGCACCAGCGCGGCCAGCACCACGGTGAGGCCGAGGACGACCAGGGTGAGCACCGCCCAGCCGCGCGGACTCACCGGGCCGTCCTGCCGTCACCACGGCCGGCACCGGGCCCGACGCCCACCGTGCGCCTCATCTCGCCGCTCCTGTCGCCATGGGCGCTCATCCTATTGCCCGCCACGACCGGGGCCGCGCCCGCGCCGAGCAGACCGGGCATCGCCGCCGAGCCGGCCCACCGTCGCGCGCGGTCGCTCGGACCGGCCGGGTCAGGAGCGGGCCAGCCGCCGCAGCAGCGAGTCGGCCCCCAGCGGGTACGCGCCGTGACGGCGTACGCCGTCGGCGACCTCCCGGTCGGAGGAGACCACCACCACCGCGCGACCGGGCGGCTCGGCGCGGACCAGTCGGCGGATCAGTTCGTCGGCGGTCTCCCCCTTGCGGGAGAAGAGCACCCGCACCCCGCGCGGGGTGGGTGGCAGTCCGTGCATGCGTTCGGCGCCGTCGAAGACGACGGTGACCTCGTCACCGGTCTGCGCGGCGATGCCGCCGAGGCCGCTGATCAGTCGCTTGCGTTGTTGCTCCAGGGACATCTCGCCGAAGCCGCGCTTGGTCACGTTGTAGCCGTCGACGACCAGGTGGGCCCGGGGCAGCGCGAGCAGTTGGTCCAACCGGCCCGGGTCGTCGGTGTCCTGGGCGCGGGCGGCGGCACCGGCCGGGGTGGCCGCCGACGAGTCGGCGTAGGTGTCCGCGACGAAGTCGGCCGGCAGTTTGTCGACCGGGTCCAGGGCCAGCTCGCGGCGCAGCCCGACGGCGGCCTGACCGATGGTCTCCAGCAGCAGCCACAGCCGCGCGTCGTCGACCGAACGGGCCTCCTTGGCGCTGGACCGGGCCACCCCGGCCGCCGCCTCGGCCTCGGCCAGTCGCGCCCGGGCCCGGCGCAGCTCGGCGTCGGCGTCGGCCGCCGCGCGGGCGGCGCGGCCCCGCTCGGTGGCGAGCAGTTCGGCCGCCCGGCGCTCGCGGGCCTGGGTCTCCCGGAGCGTACGGGCCAGTTGGCGGGCCTCCTCGCGGAGCTGACCCATCTCCTCACGGACCCGGGCCACCTCGTCGCGCAGCTTGTCGGCCTCGACCCGGGCCACCGCCCGGTCGTGCTCGGCGCGGGTGGCCCGTTGCTCGGCCAGGCGGACCAGCTCGGCGACGACCGCGCTGTCCGCCTCGGCCCGGACCGCCGCGCCGCTGGCGTCGATCAGCTCGCGCCAGCCGCGAGGTCGGGCCAGATAGGCCAGGGCCGCCACCTCGACCGGGTCGGCGGCGGCGGGTGCGGTCCCCTCCACCACGGCGGTGCCGAGGTCACCGGCGTCGGCCAGGACCCGGGCGGTGACCCGCTGCCGGAACAGCGGGTCGGCGGCGAGCTGGGCGGCGATCACGGGCGCGCCGAGTCGGGCCCGGCGGTTGGGGGCGAACTTGGCGACCCGGCGCAACGGCACGGGCACCTCGTCGGAGGGCAGGCTGGGGAGCACGGCGGCGGTGAGCGAGACGATCCGTTGGCGGACCGGCTCGGGCAGGCTCGGCTCCGGCTCCGCCGGCTCTCCAGCGGTCGCCGCCCCGTCGGCAGAACCCACCTCACCAGCGGCCGGCACCGTGACGACCTGCTCCTCCTGCGGGAGGTTGTCGTCGGACGGCTCGGTGAGGGGCATGTGGCAAGTCTCCCACCGCGACCGGGCCCACCGCCTGGTGAGTGAGCCGATCTCTCATCCTAGACCGGTGGTGACGCACGGGACCCATGGGACGCCCGGGACCGGAGTGTCGCACCGGGCGGTTAGCGTGCCGGCGATGGCACAACAGGAGTACCTCCAGCCGGCGCTGGCCGGGCTCGACCCGACCGTCGACGGCGTCGACCCGGCGCTGCCCCTGTACGCGACGACGTTCGTGGTGGTCGACCTGGAGACCACCGGTGGTGCCCCGGACGGCGGCGGGATCACCGAGATCGGCGCGGTCAAGGTGCGCGGCGGCGAGGAGCTGGGGGTGTTGGGCACCCTGGTCAACCCCGGAGTCCCGATCCCGCCGTTCATCACCGTGCTGACCGGCATCACCCAGGCGATGCTGCTGCCGGCGCCACCGATCGAGCAGGTGCTGCCGAGCTTCCTGGAGTTCGTCTCGGACGCCGTGCTGGTGGCGCACAACGCGCCGTACGACGTCGGTTTCCTCAAGGCCGCCTGCGCCCGGCACGGCTACCGCTGGCCGAACCCCCGGGTGCTGGACACCGCCGCACTCGCGCGCCGGGTGCTGCTGCGCGACGAGGTGCCCAACCGCAAGCTCGCCACGCTGGCCGCGTACTTCCGGGCCGGCACCCAGCCGACCCACCGCGCGCTGGACGACGCCCGGGCCACCGTGGACGTCCTGCACGGGCTCATCGGCCGGCTCGGCGGCCACCGGGTCGACACCGTCGGCGACGCCATCGAGTTCTCCCGCGCGGTCACCCCGACCCAGCGCCGCAAACGGCACCTCGCCGAGGGCCTGCCCCGGTCCCCGGGTGTCTACATCTTCCGGGCCGCCGACGACCGGCCCCTCTACGTGGGGACCTCCCGGGACATCGCCACCCGGGTCCGCAGCTACTTCACGGCCGCCGAGAAACGCGCCCGGATGTCGGAGATGCTGGCCGCCGCCGAGCGCGTCGAGGCGGTGGAGTGCGCGCACTCGCTGGAGGCCGAGGTCCGCGAGCTGCGGCTGATCGGGGCGCACGCGCCGCCGTACAACCGACGGTCGAAGTACCCGGAGCGGATGGTCTGGCTGAAGCTGACCGACGGGCCGTACCCCCGGTTGTCGGTGGTCCGGGAGATCTCCCCCGGCGACCGCGCCTACCTCGGCCCGTTCACCTCGCGGCGCACCGCGGAGCTGGCCGCCGCCGGTTTCCACGACGCGGTGCCGCTGCGCCAGTGCACCCACCGGCTGTCGCTGCGCACGATCACCCCCGCCTGCGCCCTGGCCGAGCTGGGTCGCTGCCCGGCGCCCTGCGAGCACCGGATCACCCCCCAGGAGTACGACGACCGCGCGGTGCAGCCGTTCGCCACCGCCACCACCGGTGACCCGCAGCCGGTGGTGGACGCCCTGCTCGCCCGGATCGAGACGCTCGCCGCCGCCCAGCGCTACGAGGAGGCCGCGACGCTGCGGTCCCGGCTGGCCGCGGTGCTCCGGGCCACCGTGCGGATGCAGCGGCTCGCCGCGCTGAGCGGGATCGCCGAGCTGGCCGCCGCCCACCCGGCCGCCGGGGGTGGCTGGGAGCTGGCGCTGGTGCGGCACGGCCGGCTGGCCGGTGCCGGGGTCTCCCCGGCCGGCGTCCACCCTCGACCGACGCTGGTCACGATCCGGGCCACCGCCGAGACGGTGTCGCCCGGTCACGGTCCGGTTCCGGCGGCCACCCCGGAGGAGTCGGAACGGATCCTGTCCTGGTTGGAACGACCGGAGACCCGGCTGGTCGAGATGTCGGACAGTTGGGCCTCCCCGGTGGCCGGCGCGGGCCGCTTCCGGGACCTGCTGGAGAAGGCCGAGAGCGGCGCATCTCACCAACTCTGGTCCGAACGCTCATGAGCAACTGTCCGATCGGACTACGTCGGCTCACTTACTCTGTTAAGGAAGTGCAGTCCTGCCCGTTTCGAGGGTCTGCTCCCGGTTGCCGGTCTCCCGGCACTCGCGGGGTGGGCGTCAGGGGGTGTCCCAGGTGGACGTCGACGCCGGACATGGCGGAGCCCTGGGCGGTGCGCTCCCGACACAGCCGGGTGAGCTGCCCCTGGCCCGTAGGCTCCGCTCACTGCTGACCTGGCCCACCGCCGAGGCCGAGCCGGTCGGCCATCTGGTCCGCACCCACCGTGCCATCCACACCGGCACCGACCCGGCCGTGCTGCGCCGGGCGTACACCATCGCGGAGAACATGCACCGGGGGCAGTTCCGCAAGAGCGGGGAGCCGTTCATCACGCACCCGCTCGCGGTCGCCGAGATCTGCGCCGACCTCGGCATGGACACCACCACCCTGGTCGCGGCGCTGCTGCACGACACGGTGGAGGACACCCGCTACACGTTGCAGGCGCTGGCCGAGGACTTCGGCCACGAGGTGGCGCATCTGGTCGACGGGGTGACCAAGTTCGACAAGGCGTTCTACGGCAAGGCCGCCGAGGCGGAGACCATCCGCAAGATGATCATCGCAGCCGGCAAGGACGTCCGGGTGCTGGTCATCAAGCTCGCCGACCGCCTACACAACATGCGGACCCTGGGCGTACGCTCGGCCGCCTCGCGGGAGCGGATCGCCCGTAAGACGCAGGAGGTGCTGGTACCCCTCTGCGACCGGCTCGGCATCCAGACCCTGAAACGGGAGCTGGACGACGTGGTGCTGCTGCACCTGGAGCCGGACGAGCACTCCCGCATCGCCCGGCACGTGCACGACCGCCCCGGATGGGACAGCTACCTCGCCGAGGTGGTGACCCAGTCCCGGGTGGCGTTGCGCCGGGGCCGGGTCGACGCCACGGTGGCCCCTCGCCCCCGCCACCTCTACTCGATCTGGAAGGACACCGTGTCCGGCGGGCACACCGTCCCGTACGACCTGCCCCGGATCACCGTCGTGGTGGACGGCCCGGCCACCGACTGTTACGCCGCCCTCGGCGCGATCCACGGGTTGTGGCGCCCGGTGCCGGGCCGGTTCAAGGACTTCATCGCCTCGCCGAAGAACAATCTGTACCGCTCCCTGCACACCACCGTCTGCGGCCCCAAGAACCGCACCGTCGAGGTGCTGATCCGCACCGAGGAGATGCACCGGTCCGCCGAGTACGGCGTGGTGGCCGACTTCCGCTTCCCGCGCTCCGGTGGTGCCCGCGCCGAGCAGCTCGACTGGCTGCGCCGGGTGCTCAACTGGGAGCAGGACGCCGCCGACCCGGCGCAGTTCCTCCAGTCGCTGCGCTGCGACCTGTCCGAGGCGCAGATCCAGGTGGTCGCCGAGGGCCGACAGGTCGTGCTGCCGGGCGGGGCCACCCCGGTCGACCTGGCGTACGAACTCGGCACCGACCGGGGTGACCGGTGCCTGGCCGCCCGGATCAACGGCCGGCTGGTGCCGCTCTCCTCCGAGCTGGAGGAGGGCGACGTGGTCGAGATCTTCACCGAGACCGACGCGGAGAGCGGCCTGGACGCCGAGGTCGCCCCGCGCGGCCCCCGCCGGGAATGGCTCGGGTTCGTCAAGTCGCCGCACGCGCAGATGCAGATCAACCGGTGGTTCGCCGACCACAGCGAGCCCGGCATCTCGATCAGCGACAAGGTGCGCCTCGGCCGGGCCACCATCGGGCTGGCCCTGCGTCAGCACAACCGGGGCCTGGCCAGCGACCTGCCGCTGCTGCGGCTCTCCGAGGAACTCGGCTACCCGGACCTGGAGACCCTGCTGGTGGCGGTCTTCGACCGGGTGATCGAACCGGACACCGTGGTACGCCAGCTCATCGACCTGGTCGACCACCGGCAGTGACCGGCCGGCCGTCCCGCGACGCGCGCCCGGCGTACGGCCACTAGCCTGGAACCATGATCCCCCGCTCGCGCCGCGCCGCACGCGCCGTCGCGTACCAGGTCTTCTACCGGCTGCCCCTGCCGGTACGTCGTCAACTGGTCCGGATGGCGGTACCCAAGTACATCGTCGGCGCCGTCACACTGCTGCGCGACAGCGAGGCCGACGGTGCCGGTCGGCTGCTGCTGCTCCGCCAGCCACCGGGGCGCGGGTGGACACTGCCCGCCGGTCTGCTGCAACGCGGCGAGAACCCGGCGGTGGGTGCGGCCCGCGAACTGCACGAGGAGACCGGCGTCCGACTCGCCCCGGCCCGGCTGACCCCGGCCACACCGAACGCGATCGTGCACGCCAAGGGCTGGGTCGACATGGTCTTCACCGCCGAGGTGCCGGCGTCGACCACCGCGCTGGAGGTGGACGGGGCGGAGGTCTTCGAGGCCGTCTGGCATCCGCTGGACGACCTGCCCAAGCTGACCTGGCCCACCGCCCGGCTGCTCGCCTACTACGGCATCGGCCCGCTGACCGACCGGTTCCCGCCCCCACTCCCCGACACCGCGCCGTGAGCGGCCCGGACGCCGGTCCGACCGGCGCACCGGCGGGCGGGATCTGCGCGGTGGTGCTCGCCGCCGGCGAGGGCACCCGGCTGCGCCCGCTGACCGAGCGGGTGCCCAAGGCGCTCTGCCCGGTGGGCAACGTACCGCTGCTCGACCGGGCCCTGGCCCGGCTCGCCGGTCTCGGCCTCACCGGGCCGGAGACGGTCGCCGTCAACGCCAGCTATCTCGGCGAGCAGGTCGTCGAGCAGGTCGGTACGCGCGCCCACCTCTCCGTCGAGCCCGACGGTCCGCTCGGCACCGCCGGTGGGGTGGGCCGGCTGCGGGACTGGATCGCCGGGCGGGGCGTCCTGGTCGGCAACGCCGACGCGTACCTGGCCGATCCGGCCGCACCACCCGGGCCGGACATCGCCGCGCTGCTGCACGACTGGGACGGTGACTCCGTACGCCTGCTCGGCCGACCCGCGCCGGACCCCACCGCGCCGGGCACCTTCGACGGCCACGTCTTCACCGGCTTCTCGCTGCTCCCCTGGCGGCTGGTCCGGGACCTGCCGCCGGTCTTCGGCGACCTGGTCCGCGCGGTCTGGCGACCGGCCGAGGCCGACGGCCGGCTGACGGTGGTCCCCTACCCGGGAACCTTCGTCGACACCGGCACCCCGACCGACTACCTCGCCGCCAACCTGCACGCCGCCGGCGACGACAGCCTGGTCGACCCGACCGCCTCCGTCACCGGCGGCTGCCACCGCAGCGTGGTCGGCGCGGGTGCCACCGTGGCCGGCGAGGTGACCCGCAGCGTCGTCTGGCCGGGCGCCACCGTCGACGCCGGTGAACGCCTGCACGAGGTGATCCGCACCGCCACCGGCCTCACCGTCCCGGCTGCCTGACCCTGCTTCCTCCGGTTCCTTCCCCGGGGCCGGTCGGATCGGTCGGGTCTGTCCGCCCGATCGGAGCGTGCGGCACCGGTACTCCGGGGCGGGTCCGGCAGGCAGGCCATAGCATGGGCAGCGACGCCGACGAACGGAGAGACCTGCCGTGATCACCGCGATCGTCCTGATCGACTGCGCCACCGACTCGATCCCCGAGGTGGCCGAGGCGCTGGCCGACCTGCCCGGGGTCAGCGAGGTCTACTCGGTGGCCGGACACGTCGACCTGATCGCCATGGTCCGGGTCCGCCAGTTCGAGGAGATCGCGCAGATCATCGCCGGCAGCATCTCCAAGGTGCCCGGAGTGCTCAACACCGAGTCGCACATCGCGTTCCGCGCGTACTCCCGGCACGACCTGGAGGAGGCGTTCGCGATCGGCCTGGGCGCCACCGACTGACGCGCCACCACGCTGCCGGTCCCGGCGCCGAGGTGCTTCGCGGCCCTTCGCATTGGGGAGACCGAGGTCCTTCGCGGCCCCTTTGCTCTGCTTCAACCCACGCAACGGTTCGCGCCGAAGAGCAGTGCGTCGGTTGAAGCAGAGCAAAGGCCGGACAGAGAACTAGCTGGAGTCCTCAGCCGAGCGGTCCGCTTCCTGCCACGACGGGACGAGCCGGTCCATCCCGGAGGACGGACCGGCTCGCCGTGTTCACCGCCGGATCAGCTCTCCTGCGGCACCGGGACCTCGGTGCCACCCGGCGCCGGGGACTCGGTGGTGCCACCCGGGGTCTCCTCGGTGACGCCCGGAGCCGGGGTGGTGCCACCCGGAGCCGGCACCGTGCCACCCGGGCCCGGCGTACCGCTGGCGCTGGTCTGCGGGACCGGGATGCCCAGTTCCTCGGCCAGCGTCACCAGGGCGTCGTAGTGCGCCTGCAGCACCGGCAGCGCGGTCTGCGCGAGCTGGACCACCTGCGGCTCGGTGCCCTGCGAGATCTCCGTCTGGGTCGCCTGGATGGCCTGCAGGTGACCGGCCAGACCCTGGGTCACCCAGAGCCGGTCGAACTCCTCACCACTGGCGTTGTTCAGCTGGTCGAGAGCCGTCCGCTGATCAGGGGTGGGCTCGTTCGGCAACTGGACGTTGAGCTGCCCGGCCACGTCCTGCACCGACTGGTCCAGCTCGGTGTGGTCCGTGACGAACTGCTGCGCCAGCTCCTTGACCTGCTCGTTCTCGGCCTTCTGCTGAGCCAGCTCACCTGCGGCGATCTCGTACAGGTTGACCTGGTGCACCGCCTGCAGGTACTGCGTGTCCTGTTCCGAAGGCTGCGCCGCCGCCTGCGCTGCCGCAGCGGGCGCGACACCCACCAGCACCAGTGCGGCCAGCAGGCCGAGGCGTTTGATACCCAACATGCTTCCTCCCCGTTGAGACGTTGGACCGCACGGATACCCGGCTGGCCGGGGTTATTCCTGCGATCCGACGACGGGCGGGAAGCTCCGGCGGCGGGGTGGAAGGCCCACAACGGGCGTGGCGCCCGCCGGATCTCTCCGGCGGGCGCCACGTCACGCGGTGACGGAACTCAGCGGCGGGACTCGCCGCTGCCGATCTCCTCGCGCTCCGCGCGCGGCTCGACGGGCGGGTGACCCGGCGACACCGGCGCCTCCGCCGGCTTCTCGATCGGGTAGAAGAAGCCCCGGATCGCCGGCCCGAGCGCACCGAGCCGGTTCATCTTCTTCGGCACCACCCAGCCCGCGTAGTCCAGCTCGGTGTGTCCGTGCTCGTCCGGTGCGGTCAGCGGCTGGTGCACCTCGACGAACCGACCGTCCGGCAGGCGCCGGATGATGCCGGTCTCCACACCGTGGGCCAGGACCTCCCGGTCGTGCTGTTGCAGACCGAGGCAGATCCGGTAGGTCACGTAGTACGCCAGCGGCGGAAGGAGCAGCAGACCGATCCGGCCCGCCCAGGTCATCGCGTTCAGGCTGATGTGGAACTTGTCGGCGATGACGTCGTTCGCGCCGGAGAGCGTCAGGATCACGTAGAACGTGATGGCCATGGCGCCCAGGCCGGTCCGGAACGGCACGTCGCGGGGACGCTGGAGCAGGTTGTGGCTCCGGTAGTCCTTCAGGTAGCGGGCCTCCATGAACGGATAGAGCGTGGAGAGCCCGACCAGGATGCCCGGTAGCACCACCGTCGGCCAGAACAGCGGTGGAATCACGTACCCGTCGCCGATGGGTATGTTGATCTCCCAGTCCGGCATCAACCGCGTCGAGCCGTCCAGGAACATCACGTACCAGTCGGGCTGGCTGGCCGCCGAGACCACCCACGCCTCGTACGGGCCGAACAGCCAGAGCGGGTTGATCTGGATCAGGCCACCCATCAGCGCGATCACGCCGAAGACGACCATGAAGAAGCCGCCCTGCTTGATCGCGTACCGGGGGAACATCCGCTCGCCCACGACGTTGTTGTTCGTCCGGCCCGGACCCGGCCACTGGGTGTGCTTCTGCTTGAAGACCAACCCGAGGTGGACGCTGATCAACGCGACCAGCAGACCCGGGATGAGCAGCACGTGGGCGATGAAGAACCGGCTGATGATGATCGTGCCGGGGAACTCGCCGTCGAAGACCGCGGCGGTGACCCAGGTGCCGATCACCGGGATGGAGAGCATGATCGCCGAGGCGATCCGCAGACCGGTGCCGGAGAGGCCGTCGTCCGGAAGCGAGTAGCCGGTGAAGCCGGCCAGGAAGCCCACCCAGAACAGCAGCGAACCGATGATCCAGTTGGTCTCACGCGGCTTGCGGAACGCACCGGTGAAGAAGATCCGGAGCATGTGCACCACGATCGCCGCCATGAACAGCAGCGCGGCCCAGTGGTGCATCTGCCGCATGATCAGGCCGCCCCGGACGTCGAACGAGATGTCCAGCGTCGAGGCGTACGCGGCCGACATCGGCGTACCCCGCAGTGGGGCGTAGCTGCCGTTGTAGATGACCTCGGTCATCGTCGGCTCGAAGAAGAAGGTCAGGAAGACACCGGTCAGCAGCAGGATGATGAACGAGAAGAGCGCGATCTCGCCCAGCAGGAACGACCAGTGGTCCGGGAAGACCTTGTTGAGCAGCTTGCGCAGGGGGGTGGCCACCTGGAAGCGGTCGTCGACCGCCCGGGCGGTGTTGCCCGGAACCGCTGCTACGTCAAACTTGCGCCGCTTCACGGCCGCTCCCAGAAGTCGGGCCCGACGGGTTCGGTGTAATCGGACGTCGCCACGAAGTAGCCCTCGGAGTCCACCTCGATCGGCAACTGCGGCAGCCGCCGGCTGGCCGGACCGAAGATGGGCTTGGCGTTGTCGGTGATCAGGAACTGCGACTGGTGACACGGGCAGAGCAGGCGGTTCGTCTGCTGCTCGTAGAGGCTCGCCGGGCAGCCGGCGTGCGTGCAGATCTTCGAGTAGGCGGCGTAGTTGCCCCACATGTAGTCGCCGTGGCCCTCGCGCTCGTTGTTGCGGCGCGAGGTCTCGGCGTCGGCGTCCCGCAGGTGGATCAGCAGGGTGGGCGAGTCGGCGTGCAGGTTGCTGACCCCGTGCTCGATCCCCGGGAAGACGGTGATCTGGCCGCCGGCGCTGATGTCGGCGGGGCGGATCGGCCGGCCGTCCTCACGGACCAGGCGGATCTTCTGGCCGTCCTGCGGGGCGAAGCCGGTGGTCATCATCTGGTCGTTCTCGTGCGGGTCGGAGATCAGGCCACCGACCAGCGGCGCCGCGGCGACCGCACCGACCGGCACCAGACCGGCCAGCAGCGACATGCCGAGCAGCGGGCGGCGCTTCACGCCGAGCTCGTCGGCCATGTAGAGCATGGTCTGCCCGGTGATCGTCCGGTCCTCGCTGGCCACCACGCCCTCGTGCCGGTCCTGGATCGACACCTCCTTGGGCAGCAGCTTCTTGCCCCAGGTCAGGATGCCGAAGCCGATGCCCAGCAGGGCGATGCCGAGGGTCGTGCCGAGCAGCGGGGTGAAGTACTTGTCCCCGCCACGGCCCGGCTGGTACTCCCAGGGCCACCAGATGTAGACCGCCAGGAAGGCCGTCGCGGCAAGGCCGGTGACCAGGAACATCCCGGCGACCGTACGGACCAGCCGGCGCTCGGCCTTGCTGCCCGGCGCGACCTGCTCCTCGTAGTGGACGATCTCGATGTCGTCCCGACGGGCGCCCTCGCGGACGATGTCGAACCGGCTCAGCGCCGGGTCGTTCACGTCCACCGTCTCTCGGCCCGCGTGGGCTGGCTGCTCGGTGTGGGTGCTCGTTCGCTCGGTCACGACTTGCCCGCAATCCACAGGCTGGCGAAGACGAGTGCGACGATGCCGATCAGGAAGATCGCGACGCCCTCGGTGGAGGGTCCGTACCGGCCCAGGTTGAACCCGCCCGGGTCACCGTCCGACTTCAGCGTCTGCTGGATGTAGGCGATGATGTCGGCCTTCTGCTCCGGCGTGATCTGGTTGTCACCGAAGACCGGCATGTTCTGCGGGCCGCTCAGCATCGCGGCGTAGATCTGCCGGTCGGTGGCGGGCGCGAGGCTCGGTGCGTACTTGCCGGAGGAGAGGGCGCCGCCGCCGCCGCTGAAGGCGTGGCACTGCGAGCAGTTGATCCGGTACAGCTCGCCGCCGACCGCGATGTTGCCGTCCTCGTGCAGGTTGTCGCCGGCCGGCACGACCGGGCCGCCACCGAGCTCCTGGACGTACGCGGCGAGCTGGTCGATCTCGTCCGGGGTGAACACCGCGGGCTTGCGGGCCGCCTGGGCCTCCTGCCGGGCCATCGGCATCCGGCCCGAGCTGACCTGGAACTCGACCGAGGCCCCGCCGACGCCGATGAGGCTCGGCCCGCGCCCCTCGACACCCTGCGCGTTGCGACCGTGGCAGGTCACACAGCTCACGTCGAACAGCGCCCTGCCGTCCGCGGCGGCGCTGCTCAGCGGCGGGTTTTCCTGCGCCGACGCGCTCGGGGCGAGGACGGTGTAGGCGCCGCCGGCCAGCATCAGCGCGGCGACCAGCCGGACGGCGGCACCCAGCCGACGGCGGCCCCTGCTGGGCGCCACGGGCCGCCCGCGCAGCCGCGCGAGCAGGCCGCGTCGGCGGTCGTTGTCAGAAGTCATGACCTGTGTCCTTAACCGGTTGGACCTTGTCTCAGGGGGTGGAGCAACGGCACGGCGCGAGACACGCCAAGATCACTGAAGCCAGTAGATCATGGCGTAGAGCCCGATCCAGACCACGTCGACGAAGTGCCAGTAGTACGACACGACGATCGCCGAGGTGGCCTGGGCCGGCGTGAACCGGCCCATGGTGGTGCGGATCATAAAGATCACGAAGGCGACCAGACCTCCCGCCACGTGCAGGCCGTGGAAGCCGGTGGTCAGGTAGAACATCGACCCGTAGCCGTCCGCGTTGATCTTGATGCCGTGGTGGACCAGCTCCCGGTACTCGTTGAGCTGGCCGAGCAGGAAGATCAGGCCCATCACGAAGGTGATCGTGAACCAGCGCCGCAGCGCGTGCACGTCACCCCGCTCGGCGGCGAACACGCCGATCTGGCAGGTCACCGAGGACAGCACCAGGATCGTCGTGAACGTCGTCGCGTACGGGATGTTCAGGACCTCGGTGTGCATCGCCCACTGCTCCGGCGCCGCCGCGCGGATGGAGAAGTACATGGCGAACAGCGCCGCGAAGAACATGAGCTCGCTGGAGAGCCAGACGATCGTCCCGACGCTGACCATGTTGGGCCGCGTCAGAGAGTGGATCCGGCTCTTGTCAATGGCTGGGGCCGCAGTCACGCGGTCATTATTGCCGTTGACCACGGCCGGCGATCAGCGGGGGGTGAAACCCGTGGTCCGAGTGGCCCGATCGGTACCGTCCGGTTCGCCTGACCTAGGCTGATTGGCGTGCTGGAAACCGACCCGATCACGCTGGCCGTATCGGCCGCGCCGCAGCTGACGGCGGGCGCGATCAGCCCGGCGACGGCCCCGGTGACGGGTGGCGCCGGGTGGCTCGCGGCCGACGCCGGCCCGCCGCCCTTCCAGATCACCGCCGTGGTCACCGAGGCCAGGCTGGACAACTGGCTCGCCGTCGTCCTGGTCGTCGCCGCCGCCCTCTACCTCTACGGAGTGCACCGGCTGCGGCTGCGCGGGGACCGCTGGCCGATCGCCCGGACGGTCTTCTTCCTCGGGCCCGGCCTGGGCGGCATCGCCTCGGTCACGGTCAGCGGACTGCACGCGTACGACACCACGCTGCTGTCGGTGCACATGGTGCAGCACATGGTGCTCTCCATGATCGCGCCGATCTTCCTGGCGCTGGGCGCGCCGGTGACGCTGGCCCTGCGCACGCTGCCGACCCGCCCCCGCAAGCGTCTCCTGGCGGTGCTGCACAGCAGGGTCGTACGGATCTGGACGTTCCCGCTGGTGGCGTTCGCCATCTTCGTGGTGAACCCGTTCGCGCTGTACTTCACCGACCTGTACCGCTACACCCTGGAGAACGTCTGGGCGCACGAGGTGGTGCACGCCCACTTCATCATGACCGGCTGCCTCTTCTTCTGGCCGCTGGTCGGCCTGGACCCGCTGCCCGGACGCTGGCCGTACCCGGGCCGGGCCCTGCTGATGCTGCTGTCGGTGCCGTTCCACACCGTGCTCGGACTGACCGTCATGCAGAGCAGCACCCTGTTCGGTGGCGACTGGTACCCCTCGCTCGGACTGGCCTGGGCCGACCCGTGGGACGACCAGGTGCTCGCCGGAGGCATCCTCTGGGCCGGCGGCGAGTTCGTCAGCGTGACGATGCTCGGCGTCCTGGTGGTGCAGTGGATGCGCTCGGCCGAACGGGAGGCCCGCCGGGTCGACCGCGAACTGGACCGCCAGGAGGCCCGCCAACGTGCGGCGGAGACCGCCGCCGGCTCCCCCACCTGAGCCGGTCGGCGGGGCACGCGGGGCGGCGTGTCCCGGCGGTCGGCACGACCGGTACGATCGGCGGCGCAGCTACGAGGTGGGAGCAAGTCTGACCATGAGCGAGCGCGAGCGAGTCATCGGACTCGGTGCGGTGGTGCCAGCGGACGGCACGGAGCGAAGCGGAGTGTCGGCATGAGTGAGCGTCTGTGCACCGTCCTGCTCTACAGCGACGACCCGCAGGTGCGGGACAGGATGCGGCTCGCCGTGGGCACCCGCCCGGCGTCCGACCTCCGCGTCGAGTTCGTCGAGGCGTCCACCTACGCCGAGTGCGTCCGCGTGGTCGACGACTTCGAGATCGACCTGATGCTGCTCGACGGTGAGGCCAGCCCCGGTGGCGGTCTCGGCATCGCCCGGCAGATCAAGGACGACTACGAGAACTCCCCGCCGACCTGCGTGGTGATCGCCCGCGCCGCCGACCGCTGGCTGGCCGCGTACGCCGAGGTCGACGCCACCCTGGTCCACCCGCTCGACCCGGTGACCACCGCCGCCACGGTGGCCGAGGTCCTGCGGACGCACGCCCCCGCCTGACGCACGCCCGACTCCGGCACCGCCACGGCGCCGGGCGATCCGGCGCCGGTCCCGTCCCACCCGCACTCGTCTGCTCGGGAGGCCCGTCATGGGCGATCGGACCTGGCCACACCTGCTCACCGCGCTGCTGCGCGGCGAGGAACTCTCCGCCGCCGACACCGCCTGGGCGATGGGCGAGATCATGTCCGGCTCGGCCGCGCCGGCCCAGATCGCCGGCTTCGCCGTGGCGCTGCGCGCCAAGGGCGAGACACCGGCCGAGGTGACCGGGCTGGTGGAGGCGATGCTCGGCGAGGCCGTCCCGGTCGAGCTGCCCGAGGAGGTACGCGCCACCGCGCTGGACGTGGTCGGCACCGGTGGCGACCTGGCGCACACCGTGAACATCTCCACGATGACCGCCCTGGTGGTCGCCGGAACGGGCGTCCGCGTCGTCAAGCACGGCAACCGGGCCGCCTCCTCCTCCTGCGGCACCGCGGACCTGCTGGAGTTCCTCGGCATCCCGCTGGACCTCGGTCCGGAGGGGGTGGCCCGCTGCGTCGAGCAGGCCGGTATCGGCTTCTGTTTCGCCGCCCGCTTCCACCCCGGCATGCGGCACGCCGGCCCGGTACGCCGCGAGTTGGGCGTACCCACCGCCTTCAACTTCCTCGGCCCGCTCACCAACCCGGCCCGTCCCCGCGCCGGTGCGGTCGGCTGCTTCGACTCGTCCATGGCACCGGTGATGGCCGCCGTCTTCGCCGCCCGGGGCGACTCGGTGATCGTGATGCGCGGCGAGGACGGCCTCGACGAGTTCACCACCGCCGCACCCACCCGCTTCTGGATCGCGCAGAACGGCACCGTCAGGGAGACCGTGGTGGACGCCACGGACCTCGGGGTACCCCGGGCCACCCTCAGCGACCTGCGCGGCGGTGACGCCGCCTACAACGCCGACGTGGCCCGTCGGCTGCTCGCCGGCGAACCCGGGCCGGTACGCGACGCCGTGCTGGTCAACGCCGCCGCCGCCCTGGCCACCCAGGGTCCGCTGGACGGCGACCTGACCGACGCCCTGCGCGCCGGCCTGGACCGGGCCGCCGAGTCGATCGACTCCGGCGACGCCGCCCGTACGCTCGACCGCTGGATCGAGGTCGCCACCGCCTGACCCGACCCCGTCCAGGCCGGTCGGCCGAGTGCGGAAACGTCGGACGGCCGTGGAAAACTACAGTCGAGTAGTTCCCCACACGACCGCCGGCCGGCACGCGCGGGAGGAGACGCCCCATGTTGGTACGTGAGCTGCACTGTGAGACCTGCGACGGCATGCGGGCCTTCGAGATGCCGCCCTGTGCCGATGGTCACGGCCCCGACTGTCCCGAACTCCTCTGCACCGGATGCGGCACGGCGATCTTCGTCGCCCCCTACGCCTCGCTCTCGCGGGCCACGCCGCCCGCCCGCCGGGCGCTGCACCCACGCCACGCCGCCTGACACCCCCACCCACGTCACCCCGCCCGACGTGGCCGACCCCGGACACGGACACGGGAAAGCCCGCCTCCCTGAGGGAGGCGGGCTTTCACCAGGTCGCTGTGCCGGTCAGTGCTCGGCGGTGCGCCGGGTGCCGCTGTAGTACTCGAACAGCAGGCCGCAGGTGGCGAGGACCACTGCGAGCATGCCGGCGACCAGCAGCCAGAGCTGCCAGAACACCAGGCCGAGGCCGGCGATGGCGGCGGCCAGGGCCAGCCCGAACGGCCAGTAGCTGCCGGGGCTGAAGAAGCCGATCTCGCCCGCGCCGTCGGCGATCTCACCGTCGGGACGGTCCTCGGGACGCAGGTCGATCCGGCGGGAGACGAACCAGAAGAAGCCGCCGCACATCGAGCAGAGCAGGAACGACAGCAGCAGGGCCACGGTGCCGATCCACTCGACCCGACCGCCCGAGTCGGCGAACGTCCAGCCGCCGTAGAGGGCGGTCGCGAAGAGCAGGAACGCGGCGATGATGAGGAAGATGCGCCACTCGGTCTTCATCCGGCGTTACCTCAGCTTCCCGCGCCGGCCGTGGTGTTGGCCTGGTTGAAGTTGTCCTGGGTACGGCGCGTCTCGAACGGCTTCGTGGTGATCGCGTACGGCTCCTCGCCGATGGCGGTCAGCGCGTCCTGGGTCGAAGCCCCGTCCTGCTTGGCGGCGAGGAACCGGTCGAAGTTCTCCGGCGAGACGACCCGCAGCTCGAAGTTCATGAAGGCGTGGTAGCTGCCGCACAGCTCGGCGCAGCGGCCCACGTACGCGCCCTCGGACTCCAGCGAGGAGACCTCGAAGACGTTACGGATGCTGCCCGGCATCACGTCCCGCTTGAACAGCATCTCCGGCACCCAGAAGGAGTGGATGACGTCGCGGCTGGTCTCCTCGAACCGGATGGACCGGTTGCTCGGCAGCACCAGGATCGGGATGACCTCGCTGGTGCCCAGCACCGAGGCGGTGGTCTCGGCGTCCACACCCTGGCCGTCGCGGTAGTTGAACTGCCAGTTCCACTTGAAGGCGACCACCTCGACGGTGACGTCGGGGTTGTTCGTGGTCTTCACCACGTCGGTCTGCACGACCGCGGTGTAGTAGAAGAGCACGGCCACGACCAGCACCGGCGCGATGGTGTAGAGGAACTCCATCGGCAGGTTGTAGCGGGTCTGCACGGGCAGCTCGTTGCCGCGCTTGCGGTAACGCACCACGCACCAGAAGATCAGGCCCCAGACGAAGACGCCGACCACCAGCGCGGCGATGCACGAGGCGATCCACAGGTCGTACATCCGCCGGGATTCCGGCGTGATGCCGCCCTGGGGCCAGCCGAAGCCGCCGAACGCCGCGCCGACGTCACAGCCCGTGAGCAGGACCAGCAGCGCCGCCCCGCCGAAGCCGAGCCCGGCAAGACGCCCGGCGCGACGCCCCCGACGCCCGACGGCTCCTGGGGATGCGCTGCTCCGCACGGCCGTCGGCCGTACCTCCGAACTCCTTGCGACCACCTGGTCCTGCCTCCCTAGCGCGCCGCGGTGCTTCCTCGGTCGGGCCGGCTCCGCCGAGCGGAACCACCACACCAGCGGCAAAGGCGTCACCGACGGTCGCAGATTACTCGACCATGACGGGCTCGACCCGGTTGGGGTCACTCTCCGCCCTGGACGGGGGATCTTGCGTCGACCGAGGCGATAGCGTGGGCAGACGTGATTCCTTCCCCGGTCTACCTGGACGCGGCCACCGCCGCGCCGCTGCATCCGGTCGCCCGGCAGGCGCTGCTGGCCGCCCTCGACGACGGTTGGGCCGACCCGGATCGGCTCTACACCCAGGCCCGCCGCGCACGCCAACTGCTCGACGCCGCCCGCGAGGCGACGGCGGACACCCTCGGCGTACGCCCCGACGAACTCTCCTTCACCCCCAGCGGTACGAGCGCGGCGCACGCGGCCGTGCTGGGCGGCCTGGCCGGTCGTCGACGTGTCGGGGCGGGGCTGGTGCACTCGGCGATCGAGCACTCGGCGGTGCTGCACGCGGCCGAGCAGCACGTGGCGCGGGGCGGCACCGCGATCGAGGTGCCGGTCGACCGGTCCGGCCGGCTGGACCCGGTGACCTGGTCGGCGGCGGTGGCACGGCCCGAGGTGGCGCTGGCCGCGCTGATCGCCGCCAGTCACGAGGTGGGCACCGTGCAGCCGGTCGAGGAGGCGGCAGTGGCCTGCGCCGAGGCCGGGGTGCCGTTGTACGTCGACGCCGCCCAGGTCGTGGGGCGGGTACCGGTGCCGGCCGGCTGGTCGGTGTTGACCGCGAGTGCCCGCAAGTGGGGCGGTCCGCCGGGCGTCGGGCTGCTGGTGGTCCGCAAGGGCACCCGCTGGGAGTCGCCGTGGCCGTCGGACGAGCACGAGTCGGGGCGTACGCCCGGCACGGTCAACCTGCCGGCGGTCGTCGCGGCGGCGGCGAGCCTGCGCGCGGCGGCGGCCGACGCCGACGTCGAGGCGGCCCGGCTGACGCCGCTGGTGGACCGGATCCGGGCCCGCGTGGCGGCCGACGTGCCGGACGTGGAGGTGGTCGGCGATCCGGTGCGCCGGCTGCCGCACCTGGTCACCTTCTCCTGTCTCTACGTCGACGGCGAGGCGCTGCTGCACGCGCTGGACCGGCGAGGCTTCGCGGTGTCGTCGGGCTCGTCCTGCACCTCGTCGACGTTGCGCCCGTCGCACGTGCTGGAGGCGATGGGGGTGCTGTCGCACGGCAACGTCCGTGTCTCACTGCACCGGGGCACCACCGAGGCGGACGTGGACCGCTTCCTCACCGAGTTGCCGCAGATCGTGGCCGACCTGCGGGCCGAGGCGGGGGTGGTGGGGCTGTGACGACCCCCGACGAGGTGCTCGACTGTCTCGGTCAGCGGTGCCCGCTGCCGGTGATCGCGCTGGCCCGCCGACTGCCGTCCCTGCCGGTCGGCGCGGTGATCCGGGTGCTCGCCGACGATCCGGCGGCGGCGGTGGACATCCCGGCCTGGTGCCGGATGCGCCAGCAGGAGTTCCTCGGTGCCGCCCCCGGCCCCGGCTACGACGTCCGCCGCTCCGCGTGAAAGGCGGCATCCACCGGCCGCTGTGAAAGGAAGGGCACCTTATTAACGCCTCGTGCATAGCCGGGGTCCCCTGCTAACACCTGAACCTCGTGTAGACGACGATCGGCTCTCGATCCCGTCCGCCGTAGCGGAACCGCTCGGGATCGAGAGCCGAGACACCGTGACGGTGCAGTGGTCAGGGCAGCAGGTGGGGGCGGACCTCGTCGGAGGCCTCGTCGCCGTACGACTCGGCGAGGCGCTTGACGAACAGGTCGCGGCGCACCTGGTACTCCTGGGTGCCGACCGTCTCCAGCACCAGGGCGGCCAGCAGCGAGCCGACCTGCGCGGCGCGCTCCAGCCCGACGCCCCAGGAGAGCGCGGTGAAGAAACCGGCACGGAAGCCGTCGCCGACGCCGGTGGGATCGATCGCCTGGGCCTCGCGGGCGATCGGCACGTGGATCGGCGCGAAGTCCCGCCCGGCGATCTCCACCCCGTCCTTGCCCAGCGTGGTGACCCGGATCCGGACCCGATCCAGCAGCTGCGCGTCGCTCAGTCCGGCCTTGCTCTGCAGCAGCGACTTCTCGTAGTCGTTGGTCATCAGGTACTCGGCGCCGTCGATGAGCGACACCACGTCCTCGCCCTCCATCCGGGCGAGTTGCTGGGACGGGTCGGCGGCGAACCGGTATCCGCGCTCACGGCACTCGGCGGAGTGGCGCAGCATGGCCGCCGGGTCGTTGGCACCGACCAAGACCAGGTCCAGCCCACCGAGCCGCTGCGCGACGGGGTGCAGCTCGATGTTGCGCGCCTCGCTCATCGCGCCGGCGTAGAAGGAGGCGATCTGGCACATGTCCGTGTCGGTGGTGCAGACGAAGCGGGCGGTGTGCGCCACCTCGCTGACGTGCACCGAGTCGCAGTCCACCCCGTGCCGCTCCAGCCAGGAGCGGTAGTCGGCGAAGTCGGCGCCGACGGCCCCGAGCAGCACTGGGCGCAGGCCGAGCTGCCCCATGCCGAACGCGATGTTCGCCGCCACGCCGCCCCGGCGCAGCACCAGGTCGTCCACCAGGAAGGAGAGCGAGACCTTGTGCAGCTGGTCGGCGATGAGCTGGTCGGCGAACCGGCCCGGGAAGCTCATCAGGTGGTCGGTGGCGATCGAGCCGGTCACGGCGATCTTCATGTCAACCCTCGGGGTCGGGATCAGGGCGCGGTCAGCCTACCGGCCCCACGCTCGCCGAGCGACCAGCCCGCTCAACCTCCCCCACCGCCCACTTACCCACCCACCACCCCAAACCATCCCGCCCCCGGCCAACCCACCAACCACACCCCCGTACCCGTACCGACCGCGTTGTCGATCAAGAGGTTTTCGCCCTCCCGACCGCCTCCCGGGCGACCAAACCTCTTGATCAACTCAGACAGGGCGGGGCGGGGCGGGGCGGGGAGGGAGGGGGAATGCGCGACGGCGGAACGGCCCAGGGGGCCGTTCCGCCGTCGGAGGTCGGAGACTCAGCTGAAGGAGTCGCCGCAGGCGCAGGAGTTGCCTGCGTTGGGGTTGTCGATGGTGAAGCCCTGGGCGTCGATCCGGTCGGCGAAGTCGATGGTGGCGCCGGTCAGGTAGGGGGCGCTCATCCGGTCGACGACCACCTCGACACCGTCGTAGTCGGTGACGACGTCACCGTCGAGCGAACGCTCGTCGAAGAAGAGCTGATACCGCAGGCCGGAGCAGCCACCCGGCTGCACGGCGACGCGGAGCCGCAGGTCGTCGCGGCCCTCCTGCTCGATCAGGGCCTTGACCTTCTGCGCCGCGACGTCGGTGAGGACGACGGACGTGGGGGCCTGGGCCTCGGTCGACTCGGTCTGCGCTGGCGTGGTCACGTGGAATTCTCCCTGCGCGCGTTCGAAGAAGTGGTCTTCCCCTGGCCAACGTCGTTCGCCGGTCAGCGATTCCCACAGCGGTCCAGCTTCTGATTGTAGGCCGCCGACGGCCGGGTGACCCGGCAGCGTGACCGGCCCCTCCGACGCACGCCGGACAGCGGGGCGGTCCGGGGACGACCTGCGGTCAGCGGCTCCACTGCCGGGCCAGTCGGGAGCCGAGCTCCCGCAACCCCTCGGCCGGACGCTCCATCGCCGCCGCCAGCCCGCCGCGCTCCTCGCCGCCGAAGTGCTCCACCAGGCTGTACGCGTCGGTCACGCCGACCGACGCCGCCTCGCGCCGACCGGTGCTGACCTGGCCGGCGAGCACGACGCACGGTACGCCCCGGTCCCGCGCGGCGCCCGCCACCCCGGCCACCACCTTGCCGCGCAGCGACTGGTGGTCGAACTTGCCCTCGCCGGTGACCACCAGGTCGACCTCGTCGAGCACGCTCTCCAACCCGATCGCCCGGCTGACCAGTCCGATGCCGGACTCGCACCGCCCGCCCAGGGCGAGCAGCGCGGCACCGATGCCTCCGGCCGCGCCTCCGCCGGGCAGCGCGCCGAGCCCGCTCGGGCAGCCCGGCAGGTCGTGTTCGAGCACCTCGGCCCAGCGTCCGAGCGCGGCGTCGAGCAGCAGCACGTCGGCGCGGTCGGCACCCTTCTGCGGCCCGAAGACGTTGCTCGCGCCGTGCAGCCCGAGCAGCGGGTTGTCGACGTCGGTGGCGGCGATCAGGCGGGCGTCGCGCAGCCGGGGCGCCCCGTCGAGGGTGGCGACGGCGGCCAGCGCGGCACCGCCGTACGGCAGGGCGTTGCCGGTGTCGTCCAACGGGACCGCACCCAATGCGGTGATCATCCCGGCGCCGCCGTCGTTGGTGCCGGAGCCGCCCAGCCCGACGACCACCGTCCGGGCGCCCGCCTCGACCGCGGCGGAGATCAGCTGACCCAGCCCGTACGACGTGGTGGCCCTGGGGTCCCGTTCGGCCGGGTCGAGCAGGTGCAGTCCGCACGCCTGGGCGCTCTCCAGCCAGGCGGTCGCGCCGTCGTCGGTGAGCAGGATCTCACCGGCGACCGCACGGCCCAACGGGTCGGTCGTCGACACCGGCACCCGCCGTCCCGACAGCGCGCCGGCGAGCACGTCGAGGAAGCCCGGCCCGCCGTCGGCCAGCGGCCTGACCAGCAGATCGTCCCCGGGTGCGATCTCCCGCCAGCCGTCGGCCACCGCGGCGGCGACCTCGGGTGCCGGCAGCGTGCCGGCGAACTTGTCCGGACAGAGCAGTACGCGCATGCCTGGCAGTGTGGCAGCCCACACCGGCACAGGCGGCGCGCTGGTCATGCTGTGGGACCATGGTCAGCGTGACGTCGACCTGGACTGAGCCCTCCAACACCGCGACTGCGCTGCTGCTTCTCGGCCGTGGCAGCGATCCCGCCACCGAGCGTGGCGTCGAGTGTCCGGGTGACCTGCCGGCACCGAGCGACCCCGATCTGGTGTCCCGGGCGGCGGCGGCCAAGGCCGCGCTCGGCGACCGGGTCTTCGTGCTGGGCCACCACTACCAGCGCGACGAGGTGATCCAGTTCGCCGACGTGACCGGTGACTCGTTCAAGCTGGCCCGCGAGGCCGCCGCCCGGCCGGACGCGGAGTACATCGTCTTCTGCGGCGTGCACTTCATGGCCGAGAGCGCCGACATCCTCACCTCGAAGGCGCAGCAGGTGATCCTGCCGGACCTGGCGGCCGGCTGCTCGATGGCGGACATGGCCGCGCTGCCGCAGGTCGAGAGCGCGTGGGACGTCCTGACCGAGCTGGGCATCGCGGCCCGGACCGTCCCGGTGACCTACATGAACTCGTCGGCCGACATCAAGGGCTTCGTCGGCCGCAACGGCGGGGTGGTCTGCACCTCGTCGAACGCCGAGCGGGCCCTGGAGTGGGCGTACCAGCAGGGCGAGAAGGTGCTCTTCCTGCCCGACCAGCACCTGGGCCGCAACACGGCGGTGCTGGAGATGGGCTTCTCGCTGGACGACTGCGTGCTCTACGACCCGCACAAGCCGGGCGGTGGGCTGACACCCGAGCAGCTGCGCGACGCGCGGATGATCCTGTGGCGGGGGCACTGTTCGGTGCACGGCCGGTTCACCCTCGAGAGCGTCAACGACGTCCGCGAGCGGGTCCCCGGCGTGAACGTGCTGGTGCACCCGGAGTGCCGGCACGAGGTGGTCAACGCGGCCGACCTGGTCGGTTCGACGGAGTACATCATCCGTACGATCGAGGCGGCTCCGGCCGGTTCGGCATGGGCGGTCGGCACCGAGCTGAACCTTGTCCGCCGACTCGCGCTGGCGCACCCGGACAAGCAGATCATGTTCCTGGACAAGGCCGTCTGCTACTGCTCGACGATGAACCGCATCGATCTGCCGCACCTGGTGTGGGCACTGGAAGAGCTGGTCGCCGGCCGGGTGGTCAACCGGATCACCGTCGACGCCGACACCGCGCACCACGCGCGGGTGGCGCTGGACCAGATGCTCGCACTACCCGGCGCCTGATCACTCTCGGCAACCATTGCCGCACACAAAAGTGCCGGATCACCGATAAATGCCCCCAGGGGTAGTGTGACCGGATCCATTCTCATCACAGAGGGCTATGCTGCCGGGCGGACGAGAACGCGGGCGCGTGCGTTTGGCCGCGACCGCACCGTGGGTAGCGACCCGCGGTGACCCACATCGACACGGCAGCACGCACGCGCTGGAGGTTGCGTTGACCGACGACGTCCTGGTCGTACACGGAGGCACCCCGCTCGAAGGGCGGATCCGCGTGCGCGGTGCGAAGAACCTGGTTTCCAAGGCGATGGTCGCCGCCCTGCTCGGCGACAGCCCGAGCCGGTTGTTCGACGTGCCCAAGATTCGCGACGTGGAGGTGGTCCGGGGCCTGCTCGGGCTGCACGGCGTCAAGGTCACCGACGGCCTCGAGGACGGTGAGCTGGTCTTCGACCCGGCCAACGTGGAGAGCGCCAGCACCGACCAGATCAACGTGCACGCCGGATCCAGCCGGATCCCGATCCTGTTCTGCGGGCCGCTGCTGCACCGCCTCGGACACGCCTTCATCCCGGACCTGGGTGGCTGCCACATCGGGCCCCGGCCGATCGACTTCCACCTGCAGGCGCTGCGGGAGTTCGGCGCCACCGTCGACAAGACGCCCGAGGGGCTGCACCTCTCCGCCCCGAACGGCCTGCACGGCACCAAGTTCTCGTTGCCCTACCCGAGCGTCGGCGCGACCGAGCAGGTGCTGCTCACGGCCGTGATGGCCGAGGGCGTCACCGAGCTGCGCAACGCCGCCGTCGAGCCGGAGATCATCGACCTGATCTGCATCCTGCAGAAGATGGGCGCGATCATCAAGGTGCACACCGACCGGGTCATCGAGATCCAGGGTGTGCCCCGGCTGCACGGCTACACCCACCGGCCGATCCCGGACCGGATCGAGGCGGCGAGCTGGGCCGCGGCGGCCCTGGCCACCCGGGGCCACGTCGAGGTGCTCGGTGCCGAGCAGGCCGACATGATGACCTTCCTGAACGTCTTCCGCTCGGTCGGCGGCGAGTACGAGGTGACCGACGTCCGGCCGCCCAAGCTGGGGAACCCGGGCCAGGAGGGCGGCATCCGGTTCTGGCACCCGGGCGGCGAGCTGAACGCGGTGGCCCTGGAGACCGACGTGCACCCGGGCTTCATGACCGACTGGCAGCAGCCCCTGGTGGTGGCGCTGACCCAGGCGCGGGGCCTGTCGATCGTCCACGAGACGGTCTACGAGCAGCGGCTGGGCTACACCGAGGCGCTGAACACGATGGGCGCGAACATCCAGGTCTACCGGGACTGCCTGGGCGGCACCCCCTGCCGCTTCGGCCGGCGCAACTTCAAGCACTCTGCGGTGATCGCCGGGCCGAGCAAACTGCACGCCGCCGACCTGGTCATCCCCGACCTGCGCGCCGGTTTCAGCCACCTGATCGCCGCGCTGGCCGCCGAGGGCACCTCCCGGGTGTACGGCGTCGACCTGATCAACCGGGGCTACGAGGACTTCGAGGCGAAGCTCGCCGACCTCGGCGCGCACGTCGAGCGACCCTGACCCCGACCACCTCCGTACGAGCCCGGTGCACCGCGATGTGCACCGGGCTCGTGGCGTTGGCTACCCTTGCCGCGTGCCGTCGCTGTTTCGTCGTAAGTCCGCCGACCTCGCCGATCCCGCCACCGAGCCGGAGACCCCGGCCGAGGAGGAGTCGGAGTCCACTCGTGCGCGTGGTTACACGCCGAGCAAGGGACGGGAGACGCCCAAACGGCCCACCACCGGCCGTCGGCCGGCGGGCGCGACCAAGGCGCTGAGCAAGGACGAGGCCAAGGCGCTGCGTCGCCAGCGACGGGCCGAGGCGTCGGCGGAGTTCCGGCGCGAGGGCGGTCCCCGTGACCGGGGGCCGGAGCGGCTGCTCGCCCGCAACGTGGTCGACTCCCGGCGTACCGTCGGCACCTGGTTCTTCGGCGGCGCGCTGGTCGTGCTGATCGGCTCCAACCAGGCGATGCCCCCGGCGATCCGGCTCGCCTCCAACCTGCTCTGGGGCGCGCTGGCGCTCGGCGTGGTGATCGACTCCGTCCTCATCTCGCGCAAGATCAAGAAACTGGTCCGGGAGCGCTTCCCCCGCACCGAGCAGCGGATGGGCTCGCTCTACTTCTACGCGATCATGCGGTCGATCACCTTCCGCAAGCTGCGTACCCCCGAGCCCCGCGTCGCCCTCGGCGACCCGGTCTGATCCGTCGGGTCGCCGTCGCACGACGGCGACCTCTCCGGCCTTCGACCGGCACCGGTCACGGCACGCCGAGCAGGCGCAGCACCGCGGCGGTGCCGGCGGCGGCGAGGACCACCACCACGAACGGCGCGCGCCGCCAGGCCAGCGCCACCCCGACCAGCACCCCGGCCGGGCGGGCCCAGCCGGCGAACCCGCCCGCCTCGGTCAGCGCCGCGGTGGCCGCCAGGGCCGCCAGCAGCGCCGCCGCGCCGACCGGCAGCAACTGCCGCGCCCACGCCGGCAGGTCGAGCCGGTCCCGCAGCAGCACCCCGGCGACCCGGAAGGCGTACGTCCCGACGGCCAGCGCCACGATCGCGGCGATCAGCACGGCTCCTTCTCCCCTCGCCCGGCCGGCACCGGATCGGTCCCCGGTGTGGCAGCCCCTGGTGGCGCAGCCCTCGGTGGCGTGATCTCCGGCGGAGTGGTTCCCGGCGCGGTCATCTCCGGTGCGTCGACCGGTGTCGGGCGTGCCCGGATGCGCCGGACGGCCAGCAGCCCCGGCCCGGCCAGCGCGAGCAGCACCGGCAGGCCGGCGGGGAGCAGCGGTGTGGTGAGTACCGCCACCAGGGCACCGGCCAGCGCCATCCGTCGGGTCTCGGGGTCACGCAGGCTGGGCAGCAGCAGGGCGATCAGGCCGGCGGGGAAGGCCGCGTCCAGTCCGAGCGCGGCCGGGTCACCGGCCACCCCGCCAGCCAGCACACCGAGCACGGTGCCGGCGTTCCAGGCCAGGAAGAGCAGCACACCGGCGAGCCAGAACGCCCGGCGACGGTCGGCACCGGGCGGCCGGGCCAGGGTGAACGCGGTAGCCTCGTCGGTCATCAGGTGGCTGCCGAGCAGGCGGCGCCGCAGCCGACGGCCGATCGTGTCACCGAGGGTCAGCCCGAACGGCAGATGCCGGGCGTTGAGCAGCAGTCCGGCGAGGACGGCGGCGACCGGGCTGCCGGCGGCCAGCAACCCGACTGCCATGAACTGCGCTCCGCCCGCGTACACCAGCACCGACATCGTCACGGCGGCCCAGCCGGGGATCCCGGCGGCCACGGCGACCGCGCCGAACGAGGCGCCCACGGCGACCATCGCCGCCGCGATGGCGGCGACGTCCCGGAGTACGCCCGCCCCCGGCGTTCGTTCTGGCGTACGCATGGTTCATCATGATGAACACGCCGCTGATGTTCGTCAAATAGAACAGCATGACCGACGGAGCGAACCATGGCCCCCGAACCCTCTCCCCCGTTGGCCACCATCGCCGCCGCCCTCCGCTACGAGCGGCAGCGGGTGGGCATCTCCCTCACCGAGCTCGCCCGGCGGGCCGGCATCGCCAAGTCGACGCTGTCGCAACTGGAGTCCGGCGTCGGCAATCCCAGCGTGGAGACACTCTGGGCGCTGGGGGTGGCGCTCGACGTGCCGTTCAGCCGATTGGTCGAGCCGCCGGCCACCACGGTCCGGGTGATCCGGGCCGGGGACGGCCCCCGGATCCGCTCCGAGCACGCCGACTTCGTCGGCACGCTGTTGACCGCCGGAGCCGCCCACGCCCGTCGGGACGTGTACCTGATCGAGCTGGAGCCGGGCCGGGTGCGTACCGCCGACCCGCACACCCCGCGCAGCGTGGAACACGTGGTGGTGGGCTCCGGGCGACTGCGCTGCGGCCCCGAGCGGGACCAGGTGGAGCTCGACCCGGGCGACTACGCGACCTTCCCCGGCGACGCCCCGCACCGCTACGAGGCACTCGCGCCCGGTACCTTCGCGGTGCTGGTGATGGAGCATCCCTGACCCGGCACGGGTGCCGCGACGGCGAGTCGACCAAGGGTGGCGGATCGCCGGAAGTCCGACCCCACCAAAGACCTAAATGTCCTGATCAATAGGATAACGTTTGAGTTCGACGAGGGCGCCGCAGTGGCGGTGAACGAGCCCGCGCCGCTACCCTCCATGCGCAGCCATTCAGTGCCGGCACGAGCGACTTGACCGGCCTGCGGGGGTGCCCAGCGCGACCATTTCCGACGAGGTGACATCGGCGTGAGCGAGCGGACGCGAGCCGACCACCGGGGCGCGCCCGTGAGCGGGCGGACGTCGGTCCCGTGGTCAGCCGCGACGTTGCGTTCCGGTGCCGTCCCGTCCGCCGGACCGGCCCGCGACCACCGTGCCGCAGCCCACGCCGCCACCCGGCGATGTCCCGGCCGCAGCGACGGGCCCGGCGGATGAGTCGCGGCTACGCCGACCGGTGGCCCGGCCCCGCCGATCCGTCCTGGGTCGTCGAACCGACGGCCGAGTGGGAACCCCAGTTCCCGGGCCAGCGATACCCGGGTGACATCGGCCTCGACCACCAGCCGCCACCCACCCGCAGCCGGTCCAGCGCCGTCGGTCGCGCCGAGGTGCCGCCGCTGGCCCCGACCCGCCCGGACGGCACGTACGTGGGCCGGTCCTGGGACGACGAGCCGGACGGTCGGCCGGGACGGCAGGAGATCCCGGAGCCCCGACGCCACGACGGCCCCACCAGCGCGCCGCCGTTCGACCGGTCGTTCGCCGGTACACGTCCGGAGCGCCCCGGCGCCGAGGACAGGTGGTCCGAGCGCGGACGGGACGGGATCACCTGGTCCGAGATGAGCGCCCAGGGCGCCACCGGTGCACCGCCCCGTCGTGACCAGCGCGACGCCGACCGGTACGACCCCGACCGCTACCCGCCGAGGGACCAGGACCGCCGCGACCGGTACGCCCCACCCGACCCGGACCGCCGCGACCAGCGGGAACCGGACCGCTACGCCCGACGTGACCCGGACCGGCGTGACCCCCGGGAGGCCGACCGGTACGCCCGACGCGACCCGGACCGCCACACCCCGCCCGAGGCCGACCGCCGCGACGCGGACCGCTACGCCCGACGCGACGCGGACCGACGTGAACCGGATCGCCGCGACCCCGGCCGTGTCGGCTGGGACACCCCGGAGCGTCGCGACGCCGACTGGTACGACCGCGATCCCGACCGGCGCGAAGCGGACCGTCGCGATCCCGACCGCCGCGATCCCGACCGGCGCGACCCGGACCGCTACGCCCGACGCGACCCGGACCGCCGCGACGACCGGGACCCCGACCGGTACGCCCGACGCGACCCGGGACGGCGCGCCCCGGACCGCCGAGACCCCGACCAGCGCGACCCGGACCGACGGGACCTCGACCGCCGCGATCTCGACCGGCGGGACCTCGACCGGCGCGACGCGGACCGCTACGCCCGACGCGACCCGGACCGGCGCGACGACCGGGACCCGGAGCGCTATGCCCGGCGTGGCCCGGACCGACGCGACGAGCGCGACCCGGACCGCTACCCCCAGCCTCCGCGCCGATCCGAACCCGTCGGGCGCGACGGTCGCCGGGACCGGGACGTGCCGATCTCCCCGGCCGGACGCCCCGGGCCCGGTTGGGAGTCGGACGAGGACCGTCGTCGGTCGCCCGCCGCGCGTCGACCGGCCGAGGACGTCGACCGCCGGTCGACCGGTGACACCCCGTCGCGACCCCGCTACCAGTGGAGCAGCCACCCGGGCGAGCCCTCGATCGACGACCGGCCGTCGGTCGAGCGGTACGACTACCGCGACGACTTCAGCGAGGGCGACCCGGACAGCGCCCCGTACCCGGACGGCTACGTCGACGAGGAGCCGATCCGCACCACCCGCGACGAGTGGGAACGCCCGGCACCACCGGAACGGGATCCGGCGCCCGCAGGCGGGGACCTGCCGTGGCCCGCACCCGGCCCGCTGCGCCCGAGCACCGGACGGGACCACCGCGAGTACCAGCGACCGGCGGCCTCCGAACCCGGCACCGACCGGGACCGGCCGGACGACCGTCGCCGCGCCGACGTCCCGGAGCCGGCCGGACCCGAACGGTTCGACGCGGAGCGTCCGGCCGCTCGACGTCCCGACCTGGACCGGCCCGTCTCCCCCGCCCCCGACGACGACGTGCTCCGGCCCGGCCGCCCGCACCTGTCGGTGGTCCCCGACCGCCCGGTCTCCCCCGCACCGGACTCGGATCGCCCGGTGTCGCCCGCCGCCGGTCGCGCCCGGCCGGTCTCCCCCGCACCGGAGCGTGGTCGGCCCGACGTCACCCATCGGGACCGGCCGCTCGCCGCGGTCCCGGACCGGCCCGACGACACCGACCGCGACCGGCCCGGCGGTGGCCGTCTCGACCGGGAACGTCTCGACCGCCCGGACCCGGACCGGGACCGGCCCGCCGCAGCCGCCGGGCCCCGCACGCAGGCCGGGGAGACCGTCCGGCCGGCCCCGCTGCACCAGCACGAGGTACGCCCGGCGCCGCTGCACGAGCACCAGGTCCGTCCCGCTCCCCTGCACGATCAGCCGGTCGTCGCCACCCCACCCCCGACCCCGACCCCCTCGGTCGCGGCACCACCCGCCGCCGGTCCGGTCCGACCGGTCTCCGCACCGCCCACCCACCGCGCCGCACCGACGCCACCGGCCCCCGCCGCGCCGCCCCCGGTCTCCGCACCACCGGCTCACCGACCGGTCAGCGGACCGCCGAGCCACCGACCGGTCTCCGCACCGCCCGCGCCGGCGACCGCCGGTCCGACACGCCCACCACGTGACCAGTCACCGGTCGACCGCCCACAGGGCGACCGCACTCCCGTCGAGCGCACGCCGTTCGAGCGCACGCCCGTCGACCGCACTCCCGTCGAGCAACCAGCGGCCGAGCGACCACCGGTCGAGCGGTCCGTGCCGGAGACGTCGGCGCCTCGGCCCGACGCCCGGAAGCCGACCCGGTTCCTCCCGCCGCCGGCCGAGCCGGCCGCGTACTCGCCGCCGCCCGCACCGCCCGAGAGCGGACCGGGTTGGTTCGGTGCCGCCGGTTCCGGTCCGGCGGTCACCCCCGATCGGCCCGCCCGTCACGGTTCCCCCGAGACACCGCCGGAGCCATCGTGGTTCAACGCCGGGCAGACCGAGACGGACCGGCCGGTCTCCGGACCACCGGTGCCCTCCCTGTCGACACCGACGTTCCGCTCCGATGACGACATCCCGGTCCGGCCGGTCTCCGGACCACCCACGGCCCCGGTCTCGGGGCCACCCGCACGGCCGGTCTCGGGGCAACCGGACCGGCCGGTCTCCGCGCCCGTCTTCCCGGAGACGTCGGTGGCGTCCGCTCCCTACTCGGCGGACCCGGTACCGCAGCTCGCCATCCCGCCGACCGCGCCGGTCTCCGCACCGCCGGCCCTGGACTCCCTGTCGCCGGTCCTGGACACCTCACGGCCGGTCTCCGCACCTCCCGCCGCACCGGTCTCGGCAGTGCCCGCCACCTCGTCGGATCGGACGCGCACCACGGACCCGGGCACCTCGGCGGAGTCGCGGACCCGCCCGGACCTCGACGCCCCGCCGACGCACGCCGCGCCGGTGTCCGCACCGCCGCACATCCCGGCGGCGCCGCCGGACGCTATCGCACCGCCGAACGCCGGGACGGCACCGCCGGACATCCCGGAACTGCCGGCCGACGACACCACGCCGCCCAGTACCGGGCCGTCGGAGAGCGGGCCGTTCACTGACGGGCTGCCGTCGTCGGACAGCGACGACGTCCTTTCCGATGTGGGCAGCCCGCCACCCCACGTCGGCGCGGCAACACCGGGCGACGAGCCCGAACCGGAGCCGGAGGACGAGCCCGAGGAGGAGCCCGAAGCGCCGGCCGACCCGGAGCAGGTGCTGGCGCACTACCCCTGGCGGCTCGACCCGACGACGCTGCGCGAACTGGTCGACGATCCGGAGGAACTGCGGGAACTCCGGCAGGGGCTCACCGACAAGCTCGACTCCGCTCTGGACAACCGTTCCCGTGCCCGGTTGCTGAGCCTGCGGGCGGTGGCCTCACGCGTACTCGGCGATCTCGACGACGCGGTGGACGACGGCCGGATGGCGCTGACCTACGCGGAGGCCACCGGCGAACTGCGGCGGTCCGCGCTGGCGCAGGCCCGGCTGGCGCACGTGTTGCGCTGGCGGGGCGAGTTCGCCGAGGCCGACCGGTTGTTCGCGGAGGCCAACTCGGTGGAGTTGCCGGACCGGTTGCGCGCGGCGTTGCACGAGCACGCCGCCCGCTCCTGCTACGACCAGGGCCGGTTGATGGAGGCGTGCCACCACTTCGAGCGCGCCCTCGACCTGCGCGGCGAGGGGGACGCCGAGTTGCTGGCCCGGGTACGCGTCGGCCTGGACGCGATCGCGACGCGCGCCGAGGAGGACGGCTTCGGGCCGTACCCGCGGAGTTGGGACGAGGTGCTGGAGCGGGAGCGGCCCCCGGCGCCCGCCCGCGACGGCGACGAGGGCCTGTGGGGGTACGCCGACGACGAGGGCGAGATGGTCGTGCCGGCCCGGTACGCCGAGGCCCAGCCGTTCCGGGAGGGTCTGGCCTGGGTACGCGGCCCGCAGAGCGACCGGTGGTCGTTGATCGACCTGACCGGTGAGACAGTGGTCGAGCCGACCTACGTGGCGGCCCGGCCCTTCTCCGACGGGCTGGCCTGGGTGGTGCGGGACGACAGCGGCTGGCTGGCGGTGGACACCGACGGTGCGGTGGTGGTGCCGCCCGGTTTCGCCGAGGTGCGGCCGTTCCGCCGGGGCGTGGCGGCGGTCCGCCGCGACGGGTGGGGTGCCGTCGACCGCACGGGGCAGATCGTGGTGCCCACCCGCTACCACGGTTTCCACACCACGCTCGCCGACGGTCGGTACGTCGACGGTTTCACCGACGAGGGACTGGCCGTGGTGGACCTGGGTGGGCGCAAGGGTGTGGTGGACCGGACCGGTCAGGTGCTGGTTGCCCCGGCCCACCCGGTGCTGCTGATCCATCCGGTGGCGTTCCTGGCCACCAACGGTGTCGGGCAGTGGGGTGCGCTGGACCGGCGCGGCGGGTCGCTGATCGCCCCGGTGTTCCGCCACCCGGACGAGGTCGTGGCGGAGATCGAGGGACTGCTCAGCGACGCCAGCCCGATGCTCTGACCTGGACGGTCGGGTCGTCGCGGCGCGAGTGCGGCGGCCCGTACCGGCCTGCGGCGCCGCCGCCCCGGGCGGCCACGCCGACCGATGCGTCCAGGATCGCCCTGGCCGTTCGTACCCCCGGTGGGGCTAGGGTCGTGGCATGGAATTCCGACACCTGGGCCGCTCCGGCCTGATGGTCAGCGAGATCTCGTACGGCAACTGGATCACCCATGGCTCGCAGGTCGAGGAGGACGCGGCGTTCGCCTGCGTCCGAGCCGCCCTCGACGCCGGCATCACCACCTTCGACACCGCCGACGTGTACGCCGGCACCCGCGCCGAGGACGTCCTCGGCCGGGCGCTGGAGCAGGAGCGGCGCGAGGGCCTGGAGATCTTCACCAAGGTGTACTGGCCCACCGGTCCGGGCCGCAACGACCGGGGCCTGTCCCGCAAGCACATCATGGAGTCGATCAACGGGTCACTGCGCCGGTTGCGGACCGACTACGTCGACCTCTACCAGGCCCACCGGTACGACTACAGCACGCCGCTGGAAGAGACGATGGAGGCGTTCGCCGACGTCGTGCACTCCGGCAAGGCGCACTACATCGGGGTCTCCGAGTGGAAGGCGTCGCAGATCCGCGAGGCCCACGCCCTCGCCCGGGAGCTGCGCATCCCGCTGGTCTCCAGCCAGCCGCAGTACTCGATGCTCTGGCGGGTCATCGAGAGCGAGGTCGTGCCGACCAGCGAGGAGCTGGGCATCGGTCAGATCGTCTGGTCGCCGATGGCGCAGGGCGTCCTCACCGGCAAGTACCTCCCCGGCCAGCCGCCGCCTGCCGGTTCCCGGGCCACCGACGAGAAGTCCGGCGCCGGATTCATCGCCAAGTGGCTCACCGACGACGTGCTGACCCGGGTGCAGCAGCTCCGGCCGCTGGCCGACCAGGCCGGCCTGACCATGGCCCAGCTCGCCGTGGCCTGGGTGCTGCAGAACCCGAACGTCTCCTCGGCGATCGTCGGCGCGTCCCGCCCCGAGCAGGTGCACGACACCGTGAAGGCGGCCGGGGTGAAGCTCGACGCCGGTCTGCTCAAGGCGATCGACGAGATCGTCGAGCCGGTCACCGAGCGGGACCCGGCGCGTACCGAGTCGCCGGCCGAGCGGCCCTGACCCGGCCCGTCCCCGGCCGAGGCGGGCACGTGCCCCGGCCGGGGACGGCGGTTCAGCTCTGCCAGAAACGGACCAGGTCCAGGCCGGTGGCGTAGAGCCAGGGCGGCAGGCCCAGGACGTCACCGATGGCGAAGACCGCGTCGAAGAACCAGCCGCCGATCGTCGGATTCCACAGCAGCGCGAACAGCAGGATGAAGCCGTACGGCGCGAAGAGGTCGTACATCCGCCGGTAGGGCGGGCTCAGCCACGGCTGGATCATGTTGCCGCCGTCGAGTCCGGGCACCGGGAGCAGGTTGAGCAGGCTGGCGGTGACCTGGAGGAAGGCGAGCAGGGCGACGGCGGCCCAGAACTCCACCGGCCCGCCGCCCGACGAGCCGAGACGCAACACCGCCACCAGCACCAGCGCGAACACCACGTTGGTGGCCGGACCGGCGAGGCTGACCAGGGTGTGCCGCAGTCGGCCGGTGATCACGTGCCGGTCCACCCAGACCGCACCGCCGGGAAGTCCGATGCCGCCGAGCAGCACCACCGCCACCGGCAGCGCGATGGAGAGCAACGGGTGGCTGTACTTGAGCGGGTTGAGCGTCAGGTAGCCGCGGTGGGCCACCCCCCGGTCACCGAACCGGTACGCGACCACGGCGTGGGCGTACTCGTGCAGGCAGAGTGAGACCAGCCAGCCGGTGACCACGAAGCCGAACACCGCGACGCGGACGTTGCCGACGCCGTGCCAGGTCAGCAACGCGCTGGTGACCAGCAACGCGACCAGTGCGAGGAACACCGGGCTGGGCCGGAACGCGGCCCGGGGCACCCCCAGCACCAGCGGCTCGGAGTCCCGCGGCGACATCACTCCGCCGGAGGTTGCAGGCTCATCCGGTAGTCCACCCGATCGTCCTCCAGCAACGCGACCGAGGTGACGCCGGACGCCGCGAGCTCCCGCCAGGTCTGGCCGATCCAGGACTCGGCGTCCGCCTGGCTGCCGAACGACTCCCCCGGCCCGTCGACCGACTCGCCGTTCGCGCCCTCGTACCGCCAGCTCCACGCCATGTGCGCGTCTCCCCTCGCCGCTGATGTCCCGTGGGGACGGGACCTCCGCCAGCGTAGTCGCACCGCACGGTCGACCGCCCGGCCACGGGCGTCGATCGGGGGCGTCGCGGTGCGCGGTCGGCACGGTGGTTGACCGTCGCCGGGCCGGGTATCTCCGGAGGAACCGGATCTTCAGGAGGCGACGATGACGACACCCATCCCGGAGATGGACACGGCACAGCTTCGCGACATCGCGGTACGCGGCGGTATCCAGGGCGCACGGGAGATGGACCGGGAGGAACTGGTCGACGCCCTGGTCGCCCGCCCCGGCGAGGGCGCCTGGCAGGAGGACCCGAAGCCGGCGGACGTCAACCCCAACGACTACATGTACCAGTCCCCCGAGCCTCGGTGAGCTGGCGCGGGAGCGTGGCCCTGCGATGCCGCTCCCGCCCGGCCGGCCGTTAAGGTACGAGCCATGTCCCTAGACGGGTGGAACACGCTCCTGGTGCTCGGCGGCATCCGCTCCGGCAAGTCGGAGTTCGCCGAGGCCCTGGTGGCCGACGCGGTCTCGGTCCGGTACGTGGCCACCGCCGCCGGCGGAGGCGACGACGACGCGGAGTGGGCGGCACGGATCGCCGCGCACCGGGAGCGCCGGCCGGAGACCTGGAGCACCGAGGAGACGGCGGACGATCCGCGTCGACTGGCCGACGTGATCACCCACGCCCGGCCGGACGAGACGTTGCTCGTCGACGACCTCGGCGGCTGGGTCACGGTGCTGCTCGACCCGGCCCACCAGCCGGCCGACGACACCGTCACCGTCGCCGAGCTGGCCGCCGCCGTCCGGGACTGCCCGGCACGGCTGGTGCTGGTCAGTCCCGAGGTCGGGCTCTCCCTGGTGCCGACCACGCCGCTGGGCCGGGCGTTCACCGACGCGCTCGGCGCGGTCAACCGGGCCGTCGCCGACGCCTGCGACGCCGTGGTGCTGGTGGTCGCCGGCCAGCCGGTCCGGTTGAAGCCGGCCGCGCCGGAGCCCGCACCGACCGCCGAGCCCTCGCCGGAGCGGTCCACCGCCACCGTCAACGGCACGGCGGTGCCCGCACAGGCCGGCCCGAACGACGCGCGGCCGGTCGACGGTGTCGCGGCGCTGCCGGCGTCGCCGCCGGTGACCACCCCGGAGGCACCGGCCGCGTCCGCGCCGGTCCCGGCGGCCGACGACACCGGGTGGACGGCACCCACCATGACGCTGCCGGTGGCCGACACCGGTCTGGTCATCCAGCCGGGCATGGAACTGCCCATGCCCGACGACTACGCCGGTCCGCAGGCGGTGGAGCGACTCGCCACGCTCGACGTGCCGGGTACCGGGCTCGGCGTCCTGGAACAGGTGGTCTCGTTCGCCGCCGCCACGCAGGGCACCCCGACCCCGGCACCCTGGCAGTCGGTCCGGGTGCTGCTGCTGCACGGCGACCACGACGGCGGGAGCGCCGCCGGAGCCCGGGCCGGGGAGTCGGCCCGGCGCGCCGAGGCGGCCCGCGCCGGTCAGGGCGTGCTCGCCCGGCTCGCCGCCGAGAGCGGAGCAGGTCTGCAGGTGGTGGAGGCGCCCACCGCCGCCGCCATCGAGCACGGCCCGGCGCTCACCGCCGAGCAGGTCGACGCCGCGCTGCGGTACGGCTGGCGGCTGGCCGAGGAGGCCGTGGACGCCGGCGTGCAACTGCTGGTGGTGGCGGCGTGCGGCGCCGGCACCGAGGCTGCTGCGGCGGCAGTGCTGGCCGCGACCGCCGGTGCCGAGGCGCCCGCCGTGCTCGGCCGCGTGATCACCGAGAACGGCGAGATCGACGACGTGGCCTGGATGGCCCGTTGCGCGGCCGTCCGGGACGCCCTGCACCGCACCCGGCGCGCCTCCCGCGACGCCAAGGACGTGCTGGCCCAGCTCGGCGGCGGCGACATCGCCGTGGCCACCGGCATCCTGCTGGGGGCGACCGCACGCCGCACGCCGGTGCTGCTGGACGGGCCGGTCGGCGTGGCCGCCGGCCTGGTCAGTCGGGACCTGGCCGGGCAGGCGCGGCACTGGTGCATGCTGGCCGACCACGGCGGGCACCCGGCCGTCAAGCTCGCCTCCGACGTGCTCGGCCTGAGCCCGCTCGCGCAGCTGCGGCTGGACCTCGGCGAGGGGGCCAACGCGTTGACCGTGCTGCCGCTGCTGCGCTCGGCGCTGGCGCTGGCCGCCGCGCTGCCGCCGCGCCCGTCGCACGACACGGCCGACGCCGGCGACGTGGACGCGACCGACGAGCCGGATCCGGCCGAGGAGGACGAGCCGGACTTCCGCGAGCCCGAGCCGGCAGGTCCGGGACCGACCAGCACCGAACCGGCGGAGCAGGGCACGCGTGCCGGCTGAGCCCCGGCTCGGCGACGGGGCGCGGCTGGCCCTGACCACCTTCACCACCCTGCCGGTACGCGCCGGCCGGATCGACCGGACCACGGCCGGTACGGCGATGGCGCTCGCCCCGGTGGTCGGCGCCCTGCTGGCCGTGCCGCTCGGCGGACTCCTGCTGCTGCTCGGCACGGTCACCGCACCGCTGGTCGCCGCCGGGGTGACCGTCGCGGCGGGCGCCCTGCTCACCCGGGGCCTGCACCTGGACGGGCTGGCCGACACGGTGGACGCCCTCGGGTCGTACCGGCGGGGGCCGGCCGCGCTGGAGATCATGAAGAAGCCGGACGTCGGGCCCTTCGGTGTGGTCGCCCTGGTGCTCGTCCTGCTGGTGCAGGCCGCCGCGCTGGCGGAGTTGGCCGGCCGGTCCCGGTCGGCGGCGTTCGCGGCGGTGCTGGCGGCCCTGGCGGCCGGTCGGCTCGGGGTCTCGCTGGCCTGTCGACGGGGTGTCCCGGCAGCCCGCCCGGACGGACTCGGTGCGATGGTCGCCGGCACCGTCGGGCCGGTCACGCTGGCCGTGGCGACGGCCGCCGTGGCACTGGCGGCAGTGCCGGCCGTGCCGGACCGCCCGTGGCAGGGGCCGCTGGTCGTGCTCGCCGCGCTGGCCGTCGCGGCCGGGCTGCTGCGACACGTGGTACGCCGCCTCGGCGGCATCACCGGCGACGTGCTCGGCGCCACCGTGGAGCTGGTCACCACGCTGGTCTACCTGGGTCTGGTGCTGTCCGGCTGAGCCGTGCGACCACCGGCGGGTAGCGTTCCTTGTCGACAGCACCGGCGCGGCCACCCTGGGGACGACATGCTCATCACCGACGACTTCCTGCCCGTACCGGTCCCGGAGTCGCTCACCGCGACCTATCTGGTGCCGACGGTGGGGCTGCCGTCGGTGACCGCCCGCACGGCGGTCCGCAGGCTGGCCGGCCGGCTGGCCGAGCCGGTGCACGGGCTCGCCGTGCAGATGTTGGACAGCCCGCTGATGAGCGTCGACATCCGCCCGATCGGCGAGTTCCCCGCCCTGCCGCCGGACCTGCTCACCGCGTTCGGGGCCACGCAGGCGCAGCTCGACCGGCTGGGTGCCGCGAGCCATCTGGTGGTGGTGCAGGCCGAGTACCGGCCGGGGTGGCCGCCCGCCCACGAGTGGGCGGCCCGCGCGGTGGCCGCGGCCGTGGCCGAGGAGGTCGGCGGCGACGTGGTCGACGTGTTCGGCTTGCAGTTCCTGGACCCGGCGGCGGCGCTGCGTTCGCTGCCGGACGCCGAGGGCCGGGTCCGGCTGGTCGACTGGGTGCTGGTGCCGTACTCCTCGGACGCCGAGGGTCTCTGGTTCACCACCAAGGGACTGCGCCGCTTCGGTCTGCTGGAGTTGCAGACCCAGGGCGTGCCGGACCACCTCACCCGGGCCTGGGGCGCGGTGATGACCGGCGCCGCCCGGCGGCTGCTGCGGGACTGGACCGACGGGCTGGCCGGCGACGAGGTGCCCGCGTTCGTGCCGCTGCCGGTGCTGGCCACGGTCACCGGCCACGACATCGCGGTCGCGTACGGCAACCCGGAGCAGCACGGGGCGACCGCGCCGGTGCTGCTCCGGCTGGAGCTGGACCCGGCCACCGACCCGGAGGCCGACTCGTTCCTGAGCCTGCGCCCACCGGCCGGGCACCCCGGCCCGGACGGGCGCTACTTCGCCGCCGCCTGCGGCACCCTGTTCGCCGGTATCCAGCCCGACGTGCGGTACGCGCGCTCCGGCGACGCGATGAGCCGGGCGGTCGCCACCGCCCGCGCCGGGCTGGGCGACATCCGGGCCCGTTTCCGCGCCGGTCAGCTCCCGTCGGATACGCAGCTCGTGGTCAAGTACGGGCTGCCCGGCGACGACGGCCCGGAGTACGTCTGGGCCGGGGTGACCACGTGGGAGACGCCGGAGCGGATCGTCGGCGCCAGCGCCAGCGACGCCAACACCGACCCCTCGGTCCGCATCGGCTCGCCGGTGGAGGTCGAGACCACCGACATCGTCGACTGGGCCGTCCTGGGCACCTCCGGCGTCGTCGAGGGCGGCTGGACCCAGGCGGTCCTGGACGCCGGTGAGCCGCCCCGCCCCTGAGTCAGGCCGGCGTCACGCCACCGGTCCGCGTCACTTCACGGAGGGGTCGACGAAGGGCGGTCGGGTCAGCCGGACCGGCAGGCGACGACCGCGCACGTCCACCTGGAGTTCGGTGCCGTCGGCCAGGGCCGGGGCGGTGTCGACCAGCGCGAGGGCGATGCCCTGCTTGCGGGTCGGGCTGAACGTGCCGCTGGTGACCGTGCCGACCCGGGTGTCGCCGTGGTACACCGCCATGCCGGGGCGCGGGATGGCCCGGTCGACGGCCTCCAGGCCGCGCAGCGTACGCGCCGGACCGGCGGTCTTCTCCGCGAGCAGCGCGGCACGGCCCCAGAAGGCCGGCTTGTCCCAACCCACCGCCCAGCCGGAACGGGCCTGCACCGGGCTGATATCCAGCGACAGGTCCTGCCCGTGCAGCGGGTACCCCATCTCGGTGCGCAGGGTGTCCCGGGCGGCCAGCCCGCAGGCCTGCGGCGCCGGGTCGGCGGCGAACAGCGCGTCCCAGACGGTGACCGCGTCGGCCGCCGGGACCACCAGCTCGAAGCCCAGCTCACCGGTGTAGCCGGTGCGGCACACGGTCAACGCGACGCCGTCGAGGGAGGCCGGCGAGAAGCTCATGTACCCGTGGTCGGTGGGCAGGCCCAGCCCGGCCAGCAGCGCCGCCGAACGCGGTCCCTGGACCGCCAGGACCGCGTACTCCTCGTGCTCGTCGGTGACCGTGACCTGCTCCGGCGCGGCGGCGCGCAGCCGGCGCACCACCTCGGCGGTGTTCGCGGCGTTCGGGATCAGGAAGACGTGGTCGTCGGCGTACAGGTAGGCGATGATGTCGTCCACCACGCCGCCGGTGGCCTCGTCGCAGCAGAGCGTGTACTGCGCCCGGCCGGGCCCGATCCGCCCCAGGTCGTTGCTGAGGCAGGAGTTGACGAACTCTGCCGCGCCCGGCCCGGTCACCCGCGCTTTGCCCAGGTGCGAGACGTCGAACACGCCGACGTCGGTACGCACCGCGGTGTGTTCCCGCAGCACCCCGCCACCGGCGTACTCCAGCGGCATCTCCCAACCGCCGAACGGGGCGAACTTGGCGCCGAGTGCGGAGTGTCGCTCGGCCAGCGGAGAACGACGCAGCCGGGTCTCGGCGGCGTCGGTGGTCACGTCGGTCATGGGTGGGAACTTACCGGGGCGGACCGGTCTGGTTAGCATCGGCGGGACCCACCGGAGGAACCGGCGGGGCAGCACCGACGTCCGACGGGTACCTCATCCGCCGGCACCAACCGAACCGCCGGTACGCCACACGCGGCCGGCCCGGCCCGCCCGGGAGCAGCTTCCGTGACATCGCCCAGCACCACCCTGAGCCTGGTCGACACCGACCCCGCCGAACTCGCCGTCGACGCGATCGTGATCGGCGTGCACAGTACGACCGGTGAGCAGGACGCCACCAGCGGCCTCGCCGGCACCCTGCTGCTCGCCAGCGGCGCCGAGAGCATCGCCGCCGCCTTCGACGGCAAGCTGACCGAGACGCTGGCGCTGCTCGGCGCCACCGGCGGACCGGGCGAGGTGATCAAACTGGCCACCCTGGGCACCGTCACCGCCCCGCTGGTCGCCGCCGTGGGACTCGGACCGGAGCCGACCGGCGCGGCACCCGCCCCGGAGACGCTGCGGCGGGCGGCGGGGGCCGCCGTACGGGCGCTGGCCGGCGCGTCCCGGGTGGCGCTCGCGCTGCCGCTGCCGGACGACGCCGACGGCCCCGCCGCGCTGCGCGCGGTCGGCGAGGGAGCGCTGCTCGGCGGCTACCGCTTCGCCGGGTACAAGACCCGCCCGCAGCCGAACCGGCGCGAGCCGGTGGCCGAGGTGCTGGTCGCGGTGCCGGACGCCGCGGACGCCGGCGCGCAGGCCGAGGTGACGCGGGCCCGCACGGTGGCCGCCGCGGTCCGGCAGACCCGCGACTGGGTCAACGTCGCCCCGAACGAGCTGCGCCCGCCGGTCTTCGCCGACGCGGTCGCCGAGGCCGGCCGGGCAGCGGGCCTGGAGGTCGAGGTGCTCGACGAGGTCGCCCTGCGTGCGGGCGGCTACGGCGGCATCATCGCGGTCGGTCAGGGCTCGGAGGCACCGCCGCGCCTGGTCAAGCTGACCTGGACCCCGGACGGCGGAGGCACCGGCAAGCGGGTGGCACTGGTCGGCAAGGGCATCACCTTCGACACCGGCGGCATCTCGATCAAGCCGGCGCAGGGCATGTGGGAGATGAAGTCCGACATGGCCGGCGCGGCGGCGGTGGCCGCCACCATGCTGGCCGTCGCGGAGCTGAAGCCGGCGGTGACGGTGACCGCGTACGTGCCGATGGCGGAGAACATGCCGTCGGGGACGTCGTACCGGCCGGGCGACGTGATCACCATGTTCAACGGCAAGAACGTCGAGGTGCTCAACACCGACGCCGAGGGCCGGATGATCCTCGGTGACGCGATGGCCCGGGCCTGCGCGGACGGCTGCGACTACCTCTTCGAGACCTCCACCCTCACCGGCGGGCAGGTGGTCGCGCTGGGCAAGCGGATCTCCGGCCTGATGGGCACCGCCGAGCTGTGCGAGCGGGTCCGTGACGCCGGTGACGCGGTCGGCGAGCCGGCCTGGCCGATGCCGCTGCCGGACGACGTGCGCAAGGGCATGGACTCGGACGTGGCCGACATCTCGCAGGTCAACGCCGGCATGGACCGGGCCGGTCACATGTTGCAGGGCGGTGTGTTCCTGCGCGAGTTCGTCACCGACGACGTCGCCTGGGCGCACATCGACATCGCCGGCCCGTCGTACCACTCGGGCGAGGCGACCGGCTACTGGACCAAGGGCGGCACCGGCGTCCCGGTCCGTACCCTGCTGCACCTGATCGACGACGTCACCGCAAACGGCTGACCTGCTTGTAAGGAAGGGTCCCCTGCTAACGCCTGGTGCATAGCAGGGGACCCTTCCTAACATCCGAACATCCGAGCCGGAGCAGCGCGACGGTTGAGCGCGGGCACGGCGGGGTGCGACGCGCGGTGAGGTCCGGCCGGCGTCCGCGCGGTGGCGAGGTCAGTACTGCTCGGGGCGGCGCTTGCGGCGCTCGTTGTAGTCGCGCATCCGCTGCGGGTAGCCCATCAGGGCGATGTCGTAGACCGGGATGCTGACCCGGTACGCGAAGCGGCGTGCCCCGTCCGGCCCGTCGATGCGGCGCCGGGTCCACTCGCCGTCGTCGGCGATCAGGATGACGGTGGTCTCGGTGACGGTGGTGCGGGGTTCGATGAACGCCTCGACACCCTTGCGGGTCCGGACAAAGTTCTCCAAGTGCTCCAGATCGGCGCGATTGGCCGTACGGTCGGAGTCAACCGCGCGTGCCTGCTTGCGTCGCCGGAACAGTCCCACCGAGCCGTCTCCCCACGCGTCCGTCGTCGAAGGCAGTGCCAAGGGTACGTGGCGACAACGTGTCGTTGGGCACCTCGGTACGCGGCTTCCGCACGGTGGTGACAAGATGGCCGAGGTGGGGTGTGTCCCTGTTACCCCGCCGTGACCCCCGATGCAGCGACGCGACCTGGGAGTTGGACGTGAGCGAGCCGAACGACGCAACCTTCGACATCGTCATCCTCGGAGGTGGCAGTGGCGGCTACGCGACCGCCCTGCGCGCCGCCCAGCTGGGCCTGAACGTCGCGCTGGTCGAGAAGGGCAAGCTGGGCGGGACCTGCCTGCACAACGGCTGCATCCCGACCAAGGCGCTGCTGCACGCGGCCGAGATCGCCGACCAGACCCGCGAGTCGGAGCAGTTCGGCATCAAGGCCGAGCTGGTCGGCATCGACATGGCCGGGGTGAACGCGTACAAGGACGGCGTGATCTCCCGCCTCTACAAGGGTCTGCAGGGCCTGGTCGGCGGCTCCAAGAACATCACCTTCGTGGCCGGGGCCGGCAAGCTGGTCGCCCCGAACGCGGTCGAGGTGGACGGCAAGCGGTACACCGGCCGCAACGTGGTGCTGGCCTCCGGCTCGTACGCCAAGAGCCTGCCGGGCCTGGAGGTCGACGGCGAGCGGGTCATCACCAGCGACCACGCCCTGACCCTGGACCGCGTCCCGAGTTCGGCGATCGTGCTCGGCGGCGGTGTGATCGGCGTCGAGTTCGCCAGCGTGTGGAAGTCCTTCGGGGTGGACGTGACCATCGTCGAGGCGCTGCCCCGCCTGGTCGCCGCCGAGGACGAGGAGTCGTCGAAGGCGCTGGAGCGGGCGTTCCGCAAGCGGAAGATCAACTTCAAGGTCGGCAAGCCGTTCGAGAAGGTCGAGAAGACCGACAACGGCGTCAAGCTCACCATCGCCGGCGGCGACACGGTCGAGGCCGAGCTGCTGCTGGTCGCCGTCGGCCGGGGCCCGAACACCGCCGACCTCGGCTACGAGGAGCAGGGCGTCAAGACCGACCGTGGGTACGTCCTGACCGACGAGCGGCTGCGCACCAGCGTGCCGAACGTGTACGCGGTCGGCGACATCGTGCCCGGCCTCCAGCTCGCCCACCGTGGCTTCCAGCAGGGCATCTTCGTCGCCGAGGAGATCGCCGGCCAGAACCCCGCCGTGATCGACGAGGCGGGCATCCCCCGGGTCACCTACTCCGAGCCGGAGCTGGCCTCGGTCGGCCTCACCGAGGCCAAGGCCAAGGAGCAGTACGGCGCCGACAAGATCAAGACGTACAACTACAACCTCGGCGGCAACGGCAAGAGCCAGATCCTCAAGACGGCCGGCTTCGTGAAGCTCGTCCGGGTCGACGACGGCCCGGTGGTCGGCGTGCACATGGTCGGCGCCCGGGTCGGTGAGCTGGTCGGCGAGGCGCAGCTGATCTACAACTGGGAGGCGTACCCGGGCGAGGTGGCCCAGCTGGTGCACGCCCACCCGACGCAGAACGAAGCCCTGGGCGAGGCGCACCTGGCCCTCGCCGGCAAGCCGCTGCACGCGCACGCCTGACCACGACAACCCGCGGCGTCCGGCGACGGGCGATGATCCCCCCACCAGGGAAATGAAGGAGTCTGGAGAACATGCCGGTATCGGTCACCATGCCCCGGCTCGGCGAGAGCGTCACCGAGGGCACCGTCACGCGCTGGCTCAAGCAGGAGGGTGAGACCGTCGAGGTCGACGAGCCCCTGCTCGAGGTTTCCACCGACAAGGTCGACACCGAGATCCCGTCGCCCGCGGCCGGCGTGCTGACCCGGATCGTGGTGGGCGAGGACGAGACGGCCGAGGTCGGCAGCGAGTTGGCGGTCATCTCCGGCGAGGGCGAGTCGACCGGCGGTGAGGCCGCCCCGAAGCAGGAGGAGGAGGCCCCCGCCGAGCAGGCCGCCGAGGCTGCCGAGGAGCCGCAGGCCGAGGCGGAGCAGTCGGCCGTCGAGGAGCCGGCCGAGCAGCCGGCCCAGGCTTCCGCGCCGTCGGGCGAGGGCACCCCGGTCCAGATGCCGGCCCTCGGCGAGAGCGTCACCGAGGGTACGGTCACCCGCTGGCTCAAGCAGGTCGGCGAGACCGTCGAGGTCGACGAGCCGCTGCTGGAGGTCTCCACCGACAAGGTCGACACCGAGATCCCCTCCCCGGTCGCCGGCACCGTCCTGGAGATCAAGGTCGCCGAGGACGAGACCGCCGAGGTGGGCGCCACGCTGGCCGTCGTCGGTGCGGCCGGTGCCGCACCGGCCGAGGCCAAGCCCGAGCCGAAGCCCGAGCCCAAGGCGGAGCCGAAGGCCGAGGCCACGCCCGAGCCGAAGCTGGAGGTCTCCGAGCCGACGCCGGGTGCCTCGTACAACGAGCCCGCGCCCGAGGCCGAGAAGGCCCCGGAGCCGGCCAAGGCCGAGCAGACCGCCCAGCCGGCCGCTCCCGCCCCGCAGCGCGCGGCGGCACCGTCGAACGGCGGTGAGCAGTCGGCCGGGTACGTGACGCCGCTGGTCCGCAAGCTGGCCGGTGAGCACGGTGTCGACCTCGCCTCGCTCAACGGCACCGGGGTCGGCGGGCGGATCCGCAAGCAGGACGTGCTGGACGCGGCCGAGAAGGCCAAGGCCGCCAAGGCCGCGCCCGCCGCGGCACCGCAGGCCGCCGCCACGGCCCCGACCAAGCCGGCCGCCAAGCCGCAGCCGAGCGCCAAGCGCGGTACGACCGAGAAGCTGCCCCGGATCCGTTCGGCGATCGCCAAGCGGATGCAGCAGTCGCTGCACGAGATGGCGCAGCTCACCACCGTGATCGAGGTGGACGTCACCAAGATCGCCAAGCTGCGGGCGCAGGCCAAGGAGTCGTTCCTGGCCCGGCACGGCGTCAAGCTGTCGTTCCTGCCGTTCTTCGCCCTCGCCGCGATCGAGGCGCTCCAGACGTACCCGATCGTCAACGCCCGGATGGACCTCGACGGCGGGACGATCACGTACCCGGACGCCGAGAACCTCGGCATCGCCGTGGACACCGAGCGGGGCCTGCTGGTGCCGGTCATCCACAACGCCGGTGACCTCAACCTGGGCGGCATCGCCAAGCGGGTGGCCGACCTGGCCGAGCGCACCCGGACCAACAAGATCAGCCCGGACGAGATCGCCGGTGCGACGTTCACGCTGACCAACACCGGCAGCCGGGGCGCCCTCTTCGACACCCCGATCGTGCCGTCGCCGCAGTCGGCGATGCTCGGCACGGGTGCCGTCGTCAAGCGCCCGGTCGTGGTCAACGACGCGGAGCTGGGCGAGGTCGTCGCGGTCCGGTCGATGATCTACCTGGCCCTCTCCTACGACCACCGACTGATCGACGGTGCCGATGCGGCCCGTTTCCTGGTCGCGGTCAAGGAGCGGCTGGAGGCCGGCAACTTCGAGGCCGAGCTGGGCCTCTAACCGCCGTCAGCAGCACGAGAGGGCGCCCCGGTCAGGTGACCGGGGCGCCCTCGTCCGTCGGTGCGGCCGACCGGGTCGCCACCGGCACCTGCCGGCACCCCGACCTGCGACACCGGCCGGCTCAACCGGCCAGGGTCTGCTCGCTGACCTGCCAGAGCCGCTGGGCGGCCTCCGGGTCGACGGCGTACGCGGCGACGCCGGTCCGGGTGCCGGGCTCGTGCGGCCCGGCCTGCTGGCAGTCCTCGAAGTAGCGCCCGCCCACACCGTCGAGCAGCGGCGAGGTGGCCACCAGCACGGATGTGGCGGCCCCCTGCTCGGGCGTCTTCCAGGGCGCGGCCGGGCCGCTGGAGGCGCGCAGCCGGGCCAGCTCCTCCTCGTCCACGTACCGCTGGAGGTTGGTCCGGATCCCTCCGGGGTGCAGCGCGTTGGACAGGATGCCGTCGTCGGCCCAGCGGCGGCTCGCCTCCACGGCGAAGAGGACGTTCGCGGTCTTGGACTGCCCGTACGCGGTCCACGGCTCGTACTCGCGCTTCGCGAAGTGGATGTCGTCGAAGTCGACGGGTGAGCGCAGGTGGGCCGCCGAGCTGACCGAGACGACGCGGGCGCCCCCGGCTGCGGCAAGGGCCGGACGCAGCCCGGTGGCCAGCGCGAAGTGGCCGAGGTGGTTGGTGGCGAACTGCATCTCCCAGCCCTGCGGCGTCCGCATCTCGGGCGAGGCCATCATGCCGGCGTTGTTGACCAGGATGTGCAGGGGTCCGTCCCAGTTCGCCACGAAGGCGGCGACCGAGGCCGGGTCGGCCAGGTCGAGCGCGGCCACCGTGCTCCGGTCGTTGCCGGTGGTACGGGTGATCTCCTCGGCCGCGCGGTGGCCCTGGTCGGGCTGGCGTACGGCCAGGGTGACGTCGGCTCCGGCGGCGGCGAGCGCACGGGCGGTCTCGACCCCGATGCCCGATCCGCCGCCGGTGACGACGGCCCGGCGACCGGTGAGGTCGATGCCCGCGACGACCTCCAGCGCGGTGGACTCGGCGGTGAACGGGGTGCTGACAGGCGTACCGATGGCCATGATCCATCCTTGTCGACAGAGGCGCGGCGGGTGTGGACCGCCGCTACGATGAGAAGCGGAGGCTCCTCCGTTACCACCACACTAACCGGAGGCTCCTCCGCTTGCCACCCGGGTTCCGGCCCAGTTCAGGAGGAGACGTGCCGCAGACCGGTCCCCGACCGCTCCGCGCCGACGCCCAGCGCAACCGCGAACGGCTGCTGGACGCGGCCGTCCGGGCGTTTTCCCAGGCAGGCCCGGAGGTAACCCTCGACTCGATCGCCAAGGACGCCGGGGTCGGCATCGGCACCCTCTATCGCCACTTCCCCACCCGGGAGTCGCTCGTCGAGGCGGCCTACCGCAACGAGCTGGCGAAACTCTGCGACGCCGCGGCCGAACTCCGCGACCGCCTCCCACCGGTCGAGGCGATCCGGGAGTGGATGGACCGGTTCATCGACTACCTCACCACCAAACGGGAGATGGCCGACGCGCTCCGGCTGGTGATCGCCGCCGGCGCCAACCCGTACGCGGAGAGCCGCGACCGCCTCCTCGGCGCGATCGGCCTGCTGCTCGACGCGGGCGCGGCAGCCGGGACCGTACGCGCCGACGTCGACCCCGCCGACGTACTGGTCGGACTCAGCGGCGTCAGTCTCGCCTCAGGCGGCCGAGACCAGCGCGACCAGGCACGACGGCTGCTGGACCTGCTGATGGACGGGCTGCGTTACCGCCCGGGGGGCTGATCCGAAACGCACCCGGGCGACCGGCGCCGCTGCCACACTCAGGCCGTGGACGAGAGGCGCCGACGGCACCGGCTGGGACCGGCGGTCGGGATCGCACCGGGCGCCCGGGTCGACAAGTTCGAGGTCTTCTTCGACCTGGTCTTCGTCTTCTCCTTCTTCAACATCGCCCGGGCCACCGCCGCGAACATCACCGACCGGCAACTGCTGCACGCCCTGCTGGTCCTCGCCGTGCTGTGGTGGTGCTGGGTGGTGCACACGGTGGTGGCCACCCGGGTACGCATCGGCGAGGGCTTCGTACCCGTCCTGATGGTCGCCGGGATGGCCGCGCTGTTCTGCTTCGCGCTCGCGCTGCCCCAGGCGTTCATGGACGGCGGCGGCACCGAGGCCGGGCCGGTCGTGGTGGCGGTCAGCTACGTGGTCATCCGGGCCGTACACCTGGCGCTGTTCCTGCACGCCGTCCGCGACGACCCGGTGGAACGCCGCCAACTGCTCCGGTACGCCCCCGAGCTGACCCTGAGCACCGCGCTGCTGCTCGTCGCCGCCCTGCTCCCCGGTCACCTGCCCGACGACGACATGGCGGCGCTGGTCCGGGACGGCCTGTGGATCAGCGTCGTGCTGCTCCAGTACGGCACCGGGCTACTGGCCCGCACCTGGGGCTGGGGAGTGACGTCGGCCGAGCACTGGACCGAACGGTACGACCTGATCCTGATCATCGCGCTCGGCGAGTCGGTGATCTCCATCGGCCTGGGCAGCAACCTGCTCGGCCAGGCACCCACCCTGCCGGGGGTGACCGCCGCCGTGTTCGGCATCGTCTTCAGCGCGGCCATGTGGTGGATCCACTACGACGTGATCGGTCCGGCCGCGCGGATCGCGCTGCACGCCAGCCAGGGCCGCCCCCGGGTGCTGATGGCCCGCGACGCGTACGCCTATCTCTATCTGCCGATGATCGTCGGCATCCTGCTGTTCGCCCTCGGCGCCGAGGGCATCGTGCACGACATAGCCGAGCCCGGCGTACCCATCAGCCAGCCGGCCCAGGGACCGGACGTGCCGCTGCTGTTCTCCGGGGCGCTCTGCTATCTGGCCGGGAACATGCTGTTCCAGTGGCGCACCCTGCGCACCCTCTCCTGGCTCCGGCTGGGCACCGTGGGCCTGCTCGCGCTGGGCATCCCGATCGCCATGCCGCTGCCCGGACTGCTCGCGCTCGGTGTGCTCGCCGTGATCCTGGTCGGCATGATCGTCACCGAGGTGGTGGTGATGTCCGAGGCCCGGCACGCGTTGCGCGCGGCGGTCTTCGAGGAGCGCACCGCCCACGAGGCGGCCGAGGCCGCCTACCGCGCCCGCTGGCACGACAACCCACCCGACCCGCACCCGTGACATGCGTAGCACTCTGTAGCACCCATGGCTGGAAGGGGCGGGTGGCTGAGCACGCCCATCGGGAGATCACACAGCGAGAGTTGCGCAACGACCCCGGCGCCATCATGCGCGGGGTGGAGCGCGGAGACTCCTACGTCATCACCCGCAACGGCAAGCTGATCCCGCTTCGGCGGCGCACCTTCGTTCCGCGCGCCGAAGTGATGGCCGCATTCGCCACCGCGCCCCCGCTCGACGCGGAGCGATTCCGCCGAGATCTCGACTCCGCCGTCGATCAGGACCCGTTCGATCGTGAGTGGTGAGAGCACGGCCCGGGGCCTGATCGACACGGACATCGTGATCCTCCTCGGCGCGCTGGACCCGGACGAACTGCCGGAGGAGAACGACTTCGCCGGTCTGACGGAACTGGTCGACGTCCGGCACGTGCGCCGCCCCTGACTTGTCGTTCGACAGACCCACGTCGGGTCAGCCGAGACATCGGCGTGACCGACTCGACCCAGCCGGGCGGCTGCGCGTACCCGAAGATGTCTGTATGCGGATCCTGATGGCCGGTGCGTCCGGCTTCCTCGGCACCCGACTGGTCGACCTGCTCGTGGCCGACGGGCACCAGGTCACCCGGCTGGTCCGGCGGCCACCGCGCCGCCCGGACGAGCGGCAGTGGAACCCGTCGGCGGCGCAGCTCGACCCGGCGCTGGTCGCGGAGGCGGACGCGGTGGTCAACCTGGCCGGCGCCGGGGTGGGCGACCGCCGCTGGAACGACCAGTACAAGCAGCTCATCCGCGCCAGCCGGGTGGACACCACCAGCACCCTGGCCATCACCATCGCCGGTCTGTCCGAGGCCGACCGGCCCGAGGTGCTGCTGAACGCCTCGGCGATCGGCTGGTACGGCAACACCGGCGACCGGGTGGTCGAGGAGGACGCGCCGGCCGGTGAGGGCTTCCTGGCCGACGTGGCCCGGGTGTGGGAGGCGGCCACCCGCCCGGCCGAGGACGCCGGGGTACGGGTGGTGCGGCTGCGGACCGGACTGCCGCTGCACCGCGACGGCGGGCTGCTCAAGCCGCAGTTGCTGCCGTTCAAGCTGGGTATCGCCGGTCGGCTCGGCAGCGGACGCCAGTGGATCCCGTGGATCTCGATGACCGACTGGCTGCACGCGGTCACGTTCCTGCTGGCCCGCGCCGACCTGAACGGCCCGGTGAACGCGGTCGGGCCGGCACCGGTCACCAACGCCGAGTTCACCCGGGAGCTGGCCCGCCAGTTGCGCCGTCCGGCGGTCATCCCGATCCCGGCGCTGGCCCTGAAGGCGGTCCTCGGCGGCTTCGCCCAGGAGGCGCTGACCAGCACGCGGGTTCTGCCCGGCGTACTCAACCGGGCCGCCTTCACCTTCCGCCACCCCGACCTGCCCACGGCCCTGCACGCCGCCCTGCACGACTGACCGCACCCGTCCCGCACGCCTGATCGCACCCGTCCTGCCCTCCTGGTGCGTTCGGCACCGCCGCGCCGCGCCCAGATGTTAGGAAGGGTCCCTTTATCTACACCAGGCGTTAGCAGGGGGCCCTTCCTTACAGGCGGAGGTGACGGGTCTGACCTGAGGTGTCCGGTGCTGTTGGTAACGTCCGCTAGGTGCCCAGCTCCCCGTCCTCGGCGTCCCTGACCACCTCGCCGCCGCGCGTCACCCGTGACCGCCGCGCCGACCTGATCGTGACGTTGATCGCGCTGGCGCTCGCCGTCTGGGTGACCAGCGGGCTGTGGTCAGACCCGAACGGTCGCGCGATCACGGTCAACTCCAGCGACCAGGCACTGTTCGAGTGGCTACTGGCCTTCGGCGGTCACACGGTCAGCCACGGCGAGAACCCGTTCTTCACGTACCTGATCAACGTCCCGGACGGCGTCAACCTCGCGGTCAACACCTCGATCACCGTGTACGCGGTGGTCTTCGCCCCGCTGACGTACCTGATCGGGCCGCCGGCCACCTTCCTGGTGATCCTGACGCTGAACCTGGCCGCGACGGCCGTCGCCTGGTACTGGCTGCTCTCCCGGCACCTCGTCGGCAGTCGACTCGCCGCCGCCGTCGGCGGACTGTTCATCGGCTTCTCCCCCGGCATGGTCTCGCACGCCAACGCCCACCTGAACTGGACCGCCGGCTGGCTGGTGCCGCTGCTGGTGTGGCGGCTGTTCGTGCTGCGCCGGTCGGCGCACCCGCTGCGCGACGGGGCGATCCTCGGCGTACTCGTCGCGGTCTCCTTCTCCATCGCCGCCGAGGGACTCTTCTTCACCGCGCTGGCGCTCGGCCTGTTCGTCGCCGTCTGGGCACTGCACCCGGCCAACCGGGTCGAGGCGCGGTCCGTGCTGCCGTCGTTCCTGCGCGGCCTCGCGGTGACCACCGTGGTCGCCGGGGTGCTGCTGGCGTACCCGCTCTGGCTGCACTTCGCCGGGCCCCAACGCTTCCACGGCACCGGATTCGACTCGGTGATCCACTCCGAGGACATCGCCGCGTACGCCGCCTACCCGCGCCGATCACTGGCCGGCGAGGCCGGACTGGGCACCTCGCTGGCGCCGAACCCGACCGAGGAGAACTCCTTCTTCGGGCTGCCCCTGCTGCTGCTCACGGTCGCCTGCTTCGCCCTGCTGTGGCGGTCGGCCACGCCACGACGCCGGGCCACGCTGTGGGGGCTGGGCGTCGTGGCGGTGGCCTTCACCGCGCTCTCCTTCGGGCCGGTGGCGAAGGTCAACGGCCACCGCACCGACCTGCCCATGCCGTTCGACCTGCTCGGGCAGCTCCCCGTCGTGAACGCCGCGCTGCCGGCCCGACTCGCGCTGGTGGTGACGCCGGTGATCGGGCTGCTGTTGGCGTTCGCCGTGGACCGGCTCCGCCAGCATCGGCCGGGTCGGGCGGCGGCGGTGGCCTGGACGGCCGCCTTCGCGGTCGCGTTGGTGCCGCTGGTCCCGACGCCGCTGCTCACCATCGAACGGGAACCGATCCCGCGCTTCATCACTTCCGGCGCGTGGCGCGACTACGTCTCCCCGGGCGGGGTGCTGACCCCGGCGCCGCTGGCCCTCGACGTCTACCCGGACGGCCAGCGCTGGCAGGCGTACGCGCTGGCGAACCGGCAGGGTGAGTTCGCCATCCCGTCCGGCTTCTTCCTCGGCCCCGGCGGGCCCGACGGCCGGGGCCGGATCGGGCCGGTGCCGCGTCCGTTCGGCGCGCTGCTCGACCAGGCCGCGCGCAGCGGCCTGCCGCCGATCGTCACCGAGGGCACCCGCGAGGAGGTACGCGTCGACCTGGAGCACTGGCGGATCGAGACGGTGGTGCTCCCCGACGAGGTGCACGGCGCCAAGTGGCCGGTCGACGAGGAGGCGGTACGCCGGACGTTGACGCTGCTCTTCGGCGAGCCGGAACGCGTCGAGGACGTCTGGCTGTGGCGCGTCGGACAGCGCTGAGCCGCCCGGCCCGTGAGCCGGCTCACCGGAGGTGACCAGCGGGTACGGGTCTAGGCTGGTACGCGTGACCGCGACGACCTCCGGCCTGACGGCCGTACGTGCCGGCGTCCTCGACTACACCGCCGCCTGGGACGAGCAGCGCCGCCTGCACGAGACCGTGGTCTCCGGGGAGCGGGGCGACACGGTGCTGCTGCTGGAGCACCCGAGCGTCTACACCGCCGGCAAGCGCACCGAGCCGTGGGACCGGCCGATGGACGGCACCCCCGTGGTCGACGTGGATCGCGGCGGCAAGATCACCTGGCACGGTCCGGGGCAACTCGTCGGCTACCCGATCCTGCGCCTGCCCGACCCGGTCGACGTGGTCGCATACGTCCGGCGGGTCGAGCAGTTGCTGATCGACGTGTGCGCCGAGTTCGGCCTGACCGCCTCCCGCGTCGACGGTCGCAGCGGCGTCTGGGTGCCGGCTGACGACCGGGGCCCGGACCGCAAGGTGGCCGCCATCGGCATCCGGGTCGCCCGGGGCGTCACCCTGCACGGATTCTCGATCAACTGCGACTGCGACCTGACGTACTTCGACCGGATCGTGCCGTGCGGCATCCGGGACGCCGGGGTCACCTCGCTCTCGGCCGAGTTGGGGCGCCCGGTCACCGTGGCCGAGGTGCTCCCCGTCGTCGAGCGCCACCTGCCCACCATCACCACCGCCTGACCGCCGGGGCCGTCGCCCACGAACGGACCGCCCGGCCACGCGCCCGCCTCGCCGCCCCGCCCCGCCGCCGCGCCGCCGCGCCGCCGCGCCGCCGATCATGGAGTTGTGGCTTCCTTTTTGAGGGCATTCGCCAGACTCGTCCCCACCACAAGCCGGTGATCGCGGTGCGTGGCCCGGGTGCGCTCTCCGGCGTGCACCAGGCCGCGACCGGGGGCGCGCCTTCACTCCGACACCTCTTGAGCGAGTGCTTAAATTCGGTTACGTTTAAGCGGTCGCTCAAACTCGGGGGTGGACATGCGGTCTGTTTATGTCGAGACGCTCATCGACGCACCGATGGAGCAGGTCTGGTGGGCGACCCAGGATCCCGGGGAGCACCGTCGATGGGACGTGCGCTTCAGCCGGATCGACCCGGTGACGGGCAGCCGACCCGCCCGATTCCGGTACGCCACCACCGTGCTCCCCAGGCTCACCGTGCGTGGGTGGGGTGTCCACGCCGGTGAGCGGCAGCGTCCCGACGGCACCCGCACCTCGGCACTGCGGTTCGGCTCCGACGACCCTCGGTCACTGGTCGCCGCCGGCTCCGGCCACTGGCGCTACCTGCCCGGCCCGCACGGCGTCCGGTTCCTGACCGGCTACTCGTACACCCCTCGGTGGGGTCTCCTGGGTCGGCTCGCCGACCTCGTCTTCCGGCCGCTGTTCGGCTGGGCCACCGCGTGGTCCTTCGACCGGCTGCGGCTCTGGTTGACGGCCGGCGTACCCCCGGAACGTGCCCGGGCCAACGCGGTCCGCGACGTCACCCTCCGGCTGCTCGCGGTGGTCGCGGTCACCGCGGCGGCCGGAGTCGCGGGCCGGACGTCGGCCGCCCTCGCGCTGGTCGTCGCCACGTCAGCCGCCTGTCTGATACCCCCGCATCCGCACACCCCGGCGGCCCGACGCTGCCGGCGCCGCCCGCCGGACCGCCTCGCCGCCCGGCCACCCCGCCTCCTGGAGCGCCTGTGACCTCCGTCTTCCAGCATGCCCTCGGCGACGACTTCGACCGTCTGCACCCGCACCTGCGCCGCCGCTTCGCGGTCGACGGCGAACCCGACCTCGGCTGCGTCGGCACCGGGACGATGGACCGGGTCTGGCGCGGCGGCGCCTTCACGTGGCCGTTCCTGCGCCTCGGCAGCCTGCGCCACATCCTCTTCCCGGAGACCGGCCGGCAGATCCCCTTCACCATCGAGAACTACGCCTACACCGACACGTACGGCCGCCCCACGCTGACCTTCGTCCGCACCTTCCAGGTCACCCCACACCGGCGGCGACGCTTCGACGCCACGATGGTCTGGAGCGCCCGTCGCGGGGTCCTGGTCGACTATCTCGGTACGCACCAACACCTCGCCGTCGACCTGCACCTCTCCGTCGACGCCGCCGGTGGGCTGACCATCCGCAGTGGCGTCCAGCGGTTCCCGAACGGGCTGCCCTGCCCCGCCGCGCTGACCGGCGAGGCACGCGTACGCGAGTGGTACGACGACCGGGCCGACCGGTTCCGCATCGAGGTCAGGGTCACCAACCGCCGGTTCGGTCCGCTCTTCGGCTACGAGGGCGGCTTCACCGTCGACTACGTCCCGTCGCACCGGACACCGGTGCCCGCCGCCGTACGCCCGCTGCGCGAGAATCCCCGGGAGTAGACGAGAGGACACCATGGCCACCCGGGACAAACTGATCGACGGTGCCATCGCCGCGATCCGTGCGCACGGCATCGCCGGTGTGTCGGCGCGGACGATCGCGGCCACGGCCGGCGTCAACCAGGCGCTGGTCTTCTATCACTTCGGCAGCGTCGACGAACTGCTGGCCGAGGCGTGCCGGAGTGTCACCAGCACCCGGGTGGCCGCGTACCGGGCCCGTTTCGCCGAGGTGTCGTCCCTGCGCGAACTGCTCGACGTCGGGCGTACCCTGCACCACCAGGAACAGGCCGAGGGCAACCTCGCGGTGCTGGCCCAGCTGCTGGCCGGCGCACAGAACGACCCCACGCTCGCCGAGTCCACCGCAGCGGCCCTGCGGATCTGGACGGTCGAGATCGAGTCGGTGCTGCGGCGACTGCTCGACGGCTCACCGATCGCCCCGGTCGTCGACCCCACCGGACTGGCCCGTGCCGTCAGCGCCGCCTTCATCGGCCTGGAACTCTACGACGGCGTCGACCCGGACGGCGCGCGCTCCGCGTTCGACGCCCTGGAACGACTCGCCGTCCTGGTCGAGGTGATCGACGACCTCGGCCCCATCGCCCGCCGTGCCGCCCGCGCCAAACTCCGCCACCTCACCTGAGCGTCCCGCCGCCCGTCGGCCCACCACCCCCGCCCGCCCGCTCCGCCCGCCCGCCCGCTCCGTTCGCCCGTCGATCATGGAGTTGTGGTCGGAACAAAACGGAAATACATCCGCAATTCCAGTGCCACAACTCCATGATCGACGCGATCGGACGGCGGGCGGGGTCAGGGTGTGAGGCGGTGGAGGTCGCGGGGGAAGGCGGTGACCTCGCGGACGTTGGCGGCTCCGGTCAGCCGGGCGACGAAGCGTTCCAGACCGATGGCGAACCCGCCGTGCGGCGGCATGCCGTGCCGGAAGGCGTCGACGTATCCGGCGTACGGCTCGACCGGTTCGCCCCGGGCCGCGAGGGCGGACAGGTAGTCGGCGTGCCGGTGCAGCCGCTGCCCTCCGGTCACCAGTTCCAGGCCACGGAAGAGCAGGTCGAAGCCGTTCGAGTAGTCCGGCCGGTCCGGGTCGGGGTGGGTGTAGAAGGGCCGCTTCGCCATCGGGTACCCGGTGACGAAGACGAAGTCGGAGCCGTGTTCCCGCTGCGCCCACTCGCCCAGCGCCCGTTCGTGGGCGGGCGCCAGGTCCGGTTCGTCGGCGGGTGCCCCGGCGATCCGCAGGGCCTCGGTGAAGTGCACGTCCGGGATCTGCGCCGGTACGGCGGGCACCTGCACGCCGAGGGTGGCCAACGCGGCGCCGGCCCGGTCGTCGACCGTCTCCATCATGCCGGCCAGGGTGTCCCGCAGGACCTCCATCACGTCCCGGTGGTCGGTGACGAAGCCCAGCTCGGCGTCGAGGGAGGTGTACTGCGCCAGGTGCCGTACGGTGTCGTGCGGCTCGGCGCGGAACACCGGCCCGACCTCGTAGACCCGCTCGAAGACACCGACCATGAGCTGCTTGTAGAACTGCGGTGACTGGGCCAGGTACGCCGGACGGCCGAACCAGTCGAGCGCGAAGACGTTCGCCCCGCTCTCGGTGGACGAGCCGACGACCTTCGGGGTGTGGATCTCGACGAACCGTCGGGCGTCCAGCGTGGCCCGGAAGCCGGCCACCGCCGCCGCCGAGATGCGCAGTGCCGCCGAGCGGCTCGGGTGGCGCAGCGCGACGGGTGCGTGGTCGAGCTGGGTGGGCAGGCTGGCGGTGAGCGTCGGCCGGTACAGGTCGAAGGGCGGCGGTACGGCGGGCGGCCCGAGCGGGCGTACCACCGGGTCGGTCAGCTCGACCCCGGCGGGCGCGGTGGCGTTGGCGACCACCGTGCCGTCGACTTCGACGACGCTCTCCTCGGGCAGCGCCTCGATCTCGGCGCGGACCGCCGGGTCGGTGACCACCACCTGGGTGAGGCCGGCGGCGTCCCGGACGATCAGGAAGGCCACCGACTTGAGCAGTCGGCGGCGGTGGACCCAGCCGGCGATCCGGACGGTACGGCCGGTGTGCAGGGTGAGTCGGTCGGACAGGATGCGTTGCACGGTTACCTCCTCGTCGATCGCAACGCGATCCCCGGGAGGTGTGGGCGAGCGGGAACCTCGCGGTGCCACCACACCTTCGCCCCCGTCGGGACGGGGGCCTCATTCGTCGCCTTTTCACCGGGGCCAGCCGGGCGGGCTCTACTGGGCGCGGATGTTAGGCGGGGTCCCCTGCTCTACCGCAGGCGTTAGCAGGGGGCCCTTCCTTACACATCACACGCCGTTCTTCCCGCAGCTCGGGAGGGTCTTCACGGCCCGACGCCAGACCGCCTCACAGCAACCGGCGGCTCTCTTCAACTGGCGGATCGGGGCGCTACTCGGCTCCGTCGTCGCTCTCGAACGACCACGCTAGCACCCGATCGGGCCGTCCTGTGACGCGTGATTCCCGCCTTCGGTGTCCGGCGTCACAGGATTTCCGAGGTGACGGCCGTCGCCCCTGTTCATCGACGGCCACCATCCGGCGTAGGCTCGTTTTGTGACGATCGAGCACTCCGCGCCAACGACCGGCCAGGCCGCGCGTACCGCGACGCCCGCTCCCGAGGGGCGGCGACTGCTGCGGATCGAGGCACGCAACGCCGAGACGCCGATCGAGCGCAAACCACCGTGGATCAAGGTCAAGGCCAAGATGGGCCCGGAGTACACCCAGTTGCGCGGGCTGGTCTCGCGCGAGGGGCTGCACACCGTGTGCCAGGAGGCCGGCTGTCCCAACATCTACGAGTGCTGGGAGGACCGGGAGGCCACCTTCCTCATCGGCGGCGACCAGTGCACCCGCCGCTGCGACTTCTGCCAGATCGACACGGGCAAGCCGGCCGAGTTCGACGCCGACGAGCCGCGCCGGGTCGCCGAGTCGGTGGTCTCGATGGGCCTGCGGTACGCCACCATCACCGGCGTCGCCCGTGACGACCTGCCCGACGGCGGCGCCTGGCTGTACGCGGAGACCGTCCGGCAGATCCACGCCCTGCAACCGGGCTGCGGCGTCGAGCTGCTGATCCCCGACTTCAACGCCGTCCCCGAGCAGCTCGCCGAGGTGTTCGGCGCCCGGCCCGAGGTGCTGGCGCACAACGTCGAGACGGTGCCGCGCATCTTCAAGCGGATCCGGCCGGCGTTCCGCTACGAGCGCTCGCTGGACGTCATCAGCCAGGCCCGCGCGGCCGGGCTGGTCACCAAGAGCAACCTGATCCTGGGGATGGGCGAGGAGCGCGCCGAGGTCTCCCAGGCGCTGCGCGACCTGCACTCCGCCGGTTGTGAGCTGATCACCATCACGCAGTACCTGCGTCCCTCCCCCCGGCACCACCCGGTGGAGCGCTGGGTCAAGCCGGAGGAGTTCGTCGAGCTGCGCGAGGAGGCCGAGGAGATCGGCTTCGCCGGGGTGATGAGCGGGCCGCTGGTGCGCTCCTCCTACCGCGCCGGCCGCCTCTACCAGCAGGCCCTGGCCGCCCGCGAGAGCGTCGCCGTCGCCGGCTGAGCCGACCGGCGTCGACAGGGTTCGGCCGGCTGCGTCGGCGACCGACCGCACGAACCCCGGTCCGGGACGGGCCGGCGAGCGGCGCCCGACGGGCAGGGACCGGCCGGGGATCAACCGCGCGGCGAGCGACCACTAGACTCGGGCGCATGGCAAAGCCCCAGGAGAAGGTCTCGTTCGGCCAGCGGCTGAAGCAGATCGGGTTGGTGTTCCGATTCACCGCCAAGCAGGACAAGTGGTTCGCGCCACTGGCGGCCGGCGCGGTGCTGATTCCGCTCGCGCTGACCGTGGTCGCGGTCATGATCTGGGGCTGGCTGTGGTTGCCGTTGGGCATCCTGTTCGCCCTGCTCGCCCTGCTGATCGTGCTCAACCTGCGGTCGAACCGGGCGATGATGAACGCGGCCGAGGGGCAGCCGGGCGCCGCCGCGCAGATCATGGAGAACATGCGGGGCGACTGGCGGGTCTCCCCGGCGGTCAGCTCGACCACCCAGATGGACATGGTCCACCTGGTCATCGGCAAGCCGGGCGTGATCCTGCTGGCGGAGGGCAACCCCCAGCGGGTACGCGGGCTGCTCGGCCAGGAGAAGCGCCGGCTCGCCAAGGTGATCGGCAATGCACCGCTCTACGACTACGTCATCGGCCAGGACGAGGGCGAGCTGCCGATCCGCAAGCTGCGGATGACGCTGATGCGGCTGCCGCGCAACCTCAGCGGCAAGGACGTCAACTCGCTGGACAAGCGACTCAAGGCGCTCACCGCCCGGCCGCAGATGCCCAAGGGCGCCATCCCGAAGAACCTCCGCCCGCCGCGCGGTGCCTTCCGGCAGAGCCGGGGCCGCTGAGGTCGGGTCGGGCGGTCAGCGCCCGGCGCGTGCGGCCGGGACGACGACCGCGCCGCTGAGGCGGTCGTGCAGGCCCCGCCGGTGCTGGTCCATCAGCAGTGCGGGGACGACCAACGCCAGCAGGACGCCGCGCAGCAGGGCCCGGACCAGTCCGATCCGTCCGCCGTCGGCCCAGGCCACGCAGCGGATCCTGGTGACGTACATGCCGGGGGTCTGCGCGAACAGGCCGAGGAAGAAGCCGTACATCACGATCAACACGACGACCGGCGCCCACGGATCTCCGGTGGGGCTGGCGAACAGGCCCGACGCGAGCAGGCAGAGCACCCAGTCGATGACCAGTGCCCCGAAGCGGCGGCCCAGGTCGGCCGGGGCGAAGGTGGGGTCGGTGGCGGGCGGCGGCGCGTGGTGGGGCTCGGTCGTCACAGCGGACAAGACTAGCCAGCACACGGGCACGGGCCCGGCGCAGGTCCGGCACGTGATACCGAAAAGGGTCAATAGCAGCAATTTTCACTACACTGGCACAGCCGGACCAGTCCGTCGCGTATCGGGTCCGTCCCACCAGGGAACATGACACAACGCGAGGGACGTAACACGGCAGAAACACTGGAGACATGGCCGGGCAACCGCACGGCCATAGCGTCGCCAGGAGCCTAGCTACCCCGTGGACGTTGCCAGGAGGACGAGTGTTCGCCAATCCCGAGGAACTCCTGCGTTACCTCAAGAACGAGGACGTGAAGTTCGTCGACGTACGTTTCTGTGACCTGCCGGGTGTGATGCAGCATTTCAATCTGCCGGTGGAGTCTGTCGACGACGACTTCTTCACTGATGGTCTCGCGTTCGACGGGTCGTCGATCCGGGGCTTCCAGGCGATCCACGAGTCGGACATGCTCCTGCTCCCGGACGTCGCCACCGCCTTCATCGACCCGTTCCGGGCGCAGAAGACCCTCGCGTTGAACTTCTTCATCCACGACCCGTTCACCCGCGAGGCCTACTCCCGCGACCCGCGGAACGTGGCGAAGAAGGCCGAGGCGTACCTCGCCGCGTCCGGGATCGCCGACACCGCCTACTTCGGTGCCGAGGCCGAGTTCTACATCTTCGACTCGATCCG
>NZ_JBEYSG010000010.1:0-215889 GCF_040642635.1 Micromonospora sp. NPDC047793 | reverse complement strand
ATCGACACACTCACCCCACACGACGCCCCATCGAAACCCTTCTTCGACGAGTCGTACCCGATCCCCAGAATCGTCTCCCGCACGATCGACGGAATGTCGGCATACGCCTTCGTCGTCACCTCACCCGCCACATGCACCTGACCAGTCGTGATCAGAGTCTCCACCGCCACACGGCTATGCGGATCCTGAGTGAGCAGGGCATCGAGAATACCGTCACTGATCTGATCAGCGATCTTGTCCGGGTGGCCTTCCGTGACCGATTCGGACGTAAAGAGGCGGCGTGACACGCTTGTCCTTCCCAGAGCGAGACGGGGTCAGTGGATAGGGCGTTCCGTGGAATCACCCCTTCATGGCAGCCTGCCATGCGGCAACCGTCGGCGGCGAGTCCATGTGTTCGGGAACGCGGCTGCGGACACCACGAGAGAGTGTGGCAGGCGGCCGACCCCCTTGACGAGAAAGGTCGAGGTCGTTCCAAGCCTCGGCGACGGTGCGCGGGATCGGCCCGTCGCCTACCGGCCCGTCGCAGCCAGGTCCAGCAGCGTACGCACGACGGCGTTGCGGGCCAGCGGCACCTTGAAGGCGTTCTCCGGCAGCGGTCGCGCGTCGGCGAGCTCGGCCTCCGCGGCCCGGTGCAGTCTGTCCTCCGTGGGCGGTCCGCCGCGCAGCAGGTCCTCGGCGCGGGTGGCCCGCCACGGCCGGTGCGCGACGCCGCCCAGCGCGATCCGGACGTCGCGGATGCGTCCGTCGGCCAGGTCGAGCGCGGCGGCGACGGAGACCAGGGCGAACGCGTACGAGGCCCGGTCGCGGATCTTGCGGTAGTAGGAGCGGGCGGCGAAGGTCAGCGGAGGCAGGTCGACGGCGGTGATCAGTTCCCCGTGGGCCAGCACCGTGTCCGTCTGAGGTGTCGATCCGGGCAGTCGGTGTAGCTCGGTCAGCGGGATGGTGCGGCTGCCGTCCGGCCCGGTGGTCTGCACCAGGGCGTCCATCGCGGCCAGCGCTACGGCCAGGTCCGACGGGTGGGTGGCGATGCACTCCGGGGAGACGCCCAGGATCGCCAGGTCGCGGTGGTGTCCCTCGACAGCGGAGCAGCCGGTGCCCGGGGCGCGCTTGTTGCACGCCGTGGTGACGTCCTGGAAGTAGGGACAGCGGGTGCGTTGCAACAGGTTCCCGCCCACTGTGGCGAGGTTGCGCAACTGGGTGGAGGCGCCGTTGAGCAGCGCCTGCGCGACGACCGGGTAGCGACGCCGGATCAGCGGATCTGCGGCCAGGTCGCTGTTGGAGACGCCCGCGCCGATGCGGACGCCACCGTCGGGCAGCTCCGTGACGCTCCGGGAGGTGACGTCCCGCAGGTCGACCAGGAGGTCGGGGCGGGCCACGTCGAGCTTCATCAGGTCCACCAGGTTGGTGCCGCCGCCGAGGAAGGCCGCCTGTGGCGAGCGGGCCAACAGGGCGACCGCGCCGGCCAGGTCGGTGGCGCGCGCGTACCGGAAGGGCCTCATGACCGGGCCACCTCCTGGATCGCCGGGATCATGTTCGCGTACGCGGCGCAGCGGCAGAGGTTGCCGCTCATCCGTTCCCGGATCTCGTCGGGGTCGGCGGTGAGGTCGACCGGCCCGTGGGCGGCCGGGTCGGTGCGGTCGGGGTCGCGTACGGTGACCGCGCTGAGCCACCCGGATGCCGCCTCGGCGAGCATGGCGACCGCCGAGACGATCTGTCCCGGGGTGCAGTAGCCGCACTGGAAGGCGTCGTGGTCGATGAAGCTCTGCTGCACGGGGTGCAGTCGACCGTCGTGGGCGAGTCCGGCGGCGGTGATCACCTCGGCGCCGTCGTGGGCCACCGCCAGCGCGAGGCAGCTGTTGGCGCGTCGGCCGTCGAGCAGCACGGTGCAGGCGCCGCACTGGCCGTGATCGCAGCCCTTCTTGGGGCTGGTGTTGCCCAGTCGTTCGCGCAGCGCGTCGAGCAGGGTGGTGCGGGTGTCGACGGTGAGCCGGTGGTCGGCGCCGTCCACGCGGAGTGCGATCTCGGTGTCCATGCGGTCGTCCCCCGGAGGATCGTGGGTCGGCGAGTTAACGCTATTAAACGGATCTGTAACGCCCAAAGTCGTTAAAAGCGATAGAAAGGTACGCAACGACGTCTGGGGGTGTCGGCGGATGTTGGCGGAGGTGTGGCCGTTCGTCGAGCGGCGGTACGCGGCCGGGCAGCGGGTCGTGCTGGCCCGGCTGGTACGGCGAACCGGCCCCGGCTCCCGGCCGCTGGGCGCCACCATGGCGGTCGCCGCCGACGGCGGTTGGGTCGGCTCGGTCTCCGGTGGTTGCGTGGAGGGGGCCCTGCTGGCGGAGGCCCGCGCGGTGCTCGACGGTGCCCGCCCCCGTCTGACGGCGGTCACTCCCGCCGCGGAGTTGATGCCCTGGGAGGCCGCGCCCGCCTGCGTCGCCGAGCTGGGGGTGCTGATCGCGCCGGCGCCCACCGGCGCGGTGTACGCGACCATCGGTGCCGCGTTGGCCGCGCGCCGTCCGCTGGCGGTGGCCGTCGCGTTGCGGGAGCCGTTCGACTGGTCGGTCGCGGCGAGCCGGGACGGGCTGCCCGCCGATGAGGAGTGCTTCGTCGAGCAGTGGCGTCCCGGCCCGCTCCTGGTGCTGGTCGGTGCGACGGATCTGGCCGCCGCGGTGGCCGCGCTGGCCGTGCCGATGGGTTACCGGGTGACGGTGGTCGACCCGCGACCCGCGTACGCCTGTCGGGAGCGGGCGCCGGCGGCCGACGACGTGGTCTGCGACTGGCCCGACCGGTGGCTGTCCGCTGCCCCGGTCGGGCCTCGCGACGCGGTGCTGGTGCTGACCCACGACCCGCGCATCGACGATCGCGCGATCAGGGCCGCGTTGTCCGGCCGGGCCGGTCATGTGGGGGTGCTGGGGAGCCGGGAGACGCATGATCGACGGTTGGCCCGGTTGGGTGGTCTCGCCGGTCTCGACCGGCTCGCCGGTCCGGCGGGCCTGGATCTCGGCGGGGACTCGCTGGCCGAGACCGCTTTGTCCATGCTGGCCGAGGTGGTGGCGGTGGCCAATCGGCGTACGGGCGGTCGGTTGCGGGACGCGTACGGTCCCATCCGGGTCGGTGGCGCGTTGCCGGTGCCTGGCTGAGCCGATCCGTCAGGGGGATCGGGTCGACGGGTGCGGCATACGTCCGACGCGCACCGAAGGATGAGCGTGTTACCTAATTTATCCTATTTGCCCCGCCACTCTCCTCCGTCCGTGCTCGTTGCAAACGATGTGCGTCGGACGGGACGGACAGCGCCACGGTGCTCACCCGGTCCCACACTGGAGGGAGCGCGGTTCTGAACCGGATCGCAGGAATGATCATCGCGGCGGGAGGTGGCCGTCGTATCGGTGGCCCCGAGGCCCTGCTGCACCAGGGTGACAAACCCCTGGTCGACCAGATGATCGACACGCTGACGGAGGCGGGCTGCGGGCAGATCGTCGTCGTCCTCGGCGCCGCCGCCGACCAGGTCCGTGACACCGCGCACCTGGACCACGCCACGGTGGTGGTCAACCGGGCGTGGGGCACCGGAGTCGGCTCGTCCATCCGTGCCGGCCTGGCCGGCATCGACGACGACCGGGTGGAGGCCGCGGTGGTGGTCCCCGTCGACATGCCCGGGCTGACCGCCGAGGCGATCCGTCGGGTCACCGCGCTGCCCTTTCCCGACGTGCTGGTCTGCGCCACCTACAACGGGCTGCGCGGCTACCCGATGCTGTTCGGCCGTCGGCACTGGCCGGGCATCGCCACCCTGGCCAGTGCCGACGTCGGTGCCCGGCCCTACCTGCTGGCGCACAAGGACCAGATCGTCGACATCGCCTGCGACTCGGTGGCCGACGGCAGTCGGGTGGACACCCCCGAACTGATGGCGCTGTACGGCCTGACCGTGCCCGAGCAGCGCGTCGGCGTCTGACCCGCTCAGTCGGGTAGGACGTTGCCGGCGGCCAGGCGCTGGTACCAGTGGGCACTGTCCTTCCAGAGGCGTTCCTGGGTGTCGTAGTCGACGCGGATGATCCCGAAGCGGCGGTCGTAGCCGTACGCCCACTCGAAGTTGTCCAGCAGCGACCAGACGAAGTAGCCCCGCACGTCGACACCCGCCGCCATCGCGTCGTGCGTCGCGGCGATGTGCCGGCGCAGGTAGTCGACGCGGCGGTCGTCGTGCACCGCGCCGTCGGGCGAGACCACGTCGTCGAAGGCGGCGCCGTTCTCGGTGATCATCAGCGGCAGGTCGGGGTACTCGCGGTGCAGCCGCAGCAGCAGCTCGGTCAGGCCGGCCGGCTCGATGTTCCATCCCATCGCCGTGTACGGGCCCGGCTGGGGCAGGAAGTCGACCCGGTCGGCGCCGACCCAGGCGGAGTGCGCCGACCGGCCGTGGCCGTCCGCGCTCGACCGGGCCGAGACGCCGTCCCAGGTGCGGACCAGGGTGGTCGAGTAGTAGTTGACGCCGAGCACGTCGAGCGGGACGGCCGCGGTGCGCTCGTCGCCGTCGCGGACGAACGACCAGTCGGTGACCGCCGCCGTGTCGGAGAGCAGGTCGGCCGGGTACGCGCCGTCGAGCATCGGGCCGAGGAAGGCCCGGTTGGCCAGCGCGTCGGTGCGGCGTACCGCGTCGGCGTCGGCCGCCGAATCCGAGGCCGGACGGATCACGTGCAGGTTCAGCGTGACCGACAGCCGCGCCGCCGGAGCCAGGTCGCGGATCACCCGGCCGGCCAGACCGTGCGCCAGGTTCAGGTGGTGTACGGCGCGTAGCGCCGCCTCCGGTTCGGTGCGTCCCGGCGCGTGTACGCCGGAGGCGTATCCGAGGTACGCCGAGCACCACGGCTCGTTGAACGTGGTCCAGGTGTGCACCCGGTCGCCCAGCGCCCCGACGATCGCCGTGGCGTAGTCGGCGAAGCGCAGCGCGGTGTCCCGCTCCGGCCAGCCGCCGGCGTCCTCCAGTTCCTGCGGCAGGTCCCAGTGGTAGAGCGTGGCGACCGGCTGGACACCGCGCTCCAGCAGCCCGTCCACCAGCCGGGAGTAGAAGTCCACGCCGGCCTGGTTGACCGGGCCGGAGCCGCCGGGCTGCACCCGGGGCCAGGCGATGGAGAAGCGGTACGCGTCCAGCCCGAGCGCGGCGATGTGGTCCAGGTCGGACTCCCACCGGTGGTAGTGGTCGGCGGCGACGTCGCCGGTGTCCCCGTTCAGGGTGCGTCCCGGTGTGTGGCTGTAGGTGTCCCAGATCGACGGTCCACGGCCGTCCACCCGGGCTGCCCCCTCGATCTGGTACGCGGCCGTGGCCGACCCCCAGACAAAGCCCTCAGGGAACACGACATCACTCACTTCGTCACCTCCGTGACCTCGCAGCGGTACCCCGACGAGTCGCCCGCCACCACCTCGGCGGTGGCCGTCCCGTCGCGGTGGTACACCTCGAACTCCGTGCCGGACCCACGGTCGGGCGCGGGCACGCGTACCCGGGTCCGCTGGCCCGGTGCCGGAGCGTACAGGCGCAGGGTGACGTCGTCCGCCCAGCGGTAGTCGGGCCGGTCGGTGACCGTCCCGAACGGGATGACCGAGCCGGGCCGGGCCAGCACCGGGACGCTGTCGAAGCCGTGCTTCTCGGTGACCCAGCCCGGGCCGGTGACCTGTGCGCCGCTGGTCAGGTGGGTCCAGGTGCCGGCCGGCACGTAGTAGGTGACCTGACCGTCGGCGCTCATCACCGGGGCGACCAGCAGGTCCGGGCCGAGCATGTACTGCCGGTCCAGGTACGCGGCGGTCGGGTCGTCCGGGAACTCCAGGATCATCGGCCGCATCACCGGTACGCCCTCGCGGTGCGCCTCGTCGGCCGCTGCCGCCAGGTACGGCATCAGCGACATCTTGAGTCGGGTGAACCGGCGCAGCACGTCGACGGCCTCGTCGTCGTACGCCCACGGCACCCGGTACGAGCCGGAGCCGTGCAGCCGCGAGTGCGAGGAGAGCAGCCCGAAGGCGATCCACCGCTTGAACACCGCCGGGTCGGGCGTGCCCTCGAAGCCGCCGATGTCGTGGCTCCAGTAGCCGAAGCCCGACGCGGCCAGCGACAGGCCGCCGCGCAGCGACTCGGCCATCGCCACGAAGGTGGACTCGCAGTCGCCACCCCAGTGCACCGGGAACTGCTGACCGCCCGCCGTGGCGGAGCGGGCGAAGACGACCGCCTCGCCCTCGCCTCGCTCGGCCGTCAACAGCTCGAAGACGGCCTTGTTGTAGAGGTGGGAGTAGTAGTTGTGCATCCGCTGCGGGTCGGCGCCGTCGTGCCAGACCACGTCGGTCGGGATGCGCTCGCCGAAGTCGGTCTTGAAGCAGTCGACGCCCATGTCCAGCAGCACCTTCAGCTTGTCGGCGTACCACCGGACCGCGTCCGGGTTGGTGAAGTCGACCAGCGCCATCCCGGCCTGCCACTTGTCCCACTGCCAGACCGACCCGTCCGGGTTGCGGACCAGGTAGCCGGCCTGTCGGCCCTCCTCGAAGAGGTAGGACCGCTGGGCGATGTACGGGTTGATCCAGACGCAGACCTTGAGGCCGCGTTCGTGCAGCCGGCGCAGCATCCCCTCCGGGTCGGGGAAGGTCGCCGGGTCCCAGATGAAGTCGACCCAGTGGAACTGCCGCATCCAGAAGCAGTCGAAGTGGAACACCGACAGCGGCAGGTCCCGCTCGGCCATCCCGTCGATGAACTCGGTGACCGTCTTCTCGTCGTAGGAGGTGGTGAACGAGGTGGACAGCCACAGCCCGTACGACCAGGGCGGCACCCGGGCCGGGCGACCGGTCAGCGCCGTGTAGCGGCGCAGCACGTCCTTCGGGGTGGGGCCGTCGATCACGTGGTACGTCAGGGACTGCCCCGGCACGCTGAACTGGGTCTGCGACACCACCTCGGAGCCCACCTCGAACGACACGTGTTCGGGGTGGTCCACGAACACCCCGTACCCGGCGCTGCTGAGATAGAACGGCACGTTCTTGTACGCCTGCTCGCTGGCGGTGCCGCCGTCGGCGTTCCAGATGTCGACCGTCTGGCCGTTCTTGACGTACGCGCCGAAGCGCTCGCCCAGGCCGTAGATCGTCTCGCCGACGCCGAGCGAGAGCCGGTCGTGCACGTACTTGTGGCCCTCGGCGTCGGTGACCACGCCGATGCTGCGTTCGGTGGAGGAGGTGACCAGCTTGTCGCCGCGCAGGAAGTCGACCCGCCACGGGCCGGTCAGCGCCACCCGCACGGTCATCTCGCCGGTGGTCAACCGCGCGCTGAGCCCGGTGACCTCCACGTGCACCGGGTGTGCGGTGCTGTCGGCGAGGGCGAAGCGGGGCTGCTTGGGGAGCCCGCCGGAATGGTGTCCGACGGTCACCCCGACCACGCCGGGGGCGGGGGAGAAGAAGCGTACGGTCACCACTGGGCGGTTCAGGGTGTCGCCGCGTCCGGTGATCCTGCCGATCGGGGCGAAGACGGTGAAGGACCGCTCGTCCGGCTCCACCGACTCGACCGTGCCGGGGCGCAGCACGCTCACCCCGGGACGCAGTTGCCAGTATCCGTCGGTGAACTTCACTTGTCGGCTCCTGCCGTGATGCCGCGCGCCAGGGTGCGCTGGAAGACGAGGAAGAACAGGATCGCCGGGAGGAGACTGAGCAGCGCGCCGGCGTTGGTGGTGGGGGCGTCCATCAGCCGGTCGCCCTGCAACGAGGCGAGCGCGACCGGGATGGTCTGGGTCTGGTTGTCGATCAGCATGACCAGGGGGATGAGGAACTCGTTCCAGGTCCAGATGAAGAAGAAGACCAGCAGCACCGAGATGGTGGGCCGGACGTTGGGCAGCACGACCCGCCACAGGATCCGCCACTTGCCGGCCCCGTCGAGCGCGGCGGCCTCCAGCAGCGGGCGCGGGAAGGTGCTGAGCACCGAGGCGAGCAGGTACGTGCCGAAGGCGGCCTGGATGACGGTGAAGATGATGATCACCGCCAGTCGGGTGTTGTAGAGCCCGGCCTCCTTGGCGAAGTGGTACAGCGGATAGATCAGGGCTTCCTGCGGCAGCATGTTGGCCAGCAGGAACAGCCCGATGATCCAGAGCCGGCCCCGGACCCGGCCGATGCCGAGCGCGTACGCGCTGAGCAGGGAGACGACCACGGCGAGCACCGCGACGGAGCCGGAGATAAGGATCGAGTTCCACAGTTTGACCGGGAAGTCGACCTGCTCCCAGTAGGTGCGCAGCCCGGTCGTGTAGAACTCGGTCGGCCAGCTCAGCGGGCCGTTGGTCGAGTAGTCGCCGGGCGACTTGAACGCGTTGAGCAGCATGAACGCGAACGGCACCAGCATCACCAGCGCGGCGACGGTGACCAGGGCCAGCACGATCCAGCGGGTGACGCCCCGGTGGTGCCGGTCGGGAACCCGGCGGGTACGGCCGCCGGTGCGGGGTGGGGTGAGCGTGACGGCCATCAGATTCCTCCGTCGCGGCGTTCGGCACGGTTCTGCGCCCGGATGAACAGCACCGCCACCACGACGATGATCAGTGTCAGCACCATCGAGATCGCCGAGCCGTAGCCGACGTTGAGCCGCTTGAAGAAGGTGAAGTAGGCGAAGTAGGAGGGCACGTTTGTGGCGTTCTCCGGGCCGCCCCGGGTCAGCGCGTAGATCGGGCCGAACACCTTCATCGCGGCGATGGTGCAGGTGAGGCCGACCACGAAGGTCTCCGGCCGGATCTGCGGGAGGGTGATCGCGCGGAACCGTCGCCACCAGCCGGCGCCGTCGATCTCCGCCGCCTCGTACAGCTCGGGGTTGACCCGTTCCAGCGCCGCCATGAAGACGACCACCGGGTAGCCGAGCTGCACCCAGATCATCACGGCCATCACCATCGGCAGGGCGGTGTCCGGGTCACCGAGCCAGTCGTGGCTCAGCGTGCCGAGCCCGATGGCGTCGAGCAGCCCGTTGAGCGCGCCGTCGGGGCGCAGGATCCAGCCCCAGACGATGCCGGCCACCACGACCGGCAGCACCTGCGGCAGATAGAAGGCGGCCCGCAGTGCGGCGGCGGTACGCGGGCGGAAGCGACGTCCGATGGTGTCGAACAGGACGGCCGCCAGGACCAGGCCGATCAGGGTGGGCAGCACCACCATCGCGACGATCATCGCGATGGTGTTCGTGAACGAGGTCCAGAAGACGTCGTCGGTGAGCAGGGTGCGGTAGTTGTCCAGGCCGATGAAGCTGGGGTCGCCGACGCCGGACCACTTGGTCAGGGAGAGGTAGCCGGTGTAGACCAGCGGGCCGCCGATGACGAGCAGGAACAGCGCCGCACCGGGCAACAGGTAGAGCCAGTAGCCGGCGTCGGGGCGTCGGGGTCGGCGCGGGGTCCTGCCCGTCGGGGGAGACGGGGTCGCCCCCGGGCGGGCGGCGACGGTGTCGGGCACTGCCATGGGAGTCCTTCCACGGTGGGGCGGGCGTCACCGCCTCGGGTGACGCCGACGGGTACGCCCGCCCCGGCCGCCGCTCAGTCGCGCGTGATCTCCGCGACGCCGTCCTGGTAGGGCTTGGCGATCGCGTCGAGGACCTGCTCGGGCGACCTGGACTGGTTGATCAGGCCCTGGAAGCCGGAGACCAGCACGTCGTAGTAGCCGGGCACCGGCCAGTCCGGATAGAAGGCCAGGCCGTCCTGGCCGCTGATGGTGTTGAAGTTCTCGATCAGCTTGCGGTCCTTCTCGTCGCTGATCGCGGCCGGGTCACCGGCCACCGGCACGCCCCCGTTGTTGCCGATCAGCGCCTGGATCTCCGGCCGCATGGTGATGTCGATGAAGTCGTACGCCAGGTTCTTGGCCTTGCTGGTCTCCGGGACCACCCAGAGGTTGCCGGAGGAGCCGGCGTGCATCGTGTTGCCGGGGAAGAGGAAGCTGTCCCAGTCGTAGGAGATCTCGCTCTTGAACCGGCCGTACCACCAGCTACCGGAGACGATCATCGGGACCTTGCCGGAGATGAACGAGGTGCCCATGTCCTCGGCCTTGAGGCTGGCCGAGTCCTTGGCGATGTAGCCCTTGCCGACCCACTCGGCGAAGGTCTGTGCGCCGTACCTGAGCGGGTCGGCCTTGAAGTCCACCGGGTTGGCGTAGAGCTGGTAGTCGTTGACGAAGGTGCGGTCCGCGCGGGAGAGCGCGAGCTGGTAGAAGAGCTGACCGGCCGGGTACTCGGCGCCGGACATGCCCAGCGGCGTGACGCCCTTGGCGACGAAGGTGTCCATCGCGGCGGTCATCTCGGCCAGCGTCGTCGGCACGGTGACGCCGTGCTCGGTGAAGAGCTCCTTGTTGTAGTAGACCATCACGTACTCGCCGTAGTTGGGTACGCCGTACCAGTTGCCCGAGCCCATCACGCCGTTGTCGTACTTGGCGGTGGTCTGCAGGCTGGGGCTCAGCGCCTTGTCCCAGCCGCGCTCGGTGGCCTCGGCGGTCAGGTCGGTGAGCAGGCCCTGCGAGGAGAGCAACCCGGCGGTGGCGTTGCCCTTGTTGTACTCCATGATGTCGGGGCCCTCGGCCGAGTTGATGATCATGCCGGCGTTCTGCTGGATCTGCTCGAACGCCTTGCGCTCGAAGCGCACCTCGACCCCGGGGTGTTCGTCCTTGAAGATCTCGATCGCCCGGTCCCAGGCGATGCCCATCGCACTGTTGGCGCTCTCGTAGTGCCAGAGTTTGAGGACGTTCGCCCCACTGTCGTCCCCGTCACCGCCGCAGGCGGCCAGGCTCGTCGCCGTGAGCGCGGCCACCGTGGCCGCCACGGCTACGCTGCGGAATCGTCGCATTGCTAGTCTCCCTGGTGAGTATCGAGCCGGTACTCCTCAAGCCCGTCGTCGCGTGGCAGCGCGACGGCGGGCTGCTTCACTGCCCGGAGCCGGCTGGTCGCCGCCGGCCCCCGTGTCACTCGTGCCGGCCGTACGCGGCGGAGCGCTGGATCCGCGGACCTCCAACGCGCACGGCAACAGTTGTTGGCGGATCTCGTCGCCACCGCCGTCGACGTGACGCAGCAGCGTCTCGATGGCGATCCGCCCCACCGCCGACCCGGGCGAGTTCATCGCGGTCAGTGCGGGCGTGGCCAGTTCGGCGACCTGGGGCGAGGTGACCATCGAGACGACCGAGACGTCGTCGGGGACCGTCCGACCCCGGGTGGCCAACTCGCCGAGCAGGCCGAAGACGGCGCTCTCGTTCATCGCCAGGATCGCGGTCAGGTCGGACACCTGCCGCAGCGCGGTGTCCAGTGCGGCCCGGCCCCCGGCGGCGCTGTCCTCGGCGGGGATCATCAACGGCTCCAGACCGTGTCCGGTCATCGCCGAGGTGAACGCGTCGCGGGTGCGCAGCGCCGGGCCGTACCCCTCGGCCAGGGTCTCGGCGGAGTGGTTGACGTAGACGATCCGGCGGTGCCCGAGGTCGACCAGGTGGCCGACGGCCTCCTGGACGGTCTGCGCGAAGTCGATGTCCACGTAGGACAATCCGGTGGTGTCCGCGGTGCGACCGATGAGCACCAGCGGTACGCCGACCTCCCGCAACACGTCGACCCGGGGATCGTGGAGCTGCACCTCCATCAGCAGCGCGCCGTCGAGCATCCGCTGGCTGGCCAGCCGGCGCAACTCGTCGAGGTCGCCGACGCCGATGGGGGAGAGCACCAGGTGGTACCCGGCCGCACCGGCGGCGGCCGCCGCACCGGTGACGAAGGCCGTCTCGGTGGCGCCCAGACCCCGCTCGTCCATCGGCAGCAGCAGGCCGAGGATGCGGCTACGTCGGCTGGCCAGTCCACGGGCCATGGCGTTGGGCTGGTAGTCGAGCGCGGCCATCGCGGCGAGGACCTTGTCCCGGGTGGCCTGGGAGATCGGGCGGGTGCCGGTGAGCACGTACGACACGGTGCTGACCGAGACCCGGGCGAGGCGCGCCACGTCCTGCATGGTGGCCACGGCACCTCCCCACACGGGCTCGTCGAAACGCTTCGACTAAGCGGTTCGACAGAAGGTAGGTCACGTGTTACAGCCACGTCAATAGCCAATGACGAACCGACGTCGCAGCCCCGGACGCCCGCCGCCGCACCCCACTTACCCGCCGATCATGGACGTGTGGTGCTCACAAATGCCACCTGTCGGGGCAATCCTTCAGCCACCACTCCATGATCGGCGGCTGGTGGCGGTGCGTCCCCAGCGACGGCCGCCGGCCCGGCCTCGACGAGATCAGATGTCGAGGTGGAACTTCTCCAGCACCGACGGGGCGACCAGGCCCAACGCGGCCAGTGTCGAGACGACCATGAGCCCGGTACGCACGAAGACGGTCTCGGTCCGTCCGCCGGCCCGCATCGCGATCTTGTCGGGCAGGCTGATCGGCGTCCACATCCGCCGTTTGATCGGAATCGGCCACAGGATCGGTACGCCGGCCCGGGTGATCATGTCGCCGAGGATGTGCACGAACGAACCCACCCCGACCGCCAGGCCGATCATCGGATACCCGCGATCACCGGGCAGGTTGACAGCGGTGAACACGGCGGCGCCGGCCGAGACCAGCGTGACGATGACCCAGCCGGCGCGCGCGGCCCACTTGTCGAACAGGCCCCGCAGCGCCAGACCGATCATGAAGAACAGGATGCCGATGACGGCCCACTTGCCGTACTGGACGCAGAGCGTGGTGGTGCCCCAGCCGACCAGCACCGTGAACGGGATGGTGTGGGTCAGCGTCCGGTGGCCGTTGTTGCGTTTCGGGTCCCGGCTGAGCTTGGTGGCGTAGTAGACGCCCAGCGAGATCTTCTCCACCACCTCGGCGACGAACAGCGAGAAGACGCCGAAGGTGCGGGCCACGGTCGCGCCGCCCCGGTTGCGGGTCACCTTGCCGGAGAGGTCGATGTCCGGCAGCAGTGCCGCACCGGCGCAGACAGCGGTGCCGACGGCCAACGCCAGCGGCGACTGCTCGTAGTCGTAGAAGTGCTGGAGCGCCCAGGACCCGCTCAGCCATACCGCTGCGCCGGACAGCGCGTGCGACGGACCCATCATCTCGGCTCGCCCTCCCCAGGGATCTTGAGCGCCAAAACTACGTCACTGTAGTTCTCCGCCACGCCGCAGGGGGACCGTCATGAGGATCCACAAGGGACACCGTTGCGGCGCTGCCCGAGGAACGACCCGACCACCAGGGAGTATGGCAGCGCCGGACGGCCCGCCGGACCGCTTGTGTCGGCCATGGGACGCGGCGTTCCGCCGACCTGTCACAGCCCGGCGGTACGGTCTCGGGGAGGTCGTCGCCGCACGTCGGCGCTTTCGGACAGGGTGGCCGCATGCCCGCAGAAGTCTCCTTCGACAGGATCGCTCCGGTGGTGCCGGTGCGTGACCTGGACGCCGCGCTCGACCGCTACCGGCGGCTCGGCTTCACCGTGCGGTCCCACCCCGGGCCCGAGCGCTACGCATTCGTCGAGCGGGACTCGGTCTCGTGGCACCTCACCGAGTGGGCCGAGCACGACCCGACCCGCACGGCGTCGACGCTCTACCTGTACGTCTCCGACGCCGACGCGCTGCACGCCGCCTGGACCACCTCGGGTGTCGACGGTCGGCTGGGCGAGCCCCACGACACCCCCTACGGGCTACGCGAGTTCGCCTACGTCGACCCGGAGGGCACGCTGCACCGCATCGGCTCGCCCGTCTCCGCGCCGGGCTGACCGGTCGTCGACCGGACCACCCCAACCATCGGTGTGCCCCCTGACGTTCTAGAGCGGTGAGGGGGTGGGCATGGTCCAGTCGTTCCACGAGTTCGTGGTGGCGGCGACGTCGGTTCGCCGAGCTGTCGGAGGGCCGGCGGGTCCGGGCGGCAGAGGGCGAGGGGTGATCAGCTCCACCAGCGTTTGCGGGGCGCCCGGACGGTCACGTCGCCGAAGATCGCACGGCAGGTCACCTCGATCACCGGGGAACCGGGGGTGACCGGCCCGGTCAGCTTCGACTTCTTGTTGCCGAAGACCGCGCTGCCGGTGAGCCGGACGTCGGTGCCCTCCGGCACGACGACCGTGACGTTGCCGAAGATCGCGTCCGCGTCGATCCGGATCACCCGGGCGGAGAGTTCGGCCTCGTGCAGCTCGATCCGGCAGTCCCCGAAGATGGCCCGCGCCTCGATCAGCTCCGGGGCCGTCCAGGTCCCCTTGCGGACCTCGTTGCCGAAGACGGCCATCAGCTTCTCCGGCGTCGGGGCGAGCGCACCGGTCGTCCGGCCCAGCGTCCGACCCGGGGCGTCGGGCAGGTCCGTGGTCAGCCGGGCCAGCTCACCACGCGTCTGGGAGGCGTGTGCGGCGCCGGCCCGCTCGGTGTACTCGTCGAGGGTGATCCGGCCCTCGGTCACCGCCTTGCCGAGCACTTCGACGACCTCCTCCCGCTCCCGGTCGGAGACTCGCAGCCGGTCAGTGTCGTCGTGCCGTTCCCGTTCCACGCCCCCGAGCCTAGCGGCGTACCGCACCGGGCCACCCCACCCCACCTGGGGCGGGCCGACACCGCACCGTCGCGAACACCCTGCGGGTGCCGTCGCGTCCGGGACTCAGCGGCGGGGTCGGAAGCTGGTGCGGATGGTGGCGAACTGGTCGGTCGAGGGCTTCCAGTCGTACTCGTGGGTGATCCAGCCGAGCGTCCAGACGCGGTCGCGGGTCCGTTCGTCCGGCACGATCTGGGTGGCGCGCAGCCGGTCGCCGTGCGGGGTCAGCCAGCCGAACTCCCAGGCGGTGGCGTCGTCCATCCGCCCGAGCCGGAACTCCTGGTAGCCGGGGAGGGTGCCGGCGGCCAGTTCCCGGTCGCGGACCGCGCGCAGTCGCGCCACCGGCCCGAGGCGGGTGTCGGTGCTCCGGGCGACGGTGAGCGCGCGGCCGGTCGCCGGATCCTGGAAGCAGGCCACGTCGTCGTCGCGGGAGTACCGCCACTCGGCAGGTACGGCCACCCGGAAGCCGGTGCGGTCGGTGTGCCAGGCCCAGCCGGTCGGCGGCCGGAACTTCTCGTCGTCGGTCACCGGTGCGGCCGTGTCGATCGGCCCGCCCTCGACCCAGGGTCGCACGCAGGGCAGCGGAGGCGGTACGAGCCCGCCCGGCGGCGGCGGGCGTCTCCCGTCGCGCGGGGGCGGACCGCCCGGCTCCGGACCACCGGCCTCGAACGGGTCCGCTCCGGGCTGCGGTTCGGCGGCCTCGTACGGGGAGCCGGCGTGGTCGTCGCCGGTGCCGACGACGGTCAGCGCGGTGCCGATGCCGGCGGCCATCGCCACCAGGACGGCGACGGCGGCGAGTGCCCAGGCCCGAGGCACGGCGACCCGGTCGCGATCCGGTTCGTCCGCGCGGGCTCGCCGTGCGGGTGGGTCGGACAGGTGTGGCGGGGCGTCCCGTTCACCGGGAGCGGCGTCTCGTTCCTCGGATTCAGGAGCGGCCCCGCCACCGCTCTGCTGCTCGTCGGTGAGGCGTCGGTGCGCGGAGTCGTGCGAGGGCGGGTCGGTGGATTTCCGGTCGGTGCCGGGGACGGTCCCGGGACCTGCGACCGGCGCGTCGCGCGCCTCGGAGCCGGTGGGCAGGGGAGCGGTCTCGTCGCCGGTCTGCGGCGAGGTCTCCCCGGAAGCGGCGGCAACGAGCAGTCGGAGGCGGGTCTCGGGGTGGCCGGCGCGGTGCGCGGGCTCGCGGCGCAGCAGCCCGGCCAGCACCGCCGAGAGCGGACCGGCGTGCCGGGCCGGGTCCGGTGGCGCGGAGGCCAGCGCGCTGAGGGTGGCCATGGCGGTGCTGCGTGCGTACGGCGAGCGACCCTCGACGGCCGCGTAGAGGGTGGCGCCGAGCGACCAGAGGTCGGCCGGCGCGCTGGACACTCCGTCGGCGGCACGTTCGGGGGCGACGTACTGCGGGGAGCCGAGAATGGTGCCGGCGCCGGTCATCGCCACGTCGCCGTCGAAGACGGCCAGCCCGAAGTCGGTCAACAGGACCCGGCCGTCGTGGGCGAGGAGCACGTTGGCGGGTTTGACGTCGCGGTGCAGGACCCCGGCCTCGTGCGCGGCCCGCAGCGCGTCCAGCAGGGCCAGGCCGATGCGGGCGGCGCGCTGCGGTGGCAGTGGGCCGTCGGAGTCGAGGACGTCCTGGAGGGTGCGGGAGGGCACGTACTCCATGACGATCCACGGCGTGTCGTCGTCGGAGACCACGTCGTAGACGCGGACCACGTTGGGGTGGTTGAGCCGGGCGGCGGTGCGGGCCTCGCGCAGCGTACGGGCGCGCAGGTGGTCGAGTTCGTCACCGCCGAGCCGGGCGGGCAGGACGACCTGCTTGACGGCGACCTGTCGGTGCAGCAACTCGTCGTCGGCCCGCCACACGGTGCCCATTCCGCCGCGACCGACCAGGTCGAGCAGTCGGTACCGGCCGGCGATCAACGCTCGCACGTGTCCCCCATCCGCCGTCCGGCGTACACACTAGCCAGCGGATCGGGGATCACCTATTCGCGCGTGCGTGTCTCGACCCTCAGCAGGCGGCCCCTCACACGGCCAGCAGGTTGCCGTCGGGGATGGTGATGGTGCGGCGGCGTGGCGACGGGTCGACGGCAGGGTGCCGGGAGCGCGTGGGTCCGTGTTCGCGGCGGGCGACGGCGTAGCTCTCGGCGGTGCGGGCGGCGATGGTGGCCCAGCCGTACCGTCGGCCGACCATGGTGCGGGCCTGTCGGGCCACCCGGCGGGCGAAGACCTCGTCGCCGAGGAGCTGACCGACCGCTCCGGCCAGCGCCGACGGATCGCTGTGCGGGAACGTCACGCCGGTGACGCCGGGTTCGACGATCTCGGCCAGACCGCCGGTGCGGGCCACCGCCAGGGGTGCGCCGGCCGCCGCGGCTTCCAGCGCGACCATGCCGAAGGGCTCGTAGAGGCTGGGCACGACGGTGGCGTCAGTGGCGCCGAGCATCGCCGGGAGCTGGGTGTTGTCCAGGAATCCGGCGAAGCGGACGGTGCCGCCGAGCCCGAGCTGCCCGATGCGGTCCTCCAACTCGCCCCGGTAGGGGCCGTCGCCGGCGATCAGTACGCGCAGGCCGGGGTGCTGCTCCCGCAGTTCGGGTACGGCGTCGACCAGGTGCTGCACGCCCTTCTCGTAGACCAGCCGGCCGGCGTACCCGATCAGTGGGCCGTCACCGGCGAAGCGGGCGCGGGCGGTGGCGACCGCGCGGGGGCGGGCCCGCCAGGCCCGGTCGTCGACGCCGTTGGGGACCACGTCGACGTGTCCGGCGGGGACGTCGAAGAGCGTGGTGACCTGGTCGCGCATGTAGCCGGAGCAGGCGATCAGTCGGGTGGAGGCGTTGCTGAGCCAGTGTTCGACGCCGTGGATGGTGCGGTTCATCTCCTCGGGCAGCCAGCCCTGGTGCCGACCCGCCTCGGTGGCGTGGATGGTGGTGACCAGCGGCAGGTCCAGGTGTTCGGCCACGGTGATCGCGGTGTGCGCGACCAGCCAGTCGTGGGCGTGGACGACGTCGTAGTCGCCGGTGTCGGCGGCGCGCAGCGCGGCGCGGGTGAGGGTGTGGTTGAACGCCATCGTCCAGGCCAGCAGGGAGCCGGTGGCCAGGGGGAAGGTGACCGGGTCCTCGGCGGCGCGCACGACGCGTACGCCGTCGATGTGTTCTTCCAGCGGCGCGCCGTCGGCGTGCCGGGTGACGACGGTGACCTGGTGGCCGGCGGCGGCCAGGGCGACGGAGAGGGCGTGCACGTGGCGGCCGAGCCCGCCGACGAGGACGGGCGGGTACTCCCAGGACAGGATCAACACCCGTTGCGTCCGTGCGGCGTTGATGTCGATCACGTCGGCGTTCGGTGACATACGCGCCCCCTTGGAGTTGTCCCCGCGCGCCCGGAGTCAGGCCCCCCGGCGGGCCTGTCGGTGTCGCGGTCGGATCGGGACCCATCCTGGTCGGGCCTGGATAACCAGCGGAGACGTAGCCGTTGCGACGGTGTAAAGGGCTGCCGGCGTCTCGGTTCGTCGGGTGTCAGCCGGGACCGATGTGGTGGGGCGCCGGTGTGGGCGCCCCACCGTGCGTCAGCGGCGGGCGCGCAGCAGTTCCGCGACCGACCACGCCTGGAACGGGCAGCCGGTGGCGATGTGCGGGGACGCGCCGTCGGCGGTCTCGCTGACCGACCCGAGGCCGTACTCGGTCAGGTGGGCCTCCAAGCCGGTGAACAGCGTGTCGACGGAGAGGCCGGCGCGTCGGCTGGCGTCGGCGTACGGGCCGATCAGCCACGGCCAGACGGTGCCCTGGTGGTAGGCGCTGTCCCGTTCGGCCGGTCCGCCCCGGTGCCGGCCGATGAATCCGGGGCAGTCGGGGGAGAGGCTGCGCGGGCCGAGCGGGGTGAGCAGCCCGGCGCCGACCAGGCCGACCGCGCGCGGGTCCGGCTCCAACGGCGCGAACGGCAATGACCAGGCCAGGAGCTGGTTGGGTCGCATCAGGTCGTCGTCGTGGAAGGCCGCTCCACCGAGCGGGTACGCCGGGGCGGGCGCGTCGACGACGTCGTGCAGCCAGCCGGACGGGGTGGGGAAGCGGTCCCGGAACGCCTTGGCGGCCCGTTCGTGCAGTCGGTGCAGCCCGTCGGAGTCCTGCCCGGCCAGGTCCGCCAGCTCGGCGACTCCGGCCACGCCGTTGATCCACAGCGCGTTGACCTCGACCGGCTTGCCGTGGCGCGGGGTCACCGGCACTCCGTAGACGCGGGCGTCCATCCAGGTCAGCGCCGCACCGGGGGCGCCGGAGGTGAGCAGTCCGTCGGCCGGGTCGACGGCGATGCCGTAGCGGGTGCCGGCGAGGTGGGCGTCGACGACGCCGCGCAGCGCCGGCAGCAGTTCGTCGCCGAGGTCGGTGTCGCCGGTGACGGTGACGTGCCGGCTGACCGCGTGCAGGAACCACAGCGTGCCGTCGACGGTGTTGTACTCGACCCGTCCGGTGTCGGCGGTGTTGGCCAGCATCCCCTCGGACAGGGTCGCCGCGTACGAGCGCAGCAGCTCCCGGCCGCGATCGGCCCAGCCGGTCCGGAGGAACAGGCCCTCGTAGGAGATCATCGTGTCCCGCGACCAGGCGCCGAACCACGGGTAGCCGGCGACCACCTCCACGGGCGCGTCGTCGGTGCGCACGATGAACGCGTCGGCGGCCAGTGCCAGGGTGGCCTCGACGTCGTCGGTGGGTGTGGTCGACGCGACGACCTCCCGGTTGCGGCGGCGGGCCGCCGCGACCACCTCGGTGGCCGGTGGCGGTGCCGGGGCCGGGTCCTGCGCCCAGGCCAGCACCGACACGGTGTCGCCGGGGTGGCGCAGGGTGTCGCGGAACTGGCCCGCGTACCAGAGGTCCTCCTCCGGGTGCAGGCCGCGCGTGGCCTCCTCACGGTGGTAGACGCCCCGCCACCAGTGGCCCTGCGGGGACCAGCCGGGACCGGACAGCCGGTAGGCGCCCTCGATGACCGCGCCGCCGTCGACCGGGTCCATCCGCAGCGGCGGACCGTCGGCGCGCCGCTCGCCGTGGGCGTCGCGCCAGGTGCAGGCCGCCGCGAGTTCCAGCTCGACCGGGCCGCCGCTGATCAGCCGGTGCACCACCGCCACGCAGGAGCGGCCGTGCAGCATGGCCAGTTCCCGCTCGATCACCACGTCGCCGATGCGCCACCGCCAGCGGGGCAGCCCGTCGGTCAGGTCGAAGCGCTCCAGCAGCTCGAAGCCGCGCGGGTCGACGTCGCCGGAGACCCACTCGTGCGCGCCGAGGCGGACCCGGGCGCCGGAGGGCAGCAGCACCGCCGGGTCGAGGCTGGCCAGCCCCACCTTGCGGGCGGCCGGGGTGTTGCCCGGCACCACCAGCAGCCCGTGGTACCGGCGGGTGCGCAGCCCGCCGACGGTGCCCATGGCGTACCCGCCGAGGCCGTCGGGCACCAACCACTCGCGGCCGGCGGCGCTGGTCAGCTCTCCGCAGACCTGCGTGCCGAAGCGAATCTCGATCAACTTTCCTCCACCGGCGGCGAGGTGTAACACGACACGACGACAATGGCCGCTGTGGTGAAGTACCCAGGCGGCGTCGAAGATGTAGAAGTGATCACTGACGGTTCGCCCTCCGCCCCGGCCCCCGATGCCGAACGGGTCCGGCTCGCCCAGGCCGATGCCGGCGAGCAGGACTGGCGTGCATGGGGTCCCTATCTGTCCGAACGGGCGTGGGGGACGGTACGGGAGGACTACAGCGAGCACGGCACAGCCTGGGACTACTTCCCCCATGACCACGCGCGGTCCCGAGCCTACCGGTGGTCCGAGGACGGCATGGCGGGCGTGTGTGACGATCGACAGACCTTCTGTTTTGCCGTCGCGCTCTGGAACGAGCGGGATCCGATCCTCAAGGAACGGATGTTCGGTCTCGGCGGGGACGGCGGCAACCACGGCGAGGACGTCAAGGACTACTGGTGGTACGAGGACTCCACGCCGACCCATTCGTGGATGCGCTGGCGCTACCACTACCCGCAGGCCGCCTTCCCGTACGACGAGCTGGTAGCGGTCAACGGGCTGCGGGGTCGGGACGACACCGAGTACGAGCTGGTCGACACCGGCATCTTCGACGACGACCGGTACTGGGCGGTGACGGTCGACTTCGCCAAGGCCACCCCGACGGACATGTGCGTGGTGGTGACCGTGGTCAACCGGGGGGACCAGCGCGAGCGGCTGCACGTGCTGCCGCACCTGTGGTTCCGCAACACCTGGGCGTGGGGGCTGCCCGGCGGTGACCGGGTGCCGCAGATCGTCGGGGAGGGCAGCCGGCTGGTCGGTGAGCACTGGGTGCTCGGGCAGGTCCGGCTCGAAGGTGACGGCGACCCGACGCCGCTGCTCTGCGACAACGACACCAACGCCGAGCGGCTGTGGGGGCTGGCGAGCCGTACGCCGTACCCGAAGGACGGCATCAACGACCACGTGGTCGACGGGGCCGAGACGGTGAATCCGGAGCTGACCGGCACCAAGGGCGCGCTGCACTACGTGCTGGACGTGCCGGCCGGAGAGCAGCGTCAGATCCGGCTGCGGCTGACCCGTACGGCCCCGCCGCCGGGTGCCGTCGACCCGCCCGCGGCGGATCTGGGCGACGGTTTCGAGGCCGTGGTGTGGGCGCGGCGGGCGGAGGCGAACCGGTTCTTCGACGGGGTGATCCCGGCCAAGGCCAGCGCCGACGAGGCGTTGATCGCCCGGCAGGCCATCGCCGGGCTGATGTGGGGCAAACAGTTCTACCACTTCGACGTCAAACGGTGGCTCGACGGCGATCCGGGGTCGGCGCCGCCGGCCGGGCGCCGGCACGGCCGCAACAGTGCCTGGTGGCACATGACCAGCTTCGACGTGATCTCGATGCCGGATCCGTGGGAGTACCCGTGGTACGCCGCGTGGGACCTGGCCTTCCACTGCGTGAGCATCGCGCGGGTCGACCCCGGCTTCGCCAAGGACCAGCTGCTGCTCCTGCTGCGGGAGTGGTACCTGCACCCCAACGGGCAGATCCCGGCGTACGAGTGGGCGTTCGGCGACGTCAACCCGCCGGTGCACGCCTGGGCGGCGTTGAAGGTGTTCGAGATCGACGGCAGCCGGGACCACGACTTCCTGGCCCGGATGATGCACAAGCTGCTGATGAACTTCACCTGGTGGGTCAACCGCAAGGACACCGGTGGCAACAACGTCTTCGAGGGCGGCTTCCTCGGGTTGGACAACGTCGGCCCGTTCGACCGGTCGGCGGCGTTGCCGGTGGCCGGGGTGCTGGAGCAGTCCGACGGCACCGGCTGGATGGCGATGTACGCGCTCAACCTGCTGGACATCGCCATCGTGCTGGCCGAGCACGATCGCACCTGGGTGGACACCGCGACGAAGTTCTTCGAGCACTTCACCTACATCGCGGCGGCCGCGTACGACCAGGGGCTCTGGGACGAGGAGGACGCGTTCTTCTATGACGTGCTGCGGCTGGCCGACGGGACGAAGGTGCCGTTGAAGGTGCGTTCGGTGGTGGGCCTGCTGCCGTTGGCGGCCGTCACCCGGCTGCCCGCGCGGACCCTGCACCGGCTGCCGGAGCTGGGTGCCCGGCTGCGCTGGTTCCTCACCCACCGCCCCGAGTACGCCTCGGTGGTCGGCGCCCGACGCATCGGCCCGGACGGGCGTCAGCAGCGGCTGCTGTCCATGTGCGGTCCGGAGCAGGTGGTCCGGGTGCTGGCCCGGATGTTGGACACCGACGAGTTCCTCTCCGAGTACGGCCTGCGGACGCTGTCGCGCGCGCATCTGGACAAGCCGTTCGCGGTGACCCTGGGCGGGCAGGAGTTCTGCGTCGGGTACGAGCCGGCCGAGTCGACCAGTGGCCTGTTCGGCGGCAACTCCAACTGGCGCGGCCCGATCTGGATGCCGACGAACTTCCTGCTGATCAGCGCGTTGCGCGACTACGCGGCGTTCTTCGGTGAGGACCTCCAGGTGGAGTACCCGACGCGTTCGGGGGTGAAGAAGACCCTCGACGAGATCGCCGACGACCTCTCCGCCCGGCTGATCGCGTTGTTCACCCGCGACGACTGGGGGCGGCGGCCGATCTATGGCGCGGCGCAACTGTTCCAGACCCATCCGGACTGGCGGGACCTGATCGCCTTCCCGGAGTACTTCCACGGCGACAACGGTGCCGGGCTCGGTGCCTGGCACCAGACCGGCTGGTCGGCCCTGGTCGCCGACCTGATCCTGACGTTGCGGCGCTGACCGGCCGGGCGCAGAGTCGCCATTCCGTCGCGGAGGGTTCGCCGGGGAGCGGCGCGACTACGCTCGGCGGGGTGTCCGGAGCAGAGCACGGAGACGGTGAGCTGGGCGGTGACGCGATCGTCGCCACCGCCTGGCGGTTGGCCGAGGCCGAGGGGTGGGCGGGTGTGACCGCCCGCCGGCTGGCCGAGCGCGCCGACGTCGACCTCGGGGCCCTCTACGAACGCTTCGCCGACCGTGAGGCGGTGGTCGCCGCGGTCGCGGTGCGGGGTTTCGCCGATCTGGCCGCCGCGTTGACCGGCGCCCGGGTGGCGGTGGACCGGCCGGACGAGGTGTGGCCGGCGGTGATGGCGGCCTATCTCGACTTCGCCTACGCCCACCCGGAGATCTACGACGCGATGTTCGCTCACACTCCGGACCTCACGCTCGGGGCCGAGGAGGTGCCGGAGACCGTCGCGGCGGCTTTCGGTGAACTGCGGGCGGCGCTGACCGCGTCCGCCGCCGCGCAGGCCGACGACACGCTCGCCGAACTCGGCTGGAGTCTGTTGCACGGCATGGTGATGCTCACCCGGGGTGGGCGGTTGCGCCCCGAGGCCCAGGAGCAACGCGAACAGCTCCTCGGCAACCACCTCTTCAGCCCGCGCTGAGCCGCTCACCCTGCCCGTGTCGTACCCGCCGGAGGCGGGGGCGGCTTCCCCATGTCCCTCCACAATGGATTTATGTGCACTCGATGTTCACGTAAACATTGTGGGCGCTCGTGCGGAACGCGTGGGGCGTACGGCATTGCAGTGGATCTTTTAATGGTGTGTACGCAGGGCCGGGAATGGTGTCACCGATCCGCGCGCAAGCCTGTTGACATTGGCAAACGTCAACTCCTCCGCGTCGGCGGAAAGTACTTCTTGAACGCTCCGTAACTTTGTGGCAATCTCACCTTCATCGATGCGTAGCGTTCCCTCGTCGCCTGTCGTCTGCCCGACGAGCACCTCAGCCGGCCGGTTGTGTTAGCGCTAACTCATCGACTCGACGCGACTCTGGAGGTGCTGGGAACATGAAGACACTCGTCCACCCGAGCGGTCCTCCGCGACGGCGATGGTCCGCCGCACCGGTGGTGCGCGCGCTCGCGGTCGGCCTGCTGGCGGCCGGCGCGGCGCTGGCGCCCGCCGGCGCCGCCACCGCGGGCACCACGTTGGGCACCTCGGCGGCGGAGAAGGGCCGCTACTTCGGCGCGGCGGTCGGCACGTACAAGTTCTCCGACACCACGTACATGAACGTGCTGAACCGCGAGTTCAACAGCCTCGTCGCCGAGAACGAGATGAAGTGGGACGCGACCGAGCCGCAGCGGGGCGTGTTCAACTACAGCGCCGGCGACCGCATCGTCAACCACGCCCGGTCCCGAGGCATGTCGGTCCGGGGACACGCCCTGCTGTGGCACGCCCAGCAGCCCGGATGGGCGCAGGGACTGTCCGGTGGTGACCTGCGCAACGCCGCCATCAACCACGTCACCCAGGTGGCCACCCACTTCCGGGGGCAGATCCACTCCTGGGACGTGGTGAACGAGGCGTTCGCCGACGGCGGCAGCGGCGCCCGCCGCGACTCCAACCTGCAACGCACCGGCAACGACTGGATCGAGGCCGCGTTCCGGGCCGCCCGCGCGGCCGACCCGAACGCCAAGCTCTGCTACAACGACTACAACACCGACGGGATCAACGCGAAGTCGACCGGCATCTACACCATGGTGCGCGACTTCAAGGCGCGCGGTGTACCGATCGACTGCGTCGGGTTCCAGTCCCACCTGGGCACCACGATCGCCGGTGACTACCAGGCCAACCTGCAACGCTTCGCCGACCTCGGCGTGGACGTGCAGATCACCGAGCTGGACGTCACCCAGGGGTCCAACCAGGCCACCATCTACGCCACCGTCACCCGCGCCTGCCTGGCGGTGTCGCGGTGCACCGGCATCACCGTGTGGGGTGTGCGGGACTGCGACTCCTGGCGTGGTGGCGACAACGCCCTGCTGTTCGACTGCGCGGGCAACAAGAAGCCCGCGTACACGGCGGTCCTCGACGCCCTCAACGGTGGCACCACCCCGAATCCGACCGGCAACCGCCTGCGCAACGAGGCGTCCGGCCGGTGTCTGGACGTCGACGGCGCGAGCTCGGCCAACGGTGCCCCGATGCTGGTCTGGGACTGCCATACCGGGGCCAACCAGCAGTTCACCCAGAACGGGCGGGCCCTGCAGGTGATGGGCAAGTGCCTGGACGTGCCGAACAACGCCGCCGCCGGGACCCGGGTGCAGATCTGGGACTGCCACGGTGGGGCGAACCAGCAGTGGGTCGTCAACGGCAACGCCACGATCAGCAACGCCCAGACCGGCCTGTGCCTGGACGTCAACGGCGCCGGCACCGCCAACGGCACCGCGGTCATCGTGTGGAGCTGCCACGGCGGCACCAACCAGCGCTGGACCCGGTTCTGACCTGACGAGCGCGACAGTCGGCACCGTACGAGAAGGGAACGACAGTGACCCGATCCCGATCGCGTCGCCACCTGCGCCGGATCCTCTCCTGCGCGCTGGCCGCCCTCGTGGCGGTGCCGACCGCCGTGCTCGGTGGTGTCCCACCGGCTGCTGCCGACACCACCGCGTTCCGGGGCGTCAACTGGGCCAGGTTGGGAGACAACTTCCACGGTGGACCACTGGTGCTGTACGGCCTGAGCAGCTCCGACAGCTATGCGACGGTGACGGCCAAGGCCACCGCGATCTACACCGGCTTCCAGAACAACCTGGGTGCCAACACGGTCCGGCTGCCGATCAACACCTACACCGTCGGCACCACCTGGTGGAACGCGTACACCGGCGCGATCGACGCCGCCACGGCGAAGGGCTTCAAGGTCGTCCTCTCCTACTGGGACGACGGGGTGGCCGCCAGCGGCGGCCGGATCGTCAACACCACCGCCTTCAACACCATGTGGAACACCGTGGTCGCCAGGTACGGCACCAACGACCTCGTGTACTTCGAACCGATGAACGAACCTGGCGGGCACAGCGCCGCGGAGTGGGCCAACCTGGTCAGCGACTGGCTGAACGCCCGTCCGTCGATCCCACGCCACCGTGTCTTCGTCAGCGGTGCCGGCCTGAACACCGACATCAAGTCGATGTGCGCCGACCGTCGACTCGACGGCACGATCGTGTCGCTGCACCACTACACCTTCTTCAGCGGCGCGAAGAACTACGACCAGTGGGTGACGTTCCTGCGGGACGCGATCGGCTCCTGTGCCGCCCGCACGGTGATGGACGAGTTCGGTGCGCCGATGGACACCGGGCTCAACTACCTCGACGCCACCAGCACCGACAATTTCGTGCGCTACTTCCGGGCCACTGCCGACGTGCTGAGGGAACTGCGGATCGGATCGATCTACTGGCCGGGGCTGGGTGGCAAGGTCACCGCCGGTCAGGGCGACGACTGGTACTCCATGCAGAAGCTGCACGGCACCGGCACCAACCTCACCCTCAGCACCCCCAACGCGAGCGGGCTCAACCGCCTCAGGCATGCCTGGGGGTTGACCGACGGTGGTGTTCCGGACGAGGCCAGCCTGCTCCGCAACGTCGGCACCGGGCAGTGCCTGGACCTTCCCGGCGCCACCACCGCCGCCGTCCAGGTCCAGGTGTACCCCTGCAACAACACCGCCGCCCAGCGGTGGACCGTGACCTCTGGTGGGCAGATCACCGCTCTGGCGGGCCAGCGGTGCCTCGACGCATACCAGCGGGGGACCAGTAACGGCACCGTCGTCGGCACGTACGCGTGCAACGGCGGCGACAACCAGCGGTGGACCGTCGGCGGCGACGGCACGATCCGCAGCGCACAGTCCGGCCTCTGTCTGGACGTGAACACCGCGACGTCGAAGGTGCAGCTCTGGTCCTGCTGGGGTGGCGACAATCAGAAGTGGCAGGTGCAGAAATGAGATCCCTCGTCCGTACTGCTAGGGGTTCGCTGCTCGCGCTGGCGGTGCTCGTCTCCGCCGCGCTGCCGGCGGTGGTGGCAGATCAGGCTCCGGCGCTGGCCGCGGTGCAGGAGACCCTCTATGTCGCACCGGGAGGGAACGACGCCAACCCGGGCACGATCGCGTCCCCGTTCCGGACCCTCCAGCGGGCGCGGGACGTGGTCCGCACGAAGACCGCGACCATGACCGGCGACATCCAGGTGCTCCTGCGCGGCGGAAGCTACCCGGTGGGCGGTACGGTCGAGTTCGGGTCGAGTGACTCCGGCACCAACGGCCACCGGGTCGTGTACGCCGCGTACCCGGGCGAGACGCCGGTCCTCGACGCCGGTGTGCAGGTGACCGGCTGGACCCAGCACAGCGGGAACATCTGGAAGGCGCCGCTCGACCGGGCCAACAAGCTGCGGGCCCTCTACGTCAACGGCCAGCGGGCCCAGATGGCCGCCAAGACGATCACCTCGGCGGGATGCCACGGCACGTACACCATCACCGCCGGGCAGGCCGACTGGGCGTGGGAATCCGGCTCACAGTGCGACGGCGCGAGGTACGGCCTCGGCGACTTCCCGGCGATCTCCCGCAACCAGGAGGACATCGAGATCGAGACGGCCACGACCTGGACCACCGCCATCGTGGGAGTCCGGCAGGTGACCACGAGCGCCGACGGTCAGAGCCGTATCGCCCTGTTCCAACAGCCGGGTGCCGCCATCGCGCAGGGGGCGTTCAACGGCAACGCCCAGGTCGCCGGCGCTCACAAGGTCATGAACGCCTACGAGTTCCTGGACGCGCCGGGCGAGTTCTACTTCGACAAGTCCAGCCGGACGCTCTATTACTACAAGGCCAGCGCCGACAACATGTCCACCGCCACGGTCTTCGCGCCCAACAACGTGACCACCGCCCTGCGGATCGCCGGCACCTCGACCAGCAGCCGCGCCCGCAACATCACGTTCTCGGGTCTCACCGTCCGGCACTCCGACTGGAACCTGTTGACCGTCGCCGGCTCGGTGTACAAGCAGGCGCAGCAGGGCAACTTGGGCGCGATGGCGTACGCGAAGGGCAACTTCCACGTCTACTACTACCGCAACGTGGACGTCACCCCGGGCATCGTCCACGTGCAGAACGCCGACGGGATCCTGCTGGAACGCAACCGCATCGAGCACACCGGGGCCGACGGGATCAACATGGTCAACGACGTGACGAACTCACAGGTGATCGGCAACGTCACCAGCGACGTCGCCGGGTCCGCGATCTCCGTGGGACACCCGCAGCACGTCTTCGTCGGCGACCACACCTCGACCAACCGCGAGAAGTACCCGCCCCAGGTCGAGGGACTCCCGAAGAACATCGTGATCAGGAACAACTACATCCACGACAGCGCGGTGCTGTTCAACGGGCACGGCGCGGTCGCGGCGTACTTCGCCGACACGCTCACGATCCAGCACAACCGCATCGAGAAGACGCCGTGGGCGGGCATCACGCTCGGCTGGGGATGGTGGAACTTCGACGGATCCTCCGGATCGATCGCGCCCAACCGGCCGACCACGACGGCGAGGAACAACACCATCAGCCACAACCACATCATCGACACGGTGCAGCGACTCAGCGACACGGCACCGATCTACACGCTGGGCAGCCAGCCTGGCACCACGATCCACAGCAACTATCTGCAAGGTGTCCCGGCCGGCCACAAGTACGGGCTCCACCCGGACGAGGGGTCGGCGTACATGACCTTCCGGGACAACGTCCTGAGCGTGGACAAGAACATCACCTGGATGATCAACTCCGACGACTTCGGACGCAAGCACGACCTGAGCATCACGCAGACGTACGGCCCGATCAACAAGGTCTCCCAGAAGAACCTGCCGAACAGCACCATCCACGACATCCTCGTCTCCGCCGACTACGTCTGGCCGGCGGCGGCCTACGGGATCGCGGTGAACTCCGGGCTCGAAGCCCCGTTCCGGGACATCACCGCACCGCGCAACCTGCCCCTGGCGGACCAGGTCCTGCCGGCCAGCACGTTCGTCGGCAGCGGCACCACCTCGATCCCGGTCCGCAGCACGGGCGATGCGACCAGGTCGCTCTGGCTGGCTCCCTCCGGCACCACCACCTTCACCGCCGGTCCGACGATGACCCGGGCCGACGGCACCGCCACCGCCATCGCCGTACCCGTCACCTCGGGTGACTACCGGCTCTACGTCGTCGACGCCCAGGGCAACCGGTCGGCCGAGTCGACGTCGCTCGTCCGGCGGCAGGGCACCGGCAGCGCCCCCGACGCGCAGATCGTGGGCGGCCAGTCCGGCCGGTGCGTCGAGGTCCCCGGCGGCGCCACCACCAACGGCACCCAGACCCAACTCTGGGACTGCTCCGGCGCCACGCAGCAGCGGTGGACCCACACCGCCGGCAAGCAGCTGACCGTGTACGGCACGAAGTGCCTGGACGCCAACGGGGCGGGCACCACCAACGGCACCACGGTCATCATCTGGGACTGCCACGGCGGGCTCAACCAGCAGTGGAACGTCAACGCCAACGGCACCATCACGAACGCCCAGTCCGGGCTCTGTCTCGACGCCAACGGCGCCGCCACCGCCAACGGAACGAAGATCATCCTCTGGTCCTGCAACGGCGGCACGAACCAGCAGTGGACTCGACGCAGCTGAGAGCGGTCCCGGGGCCAGGCATGTTCCCGCCTGGCCCCGGGCCGACCGCGTGCGTCCGTCGGCCAGATCGAGCAGTCGGACACTGTCTCCCGTATCGCATCGGCAGCAGGTGAATCGGGTGTCGCGGCAGCGGGCTGCGGTGTAGGTTCACGGTCACGCCGTCGAGCCGGAAGGAGGTCAGAACGATGTCCGATGTTCTGCGCCCCCTCCGCGATCCGGCGTCCCCGCGGAACTGAGCCGGGGCGCCGCGTTCCGGAGGATCACGCCATGGCTGATCTGGTCATCCGCCCGCTCGTCGCGGGTGAGGAAGAGTTGTTCGATTCGATGCCCGACCCGTTGCCGCACGTGCGGCAGGTCGGTTACGCCGACGGGCTCGCCGGTGGCGGTTTCCGTCCTGAGCGCACGTGGGTGGCGCTGCGCGCCGGCCGGGTGGTCGGCCGTGCCGCCTGGGCGCTTCCGCCCGGGTCCGTCGGCGACCCGTGGCTGGACCGGTTCGATCTGGCCACCGCGCCGCAGGACGGTGCCGCGCTGCTCCGTGCCGCACACGAGGCGCTCGGCGGCCCGAAGGTGTACCACGCCGCGCTGCCGGCGTACTGGCGCCGACAGCCGCAGGTTCGCGACGTGGTCGCGGCCCCGATGGCGGCGGCCCGTCTCGCCGGTCTGGTCGAGCAGGGGGAACGGTTGCGGTGCTCGTGGACGGGCGGAGCGCTCCCTGCCTTCACCGGCCGGTACACGTTCCGCCCGGCCACCGACGCCGCAGAGATCACCTCGTTGGTCGCCCGGATCGCCGCACCGGACCTGCTCACCGGCGCGGAGACGGCGCGGGCGGTGGCGGGGGTGGACCTGGCCACCGATCCACTGTCCTGGCTCCGCGGGTCGGCCCGGGAATGGCGGGTGGCGCTGGACGGCGGCGAACCCGTCGGCCTGGCGGCACCGGCGAGCCGGGCCTGCTTCCCGATGATCGCCTATCTCGGCGTGCGGGCGCCGGCGGTGCGGGCCGACCTGCTGGCCGAGGTGGTCCGGACGTTGTCGGGCGAGGGCGCGTACGAGGTGATCGCCGACGTGGACGCGGACCGGGTGGCTGTGCTGGCGGATCTGGAACGGGCCGGGTTCCGTCGGATCCGTGCCCGGGTGAGCTTCACCCCGGCCGACGCCTGACCTGTCGGGGACGGTCTCCGCGATCGACGGAGACCGTCCCGACTGACGGCTTCCGCCGTCGCGCGGGCGAATTATCGGGTCGCCGAGATCGTCCGGGTCGCCTACCGTCGCCGCGTGACGCATGACAGGTCGATCGAGCCGGGGCAGGTGCTCGTCTTCGATGCGGACGACACGCTCTGGGAGAACAACGTCGTCTTCGAGCGGGTGATCGACGACTTCCTGAGCTGGGTGGACCATCCGACGCTCGACCGGACGCAGTTGCGGGCGGTGCTCGACGACATCGAACGGGCCAACGCCGTCGCACACGGGTACGGCAGCAAGGTCTTCCTGCGCAGCCTGCGGGAGTGCCTGGAGCGGCTGCGGGAACGGCCCGCCACCGAGGCGGAGCGCCGCGAGATCGACGAGTTGGCTATGGCGCTGATCAACCATCAGGTCGAGCTGATGCCGGGGGTGGCCGACGCGCTGGACGAGTTGGCCGGGCGGCACGAGTTGCTGCTGCTGACCAAGGGGGAGCGCGAGGAACAGCAGCGCAAGCTGGACGCGTGTGGGCTGCTGCACCACTTCACGGCGGCGCACATCGTGCCGGAGAAGGACGTGGCGACCTATCACCGGTTGAGCCGGGAGCACGCCGTCGACCCGACCCGGGCGTGGATGATCGGCAACTCGCCCCGGTCGGACATCCTGCCGGCGCGGGCGGCCGGATGGCGGGCGGTGTTCATCCCGAACGACAACACGTGGGTGTTGGAGCACGACGAACTGGACCCGACCGACGAGGGCGTCCTGCGTCTGCGCGCTTTTCCCGACCTGCTCGCGCACTTCTGAGGCCGACCGGGGCCGCCGGTGACCCGGTGGTCCGCTGATCAATCGCTCCGACCGGGTCAGCGCCTGGCGCCCGCCGGGTGTTACACGCTCCTGCCGCTATTTCCCGTTGCTGGCAATAGTGCGTGCCGGCCCGCGCGGGCTCGACCCGGGCACGCCTAGCCTCGGCCCCAGGTGCCGCGACTCGCCGGGGTGGGTCGCGGTACCGGGTCCGGTCGTGGGGCACCGTGGAGCTGAGTGCTGGCGGACCGGCTGCCGTGCCGGCGCGTGCTGACACGTGCGTCGGCAGGCGGCTGGTTCGCTGCCCACGCCGGACGGGTCAGGGCCGGGTCGTGCGGGTCCGGTCCTGACCCGTGTCGTCGTCGGGTCGGCTCAGGTGGTCTCGCCGCGCACGATGGCGACGGCGACCCGGCAGAACTCGTCCATGTCGGGTTGGAAGGCCGCGGCGATGTCCGGGTGCAGGCCGGCCCGGGTCTCGTCGAGCAGTTGCTGGCAGACCTGCTCCACCGGCTCGCCGGTGTAGGCGTCCCGGATCCGCTCGGCGGCGACCTGGAGTGCCGATGTCAGCTGCTGCTCCAAGGGCCCGCGCAGTTTCTCCTGGACCGGGTCACGAGGTTCCAGCGTGACATGTGGCTCCGACATCGGTGCTCCCTTCGTCGGCGGCAGCGGTACCCGACCACGACCGTCCGTCAAACCACGTTCGGTACCGCGGCGACGCGGACCTGGTACGAGAATTCCTCGCCGGGCTCCTCCGCGTACGACAACCGGCGGATCTGCCGGTCGTCCTCGTAGAGGGCGACGTCGACCAGGACTCCGAGGTGGGCGAGGCCGATGCTGGTCACCCGCTTCTTGTCCTGCAGCACCGCGCACACCCCGCCCAGCAGGGTGCTGGCGTCGGAGGTGCGGTGCCCGGGCGGGCAGCGCAGCGTCAGGTCCACCTCGATCGGGCCGGACAGCGGGGTCCAGCCGGTCTTCTGTGCCGCCTCGCAGGCGGCCCGGAGCAGGGTGCGTACTCTCGTCGCCTGCCGGTGACCGGCAGCGAAGATGGACAGCGCCTCGGTCTTGACCGGTGGCAGGCCGCTCACCTCGAACGTCAGGGCGAGAGCGCGGGTGTCCTGCACCACGACGGCACCTCCTCGTTGGGGACGATCCTGCCCAACAGGTGAAGCGGTGACGGGGTGTTCCCGTGAGAACCCACCGATCGGGCGGATCGGGGTCGGCCGGGGCGTATCGACGGCGACGGCGTACGCGCTGGTGGGCTTAGACGCTAGTCCACCTGGCTCCCGCCCGGTAGCAGCCGATCACCCGTGTCAGATGGTGAACGGTCGGTCCGGGGAGTACCGGGCGTCGGGGTGGAAGGCGGAGAAGGTGTTGCCGGAGGCGGCGTCGGGCGGGGAGTTGCACGAGGAGCGGGTGAGCGTCGGCCGGGTAGGCTCCACGGCGTGGAGATCGAGCCTCGACCTGAGCAGTTGTCACGGAAGCCGAGTGAGCTGGAGCAGGAGGCCGCCGCGACGGCGCTGCAGGAGGCGGTCGGCGAGGGCCGGCTGACCCTGGAGGAGTTCAGCGATCGGGTCGGGGCGGTGTGGGCGGCCGAGCGCATCGAGGATCTGGAGCGGGCGACGGCCGGGGTGGTGGTTTCCGCGCCTCCGGTCGGTAGTACGCAGACCGTGTCGACCGTGGTCGCGTTCCTCGGTGACCAGCGGCGGGTGGGACGGTGGCGGTTGCCGGCCCGACTGCGGATGTTCAGCGTGCTCGGCGATGTGCATCTCGATCTGCGGACGACTGTCTGCGCCGAGGCCGTGGTGGAGATCGAGGCGTGGAGCCTCCTGGGTGACATCAAGATCGATGTGCCCGACGGGGTGGATGTGGAGCTCGCCGGTATCGGGTTGCTCAGCGACCGGGAGCTCCGGTTGGCGTCGATGCCCCCGGTGCCGGGAACGCCGCGGATCCGGGTCAGGGTGCACTCGCTGCTGGGCGACGTGCGGGTCAGATCGACGAGTGCGGGCAAGGACGTGGCGGGTTGGCGGCGCTGGTTGCTCGGTCAGCAGTCGCCACCCGCGACCGGGCACCACTCACCGCCGCCACCCGCGGTGGGGAGCCGCTGACCCGGTCGTCGGCGACCTGCGGTACGAGGCTGCCGGCGGCGCCACACGTGTCGTGGCCGCACACCGTGGCTGCCGCCTCTGCTCAGAGCAGCTCGAAGTCGTAGATGGAAGAGTCGATGTAGATCATCCCGCGGTCGTCGGCGGCGGCGGCGATGGCGGGGGTCCACCCGATCAGCGTCCCGGGAATCTCGATCCGGTTCGAGTGGTGCTTGCGCGCGGAGAAGCCCATCCGCACCGCGAGGGAGACGATGGAGTGCGGATCGCCCATCGTGTCGCTGGTGTTCATGAAGATGTGCCCGCCAGCGGCGAGGTGCGGCTTCACCTCGTGGAAGAAGCGCTGGTGGAGGGCGTACCCGGGGTCGAACACCGAATGCTCGATCGGCCGGTCGTAGGCCCGGTCCTCCCGCGCCCGCACGAGGGGCGGGTTGGACACGATCAGGTCGAAGACGTCCTCCGGGCCGAGTTCGAGGAACAGGTCGCTGGTCAGCGCTTCGACCTTGTGCCCGACGTCGTGTGCCTTGGCGTTGAGCACGGTGTTGGCCACCGCAGCCGGGTTGATGTCGGTCGCGACGACGCGTTCGCAGCCGCTCATGGCGGCCACCACGCTCGTGACGCCCGCGCCGCACCCGATCTCGAGGAACCGGGTGCCGGAGCCCAGGGGCAGCGCGGACGTGAACACCTCGGTCGCCGGATCGGGAGGCCACACCTCGGGCAGCACGGACCAGGTCGATCGCATGAGCTCTCTGGTGCCACCGTCCTTGATGAGCGAGTCGGCCTGGGCGACCAGCCAGTCGCCGACGTCGTCGGCGAACGTTCGGTCCATGATTCGTCCTCGGGTTCGGTGTGTCGTCGAATGGCTGGCGACGCGTGACGCCAGTCGTGCCGGTCGGGTGAAGCGCCTGTCGGGTTAACGCACCTGCGGGGCTGTTCCGGCTCGGGGAACGGTAACCGTCCGCCGGTGTTGTTGCCAAGCAGTGAGCCGTTCCGTGCATGGCGCTGACTCCCGGAATTCGCTACCCGGCTTCCTTGGCGTTAAGTCCGAGTCGGAACGGGCGCACCCATGGAGCGCTCTCCGGACAGGAATTTGCGACAGCAAATTTCCCCGCCGGTGATATCGGTTCTGCCAACATCCAAGATGGACATTAAAGGCGTGTCATCACTAATCGGTGGCTGAGTCTTGCCGGAGTCGACTAGAGGGCGGCGTGTGGGTGGAGTGGCGGGTAAGCGGATGCATTATCGATTTGGCACGTCGTCGCCAATCTGAGACGTACTGCCGGCGGGAGGGGGTCGTGTGCAACGGTTCGGGCGGGCTCCGGACACGTGCGGACGCGGCCGGTTCGGGCCGGCCCGTCGTGAAGTGTGATCCGCGTGCTTTCCTTTGATCGTCCGTAATTGGGGTGGTGCGGCATGGTTGCGGCGCGTCCGCTGCATCGTTGACCTGCGGTTGTCCTGACGTGGGCCGCCCGGCTGCCGGACCGTCTGTCGCATGTGGATCAGATAACTCCTTCGGCCGCAAGGGCTCGCCGGATCATCTATTCATCCTTACTTTTGACCGGATTGGCCGCTGACACTGCGAAACCGAGGGCTTTAAGGGGCAGGGGCCAGGCCGCTCAGGTGCGAATTTTTTGCCGTTTTGATCGTCCTGCCGCGGCGGCCAATCGCACCCCGAAGCGGTGTGCAATTGAGCCACTACTGCCCGTAGTGTCGATGCTCGTCTTTACGGCTTGCGGCGCTTCCGTGTATGGTCCGTCGCACGGAGTTGACAATCTCATGCAACTTGCAATGAAGGCGAAGCGGGCACCTGCTGCTGATGTCCACTCATTGCGTGCAGGGTCTCCGAACAAACGGGGCAATCGTGTAATAGGTTCCTCCGACGCCGGGCCGACTCAGCCCGGCGTCGTCCATATGGGTGTGCGAAGGCGAATGTTGGAGCGATGTTCGCGTACATTACGCGTGCCCTTTCCATCATTACCGGGGGCGGCTGGACAATGGCGACAGTAGGGGTCATCGGCGCGGGCGTCATGGGCAAGGACGTGGCCATCACGTGCGCTGCCAAGGGTTACGACGTCATCCTGTCCGACCACGACTCCGACGTGCTGGCCACCGCGCCCCGGGACATCCGGCAGCTCGTCCGGAAGTTCCGGATGATGTCTCCGGCCGCCGCCGCCTGGAAGGCCGACGAGATCCTGGGCCGCATCCGCTTCGGCACCGACCTCGGCGACCTCGCCGGAGTCGACTGGATCGTCGAGAACATCGTCGAGGACCTGGCCGCCAAGGAGCGCCTGTACCTCGATCTGCGTGACGTCTGCGGCGAGAGCACGAAGATCGCCGTGAACACGAGCTGTATCTCCATCACCAAGCTCGCCGCCGGCACGCCACGACCCCACAACGTCGTCGGCATCCACTTCATGAATCCGGTTCCCCTGCTGGAGTGCGCGGAGGTCGTCCGTGGCTACCACACCTCCGAGGACACGATCAAGCAGGCCGAGGAGTTCGTCCGGTCGCTCGGCAAGCAGTCCATCGTGGTCAACGACATGCCCGGCTTCGTGTCCAACCGGTTGTCGCACCTGTTCATGAACGAGGCGGCCTTCCTGGTGCACGACGGCGTCGCCGAGCCGGAGCAGATCGACGCCATCTTCAAGCTCGGGTACGGGCACAGGATGGGCCCGCTGGAGACCGCCGACCTCATCGGCCTGGACACCGTGGTCGACTCCCTGAACGTGCTCTACGCGGAGTTCCAGGACAGCAAGTTCCGCTGTTGCCCGACGCTGAAGAAGATGGTCGCCGCGGGCCGGCTGGGACGGAAGAGCGGTCAGGGCTTCTACACCTACGCGAACCACTGAGATCTCCCCGAACGCTGACGCGGTCATCGGCTGCGCCACCGGGCAGCGATCCCCCTGGAGGACTTCGATCTATGAAGATGGCGAAGTGTGTCGTCTGGGACCTCGACGACACGCTGTGGCACGGCACCCTGTCCGCCGGCGACGACCTCGTCCTCCGCGACGACGTGGTCAACGTGATCAAGACCCTGGATGCGCGCGGCATCCTTCAGTCGGTGGCCAGCAAGAACAACCACGACGACGCGGTGCGCAAGCTGGAGGAGGTCGGCCTCGCCGAGTACTTCCTCTATCCGCAGATCAACTGGAACAGCAAGTCCAGCTCGCTCGCCGCGATCCGCGAGAAGCTGAACATCGGCATCGACACGATCATGTTCGTGGACGACCAGCCGTTCGAGCGCGACGAGGTGGCCTTCGCCCACCCGGAGGTCGAGACGGTCGACGCGGCGGATCTGGGCACCCTGCTCGCGATGCCGCGCCTGTCACCCCCGGTGGTGACCGAGGACGCCGCCCGCCGTCGGCGGATGTACCTGGAGGATCACGCGCGCAACGCCGCGGAGCTCGAGCACCGGGGCGCCCCGGACGAGTTCCTCAGCGGTCTCGACATGATCTTCACGATTTCTCAAGCGAGGGACGGCGACCTGCTGCGCCTCGCTGAGCTGACCGAGCGCACCAACCAGCTGAACTCCACCGGCATCCAGTACTCGCACCAGCAGCTCGAAGAGCTGATGGGCAGCCCCGACCACGACATCTGGGTGTGCGAGCTGACCGACCGCTACGGCTCCTACGGCAAGATCGGCGTGGCGCTGGTGGAGAAGCAGGACGACCGCTGGACGGTCAACCTCCTGCTGATGTCGTGTCGGACGGTGTCCAAGGGCGTGGGCACGGTCCTGCTGTCCTTCCTGTTGAACCGGGCCGCCGAGAACGGGAAGCGTCTCCTGGCCCGCTTCCGCCGGACCGACCGGAACCGCCAGATGCTGGTGACGTACCAGTTGGCGAACTTCCGCGTGGTGTGGCGCGAGGGCAACGACTACCTGTACGAGCACGATCTCGCGGTCCGTCAGGACTATCCCGGTTACATCAAGGTCAAGATCGATGCGTGACGAGGCGGTGGTGAACATGGCAGACGTGATGGTGGCGGACGCTGCGAACAGGATCCGGGAGTACCTCCGGGAGAACATGACCGCGTTCAAGGACGTCGAGCTGGACGACGAGGAGAACATCTTCGAGCGTGGCTATTTCACGTCGTTGTTCGCCATGCAGCTCCTGCACTACGTCGAGTCCACGTTCGACATCGTGGTTCCGGACGACTACATCATCCTGCAGAACTTCAGTTCGGTCCGCCGCCTCGCGGACATGGTGGGTGAACTGAAGGCCTCGGCTGGTGAGTGACATGGACAGGTCCGACGTCATCGCACGCGCCATGCTCTTCGCCGAGACCGAGCTGGCCCCAAGGGCCGCGGAGTTCGACCGGGACGAGGCCCTGCCGCGCGACGTCATCCAGAGGATGGCGGCGGAAGGTCTGCTCGGTGCGTCGATCCCGACGAAGTGGGGCGGACTCGGCCTGGACCCGCTGGAGTACGGCGAGGTCACCGAGGCGATCGGCAAGGCCTGCGCGTCCACCCGGGCGCTGCTGACCGTCCACACCTCGATCGTCGCCGGGACGCTGCTGGAACTGGCGTCGCGGCGGCTCAAGGAGAAGTACCTCACCGCCCTCGCCCGGGGCGAGATGATCGGCTGCTTCGCGCTGTCCGAGGAGGGCGCCGGGTCGGACGCGGCGGCGGTCGCCACGACGTACATCAGGAAGGGCGACTCCTTCGTCCTCAACGGACGCAAGAAGTGGATCTCCTTCGCCGGTGTGGCCGACCTGATCCTGGTGCTGGCGACCGACAACGGCGTCACGAGCGCGTTCATGGTGGAACGCGACATGCCCGGCGTACGGACCTGGCCGATGTCCGGCTTCCTGGGCAACCGCGCGACCCACATCGCGGAGATCGAGCTGGACGACGTCGAGGTGCCGGCGGAGAACCTCATCGCGGGTATCGGGGCCGGCTTCGGCTTCGTGGTGAACACGGCCCTCCTGCACGGTCGCTACAGCATCGCGTGGGCCGGTGTCGCGCTGGCCCAGGCGGCGCTGGAGGAGATGTGCACCTACGCGACGCGACGCGAGCAGTTCGGGGTCAAGATCGGCACGCAGCAGTTGGTGCAGAAGATGGTCGCCGACGCGGTCACCAGCGTCGCCGCGGCCCGGGAACTGTGTCGCAGCGCGGGCCGGTCGCTCGCGCAGCGCAGTGCCGACGCGGCCACCGAGACGATCATCGCGAAGTACTTCTCGTCCACCGTCGCCCAACGTGCGACGTCGGACGCGGTCCAGGTGCTGGGTGGGAACGGGTGCTGGTCGGGATACCCCGCGGAACGCCTGTTCCGGGAGGCGAAGATCCTCGAAATCATCGAGGGCACCTCCCAGCTGCAGCAGATCATGATCGCCGACGCCGGCTACAAGAAGTACGCCCGGAAGGCATAGGCGATGACCCCGTGTCCGATCCCGCGCGCCGCGAACACCCTGGAGACCGTCATGGCAAGCACCCCCGGTGGCTGGGTGGTGAGGCACCGGTGACCATTCCCTGGATCCTCAGTACGCCGAACGAGCAGGCGCTGCGCGATGTCGCCGGGCGGTTGCGTGACCTCGTCGAGGAGTGCGCCGCCGACCCCTGGGACGTGGGGCGCACGCTGGCGGCCCGCCCGTCACAGGCGCACCGGGCCGTGCTGCTGGGCGGCGGCGACAGCCTCGTGACGGCGGTACGGCTGCTCGCCCAGGGGCGGCCGAGTCCGCACGTGGCGCGGGCGACGGCGGCGGACGTGACCCGCCCGGCGTTCGTCTTCCCCGGCCAGGGCGCGATCTGGCCGGGTATGGCGGCAGAGCTGCTCGACTCCGCGCCGGTGTTCGCCCGGCGCATCGGGGACTGCGCCGACGCGCTCGCACCGCACGTGGACTGGTCGCTGGTCGACGTGCTGAGGTCGGACTCCACGGACCTGTACCAGCAGACCGACGTCGTGCAGCCGGTGCTGTTCTCGATCATGGTCGCGCTCGCCGAGTTGTGGCGTTCGCACGGTGTCGAGCCACAGGCGGTCGTGGCGCACAGCATCGGCGAGGCTGCCGCCGCCTGCGTGTCCGGGGCACTGTCGCTGGACGACGCCGCGAGGACCGCCGTGCTGTGGAGCCGGGCCCAGTCGACGCTGGCCGGCCGAGGCGGGATGGCCGTGGTGGCGTTGCCGGTGCACGAGGTGACCTCGTGGTTCGCCGAGCACGGTCACGACGTCGACGTCTCCGGCCTGATGGCACCCCGCACGGTGGTGGTCTCCGGTGACAGCGCGGTTCTCGCGCTCGCCGCCGAGCAGTTGCGCGCCGCAGGCGTCTACGCGCACGTGACATCCGTGCCGCTGGCCGCGCACTCGCCGCGCGTCGAGGAGGTGCGGGACACCGTGCTGACCTCGCTCGCCTCGATCAGCCCGCGCACCTCGGACATTCCGTTCTACTCCGGCATGACGGGTGGGGCCTTCGACACCGCCGGGCTGGACGCGCAGTACTGGTATCACAACCTGCGTCGACCGATGCTCTTCGAGAGCGCCACGAGGGCCATGCTGGCCGACGGCTATCAGGCTTTTGTCGAGCTCAGCGCACACCCGGTGCTGACCCTGGCCATGCGGCAGACCGTGGAAGCCGTCGGCACGGCGGTGCCGGTACTCCACTCCCTGCGTCGCGACGGGCAGCGCATGGATCACTTCCTGGCCTCGCTCGCCGAGGCGCACGTCCAGGGTCTCGCGGTGAACTGGGAGCCGGTGTTCGCCGGGCGCGGCCGGCCGATCGACCTGCCCGACCTGGACCTGCCCGGATCGGCCGGAGCCGGCGCGGACGTCGCACCGGTCCGGTCGGTGGCAAGCCTGGTGTCCACACAGGTCGCGGGCGTGCTCGGTATCGGCCCGGAACTGGCCCAGGACGACCACACCAGGAGCCTGTTCGAGCTGGGCTGCACGTCGGTGCAGCTGATCGAGCTCCAGAGCGGGCTGGCCAGGGAACTCGGTGTCTCGCTGGAGAGCACGTTCATCATCGACCATCCCACCGCGCACGCGCTCACCGACGAGCTGACCCGCCGGGTCGAGCGGGGACGCGCACCGGCCGAGGCGCGCGCCGCCGCCCCGGCGTCGACGGGGTCGTACTCCGCGGAGCCCGTCGCGGTGGTCGGCATGGCGTTCCGGCTCCCCGGCGGGATCGGCACCCGGCACCAGCTCTGGGAGACGTTGAGCGGCAAGGTCGACGTGGTGCGGGAGGTACCCGCCGACCGGTGGTCGCACAGCGACCTCGACACCAGCGAGGTGACCACCACCCAGGGCGGCTACCTCGACCAGGTGGACCAGTTCGATCCGCTGTTCTTCAGCATCTCGCCCGCGGAAGCCGCGTCGATCGACCCGCAGCAGCGCCTGCTGCTGGAACTGACCTGGGAGGCGCTCGAAGACGCCGGGTTGAACCCGGTGACGGCGGGGCGGGACCGGCGCGTCGGCGTGTTCGTCGGTATCTACAACAACGACTACGCCCAGGTCGGCAAGAACCTCGGGCACCCGGCGGAGCGGTACACCTACACCGGGAACATGGCCAACTCGGCGGCCGGGCGGATCTCCTACAGCTACGGCTTCGACGGTCCCAGCCAGGCGATCGACGCGGCCTGCGCCTCCTCGCTGTACGCGCTGCACCAGGCCGGACGGGAACTGCGGCAGGGCGGCTGCGACATGGTCGTCGCTGCGGCGGTGAACCTGATCCTCAGCCCCGAGGGGCACGTGTCGTGGTCGCGCCTACAGGCGCTGTCCCCGACCGGGCGGTGTCGCAGCTTCGACGACGGGGCCGACGGCTACATCCGCAGTGAGGGCGGAACGGTCGTCATCCTCAAACGGCTGTCCGACGCCGAACGCGACGGTGACGACATCCTGGCCGTGATCAGCGGGTCGGCGATCAACCACAACGGCCAGGGCGGTGGGTTCACCGTCCCGAGCGGGGCCGCCCAGCAACGGGTGGTCGAGGCCGCGATGGCCGAGGCGGGCGTCGGGATCGAGGACGTCTCCTACGTCGAGGCCCACGGCTCGGGCACACCGATCGGCGATCCGCAGGAGCTCAACGCCCTGGCCCGGGTCTTCGCCGGCCGGAGCGGCAAACTGCGCGTCGGCAGCGTCAAGTCCAACCTCGGGCACCTGGAGTCCGCGGCGGGTATGGCGGCGCTGTGCAAGGTGATCGTGTCGATGCAGCACGGCCGCCTTCCGGCCACCCTGCACTTTCGCGAGGGCAACCGCCTGATCGACTGGGACGCCGTCCCGATCGAGGTGGTGGCGGACGAGATCGCGTGGCAGCCGGCCGGCGGCCGGCGGCGTGCCGGGATCAGCTCCTTCGGCATCAGCGGCAGCAACGCCCACATCATCGTGGAGGAGTACGAGCCGACGTCGCGCCGCACGTCGTCGACGCCCGGTCTGCCGCGCCTGCTGCCCGTCTCGGCGAAGTCGGACGCGGCGCTGCGCGCCGCCCTGCGGACCCTCGGCGAGTGGAGTGCTGACACGACCGCCGACCTCGCCGACATCGCGCACACGCTGGGCACGCGGCGGGCGGGTCTGCGACACCGGGCGGCACTGGTCTGCGACGCCGTCACCGACATCCCGGGTGCGGTCGAGGCGGTGCTGGCCGACGGGGGCGTGCGTGACCAGGCGGACCCGGGACAGGTCTTCGTCTTCTCCGGCCAGGGTACGCAGTACCCGGGCATGGCGCGGGAGCTGTACCAGCACGCCGACCTGTTCCGGCGCGAGTTGGACGAGATCGACCGGGTGTTCCGGCGGCTCGGCGACGTCTCCCCGATCGAGGCGATGTTCGGTGACGACGAGGCGTCGTTCCAGTCGCCGCGGCACACCCAGCCCATGATCTTCGCGGTCGGGTTGGCGCTCGCGCGGTACTGGCAGGCGCTCGGCGTCACGCCGTCGGCTGTGATCGGCCACAGCATCGGCGAGTACACGGCCGCCTGCTTCGCCTCCGTCATGAGTCTCACGCAGGCGGTCGACCTGGTGACCCGCCGGGCGCGGGTCGTGGCGGCCTCGACCGGCGACGGCTCCATGGCGACGCTGCTGTGCTCCCGGGAGCGGGCGGAGCAGCTGCTGACCGACTATCCCGACGTCTCCGTCGCCGCCGTCAACGCTGCCGAGAACACCACCGTCGCCGGGTCCGCCGAGAGCATGGCCGAGGTGTTGAGGGCCGCCCGCAGACAGCGGATCTTCACCGAGCGCCTGGACGTCTCACACCCGTACCACTCGGTGCGGATGGCTCAGGCCGCCGACGACCTGTACGCGCAGATCCGGCACCACGAGTTCGAGCATCCGGCCATCCCGTGGATCTCGACGCGCACCGGTGGGCCGGTCACGGCGGACGCGCCGATCGACGCGTCGTACTGGAGCCGGCACCTCGTCGAGCCGGTCCTGTTCCAGGCGGCCGTCGGGGTCGCGATCGCGCGCGGCTCGCGGGTCTTCGTCGAGATCGGCGCGACGGCCACGGTCGGCGGTCTGATCGCGCAGGAGTTCGCGGACGCCGCCATCGTCGTTCCGAGCCTGCGCAAGGGGCGCTCCGATTGTCGGCAGCTGCTCGAGAGCGCGGGTGAGCTGTGGCGGCTGGGCCGGTCGCTGGAGTTCGGTCGGCTGCCCGGCGCGGCGGGCGGCCTCGTCCGCGACCTGCCGCGTACGCCCTTCGACCGGCAGCGGATCTGGTATTCCGACCGCGCCGGAGACCCCATCGCCGTGGCGCGGCCCGCCGTCGCCGAACCGGAAAGGACCGGTGTCCAGCGGATGGCCGATCGAGGACCCGTCCTCACGTTCGTCAAGCAGTGCGTCAGCCAGGTCACCGGGGTCGGCGTCGACGCGATCGACGAGTCGGTGCACCTGTTCGCGCTGGGAGTCGACTCCCTGATGCTCGTCCAGTTGGGCAAGCGCGTCGAGGCCGAGTACACCGTCGAGATCCCGATCAAGGCGTTCTTCGAGTCCCTCTACACGCCGGGTCTGCTGGCCGACTTCGTTCTCGAACAGCGGCCCGCCGAGGTGACGCCGGTGCCGTCGGCGGAGCCCGTGGCCGTCGCGCTTCCGGAACCGCGGGCCGCCGCCGCGCCGCCGGCCGAGATCCGCGGTCGACTCGACCCGGCCGGCACACCGGCGCGCGGAGTCGAGGACCTCATCCGGCAGCAGCTGGAGATCATGCAGCAGCAGCTGGCCGTGCTGTCGGGGGTGCCCTCCGGCACGCCGACGCCGACGCCGGTCGTCCCGGAGACGACGGCACGCCGCGCGACGCCCGTCTCCCGCAAGGTCGGCTCGTACAGCAACAACATCGAGCTCAGTCAGGACCGGCTCACCGACGAGCAGAGCGCGTTCATCCGCGACTTCGTGGCGCGGTACACCGCGAGGACACCCACCTCCAAGGTGTATGCCGGGCAGCACCGCGAGGTGTTGGCGGACTGGATCGCCTCGCTGAACTTCAACCCGAGTATCAAGGAGACGGTCTACCCGGTCGTGTCGGCCCGGTCGCGCGGGGCGACGTTCTGGGACGTGGACGGCAACGAGTACGTCGACACCGCGATGGGTTACGGCGTGCACTTCTTCGGCCACCAGCCCGACTTCATCCTCGACGCGATGCGGGACCAGCTCGACCGGGGCTACGAGCTCGGCCCGCAGAACATGGTGGCGGGTGAGGTCGCGGCACTGGTCCACGAGATGACCGGCGCGGAGCGGGTCGCGTTCTGCAACACCGGTACCGAGGCCGTGATGGTGTCGGTGCGCCTGGCCCGGGCCGTCAGCGGCCGGGACAAGGTGGTCAGGTTCCTCACCTCGTTCCACGGCAGCTACGACGCGGTGCTGGCCGAGGCCGACGGCGAGGAGAGCATTCCCACCTCGATCGGTATTCCGCAGTCGGCGGTCGACGACACGATCGTGCTCACCTATGGCAGCGCCGAATCGCTGGACCGTATCCGGCGGCACGGCTCCGAGCTGGCCGCCGTGCTGGTCGAGCCGGTCCAGTCGCGCAACCCGACGTTGCAGCCCACCGAGTTCCTGCGGGAGCTGCGCGAGATCTGCACCGAGAACGGCATCGCGCTGATCTTCGACGAGATGATCGTGGGCTTCCGGATCGCGCTGGGCGGCGCGCAGGAGCACTTCGGCGTCGAGTCGGACATGTCGCTCTACGGCAAGCTCGTCGGAGGCGGTATGCCGATCGGCATCATCGCGGGCCGCAGCAGGTACCTCGACGCCGTCGACGGCGGCGCGTGGTCGGACGTGGACGACTCCAAGCCGGCGGTCCCCACGACGTTCTTCGCCGGGACCTTCTGCAAGCACCCGTTGACGATGGCCGCGTGCCGGGCCGTGCTGTCCTATCTGCGCGAGCACGGCGCCACCGCACTCCCCGCCGTCAACCGGCTCACCGCCGACTTCGCCCGTCGTGTGAACGACTACTTCGACGCGGAGGAGGTGCCCCTGAAGGTGACGCACTTCGCGTCGCTGTACAAGTACGAGACGGTCGTGCCGCGCGACATGGGGCACATGTCGTTGACGCTGAACCTGTTCTTCAAGCTCCTGGTGTTCCACGGCGTCTACGTGTGGGAACGCAGGACCGCCTACTTCTCGCTGGCGCACACCCGCGAGCATCAGGACCGCATCTTCGAGGCCATCCGCGCCAGCGTCGAGGCGCTGCGCGGTGGGGGGTTCGACTTCCGGCGGTCGACGTCGACCGCGCCGCGTGGCCTGCCCGTCGGCGCGCCCCGGGGCACCGATCTCACGCCGCTCGACCCCACGGCGGTGTCCGAGCAGGAGAAGCGGGTCTACGTGCTGTCGCGGATGCGCGGCGGTAACGAGGCGTACCAGATCCTGGCCGGCCTGCGTTTCGACGGCGCCCCCGACCGGGAGCGGCTCGCCGAGGCGTTCCGGGCGATCGCCGACAAGCACGAGAAGCTGCGCGGCTACTACGAGATCGACGCGACCGACATCAAGGCCCGCGTCGCGGCGGAGGTCACCCCGGAGTTCCACCTCTTCGACCACACGCGCGAGCCCGGACTGCGCGCCGAGGACGTCGTCGCGGTGATGAACCGGCCGTTCGACCTGGCGACGCCGCCGCTGTGGCGTTACGGGATCGTCATCGACGAGGACGGCGTCCACCACCTGCTGCTCTCGCTGCACCACATCATCGCCGACGGCGGGTCGATCGACATCCTCCTCAACGACCTCGCCGAGCACCTCGGGCGCGGTGAGCTGAGCCCGGTGCGGTCCGACGGCTACCCGGCGTTCGTGCGGCAGCAGGCCCGCTCCGTCGGCCTGGCCTCCTACCAGGAACACCGGCGATGGTGGCTGCGCGAGTTCGAGACCGTCCCGCCGCCGCTGAGCCTGCCGACCGACTCCCCGTACCCGCTGGTCAACGACTTCCACGGGACGCACCACTACTTCCGCATCGACGACGCGCTGCACCAGGCGGCGAAGGCGGTCATCGAGCGGCACCGCACCACCCCGTTCATCTTCTATCTGTCGCTGTGGTCGGTGCTGCTGGCCAACGCCGCCGACACCGAGGACCTGTGCGTGGGCGTCCCCCTGGACCAGCGGATCATCGGCACGTACGACGACACCGTCGGCATGTTCGCCCAGTCGCTGCCGCTGCGTGTCCGTACCGCCTCGGACGCCCGTCTGCCGGACCTGCTCCACGCGGTGCGCGACACCAGCCTCGCCGCCGTCGAGCATTCGCCCTACTCCTACGACGTGCTGGTCCAGGAGTTGGACCTCGACCGGGACTTCGGACGCAACGCCCTGTTCGACGTGATGTTCACCTTCACCAACGCCCGCGAGCGCGTGCGGCGGTTCGGTGACGTGAGCGCCACGTCGGAGGACTTCGGGGTGCCCCGCTCGATGTTCGCGCTCGCCCTGGAGCTCACCGAACGCGACGGTGGCCTTTTCGGCGACCTGAACTTCTCCAGCGTGTACGGCGAGCGGCGGATGACCGAGTTGGCCGAGCAGTTCGTGCACCTGATCGCCCAGGTCGTCCGGGAGCCGGACCAGACGCTCGGGGAACTGTCCCGGTTGGACGACGAGACGCGGGACCGACTGTTGACCATGGGCACCGGACCGGTCGTGGTGGACCTGCCGACCCTTGCCGAGGCGTTCGACACGGCGGTCCGCGAGCACGCGGAGCGGGCCGCGCTCCGGTTCCGTGGCGAGGAGGTCAGCTACGCCGAGCTCGCCGAGCGGGTGAACCGGTACGCCGGTCTGCTGCATGAGCACGGCCTCGGTCAGGGCGACCTGGTCGGGCTGCTGCTGCCGCCGACGCCCGAACTGGTCACGCTGATGCTCGCGGTCAACCGCATCGGTGCCGCGTGGCTTCCGATGGACGTCAAGGACCCGGCGAAGCGGCTCCGACTCGTGATCGACACGGCCGAGCCCACGAGGGTCGTCTGCGCCGAGGAACTGGCCGGCGCGGTGGGACTCGGTGACCGTGCGCTGCATCTACCGGCGGACATCCCGGCCGGTCCGACGCCGCCGGTCGGGTCGCCGGGCGGGCCGGACGACCTCGCGTACGTGATCTTCACGTCCGGGTCGACCGGAACGCCCAAGGGCGTCGCGGTCACGAACGGGTCGTTGGCGAACTTCCTCGTCGGGATGCCCGAGGCGCTCGGATGGGCGGACCGGAAGGTGGTGGGCTGCCTCACCACCCCGTCGTTCGACATCCACCTGCTGGAGACGCTGTTGACCCTCACCAGCGGCGGCACGGTGGTGGTGGCCGGTGAGTCGGAGGTCCGTACGCCGGCGGACATCGCCGAGTTCGTCGCGGCCAACGGTGTCGAGTACCTCCAGATGACGCCGACCCGGTTGCGTCTGCTCTGCGCCGACCCCGAGGCGGCCCGCGCCACGCTGGCGCGGCTGGACAAGCTCGTCGTCGGCGGTGAGGCGTTCCCGGAGGACCTGCTGCCCCGGTTGCGGGAGCACCGGTCGCTGGGTGTTCACAACGTCTACGGCCCGACCGAGACCTGTATCTGGTCCAGCGTCAAGGACCTCACCGGGGACGACGCCACGGTCACCATCGGCGTCCCGATCGCCAACACCACGATGTACGTGCTGGACGACAACCTCCGGCTGGTGCCGGAGGGAGTGACCGGGAACCTGTGGATCGGCGGGCTCGGTGTGTCGCCCGGGTATCTGCACCGGCCCGAGTTGACCCGCGAGCGGTTCCTTGCGAACCCGTTCGGTGACGGCAGGATCTATCTCAGCGGCGACCGCGCGCGGTGGCAGGACGGCGAGCTCCACTGCCTGGGTCGGGTGGACGACCAGGTCAAGATCCGGGGCTACCGGGTCGAGTTGGGTGAGATCGAGCTGGCCATCACCGGGCACGAGATGGTGACCGGCGCGGCGGTGATCGTCCAGGAGTTGCCGAGTGGCAGCCAGGTCATCCGCGCGTTCTACCAGGTACGCGAGGGCGGTTACCTGGCACCGGAGGCGCTGCGGAACTGGCTGACCGAGCGGCTGACCGACTACATGGTCCCGGCGACCCTGGCCGTGGTGTCGGACATCCCCATGACCACGAGCGGCAAGGTCGACCGCACGGCGTTGGCGGCGCAGGCCGACGCCGGCCCGCCGGTGGAGCCGGGGCGTTCCGAGGAGCGCGGTGTCGGCGTCGCCCAGGAGTTGGTCACGGCCTGGCGCACGGTCCTCGGTGACATTCCGATCGGCGCCGACGAGAGCTTCTTCGACCTCGGCGGCAACTCGTTCAGTCTGGTCCTGCTGCTGGAGGAACTGCACCGGCAGTTCCCGGGCATGCTCGACGTGAGCGACCTGTTCGCGAACCCGACGATCGGCAAGCTCCGCAAGCTCCTGGAGTCCCGGCTCGCCGGGCAGGACTCCGACGCGCTGCTGACCGGTTTCGGGGTACGCCTGCCCGAATCGTGGTTCACGCACGACGCCACCGCCGACGGCCGGGTCGAGGCCGCGCTGCCCGCGCGGACCAGGGCGACGTTGCGGCGGCTGCGGCGCAGCGGAGCGCGGGAGCCGGAGGATCTGGCCCACGTCGCGTTCGCCGTCGCCCTGCACAAGCTCGTCGGCACGGATGACATCTCGCTGTGCGTCCTGGACGACGACGCCCGGGTGACCGTGGTGCGGTTCGACTTCGCCGGCAAGACCGATCTGGCCGACGTGCTGGACGACTACCGGCGGCAGCGCGACCACAACGACCGGCTCGACCTGCACCGCTTCGTCGCCTGCCGGGGTGTCGACCGCACCGTCTCCGTGGCGTGCGGCAGCGCCCGGCAGTGGGAGGAGGTGGACGTCCTCCGCCACTTCGACATCGGGTACGCGATCGACGTCCTGGCCGACCCCGTCGCGGTCCAGATCGACCACGCCCGCGAGGTGGACTCCACGCGGGTCGAGCAGGTGATGGGCGGCCACCTGAAAGTCCTCGCAGTCCTGGGCCGGCCCGCCTCGAAGGAGAAGGTGCAGTCATGAAGGATCTCGTGATCGTGTTTCCGGGGCAGGGCTCCCAGTTCGCGGGCATGGGCAGGAAGTGGTTCGACGAGCACGAGAGCGTGCGGGACCGCTTCGGGCAGGCGTCGGACATCGTCGGGTACTCGCTGGCCGACCTGTGCTTCACCGCACCGCCCGCCGAGGTGACCAGGACCCGGCACGCGCAGGTCGCGTTGCTGGTGCTCAGCTACTCGATGTACGAGGTGATGGCCGCCGGGCGCAGGGTGCCGGTCTCGTACCTGACCGGCCACAGCCTGGGGGAGATCACCGCGTTGCTCGCGGCGGGCGCGCTGACGTTCGAGGACGCGGTACGCCTGGTCAAGGCGCGCGGTGAGGCGATGGAGAGCTGTGCTGCGGGCAGCGGCACCGGGATGATCGCCGTGGTGCGGATGCCGGCCGCCGACGTGGAGAAGTGCGTCGGGGACTTCAACGCGGCGGGTCACGACGTGCAGGTCGCCAACTACAACGGCGAGACCCAGACCGTGCTGTCGGGCAGCCTGGACGACCTGTTGGGCGTGACCGCCCACCTGGAGGACCGTGGGGCGCGGGTGATCAAACTCAACGTCGCCGGCGCGTTCCACAGCACGTACATGGCCGCCGCGCTGCCCGAGTACACCAGGGCGCTGGACGAGATCACGTTCGCGGAACCCGCCGTCCCGGTCTACAGCAACGTGACCGGCGAGGTGTACGAGAGCGCCGAGGCCATCCGGGAGGCGCTGGCCGTCCAGCTGACCAGCCCGGTGCGGTGGAGCGACATCATGGCGTCCCTGGTGGAGCGCAAGGCGGCGGTCTGGATCGAGGTCGGGCCGAAGCAGGTGCTGAAGAAGATGCTCACCGGTGCCGTCGGCTCGGGCGAGGTGTACAACCTGGACGAGGAGCCCGAGCGGGTCGGCGCGGTGCTCGACCAGCTCGTCGAGCTGAAGAAGCGCGAGCCGGGGCTGGTCGGGCTCTGCCTGGGAGCTGCGGCGGCCACCCGCAACCGGAACTTCGACGCCGACGAGTACCACAACGGCGTCGTCGTGTCGTACCGCAAGCTCCAGGAGCTCAGCAAGCTCGACCAGGAGTCGCTCTCCGACCGGCAGAAGCAGACCGCGTTGGACCTGCTGCTCACCATCATGGGAACGAAGCGGGTCCCCGAGGCCGAGCAGCGGGACCGGGTCGAGTCGATCGTGTCCCGGACTCGTGAGGTCGGCCTCCGGACGAACGCGGGGGCGCTCGCCACATGAGTTCCCTGCTCGATCTTGACGACCTGGACCTGACGGGGCCCCCGGACGACGCCGACGTCCCCGTCACGCGCTCCAGTCCACGGCGGAAGGCCGAGCCAGTCGCCATCATCGGGATGAGCGGCCGGGTCGGCGAGGCGGAGAACCTCGACGCGTTCTGGTCGACGCTGCTGCGCGGCGAGGAAGGATACCGGGACCTGCCGGAAGCCCGACGGGCCGACGTCGACGCCTACCTCGCCGCGCGGGGCGTCCGGCTGCCGATCGCGGCCGAGCGCTACTCCGGCGGCACCCGGCTGCCCAGCGTGTCCGAGTTCGACTACCGGTTCTTCTCGCTGTCCCGGCAGGAGGCCAAGTCGATCGACCCGAACCAGCGGATCTTCCTGGAGACCGCCTGGGCCGCGCTGGAGGACGCCGGTTACCTGAACAAGGACATCGGCGGCCGGAAGGTCGGCGTCTACGCGGGCATGTCGGCCGACTTCGGCGAGGACTACCGGGCGATGATCCAGGCGGTCAGCCCGGGGGCGCCCGAGATCGCGGTCGCCGGCAACATCCGGTCGATGATCGCCAGCCGGATCGCCTACCTGCTGGACCTGCGGGGACCGTCGCTGCTGGTCGACACGGCCTGCTCGTCGGGATTGGTGGCCGTGTACACGGCGTACCGCGCGATCCAGAGCGGCGAGTGCTCGATGGCGATCGTCGGCGCGGTCAAGACCGACCTGCTCCCGGTCGACGCCGACGACGAGTCCGGCATCGGCATCAAGGACATCCAGGACACGCTCTCCGAGGACCGGCGTACCCGGACCTTCGACCGCAGGAGCGACGGCACCAGCGCCGCCGAGGGCTGCGTCGTCTTCGTGCTCAAGTCGCTGGACCGGGCGCGGCGCGACGGCGACAACATCCACGCCGTCATCATGGGCGGCGCGGTGAACCAGGACGGGGCCTCCAACGGCATCACCGCGCCCAACGCCGACGCGCAGGCCGACCTCATCACCGAGGCACTCGCCGACTCCGGGGTCCGGGCCGAGCAGATCAGCTTCATCGAGGCGCACGGCACCGCCACCAGGCTCGGTGACCCCGTCGAGGTCAGCGGCATCCAGCGGGCATTCTCCCGGCAGACCGACCGCAAGCAGTTCTGCGGCATCGGCACGGTCAAGACGTACATCGGCCACATGGACAACGCCTCCGGCCTCGCGGGGCTGGCCAAACTCGTCCTGTCGCTCAAGCACCGGGTCCTGCCGGCGAGCCTGCACTTCGAGGAGCCGAACCCGAACATCGCGTTCGCGCAGACGCCCGTGTTCGTCAACGACCGGACGGTGGCCTGGGCCGACGACGACCAGGAGACGTTGTTCGCCGGCATCAACAGCTTCGGGCTGAGCGGGACGAACTGCCACCTCGTGCTGCGCAGCGCGGACCCGGTCGGCGCACGGCCCAGCGGGGGCTCGCCGTCCTGCTTCCTGCTGCCGCTGAGCGCTCCCGACGCCCCGGGCCTGACCAGGCTCGCCGAGCGTTACCGCGAGGTCCTGGCCCGGCCCGAGACGGACCTCGCCGACCTCGCCTTCACCGCGTCGGTCGGCCGGTTGCACCATGGCGTACGCGCCGCGTTCGTCTTCGAGAACCGGGCGGAACTCGACGCGTTGCTGGCCCGGTTCCTCCAGGACGGCGACGTCGGTGCCGCAGGTCCGGACCTGAGCCGGGGCGCGTTCCGCCTGGTACTGGAGCGTGGCGACAAGCGGGAGCCGCACGACCTGCTGCACTCCGAACACGACGAGCTGAACCGGGAGGCGGCGGCGACCCTCGGTGCGACCGACCGCGCCGCGCTGCGCCGGTTGGCGTCCCTCTACGCCCGGGGTGCGGAGGTCGACTGGCAGCGGGCCGCCCCGGCGGGCGCGCGCCGGACGTCGCTGCCGACGTACCCGTTCGCGCAGACCCCGTGCTGGATCGACGCCGTCGACCAGGCACGGCGGGGTCTGGTCGACGGCGCGGACGTGGTGCGTTCGCTGCACCGCGACATCGTGGTGTGCCGGCTGACCCCCGAACGCTTCTGGGAACTGGCCGAACACCGCATCCACGGGGTCAGCGTGCTGCCCGGAACCGGGCTGGTCGAGATGGTCGTGACGTCGGCGCGGCGGCTCGGCCTGGCCGAATCGGCGGTGACGCTGCGCAACGTCCTCTTCGCCATGCCGCTGGCGGTGGCCGACGGCGAGGAGAAGGAGGTGCACGTCATCTTCGAGAGCGCGGGCGACCTCACCGCCGTCACCATCGCCAGTCGGGGCGCCGACGGTGAGTGGGTGGAGAACGCCCGCGCCGACCTGGTCCGCGACGCCGTCGTCGAGCCGGTCGCGACGCTGGACGTGGAGGGCCTGCGGCGGCGGTTGGACCGGCCGCTGCGGGAGCCGGAGGGTTCCGATCACGCGAAGGGGCTGGACGTCAGCGAGCGGTGGACCGCGACGCTGGGCGCCGGGCACGCCGACGCGGAGTCGACCGAGCTGCTGTACGAGTTCGCGCTGCCGTCGCGGTACCGGTCCGAGCTGTCGGACTACGTCCTGCACCCCTCGCTGTTCGACACCGTCATCAACGCGCCGAGCAACGTCTACGACCAGGAACGGCTGTATCTGCCGTTCTCCTACGGGGTGCTGACCGTCCGCGACTCGCTGCCGGCCCGGGTGCTCGCCCACTTCCGTCGGCGGCCCGAGTCCGTGGCCGGTGCGTTGTACGCGTTCGACGTGACCGTGGTCGACCCGGCCGGCCGGGTGCTGCTGACGGTCGACAACTACTGCATCAAGTCGGCGGTCGACCTCGATGTGACGGGGTCCGGCGAGTACGGGTACGTCCAGACCTACCGTCGGGTCGCTTTGCCCGCGTCGCCACCGCAGGGCACCGGGACCGTGCTGCTCTGCGGAGACTTCGGCACCACGTTCACCGGCGTCCGGGATCACCTCGCAGCGTCCGGTTACGACTGCGTCCACGTGTCCGGTGTGGCCGACGCGGTCGGCGACGAGCGGCTGGGGGAGCGGCGCGAGTTCGCCTTCGGCGTGCTGGCCTGCCTCCCGGCCGAGGGCGCCCCGCTGGCCGATGCCACCGGCGAGCCGGTCGAACGGGCATTGGGCCTGCTCAAGCTCATCTCGGAGCGGCAGGTCACGTTCGCCGACGGCCTGCTGGTCCTGACGCACAACGCGCTGGCGGTCACCGGCGACGAGTCCGCGCTGCACCCCGGGCAGGCCGGTCTGCTCGGGATGATGCGTGTCGCGGCCCTGGAGTACAAGGCGCTCGGGATCCGGTGTGTCGACAGCGACGAGGACACCGGGCCGGTGCTGCTGGTGGGTGAGGCCACCAGTGCCGATCGGCCGCCGTTCCTGCTCTACCGCGACGGGCGTCCGTACGAGCCGCAGGTGAAGCGGCACCCGATCCCGTCGTCCGCCGGTGAGCGGGCGCTGCCCGGTGACGAGCGGACGCCGCTGCCCGGCGGTGACGGGGTGACGGTCATGTCGGGCGGCACCGGTGACCTCGGCACCGCCGTGGCGCGGAACCTGATCCGGCGGGGCGTGCGTCGACTCGTTCTGCTGGGGTCCGACCGCGCGGCCGGCACCCGGCCGGAGTGGTCGGAGTTCGCGCGCGACCTGGACGTGTTCGAGGTGGTCCGGCTCGACCTGGGTGACCGGCAGGCGGTCGAGGCGATGGTGCGGGACCTCCGCGCGCGGCACGGCCGGATCTCCGGGGTGCTGCACCTCGCCGGGCGGCCCGGTGTCGGCTTCCTGTACACGAAGAACCTCGACGAGTTCATGGAGGTCTACCGGCCCAAGGCGCTGGGCGGGGTGCACCTGCACGAGGCGACCCTGGCCGACCGGCCCGACTACTTCGTCGCGTTCTCCAGCATCGCCGGGCTCCTGCTCAACCCGGGCCAGTCCGACTACACGGCGGCGAACCTGGTGTTGGACAGCCTGGCGCAGTACCGCGACCGCGAGCGGCTGCCCGGCCTGAGTGTCCAGTGGCCGGCGTGGCGCGAGATCGGCATCGCCCGGCGGATGGACGCGGCCGACGAGGACGAGTTGTTCCCGCCGCTGGACACCGCCGAGGCGGTGGACCTGCTCGACGCCCTGATGAGCGCCGGTGGGCGCCCGGCGGCGCTCATGCCCGGCCGGATGAGGAGGACGACCCGGCAGGCGTCCTCGGACGCCGGGCGGAGCGCGGTCGGGCGTTCCGTCGAGTTGCACGGGCTCGCCGAGTTCGGCGACCTCGAACGGGGTGTCGCGCAGATCTGGGCGGAAGCGCTCGACCTCGACGTGCTCGACGCGTACGAGGACTTCGGTGACCTCGGCGGCAACTCGCTGCTGACGGCGCAGATGTTGAAGCTCTACGACGAGCGGTACCCCGGTCTGATGGACATCACGGACCTCTTCCGCCACACCACCGTCGCCGCTCAGGTGGCCTGCCTGAAGGCCAGGCTGCACCCGGACGAGCCGACCGCCGAAGGGCCGTCATCGGCCGCCGAGGCGGACGAGGGCGACATCGACAAACTGCTGGACCTGCTGGAACAGGGCGCGATCACGGTCGACGGCAGGCGGGGCCTTCTCGAGGGAACGGACACCAGATGAGCAGCGTGAAGGATTTCATCCTCGAGCAATTCGTCAACAAGCAGATCGACCGGGAGCGCACCAAGCGGCTGCTGCGCGAACTGTCCGAGGCGAACCTGCACGAGGACATCGCGGTCATCGGACTGGCCGGTCGCTTCGCCGAGGCCACGAACGTCGACCAGTTCTGGGACTTCCTCAAGGTGAGCCGGGACTGCATCCGGGACTATCCGCAGTCCCGCAAGGAGGACATGTACGACATCCTCCGCAACCCGTACTACGCGGAGGTCATGCTGGGTCGGCCGGTCGACGAGGCCGACCTCGACCGGCTCTACTCGGTGAGCGGTTACCTGGACCGGATCGACCACTTCGACTCGCGGTTCTTCGGCATCCCCCCGCTCGAAGCGGACTACATGGACCCGAACCAGCGCATCGCGCTCGAGGTGGCGTACGAGGCGCTGGAGAACGCCGGCTACGGCGGCGAGAGCGCGATCGGGTCGAGGACCGGGGTGTTCCTCGGCCGCGACCAGTCGAACTACTCCTACTACCGGATGTTCTCCGAGCGGCACCCGATGCAGCTCTCCGGCTCGTGGGAGGGGATGGTCGCCAGCCGCATCTCCTACCTGCTGGACCTCAAGGGCCCCTGCATCATGACCGACACCGCGTGCTCCGCCGGCAGCGTCAGCGTCCACCAGGCCATCCAGTCGCTGCTGCTCGGCGAGTGCGACATGGCCCTGGCCGGCGGCATCAACCTGTCCTCCGGCGGCGAGCCGAAGACCAGCTTCCTGTCCGGCGCGACGATGGACAACGTCGTCTCCGGCGACGACAGCGTGCGCACCTTCGACGCCCGCGCGAACGGCACGCTGTGGGGCGAAGGTGCCGGCATCGTGCTGCTCAAGCCGCTGAAGAAGGCGCTGGCCGACCGCGACCACGTGCGCGCCGTCATCAAGGCCTCCGCCGTCAACAACGACGGCACGTCGAACAGCATCACCGCGCCCAACGCGCTGATGCAGGAGCGGGTCATCCTCGACGCCTGGGCCAAGGCGAACGTGCCGGCGGAGACGATCACGTACGTGGAGGCCCACGGCACCGGGACCGTCCTCGGTGACCCGATCGAGGTCAAGGGGCTGACCAACGCGTTCCGCCGGCACACCGACCGCAAGCAGTTCTGCGGCATCGGATCCCTGAAGACCACGATGGGCCACATGGTGGCCGCCTCCGGGTCGGCCTCGCTGGCGAAGGTCGTCAGGTCGCTCGAATCCGGCCTGTTGGCGCCCTCGTCGAACTTCGACGTGCCCAACCCCTACATCGACTTCACCGACAGCCCGCTGTACGTCAACGACCGGCTCATGCCCTGGGACACCGACGGCGAACCCCGTCGGGCCGGGATCAGCTCGTTCGGTTTCATCCGCACGAACTGCCACATGGTGCTGGAGGAGGCGCCCCGCTACCGCGCCGCGCCGCAGTCGCGGGAGCGTTACTGTCTCACGGTCAGCGCCAAGACCGAGGCGGGGCTGACCGCACTCCTCGACGGGTACGCGGCCGTGCTGGCGGACAGCCCCTGGTCGCTCGCCGACATCTGCTACACGTCCAACGTCGGTCGAGGCCACCACGAACACCGCGTGATGATCATCGCGGCGACGAAGGCGCAGTTGGCCGAGTCGGTCGACCGGCTCCGGCGGCACGGCCCCGGCACCGACGCGCAGCAGGGCATCCACCACGGCGTGCACGCCGTGGTCAGCGACAAGAGAGGCGATCTGCGTCCCGGCGACATCACCGCCCAGACCGGCAAGCGGCTCTCCGACTCGGCCAACGCCACACTCGCCGAGTACCGCTCGCGGGGTGACGCCGCCGCCCTCACCGCGTTGGCCGACGCGTACGTCCGTGGCGCCCGCGTCGAGTTCGCCGAGTTCTACGCCGACGAGCCGCGTCAGCGGGTGCCCCTGCCCACCTACCCGTTCGAGAGGATCCGGCACTGGGCCAAGCCCATGCACACGAGCGTGCGGAGCTTCGGCGCAGGCGAGACCAACCCCCTGCTGGGCACGGAGATCAGCCGCTCGGACAGCACGGTCGTGTTCGAGAACCGGCTGTCCGTCGACCGGCACTGGGTGCTCTCCGACCACCGCATCGAGCACCGGCCCGTGGTGCCCGGCACGACGTACCTGGAGATGGCGCGGGCCGCGCTGGCCGCGGTGGAGAACACCGGCAGCATGCGGTTCGAGAACGTGTTCTTCCTCGTCCCCCTCGCCGTCGAGGAGGGGGAGGAGGCGACCGTGCGTACCCGGCTGGACCGGCTGGAGCGGGGTTACTCCTTCCAGGTGGCCAGTGCGCAGGAGGGCGAGTGGGTCACTCACGTCGAGGGTCGGATCGGCCCGCTGGGTGACGCCGGCCCGTTGGCGTCGGTCGACATCGAGGCCCAGCAGGCCGCCGCGATCGAGGTGACCGACCCGTACCCCACCGAGACCGACACGGGTGTGTTCCAGTTCGGTGCGCGCTGGGACAACGTGCGGGCGGTGTGGCGACACGAAGCCGGTGCGTTGACCCTGCTGCGCCTACCGCAGGGCGTGCCGAGCGAGACGTTCGGGCTGCACCCGGCCAAGCTCGACAACGCGGTGAACCTCATCTCGCAGAACAGTGGCGAGACGTTCCTGCCGTACATGTACAAGAGCTTCGTGCTGCGCCGGCCGATGCCGGAGACGTTCTACTCGCTGATCCGTACCGTCCGCGACGACAGCGACGAGGGCGAGACCATCACCTACGACGTGGATCTCGTCGACGTCGACGGTGAGGTGTTCGCGCGCATCACCGACTACACGGTGAAGAAGGTCGACTGGCGGCGGTTCAGCCTTTCGGGACCGCGCCGCTTCCTCCAGGTCGAGTGGCTGTCGGTGCCACGGGTACCGGCCGACGCGGCCGGCGGCGAGGTGTGGGCGCCGGTGGTGCTGGACAACCCGGCCGGCCGGCGGCTGGTCGCCGCGGTCGAGGCGCAGGGACACCGGGTCGTCCCGTGTTACGTCGGCGAGCGGACCGACCAGGGTCGCCACGTGTTCGCCCTGCACGAGGACGGCGCGGGGCCGCTGGCCGAACGGCTGCGGCAGGAGGGGGTCGACGGCGTCCTGTTCGCCACCGACTTCACCGCGCCCGAGCACACCGACGAGGCGGCGCTCACCCACAGGCAGCGGCGGGCAACCGGTGTGGACGCGCTGTTCGAGCTGTACCGCGCCTTCGTGGCGCACCGGGTCAAACTCGCCCGTGGTCTGAAGGTCCTCGGTCGACACGCCTGGCAGGTCGGGGCCGGGGACGGTGTCACCGATCCGTACTCCGCCGCCACCGAGGCGCTCGCCCAGGTGGTCGGGCAGGAGCACCGGCATCTGCTGGTGGACGTGCTGGACGCGGGGGCGGACGTGGACCTGGACCTCCTCGTCCGGGAGTCGTTGGGCGGCGCGGGCGGCGTGCTGCGGGCGGTGCGCGGTACGCAGACCCACCTGCGGCGCCTGCGGTACGCCGAGGCGCCAGACGAGGCGGGCGAGTCGCCGTACCGGGGTGGGACGTTCGTGGTCACCGGCGGTGCGGGTGGCCTCGGCCTGAGCGTCGCCGAGGAGATGGTCCGCGAGGGCGCCGAGCGGGTCATCCTGCTGGGTCGCAGGCCCCTGGCCGAGGAGACCGCGCGGCGTGTCGAGAAGATCGTCGGCGCCGAGTACGCCCTGTGCGACGTGTCGCGGGAGGCCGAGGTGCGCGCGCTGGCCGCGCGCCTGCGGGAGGAGTCGGTCACCCTCGGCGGCATCGTCCACGCCGCGGGCGTGGCGGGTGACGGGTTCCTGGCCACCAAGCCCCGTCCGGCCTTCGACGCCGTACTGGCGTCCAAGGTCGACGGCAGTCTCGCCCTCACGGAGTTGGCGAAGGAACACCCCGGCGCGTTTCTGGTGTTCTTCTCGTCCATCACCGCGATCGTCGGCGGGCAGGGGCAGGGTGACTACTGCAGCGCCAACGCGTTCATGGACTCCCTGGCCGTGCGTGCGCGCGCCGAGGGCGTGCGCGCGCTGTCGATCAACTGGCCGACGTGGTCCGAGGTCGGCATGGCCGTGCGGTACGGGATCGGTGACGGCGACTCGCCGTTCCGCGCCCTCACCGTGAAGGACGGCCTGGCCTGGCTCGGCCACTTCCTGCGCGCCCCGGCCGACGGCGTCGTCCCCACCCGGTTCGACCTCGGGGCGCTGCGCGAACAACTGGACGAGATGCCCTTCCTGCTCGACGAGGACGTCGCCGCCGCCGTCGCGCGGGCGGGCACGGGCGGGTCGTCCGCCGACGGCGAGGCGGCCGAGGTCCGTGTCGTCGGCCTGTCCGACCCGAACCAGACCCAGCTGAGGATCGGCGCGGTCTACGGCGCGGTTCTCGGCATGACGGAGGTCGACGCCCATGAGAGCTTCCAGGACCTCGGCGGGAACTCGCTGATGACGGCGCAGCTGTTGCAGAAGATCGAGGACGTCTATCCCGGTCGGATCGACATCGCCGACCTCTACTCCTACGCGAGCGTCGTCAGCCTCGCCGGCTACATCGACGAGCGCGTCGCGGCGGAGTCCGGTCCGGCCGCGCCGGGCGCGGCGCACCTCGGAGAGATGGACCAGTCGCTGCAGGACGTCCTGGCAGAGATCGGCGACGCGGAGCTCACCACCATGTTCGCCGCCGAGACCGGCGGTGCGGGGAGGAACCAGGGATGACGTCGAACGCCGAGCTGAGGAAGGACCTGCTGCGGTACCTGCTCATGCAGGTCAAGCAGGAGGCGCTGGACGTCGACCGGGCGAAGGAGTTCATCCGGGCGATCGGAGACGAGGGCCGGGACGCCGACGACCGCGTCGCCGTCGTCGGCATGGCCTGCCGATTTCCCGGGGCGTCGGACAAGGAGCAGTTCTGGCGCAACCTGGTGGAGGGCCGGGAGTCGATCGGTGACTTCCCGCCGCTGCGCCTGGACGATCTGCGCCGCGTCGAGGGCGGCACCTCGGCCGTGCGCCGGGGCGGCTACCTGGACCGCATCGATCTGTTCGACGCGGAGTACTTCGGCATCCCGCCGCACGTGGCGACGCAGCTCGACCCGTACCACCGCAACCTCCTGGAGGTGCTGGTGGAGACGATGGAGGACGCCGGGTACGCCAAGAGCGAGTTGTACGGGTCGAGGACCGGCGTCTTCGTCGGCAACGATCACACGCACCGGCTGATCACGTCCTATCTGCCGTTCCTGTCGGAGTTGGACTTCGCGGCCATCACCGGCTCGTGGTCGGGGATCCTGGCCAGCCGGCTGTCGTACCTGCTCGACTTTCGCGGACCGGCCTCCGTCGTCGACACCGGATGTTCGTCCGGGCTGGTCGCGGTGGACGCGGCGATCAAGGCCCTGCGCAACGGCGATTGCGACACCGCGTTCGTCGCCGCCGTCAACCTGTTCCTGTCGCCGTCCAGCCTCGGCAACGAGACCGAGTCGGCCGGCCACCGGGTGCGGGCGTTCGACGCGGCGGCCGACGGCACGGTGTGGAGCGAGGGCGTGGCCGGGGTCTACCTCAAGCCGCTGTCGCGTGCGCTGGCCGACGGTGACCACGTCTACGGCGTGCTCCTCGGCAGCGCGGTTAACAACGACGGCCGCAGCAACGGCCTCACCGCCCCGAACGCGCAGGCGCAGAAGAACCTGCTGGTCAGCGCGTGGAAGCGGGCCGGGATCGCGCCGGAGTCGGTGTCCTACATCGAGGCCCACGGCACGGGTACCACGCTGGGTGACCCGATCGAGGTCAAGGGTCTGACCAGCGCCTTCGCCGAGTTCACCAGCCGCCGGCAGTTCTGCGCGATCGGCTCGGTGAAGACCAACATCGGCCACACCGTCGGGGCCGCGGGACTGGCGTCGCTCATCAAGACCCTGTTGTGCCTGGACCGTCAAACCATTCCGCCGTCGATCCACTTCGACGTGCCGAACGAGCTGCTCGACCTGGCCAACGCCCCGGTCTACGTCGCCGACCGGCTCACCGAGTGGGAGCAGGGCGACACCCCGCGTCGGGCCGGCGTGAGCAGCTTCAGCCTGAGCGGGACGAACTGTCACGTCGTGCTGGAGGAGGCGCCCGCCCGCGCGGCGGTGCCCGCCCCGGCATCGCCGCCGCAGGTCTTCCCGATCTCGGCGCGTACCGAGGACCTGCTGGCGCGCACCGCGGCGCGGCATCTGGAGCACCTCGACCGTCATCCCGAACTCCGCCTGGCCGACGTGTGCTTCACCCTGCAGGTGGGCCGCGAGCACCAGGCCGTGCGGGCGGCCATCCTGTGCGAGAGCCGGGCCGGTCTGCGCGACGGGTTGCTGCGGCTGCTGCGCCCGGAACAGGTCGACGACTCGCCGCCGGTGGACGGTGCCGTCGTACTGCGCGAGGACGCGCCGGCCCGGTCCGGCGGCACGCCCGGTCACCTCCGCGACGCGGTCGCCGCCTTCCTGGCGGGTCGCGCGCGGCCGTTCGCCGGCCTCCACCGGGACGCGGACGTGCGGCGGGTGCCGATGCCACCCCAGATGTTCCAGCGCGTACGCCACTGGGACGAGACGGTCCGGGCGCAGCCGGCTCCCGGCGAGGAGCGGTCGGCACCGGCGGACCCGGTCGACCGGCTCCGGGGCATCCTGTCCCGGCCGCCGCACCTCGAAGGGCTCCGGGAGTCCGACGCGGACGCGGTGCCCCGCACGGTGATCGCCGGGGTGTGGTCCGGCATCCTCGGCTACCCGACGATCCGTGGCGCGGACGACTTCTTCGCCCTCGGCGGCGACTCGATCTCGTCCGTGAAGATCACGCAGTTGCTCAACGCGGTGCTCGACGTCGAGATCCCGCCGACCACCCTGCTGGCGAAGCCGACGTTCGACGAGTTCGCGCACGTGGTGATCCGGGTCCACGGGGTGGACGAGCACCTGGTCCGGTCGCGGCTGAGCGGGGCGGCCCGCCGCCCGGCGCACGCGGAGCACGTGGTGGAGTCCTACGAGCTGCCGCTGACCGCCGCGCAGCGCAGCATGTTCGTCTCCAGTCAGGTCGACGAGGAGTCGGTGACGTACAACGTCAGCGGCCTGACGATCCGCTCCGGCACGCTCGACATCGGCGAGCTGGAGGCGTGGCTGCGCGTCCTGGTACGACGGCACGACAGCCTCCGCTCGACGTTCCATCTGCGGGACGGGGAACCGTTCCAGCGGGTGCACGCGGAGGTGCCGGTCGCGGTGGAACACCGCCGGCTCGGTGCCCTCCCGCCAGGTGAGAGCCACGAGAGCGCAGCCCGCCGGGCGATGCGGCTGTTCGTGCGTCCGTTCCGACTCGACAGCGCCCCGTTGTTCCGCTTCGGCTACTTCGAGTTCGACGACGGCGTGTCGTGCGTGGCGATCGACATCCACCACATCATCACCGACGGCACGTCGATGGGCATCCTGTTCCGGGACCTCGGCACCGTCGCGGACCGGGCCGCGCTGCCGCCGTTGCCGGTGAGCTACCGGTCGGCGATCCGTGGGCTGCTGGAGCGGCAGAACAGCGCCGGCATGGCGGCGCACCGCGACTACTGGGTCGCCCGGTTCGCCGACGGCGCGCCGACGCTTCAGCTCACCACGGACTGGCAGCGGGCGGAGGTCGCCACGGCGGCGGGCGCGACGCTCTTCGCGTCCGTGGACGGCGAGACGCTGGAGGCCGCCAAGCGGTACGCCCGCCACCACAACCTCACCCTCTACATGGTGCTGCTGGGCGTGTTCCAGCAGGTGTTGTCCCGGCTGAGCGGACAGGGTGACGTCGTGATCGGCGCGCCGGTGATGGGCCGGCCCGACCTGGCCTACCAGGATCTCGTGGGCATGTTCGTCACCACGCTGCCCATCCGGGTCACCGCCGCGCCCACGACCGGCGTCGGCGACTTCCTCACCGGCCTGCGGACCACCCTGCTGGAGGCGTTCGCGCACCAGGAGTACCCGCTGGAGTCCCTGGTCGAGGAGCTGAACCCGCCACGGGTGCCGGGCCGCCGGCCGCTGTTCGACGTCTGCTTCGTGCACCAGAACACCGACATGGGTCTGGAGCCCGACGACGAGCGGATCCTCCCGTTCGACGACGGCAGCGCCAAGTACGACATCACCCTGAGCACCCGGGAGGCCGACGGCGCGCTGCTGCTGGAGTGGGAGTACTCCACCGCACTGTTCCGCGAGGAGACCATGGCGCTCTACTCGGAGCGCTACGCGACGCTGCTCCGGTCCTTCCTCGCCGCCGCCGACGGCACGCCGGTGGGCACGCTCGACCTGATCCCCGTCCGGGAGGCCGAGCTGATCCGGACGTTCGCGACGGTGCCCGCGCCGACGCCGGACACCCGCAGCATCGCGCGACTGTTCGAGGAGCACGTCGCCGCCGATCCCGGCCGCCCGGCGCTGATCGCGGACGACCGGAGCCTGACGTACGGGGAGCTGAACGCCAGGGCCAACCGCATCGCGCACGGTCTGGTCCGGCTGGGCGTGGCCCCCGGCGCTCCGGTGGCGCTGCTGCTGGACCGTTCGATCGACATGGTCGCCGCCATCCTCGGTGTGCTCAAGGCGGGGTGCTTCTACCTTCCGCTGAACACCGACTTCCCGTCCGAGCGGCTGCGGGTCATGGTCGAGGACGCGGGGGCCGGTCTCCTGCTCACCTCCGACGCGCGCAGCGGGCAGGCGGCGGAGCTGGTCTCCGAACGGCTCCGGATCGTCGGCGTCCACCAGCTCGCGGAGTCGACGGCCGCGCGCGGGAACCCGGGGCTACCGGGCAGCAGCGCGGACGAGGCCTACATCATGTACACCTCCGGGACCAGCGGTGCGCCGAAGGGGTCGGTGATCCGGCAGCGGAGCGTGCTGCGCGTGGTCCACCAGTCGGTCTGCTACGCCGCTGATCCGAGCGACGTCTTCCTCATGATCTCGGACTACTCGTTCGACGGCTCCATCTACGACATGTTCGGGGCGCTCACCAACGGCGCGTCGCTGGTGTTGCTGGACAAGGCGTCCGTGCTGGACCTCGACCGGCTCGGTGCCGCGATCGAGCGGCACAGGATCACCAGCTTCTTCATCACCACGGCGATGTTCAACGCCCTGATCGACCACGCGTCGGACTCGCTCGGCGGCGTCCGCAGGGTGATCTTCGGCGGCGAGATCGCCTCACCGGCGCATGTCCGGCGGGCGTTCGAGCTGCTCGGGCCCGGCCGGATCAGCCACGCCTACGGCCCGACGGAGACCACGGTCTTCGCGACCATCCACCGCCTCGACGTGTGGGACGCCGACGACGCCCTCCCGATCGGTACGGCCGTCAACGACACCTCGCTGTGGGTGCTCGACGAGCGGTTGGAGCCGGTGCCGGTCGGCGTCAACGGCGAGCTCTACATCGGTGGATCCGGCCTGTCCGACGGCTACCTGAACCAGCCCGAGATGACGGCCCAGCGGTTCGTGTACTCGCCTGCGGTACCGGGGGAGCGGCTCTACAGGACCGGCGACATCGTCACCTTCAAGACCAACGGTCTGCTCTACTACACCGGCCGCCTCGACCAGCAGATCAAGCTCAGGGGCTACCGCATCGAGCTGGCGGAGATCATCCAGGTCGCCCTGAACGAGCCCTTCGTCCGCTGGGCGCACGCGGGACTGTACGAGACCACCGAGGGCAGCCGGAGTCTGTGTCTCTGGGTCGGGTATCTGGACGACCAGGACCACGGGCCGGCGCTGCGGGCGGCCCTGTCCCGACGGCTGCCCGACTACATGGTGCCGTCCTTCATCGTCAGGGCCGACACGGTTCCGCTGAACGCGAGCGGGAAGGTCGACGTGGCGGCGCTGCCGAAGCCCGACTTCACGGCGGGGGCGACGGCTGTGGCACCGGAGACCGACTCGCTGCGCGTGGTCGCCGACGCGTGGCAGCACGTGCTCGGTGTGCCGGTGGAGGACATCGACGCCGACTTCTTCGCGCTGGGCGGCGACTCGATCAAGGCGATCCAGATCGTGGCCCGGCTCCGCGAACAGGACATCACGATCCGGGCGGCGGACCTCCTCGGCAACGCGACCATCCGGTCGCTGGAGGAGAAGCTGTCCGAGTCCGCCGGCGCCGGGACCGGAGTGCGGGTGTACGACCAGAAGCCTCTCTCGGGACCGATCACGGCGAGCGCGATCCAACTGGCGTTCCTCGACGACCCGGAGGCCCACAACCGGGTCTTCAACCAGTGCCTGCTGGTCACGACGGCCGAGCCGGTGTCGCTGGATCGGCTGGTACACGCGGTGCAGCGGCTCGTGCGCCAGCACGACATGCTCCGCGTCGAGGTCGACGAGCAGGGTGCTCTGGTCCTGCGTGACGTCGACGCCCCGGGGCTCGTCCACGGTGACCGGCCGCCGGCCGGTCTCTCCGACGAGGCCCTGGCGGACTACCTGCGGACGGTCCAGGCGCGGGTCGACGTGCGCGGTGGCCCGGTCGTCAGCCTCGCCGCCGGGCTGGGGGAGGGGGGCGTGCAGTTCGCCATCGCCATCCACCACCTGGCCGTCGACGTGGTGTCGTGGGGCGTCCTCTTGGAAGACCTGGCCACCTGCCTCGTCGACCCGGACGCCGAGCTGCCCGCCAAGACCATGCCGTTCCCGGCGTGGACGAGCGAGGTCAAGCAGCGCGCCGAGGACGGCGGCCTCCGTGCCCAGTTGCCCTACTGGCTCGACCTGGCGCGCAGCGCTGGTGCGGCGGGCGAGGTGTTCGTCGAGCGTGACGTGAAGCGGTCCGAGACCGCCTCGACGGTGGTGCGCCTGACCGAGACCGACGACTTCGCCCTGTTCGACGCCGCACGGAAGGCGCACGGCGCGAGCCAGGTGGAGACCGTCCTCACCGTGGTGGCACGGGCGTTGGCCACCGTGACCGGCGAGCAGCGGGTGCTGTTCACCCTCGAAGGGCACGGCCGCGAACCCATCGCGGGTGACCACGAACTCAGCCGGACGGTGGGCTGGTTCACCAGCACCTTCCCGCACCTGGTGCAGGTGGAGCAGAGTGTGGCGGACACCGTGGACACGGTGCGGCGGTCGTTCGAGCGACTGCCGGACAAGGGTGCCGGCTTCGGCCCCCTGCTGCGCTTCGACACCGGCCTGGACGCGGAACGGGCCGTGCTGACCGCGGTCCGGCCGCAGATCGGCTTCAACTACCTGGGCGGTCAGGACAGCGCTGACGGCATCACCTTCACCCACCTCCCGCTGGACATCACCACCGACGGGGAACACCGCTCGCCGTACGCCCTCGACATCGTCGCCTCCCGCAGCGGGGGTGAACTCCTGATCGAGGTGCGGTACCCGCGCGCATGGGAGGCGAGCGGCGTCGCCAAGCAGATCATCGCGGCCCTGGACGAGTCGTTCCACGAGGTCCGGGACGCCCTGAGGTCCGGTGAGCCGAGAGGCTTCCAGGTCTCCTCGCCGATCCGTCAGGACGTGCTCGCCGACATCCTGCTGGACGTCGAGGGCGGGATCTGACGGTGGGCACCACGACGATCGCGCGTCCGGGCGCCGGCCGCCGGACACCACGACCTGAGCACCGCGTCAGTGTCAAGTAGAGAGCCTGGTTCATGGTTGACAAAGACAACATCGAGTCCATCTCCGGCCTGGCCGCGATGCAGAAGGGCATGCTCTTCAGCCACGCCGTGGACACCGGCTCGGACGCCTATGTGGAGCAGTTCGACTTCGTGATCTCAGGCGAGGTCGACGTCGCGCACCTGCGGACGGCGCTGGCGGGTGTGTCACGCACCTACAGCGTCCTGCGGACGATCTTCTCGTACCGCAACACCGACCAGCCGTACCAGATCGTGTTGAAGGAGTGGGCGCCGCAGCTCGACGTCCTCGACTACCGGGACCGGGGCGACCAGGACCGGGACGTCGAGGAGTTCAAGGTCGCCGACCGCGCGAAGGGTTTCGACCTCAGCGCGGACGTCCTGCTGCGGGCGACCCTGATCCGGCTGGGCGACCGCCGCTGGCGTCTCGTGTTCACGTTCCACCACATCATCCTGGACGGCTGGTCGCTCAGCCCGCTGTTCGGGACGCTGATGGGCTACTACGAGGAACTGACCCGCTCCGGCGCGTACCAGCCGCAGCTCGAGGCGATGCCGTACCGCGACTACGTCGCCTGGTACGAGCGGCAGCACGACGAGGACGCCCGACGGTACTGGGCGGAGGCGCTGGAGGGCTACGAGAACGAGGCGGTCCTGCCGGCGAGCCCCCGTCCCGGCGGCTACCGTGGCGTGACCCACCGGTTCACGCTCCCCGCCGAGCTGCACGACGAGCTGAAACTCTTCGGACAGAAGGCCGGGGTGACCCAGAGCGCCGTCTTCCAGGCGGCCTGGGGTGTCGTGCTGCAGAAGTTCACCTACGCCGACGACGTCGTCTTCGGCAGCGTGGTGTCCGGGCGCGGCATCGAGATGGCCGGCGTCGGTGACGCGGTGGGGTTGTTCTGCAACACGCAGCCGGTCCGGGTGACGACCACGCAGGACCAGCACTTCACCGGCCTGTGCCGGGACGTCCAGCAGTCGTACCTGCGGGCGAGCGCCTTCGAGCACTACGCGTTGCACGAGATCCAGGGCCTCACCCCGCTGCGGAACCGGCTTCTCAACCACGTCGTGGCCTTCGAGAACTACCCGCTGTCGGAGCAGTTGCGTGACTTCGCCGGCGACAGCGGCGAGGGGCTCGCGTTCGACGGGGTGGAGGTTTTCGAGCGGACGAGCTACGACCTGCACATCGTGGTCAACCCCGGCGCCGACTTCGCGATCACGTTCGTCTACAACGAGAACGCCTACGCGCCGGAGTTGATCCGGTCGCTGGAGCGCTGTCTGCTGAACGTCTTCACCGCGGCGGTGCGCAACCCGCGGGCGCGGGTCGCGGACATCGCCCTGTGGGAGAGCGGTGCGGTGGATGCCCCGGCGCTGGGGAGTCCTCGTTCGCGCATGTTGGACTCGTCGGTGGTGGACGTGTTCGCCGAGCGTGCCGCGACCCACGCCGGGAGGACCGCGCTGGTGTGGCGGGGCAGGGAGCTCAGCTACGCGGAGGTGGACCGCTGGTCCGATGCCGTGGCCTGGGAGCTGAGGAGCCGTGGTGTGGCGCCGGGCGCGGGGGTCGGCGTGCTCGCGGACCGCCGTCCGGAACTGATCGTGGCGATCCTCGGCCTGTTGAAGAACGGGAACTTCTACGTCCCGATCGACACCAAGGACGCCAAGCCCAGGATCGAGTACGTCGTCGCCGACGCGGGCGTACGCGACCTGTGCACGGTGGCGGAGTTCGCCGACCGGGTGCCGGCGGGGGCCCGAGCGCTGCTCGTCGAGGAGCCGGCCGGGGAGGTGCCCCCGTTTCCCGGTCGGCGCGACCTGAACGGCGCCACCGCGTACCTGATGTACACGTCGGGCTCCACCGGCAACCCCAAGGGCTGCAAGATCACGCACCGCAACATCATGCGTCTCTTCGCGGACCAGGAGTTCTTCGACTTCGACGACCGTCAGGTCCTGATGTTCACCGGATCGCCCGCCTTCGACGCCAGCACCTTCGAGATCTGGGGGACGATGCTGTTCGGCGCGACCCTCGTACTCGCCGACGAGCTGGACGTGCTCGACGGTGACCTGATGCGCGAGGCGATCAAGCGCAACGAGGTGACCGCCATGTGGCTCACCGCGCCGCTCTTCAACCAGCTGTGCGACTACGACCCGGCGATCTTCGACCGGCTGGGGCACCTCGTCGTCGGCGGCAGCGCGTTGTCGGTCCAGCACCTCGCGAAGGTCCGCGGCGTCTGCCCGGGCCTGCGGATCACCAACGGCTACGGTCCCACCGAGAACACGACGTTCTCCACGACGTACCAGGTCCGCGACGAGGATCTCCGCCGCGAGCGGATCCCCATCGGCCGTGCGCTGGCGCACTCCTCTGCCCACGTCCTGGACCGCGGCCTCAACCCGCTGCCGCCCGGCGCGATCGGCGAGCTGTGCGTGGGAGGTGACGGCGTGTCGACCGGTTACCACAACCGGCCGGACCTCGACCGGGTCGCCTTCGTCACGGTGCCGGCGTTGTCCGGCCGGCGTCTCTATCGCACCGGTGACCTCGTGCGGGAGTTGCCCGATGGGTCGCTGGACTATCTCGGACGAGCGGACGACCAGGTCAAGATCAGCGGCTTCCGGGTCGAGTTGGGCGAGGTCGAGAGCCTGCTCCGGTCCGTCGAGCATGTCGAGGACGCCGCCGTGATCTGCGTCGAGGTGGACGGCGAGAAGAGCCTGCGCGGCTACTACGTCGCCGGTGCGCGGATCGCACCGGAGGTGGTGCGGCAGGGCATGGCGCAGCAGGCCGCCCCGTACATGATCCCCGCCGGGCTGGTGCAGCTCGACCGGATTCCGTTGACCAAGAACGGCAAGGTCGACCGTACCCGGCTGGCGCAGATCCGCCCCGAGCCGGAGTCCCGCCCCGAGGCACCGGACCTCGGACCGGTCTCCGACGTGACGCGGATCCTCTTCGAGATCATCTCGGACCTCGTCCCGGTCGAGACGATCGACGTGAACCGCAACTTCTTCGATCTCGGGATCAACTCGCTCAACCTGTTGACCATCAACAACCGGCTGCGCAAGGCGCTGGACCGGAACGTACCCCTGGTGCAGCTCTTCCAGCACACCTCCATCGCCTCCCTCGCCGCCTATCTCGACGGCGCGGACAGCGCCGACGAACCGGCCACCCCCACCGACGACGCCGACGCCGAGGACGCCTTCGCCGAGCAGGACGAGGAGCACGCTTTCGCTGCCAGCGCGCTGCTGCGCGAGATCGCGGACGAGTTCGCCGAGGAACTCGCCGCCGAGCTTGAAGAGGAGCGCTGACCATGCCGCAGAGCAAGGCCGTCACGCGTCGTGACACCGGCCTGGAGATCGCCGTCGTCGGCATGGCCGGCCGGTTCCCGCAGGCCGAGGACATCGACCGGTTCTGGGCGAACCTGGTCGAGGGCGTCGATGCCATCTCCCGCTTCACCGATGACGAGCTCGTCGGGGTGGGCGTGGCCAGGGCAGCGCTCGCCGACGAGAAGTACGTCCGGGCCAAGGGTGTGTTCCCGAACATCGAGTACTTCGACGCGGAGTTCTTCAACTACGCCCCGGCCGACGCCACCCTGCTCGACCCCCAGGTCCGTGCCCTGCACGAGGAGGTCTTCCACGCCCTGGAGGACGCGGGCTACTCGGCGGAGGGTCGGCCCGAGGCCATCGGGCTGTTCCTCGGTGCCACCAACAACCTCCCCTGGGAGACGCACACCCTGACCAGCCACATCCTGGAATCCGGGATGACGTTCACCGGCATGCAGCTCAACGACAAGGATTTCGCCGCCACCCGGATCGCCTACGCCCTGGACCTGAAGGGACCGGCGTTCACGCTGCACACGGCGTGCTCGACCTCGTTGGTCGCCATCGACATGGCGTGCCGCAACCTGTGGACCGGGTCGTGTCAGATCGCGCTCGCGGGTGGGAGCGGGCTGACGCTGCCGCACAAGAACGGGTATCGCTACCAGGAGAACATGATCCACTCGCCGGACGGCCACTGCCGGCCGTTCGACCGGGACGCGGCCGGCACCGTCGAGGGCAACGGCGTCGGTGTCGTGGTGCTCAAGCGCCTGGAGAACGCCCTCCGCGACGGCGACCACGTCTACGCGGTGATCAAGGGCTCGGCGGTCAACAACGACGGCAGCCGCAAGGTCGGCTACACCGCGCCGAGCATCGAGGGACAGGCCGAGGTCATCCGCAAGGCCTATCGTGTCGCCAACGTCCGCCCCGCCGAGGTGTCCTACATCGAGACGCACGGCACCGGCACCTCGCTCGGCGACCCGATCGAGGTCGAGGCGCTGCGCAAGGCGTTCGGCACGGGTGCGCCGGGCACGACCGGGCTCGGCTCGCTCAAGGCGAGCATCGGCCACCTCGACACGGGCGCCGGTGTCGCCTCCCTGATCAAGACGTGCAAGATCCTGCAACACCGGACCGTGCCGCGCAGCCTGCACTTCCAGGAGCTGAATCCGAACGTCGACCTCGACGGCAGCCCGTTCTACGTCGTCGCGGAGAAGCAGGAGCTGCTGCCGAAGCGGTCGAAGACCGACGAGGTGCTGCCCTTGCGCGCGGGCGTGAGCTCGTTCGGTATCGGCGGCACCAACGCGCACGTGGTGCTGGAGGAGGCACCCGGGGCGAGGCCGGTCTCGGGCAAGGGGCGGGCGTACAACACGTTCGTCGTCTCGGCGACGTCCGCGCAGGCCATCGGGCGGATCAAGCGGAACTTCGTCGACCACCTGGCCGCGTACCCGGATATCGACGGCTCGGACCTGGCCTGGACCCTCCAGAACCGCCAGCGCCGCCTGGCCTTCCGGTACGCCGTGGAGTTCGGGAACGTCGAGGAGCTGCGCGAGCGGATCCAGGAGTCCCTGGACACCGAGGAACCACCCGCGCAGGTCCACAAGAACGCGCGTCGCGACGTCTACTTCCTCTTCAGCGGTCTCGGCGCGCAGCACCTGCGGATGGCCCGTGGCCTCTACGAGACCGAACCCGACTTCCGGACGCACCTGGACGAGTGCTTCACGATCAGCGCGGACCAGGGCAACGATCTGCCCCGCGAGGTCTTCTTCGGCGACTCCCCGGCGGCGGAGAAGCAGCTGAACAACATCGGGACCACCCAGATCCTGTTGTTCATGCTGGAGGCGTCGATGGCCCGGACGCTGATCGGGTGGGGCCTCAAGCCGAAGGGGATGATCGGGCACAGCACCGGTGAGCTGGCGGCGGCGTACGTGGCGGGCGTGTTCTCGCTGGAGGACGGCATCCGTCTGGTCCACGCCCGGGGCAGCCTGATGGACACGACGGTCGAGGGCGCGTTGACCTCGGTGCGGGCGTCCGAGGACGTGGTCCGGGGCATGCTGACCGACGAGTTGGCCATCGCCGCGGTGAACGGCCCGGAGGACTGCACCGTCTCCGGCACCCCGGCGGCGATCGCCGAGGTCGAACGGCAGTGCGCGGAGCGGGAGATCAGGTTCTCGCACATCGAGGCCGACCACGCCTACCACTCGCAGTACATGGACTCCATGCTCGTCCGGTTCCGTGAGGTGCTGGAGCAGGTGACCCTGCACCAGCCGAAGATCGCGTACCTGTCGAACGTGACCGGAACGTGGATCACGGCGACGCAGGCGACCGACCGTGAGTACTACTGTTCGCACGCCCGGGAGACGGTCCGGTTCGCTGCCGGCGTGGAGGCGATCCTGGAGCGGGGCGGCACCCTGTTCGTCGAGGTCGGACCCGGCAAGGCGCTGTCCTCCTTCGTGCGCGCCATCGCCCGGGACACCGAGGTCACCACGGTGAACATGCTGCGTCACCGGATGGAGGAGATCGGGGACGAGGAGCACCTGGCCCGTGCGGTCAGGAAGCTCTGGGAGAACGGAGTCTCACTGGACTGGACGACGTTCCACAGTGGTCGCTCGCCGCGTAAGGTGACGCTGCCGTTGTACCCGTTCGAGAAGGTCGAGTATCCGGTCGACATAGAGCAGTTTCAGCGGCTGGTCGAGGGCGAGACCGACGGCGGCCTGCGCGTCGCGACCGTCAAGTCCACCCGGCGGGCCGTCACCGGCGCCGTCACCGCGACCGGGCCGGCACCGGCCGCACAGCTTGCCTGGTCACGATCCGTGCGTCCGTCCTCGACCGGGAAAGAGCAGCCGAAGGTCCTGATCGTCCTCACCGACGACCGCCGTGGGATCAGGCGCGTACTGGACGAGGTCGCGCACTGGCGGACGCTCTACGTCTCGTTCGGCGCGCAGTACCGGTTCGACCGGCAGTCCGGCGCGGTGATCCGCCCCGGCCACGACGACGACCTCACGCGACTGCTCGACGACCTGGAACGGCACGCCCTGGCCGGTGACACGGTCGTGGTGGACCGCACGGAGTACGCGTCCCTGGTGACGACGCTGCGCGGCCTCTGCGCGGCCATCCCCGAGATGCGGGAGCGCTGCGTGAAGGACGTCGTGGTGCTGGACACCGCCGGCTTCCTGGGCACGCGCGGTGACCTCGTGCCACTGCTCATCGGTGTCAACCACGAACATCCGACGTTCCGGGTCCGGGCCGTGCGGTGCGACGCGCCCCTCGACGACCGGGCCGGACGCGCCGCGTGGCGCGAGCATCTCCAGACGGAGTTGGAGGCGCACCGGCCCGACGACGTCGCGGTCCGCTACGAGCGGGATCGGCGACTCGTGCCCCGGATGGTCCCGCTGGACGGTGCCGACGCGGCGGCCGGGCGGCCGACCAGGACGGTGGTCCTCACGCGCCGCGGTGACGTCGAGGACGTGGTGCGCGACCTGGCCGGGGTGAATCCCGCCCGGACCGTCGAGGTCCTGCCGTTCGACCTAGGCGCGGACCCGGCGGAGACCCGGGTCGGCGTGGTGGACGAGCGGATCACGGTGCTGCCCGTGGTCACCGGGACCACCGGGGAGGAGCTGGCCGGCAGGCTCTCGACCGGGTTGCGGGCGCTGCCCGCCGTGGACGAGGTCGTCCTCTGGGACACGCCCCGCCGCGACGGCGTCACCGACGGTCTCGACCAGCGTCGGCTGCTCGACCTGCTGACCGAGGTGGCCCGGGACCGGCGGATCCCGTGCCACGTCCTGTCCCGCCCGGGTCTGGACCGGGACGGGTGGGACCGGGAGGTCACCACCTGGTTCGCGGACAACGAGCGCGACGCCGCCGAGGTGGGCGTCACCCGGCTCTACTCGTTCGCCGAGCTGTGTGCGGCCGACCGCTCGATCCTGGACCTGTTGCCCAGGATGCGCGAGGCCGGTATCCGCACGGCCTACCACGGTGTGGACCTCCTGCGGGCGCAGGCGGCGGCCAAGCTGGTCGATGCCGAGGTGGAGCCCGGGCGGGCCGACGCGCGGCAGGCGATCGCGGCGATGATCGAGCGCGAGATCCGGACGCTGCTCGGCTTCAGCGAGATCAGCGACCGCGCGGACATCTTCGACATCGGCCTGGACTCGGTGAAGCTGGTGCAGTTCACCAACGCCCTGGACCGCAACGGCTACAAGATCCTCGCCAAGGAGGTCTACAACCACCCGACGGTCGCCGGCCTCGCCGCGTTCCTCGAGCGGACGGCGAAGGGCGGCGGAGCGGAGGACATGTCCTTCGACGGCCTCGCCGCGCTCCTGGAACAGCGCCTCGGCGCACCGTGTGCCTTCCGTGAGGTGAAGTCGGGTCGTGACGAGGACACGCTGGTCGTGCTCGGCGTGGCGGGTCTGGACGACGCGCTGAAGACTCGGCTGGTCCGGGAGTTCAACGAGCTGCGGGTGCCGCCCGAATTCCTGCCGCACTACGTGGTGCGGGGTGGCCCGGAGGAACTCGACACGGGCCTGGACTTCGAGGCGTTGAAGGCGCGTGCGGGCCTGCCGTCGTACCCGGGCGGCTACGCCGCGGTCTTCGAGGAGATCGACCGTCGGCAGGAGGAGCTGCGCAGCTCCATCGGCGCCCGGCCGGTGAAGTGGACGTACCCGATCAGCGCGATGCAGAAGCAGCACTTCGCCACCGAGTCCCGCCTCCAGCTCTACCTGATCCAGTTCCGTGAGCTCATCGACCTCGACGTGCTCCAGCAGGCGCTGTGCGACGTGATCGGGCGGCACGGGCTCATGCGCAGCTTCCTGACCCGGTCGTTCGGGCGGTTCCGGTGGAAGGAGTTCGAGGCCCCCGAGGCCATCGCGCTGCCCCGCCTGGACATGTCCGGCCTGGAGCCGCACGAGCAGGAGGAGTTGCGGGCGGAGCTCGTCAAGCGCGAGTGGAGCATGGACTTCAAGGTCGTCGACAAGCCGATGTACCAGGTCGTCCTGATCACGTACAACGACAGCTCGCACGACCTGCTCTTCCAGTTCGACCACTCGATCTTCGATGCGGCGTCCGGCCAGTTGTTCCGGGGTGACCTGCTCAAGCGCTACGAGGAGCTGGCCGCCGGCACGAGTCGGGCGATGCCGATCGCCAAGAGCTACCGGCACCTGCAGGACCAGATCGCCAAGGGTCCGGTCGACATCACCTCGGACGAGCTGATCGAGAAGTTCGACCTGGTGGAGTACGTCCGGTACGCGAAGACCATCCAGGACAGATCGGCCCGGTACGCGGACAGCCAGATCCGGGACGTCCGTTACTCGGTCGACCTGGACCGGCTGCGGGCCGCCGACGGCACCGAGCCGGACCTGTTCTATGTGGTCGTGCACCTCTACGCCCGACTCGTCAGCCGCCTGCTCGGCATCGACAAGGTGGCGTTGATCATGCTGCTCCAGTCGCGTGTCTTCGAGGACAAGGACTACTCCGAGGTGATGGGCATGGTCCTCGGCAGCCTCCCCGTGCTGGTGCCGGCGGAGCGCGACACGATGCAGGACCTCGACGGGATCATCACCGACAAGGTTCGGATGATGAACAAGAACAACGTGAGCTTTCTGAACCTCGTGCAGAACGTCCGGTCGATTTTCAAGCATCGGAAAGTGCTGTCCGTGATGGGTAAGACGCTCCGACCGACCTGCTTGTTGAACTTTGTCGGAAATGTCGAGGATGAATACGACGCGATCTGGGACATGACCCTGGCGCAACTGACGGACGATCAGGCCAAATTGGACTATGCGGACTGCTACTGTGTCTCGAAGGTGGGCAACGGGCGCCTGGATCTGCTTGTCCTGAGCAAGTGGGTCGACGACCCGCGTGACCTGGTCCGTGTGCTGGATGACGAAGTCGAGTATCTGACCAGCGGCATTTCCGCTGGGTGAAGTGTTGATTGTCGAAGGAGGGTGATAATGGCTGTAATCGAACTGGACCACGTTACGAAGACGTACAAATCAAGGGGTCGTCGAACGGTCGCCAACGACGACGTGAGCCTGCGCGTCGACGAGGGCGAGGTGTTCGGCCTGTTCGGCCACAACGGCGCGGGCAAGACGACGATCGTGAACCAGCTGCTCGGCCTGTTGAAGCCCGACTCGGGCTCGATCGTGATCGACGGCAAGGACATCACGAAGAACCGGAACCTGGGGCGCTACCTGTGCTCGGTGCAGCCCCAGTCCAAGACCCCGCTCGGTGAGCTGACGCCGCGTTCGGTCACCCGGGTCATGGGTCAGCTCCGGGGGATCAGCGCCGCCGAGGTGGACCGCCGCACGACCGAGCTGTTCGAGAAGCTCGACATCATGCAGTGGGCGGACGTGCAGGGCACCAAGCTCTCCGGCGGGGTCCTGCGCCTCACCGGGTTCTGCATGGCCGCCGTCGCGCCGGGTCGCGCGGTGATCCTGGACGAGCCGACCAACGACGTCGACCCGGTCCGGCGGCGGTTCCTCTGGAGCGCGATCCGCGACCTGACCAACGACGGCACGGCCGTCGTGGTGGTGACGCACAGCATCCGGGAGGCCGAGAGCGCTGTCGACACCATGGCGATCCTCGACGAGGGCAAGGTGCTCACGCAGGGCAACGTCCGCCGGATCAAGGGCGAGACGGCCGGCAACCGGATGAAGCTGGAAGCGGTCGCCCTCGTGCCCAAGGACCGCTTCGTACGGCCCGCGTGGAGCGAGAGCCTGAAGGTCTCGGCCGCGGAACTGACCCTCACCTTCGAGCGCGAACTCGCTGCCGAGGCCCTGAAGTGGGCCGCCGAGCAGCGTGACGGCGGCCTGCTGGCGGAGTACTCCCTCACGGAGATCACCCTCGAAGACATGTACATCGAACTCGTCGGCAACAAGGGAGCGGTCGCAGGTGTCCACCGGTAGCAAACTCAAGTACGTGATCGAACTCCAGGCCCGGAAGCAGGGCAGCTACCTGGTCGTCTTCTCGATCATCATGACCGTGATCGCCCTCGGCGTGGCGATCGGCTTCTCCTACCTGATGTCGTCGCCGGACGGCAGCGGCATGCTCTACCTCGCGACCGGCGCACCGACCATCGTGCTGATCATGACGGCTCTGGTCACCGTGCCGATGCAGAACGCGGGCGCGAAGATGACCGGCTACATCGACTTCGTCAAGGCGCTGCCGGTCAGCCGCAAGCTGTTCCTGATCGCCGATGTCGGGATCTGGGCCATGGTCACCATCCCGGCCATCGCCATCTCGGTCTTCGTCGCGCACCTGATCTTCGCGCCCGGTTACGCGATCTCGTGGAACATCATCCCGTCCTTCGTGCTCATGGTGCTGTCCTGCTTCGCCATCGGCTACGGATACTCGTTCGTCATCCCGGCCGAGCCCGCCATGGCCCTGTCGCAGCTGATCGCGTTCACCTCGCTGATGTTCTCGCCGATCAACTTCCCGATCGAACGGCTGCCCGGCTGGGTCCAGGCGGTGCACGAGGTGCTGCCGATCTACCACATGGCGGAGGTGATGCGGGCGTCGCTGGCCCACACGACGTTCGAGGCACGGCCGATCAGTTACATCATCCTCGGCGTGTGGACGGTCGTCGGGTTCTTCGGCGCCGCGAGGTTCCTGGAAAGGGCCTGACCGAGTCGGTCGGCGACACGGCCACGCGGTGTCACGGACGTGGCCGTGTCGTTGCTCCGTGGCGATCCGGGTGAACCGCTCGACAGCTAGACAGAGAGAGTGCCAGTGAGCATCGTGGAAAAACTCCCGCTCGTGTGCTTCCCGCACGCGGGTTCGGGAACGTTGTACTACAGCAAGTGGAAGTTCGCGCTCAGCGACGGGATCGACTTCCGGGTCGTCCAGTACCCGCTGCGGGAACAACGGGCCAACACCCCGATGCCGGCGTCGTTGCCCCTGCTCGCCCGGGACATCTTCACCGAGCTGGTCGACTCCTTCCGCGGGACGTACGCCATCTGGGGACACAGCATGGGCAGCATCATCGGCTACGAGGTGGCCAAGCTGTGCCAGCAACGCCTGGACGACCCGCCGTTGATGTTCTTCACCTCCGGGTCGGCCGCGCCGTGCGACCGGGGCTTCACCTCGGTGTCCGACCTGGACACCCAGGAGGGCATCAGGCGGGTGTTGCGCGAGTACGGCGGGCTCAGCGAGGAGAACCTCGCCGACCCGGACTTCATGAACTTCTTCGCGCCGATCATCGGGGGCGACCTGAGACTGCTCGGCGGCTACCAGGACCTGGCCTTCGCGCAGTTGCAGTGCCCGATCGTGGTGATGAAGGGCCGTGACGACCGGGTCGTCACCGACCAGTGGCAGCGGTACACCGAGTTCCCCGTGGAGACCACCGAGTTCGACGGCGGGCACTTCTTCGTCGAGGAGCGAAGGCCGGAGGTCGCCGCGTTCATGGAGTCGAAGATCCAGCTGATGTGGCAGCGGAAGAGGGCCTCGGTCAGCTGACAGGAGCCGGGGCGCCCGGCCGTACCCACGCGTCGGCCGGCCGCCCCATACGGCAGCGCACACCCCATCGACCGCCCCACGCCTCCCGACCTCGCCGGTCGGCCGGCATCACGCAGGCGGTGCGAACGCGCAGAACTCGTTGCCCTCCGGATCGGCCAGCACCCACCAGCTCACCGTGTCGTCCGGTTCCCGCAGCAGGCTCGCCCCGGCGGCGATCAGCGCGGACGGCTCGGGATCGACGAGATCGACATCCCAGTGCAGCCGGTTCTTGACCGACTTGCCTTCCGGCACGGTGTCGAAGATCCAGAAGTCCCACGGGAACCCGCCGGCACCGACGATCTTCGCGTACCCCTCGTCGCTGGGGTGTACCTCGCCGCCGACGACGCCGGACCACCAGGCGGCCTGCGCGGCCGCGTCGGCGGAGTCGACCACCAGCTCGAACGGCCCGGGAACGACATCCTCACCGGGCGGGACGGCACAGAACTCGTTGCCCTCCGGGTCGGCCAGCACCCACCAGTCGATCTCCGAGTCGGGCTCGCGGACGATCCGCGCCCCGGCCGCCAGCAGCGCCGTCGGCTGCGGCTCGGCCAACCACAGATCAAGGTGTACGCGGGTCTTGACGCTTCGTGGCTCGGGCACCCGGTTGATCCAGATCGACTCGGCCGAGGAGCGCCCAGCCGGCGGATCGACCCTCCCGTCGCCGTCCCCGGTGTCGACCAGGCTTCCGCCGAGCACCCCGGCCCAGAACCCGCCGAGAGCGTTCGCGTCAGTGGCGTCGAGACAGAGATCCTTGAAGCGCGCGAGCATGCCGCCGATCCTGCCCCCAACCCCGCCCGCCCGCACCCCGCCCCGCCGCACCGTCCTCGCCGTCCCGACCCCGCCGTGCTCGCCGTCCCGGGCCCCGATTCGCCGATCATGGAGTTGTGGTCGCCGAGAAAAGGGCTTTTCCGGGCGTACCGGGTGCCACAAGTCCATGATCGGCGGGGCGGGGCGGGGCGGGGCAGGGCAGGGCAGGGCAGGGCAGGGCAGGGCGGGGTGGGTGGGAGGGGGGAGGGGTTAGCGGCGGCCGCGCTTGACCTCGTGGAAGGCGGACATGCGGAGCAGGGGGAGCAGGTTGTCCCAGAGGGTCAGGGTGTCGTCGAGGTCGGGTACCTCGGTGAGGATCGGGCCGTGCAGACCCCGGTCGGCGCCGGGGATCATCAACACCGGCGAGCCGATGTCCGGCCCGGCCGAGCCGAACGCCAGCGCGTGTGAGGAGTGCACCTCCGCGTCCCAGCGGTCGTCGTCGAGCGCGGAGGCTGCCTCGTCGAGACCGGCCGCCGTCACGGCCTCCGCGACCAGCTTGTCGCTGGGCGGGTTGCCGGCGTCGTGGGTACGGGTGCCCAACTCGGTGTAGAACCGGCCGGCGTCCTCGTGGCGGCCCTCCGCGCGGAGCGCCTCCACCAGCCGCAGCGCCCGGCTCGACGCCGCCATCGCCTCGGCGTACTCCGGTGGGGCCTGACCCCCGCTGAGAATGCTCAGGCTGAACGCCCGCCACTCGATGCGCAGGTCACGGGCTTCGGCGGCGGCGACCAGCCAGCGCGACGTGCGCCAGGTCCACGGGCAGAGGGGATCGAAGAAGAAGGTGGCATCCACCGCCCGAGAGTAACGCCCACCCTTCGGGCCGGCCTCCGGTGTGACCCGGACCACGCAAAGTGACGTTTAAGTCGTGTCACGCGGTGGGTTTCGCGGCTTCCCGGCTCGGGCAGTGTTCCAGCCACGAGGCGCCAGGGCGGCGAACCGGCAGGTCAGAAGCCCTGGCCGTGTCGTCGTGCGCCGGGGCACGAGACCTCTCCCCGGCTGTTGGCCGAGACCGAGGGAGGGGTCATGGATCAGCCGTACAGCAGGCCCGGCGTCGTGGTGCCGGGCGGCGGCCCGGAGCGCGGCGGAGTGCCGGTATGAGCAGACGCCGACCTCGGGCACGTGTCGCGGCGGCGACCGCCGCGCTGACGTTGCTGGCACCGATGGCCGCGTGCGCCTCCGGCGACGACGGTGGGGTGCCCACGATCAACCTCTACTACCCGCCGGAGCAGAACTTCCAGCAGGTGGTCGACCAATGCAACACGCAGGCCGCTGGCCGGTACCGGATCGACTACCGGGTGCTGCCGCGCGAGGCCGACGAGCAGCGGGTGCAGATGGTGCGCCGGCTCGCGGCCAACGACGACGGCATGGACGTGCTCGGTCTCGACGTCACCTGGACGCAGGAGTTCGCCGGCGCGAAGTGGGTCCTGGAATGGACCGGGCAGGACCGGGCCGAGGTGGAGGACGGCACCCTGGAGGGGCCGCTGGAGACCGCGCGGCACGAGGACAAGCTCTACGGCGCGCCGAAGAACACCAACGTCCAGCTGCTCTGGTACCGCAAGGACCTGGTGCCCGAGCCGCCGACCACCTGGAACGAGATGATCCAGATGGCGCAGCGACTCAAGGAGCAGGGCCAGCCGCACCAGGTGCTGACCATGGGTGCCCAGTACGAGGGCCTGGTGGTGCTCTACAACACCCTGGTCGCCAGTGCCGGCGGCAACATCCTCAACGCCGAGGGCACCGAGGCCGCGATGGACGAGGGTGCGGTGCGGGCGCTGGAGCAGCTCCGCGACTTCGCCACCTCCGGGGTGACCTCGTCGTCGTTCAGCAACGCCATGGAGGACCCGGTACGGCTGGACTTCCAGGCCGGTAACGGCGCCTTCCAGATCAACTGGCCGTTCGTCTATCCGGCGATGCAGGAGGCCAACCCGCAGTTGGCCGAGCAGGTCGCCTGGGCGCGGGTGCCCGGCATCGACGAGGGCACGCCGGGCCGGGTCACCATCGGCGGGATCAACCTCGCGGTCAGTTCGCACTCGAAGCACCCGGCGGAGTCCTTCGAGGCGGCCAAGTGCCTGCGTAACGCGGAGAGCCAGAAGTTCTCGGCGATCAACGACGGCGTGCCGCCGACCATCGAGAGCGTGTACGACGACCCGGAGATGGACGAGGCGTACCCGATGAAGGAAACCATCCTCGAACAGTTGCAGGACCCGGCGGTCCGGCCGCTGACTCCGGCGTACCAGAGCATCTCGACGGTGATGTCGGCGATCCTGTCGCCGCCGTCGGCGATCGACCCGCCCGCGACCGCGGACGAGCTGCGCGACGCCATCGCGGACGCGCTGGAGTCGAGGGGGGTTCTGCCGTGACCGAGCGAACCACGACGAGCGGCACCGACACGGTCGACGAGACGACCGACGCGGCCCGATCGGTGCCCGCGCAGCGGTCCCGTCGTTCCGGTAAGGCCCCGCTGAGCGAGAACAAGCGGGCCGAACGGAAACTGGGCTGGCTGCTGTGCGCGCCGGCCGCGCTGGTCATGGTCGCGGTGACCGGCTATCCGATCCTCTATTCGGTGTGGCTGTCGTTGCAGCGCTTCGACCTGCGCTTCCCCGACGAGCGGGAGTTCGTCGGCCTGGACAACTACGTCACCGTGCTGACCAACGACTTCTGGTGGACCGCGTTCGGCGTGACGATGCTGATCACGGTGGTCACCGTCGCGGTGGAGCTGGTGCTCGGCATGGGGCTCGCGCTGGTCATGCACCGGACGCTGGTCGGCCGGGGCATCGTGCGGACGGCGGCCCTGATCCCGTACGGGATCGTCACGGTCGTCGCCGCCTTCTCCTGGCGGTACGCGTGGACCCCCGGCACCGGTTACCTGGCCAACCTCTTCTCCGACGGCGCACCGTTGACCGAACGGGCCAGTTCGCTGGCGATCATCATGCTGGCGGAGATCTGGAAGACCACGCCGTTCATGGCGCTGCTGCTGATGGCAGGGTTGGCGCTGGTGCCGGAGGACCTGCTCAAGGCGGCCTCCACGGACGGGGCCACCGCGTGGCAGCGGTTCACCAAGGTGATGCTGCCGGTGATGAAGCCGGCGATCCTGGTCGCTCTGCTGTTCCGCACCCTCGACGCGTTCCGGGTCTTCGACAACATCTATGTGCTGACCAACGGGGCCAACGAGACCTCGTCGGTGTCGATGATCGCCTACAACAACCTGATCCGGGGCCTGAACCTCGGCATCGGCTCGACCATGTCGGTGCTGATCTTCATCGCCGTGGCGATCATCGCGTTCATCTTCGTGAAGCTGTTCGGTACCGCTGCCCCCGGCAGTGACGACGGGGAGAGGCGCTGAGATGGCTGACACCACCAAGGCCAAGCTCCAGTGGGGCGTGATGAACACGATCGTGGTCGTGTTCGCCCTGGTCCCGGTGCTGTGGATCATGTCGTTGTCGTTCAAGACGCCGGCCACGCTCACCGACGGCAACTTCATCCCGCGCGAGTGGACGCTGGAGAACTACCGCAACATCTTCGCCACCGACCAGTTCGTCCGCGCGCTGATCAACTCCATCGGCATCGCGCTGATCGCCACCACGATCGCGGTCGTGCTCGGCACCATGGCCGCGTACGCGATCGCCCGGCTGGACTTCCCCGGCAAGCGCCTGCTCGTCGGCGTCGCCCTGCTGATCGCGATGTTCCCGCAGGTGTCGCTGGTCTCGCCGCTGTTCGAGATCGAACGGCAGTTGGGGCTCTTCGACACCTGGCCGGGGTTGATCCTGCCGTACATCACCTTCGCACTGCCGCTGGCGATCTACACGCTGTCCGCGTTCTTCAAGCAGGTCCCCTGGGATCTGGAGAAGGCCGCGAAGATGGACGGCGCCACCCAGGGCCAGGCGTTCCGGCGCGTCATCGCCCCACTCGCCGCACCCGGGGTCTTCACCACGGCGATCCTGGTCTTCATCTTCTGCTGGAACGACTTCCTGTTCGCCATCTCGCTGACCTCCACCGAACGCTCGCGCACGGTGCCGGTGGCGTTGTCGTTCTTCACCGGCGAGTCGCAGTTCGAGGACCCCACCGGGGCGATCTGCGCGGCCGCCGTGGTGATCACCGTACCGATCATCCTGTTCGTCCTCTTCTTCCAACGCCGCATCGTCTCCGGCCTGACCTCCGGCGCCGTCAAGGGATAGGTGATTACTCGTGGCTGACATCGTGCTCGACAAGGTGAGCAAGAAATTCCCGGACGGCACCACAGCGGTACGGGACGTCGACCTGGAGATCGCCGACGGCGAGTTCGTGATCCTGGTCGGTCCCTCCGGCTGCGGCAAGTCCACCACCCTCAACATGATCGCCGGGCTGGAGGACATCAGCTCCGGTGACCTGCGCATCGGCGGCGAACGGGTCAACGACAAGGCCCCCCGGGACCGGGACATCGCGATGGTCTTCCAGTCCTACGCGCTGTACCCGAACATGACCGTGCGGGAGAACATGGCGTTCCCGTTGCGGCTGGCCAAGCTGGACAAGGAGACGATCAACCGCAAGGTCGACGAGGCGGCCAAGGTCCTCGAACTGACGTCGCTGCTGGACCGGCGTCCGGCCAACCTCTCCGGCGGGCAGCGGCAGCGGGTCGCGATGGGCCGGGCGATCGTCCGTCAGCCCAAGGCGTTCCTGATGGACGAACCCCTGTCCAACCTGGACGCCAAGCTGCGGGTGCAGATGCGGACCGTGGTGTCCCGCCTGCAGAAGAAGCTCGGCACCACCACCGTCTACGTCACCCACGACCAGACCGAGGCGATGACCCTCGGCGACCGCGTGGTGATCATGCGAGGTGGGGCGGTCCAGCAGGTCGGCCCGCCGCAGGAGTTGTACGAGAACCCGAACAACCTCTTCGTGGCCGGGTTCATCGGCTCCCCGTCGATGAACTTCCTGCCCGCCACCATCGAAGAGGGCACCCTGCGTACCGCCCTGGGTGACGTGCCGATCGGCGACCGGATCCGCCGCGAACTGGAGGCCGCCGACGCCTCCCGGGACCTGATCCTCGGCATCAGGCCGGAACACTTCGAGGACGCCGAACTGATCGACGACGAGACCCGACGCCGGGGCATGGAGTTCGAGGCACCGGTGGACATCGTCGAGTCGATGGGTTCGGACAAGTACGTCTATCTGACCGTCGAGGGGGAGCGGGCCACCGCCGCCGAGCTGGAGGAGCTGGCCGCCGACACCGGTGCCGCCGACTTCGCCGGTGGCGGATCGAACCTGGTCACCCGCCTGTCGGCCGAGTCGACGGTGACCGAGGGGGAGAACCGGCGGGTCTGGTTCAACCTGGAGAAGATCCACCTGTTCGACCCGTCCGACGGCCGCAACCTCACCCTTCACGAGGGCCGCGCGGCCGGCGCCCTGGACGCCTGACCGCGTACGCCTGACACACCTCGTGCCCCCGACGGACCCGTCGGGGGCACGATTCTGTCTGCCCACGGCGCCCGCAGCAACGATGCTGACCACCAGGCACGCGGCAGCCGCCGATGCCCCCGCATCCGGTGACCTCCACGGGTGGACGGCCCTGAAGCGTGCCGGCACTAGGTATGCCTAGGCGGCCCGCGCACTCCGCTAAACCCCGGTGAGCAGTGAAGATAGGTACGTGTTGCCCGATGTGGCCGCACCGGTGTCAACCGACGATTGATCCATCAGCGGTTGACAAGGAGACAAGCCATGTTGATGGACCCGGGCACGATGCTGGCTCTGGCGAACGATCGTCGCCGCGAGTTGATCGCCGAGGCCGACAGCGAGCGCCTACTCACCACCGCCCGCCGGGCCCACCGGGCCCGTGACACCCCGGCCGTCCGTGGCCAGCCCGCCGGTAACCTCACGTCGTGCGAACCATCCGCGGCGGTGCCAGCCCAGTGATGATCGGGCGGGACAGCGAGCTGCGCCGGTTGGCGCAGCTCGCTTCGGCGCGGGAGCCGGCGGTTGCGCTCATCGCGGGCGAGCCGGGCATCGGAAAGACCCGGCTGGTGCACGAGCTGCTGACCACCGTGTCGCCGGAGACCGTGGTGCTGGTCGGCCAGGCGGAACCCGGCTCGCTGTCCCGACCGTACGAGGTGCTCCTGGGCGCCATCGACGGCCGTCCAGGCAGCGACGAGGAGCAGCTCGCGGCACTCGCGGACCCGCGGCGCAGCCCGGTCGAGCGCCTGCACACCGGCCTCGCGATCCTGGCCGACCTGATCGGCGACTCCCCTGCGGTCATCGTCTTCGAGGACCTGCACTGGGCCGACTCGGAGAGCGCGGCGCTGTTCGAGCGGATCGCCGACCAGCGCGGGCCACGGCTGCTCATCGGAACGTACCGGCCGGACGAGGTGACCCGTCGCAAACCGGTGGCGGGCCTGCTGGCCCGGATGGAACGCCGGCACACCGTCACCCACGTCCGCCTGGACCGTCTCACCCCCGCACAGACCGCGGCGTTGCTGGCGGCGGCCACCGGCGCTCCGGCGCCGCTGCGCGCCGTGGCGGCACTGCACCACCGCACCGGCGGCAACCCGTTCTTCCTGGAGGAGTTGCTGCGTGCGCTGCCCGGGAACGACGTGGAGGCGTTGGTCGCGCAACCGCTGCCGTGGAGTCTCGCCGAGGTGTTACGCCGACAGGTCGACGACCTCGACCCGGTCAGCCACCGCATCGTCGAGGCGGCCACCGTGCTCGGCCACCGCATCCCGTTCGACCTGCTCGCCGACGTGACCGGTGTGGGCGAGGACCAGCTCATCGCCGTGTTACGCGACCTGGTCACCCGGGGCGTCCTGGTCGAGTCCGGCGACGACGAGTTCGCGTTCCGGCACGCACTGGTGCGCGAGGCGATCGTCGACCAGATGCTCGGCCGGCAGCGCCGCCGGCTACACGAGAGGGCACTCGACGTACTCCTGAGCGGTGGTGCCTCCGACCCGGCCATGGTGGCGCACCACGCCCGTGGCGCCGGCCGGTACGACGACATGATCGCGGCGGCCCGTCGCGGCGCTGAGTTCTTCCTCTCCATCGGCTCCGCCTACCAGGCCCTGCAACTGGCGGAGATGGGCCTCGACGAGCTGCCCGAGGCCACCGACCTGCTCGCCTCGGCCGCCCGAGCGGCGTGGTTGGCCGGGCTGCTGGACGACGCCCTGCGGTACGGCCGGCGCTGGCGTGACCTCGCCGACACCACGACCGACCTTGCCGAGTCGCTGTACCTGCTGGTCCGCATCGCGTGGGAGTCCCGCGAGACCGACGAGATGCGCGCGCTGACACACGACATCGGGACCCTGATCGCGCAGCTTCCCCCCGGCGCTGACCAGGCGCGGGCGATGACCGCGATCGCCCAGTCGGCGTACCTGCGCGGCGACTGCGACGCCGTGCTGCTCTGGTCCGACCGCGCGCTGGCGCTGGCGGAGCAGTTCGACCTGCCAGCCGTACGCCTGGCCGCGCTGGTCGAGAAGGGTGCGACGCTTGTCGAGCGCCCGCAGACCGCCGCCGACGGCCGCAAGATCCTGTCCGCTCTCGTCGACGAGGCCGAAAAGGCGGGCGAGTGGGTGTTGGCGGCCCGCGCCCTCGACGCCCTGGTGCACGGCGAGCCACCCACCTCGCCGACCGAGCAGGCCGAAACACTGGAACGGATGCGGGTCGACGCCGAGCGAGCCGGCTTCGAGTCACTCGCGGTGGCCACCTACTTCCAGGGCCGAGCCCGGCTCGCGGTGCGGGCCGGCGACCTGCGCGCCGCCACCGGGGCGCTGGAGGAGGGGCGCGAGCAGGACCGCAGCTACCGGCGCCGGGGCCGCTGGGCCGACTATCACGGGGTCTTCCTCGCCGGGCTCTATCTGGAGGCCGGCGAGCTGGACCACACCGAGCAGCTCGTCACGGACCTGGCGGCGCTGCCCGACAACTGGCCGGCGACGGTTCCCAGCCTCACGTTCCACCTCGCCTGTCGTCGCGGCGACCTCCCACGCGCCGAAGCGCGCCTGGAGGAACTCACCACGGCCCTGTCCGAGCAGCCGTGGCGCAGCAACGAGACGGCCCACGATCTGATCTCTGCCGCGCTGCACATCGGCTTGCCGACGCACCGGCTCGACCAGATGGCCGCCGCGCTACTCGATGCCAACGTCTGGGACGCCTACCGGACGCTCGTCGACGCTCAGCTCGCGGAGGCACGCGGCCAGCACGTCGAGGCGCTGGCCGGCTACCTGTCCATCGCCGACGCCCACATCCTGGTGCCGGCGACCCGTGGCACCGTACGTGTCGGCGCCGCCCGGTGTCTGCTCGCCAACGACCAGCGCGAGGAGGCTGCCGCGCAGGTGGAGGCCGCCGCACCCCTGCTGGCCGAGTGGCGTGGTTGGCGGGTGGCCCAGCTCGTCCACGTCCGCGCCCAACTGGGCATGGCGCCGGTCGACGCGATACCCGCGGTCACAGGTCCGACCGCCCTGACCCCCCGCGAGCGGGAGGTGGCAGTACTGATCAGCGACGGGCTGACCAATACCGAGCTGGCCCGGCGCCTCTACATCTCACCGAAGACCGCCGCCGTGCACGTCTCGAACATCCTGCGGAAGCTGGGCGTCTCGTCCCGGACCGAGGTGGGTGACCTCCTCGGGCGGCATTGACCGCCACCGTCGACCAGGAAACCGTGCGGCAACGGCTGGCAGCAAGGCTGCGGGATGCACCAAGCTGCGGCTACTCGGCAGCCAACTGTCGCGTCAAGCGCTCCAGGCCGTCTTTGATCAGTCGCCCGTAGTCGTCGTCACCGAGCGCGCCGATACCCGCCTGCGCCTGCTGGAGACATTCGCGGGCACGGCCGAGATCACCGAGCTTGCGGTGACACTCGCCCAGGTTGAGGTGCAGCGAGGGATACAGGGCGGCAACCGACATGGGTACGCCGGCCTGCGCGGCCCGGTCGTCGGTGAGCCGATCGGCCGCCGCCAGCGCCCGGGTGTCCCAGATCAACTCCTGGTGCGGGTCGTCCTGCACGTCGGCCATGGAATGCGCCAAAACGCACACGTGCAGGGGGTCGCCGTGTTCGCCGCCGATCTCGTCCCAGATCTGCGCGAACAGGTCGCGGGCGGCGTCACGTCGTCCCTGACCGTGGTGCAACTGGACACCCTCGTTTATGCGCACCAGCATCTCATCGATGATCATCGGCTGTGCCCCCTGAGGAACGGACGACATGGTCCCGCGTGTAGGCATTCTTCGGGACTCAGTGCGGCATTCCAAGTTGTGATGAGATCAACTTGTCCGTCCTGATGCTGCGTCTCCCGATGGTCAAGACGAACGTGTCGAGGAAGAAGGCCAGCGCTGCCCTTCTGGAACTGCGTGCGCACCATGGCGAAGTCGGCACGACGATCTTTCATCTCAAGAGATACAAACGTCACCATCCCGGCACTGTGGTTGTCGGCCCAGCCGCAGAGCGTGGCCGTATAGGTCATGGCCTCGTCGCTTCTGCCACAGCGGGCCGTGCCGCCCCAAGGTCTGGGATCCGCTGGTCGGACATCCTGCAAGTCGCGAGCCTTTGCGAACATCCAGTCCAATGTCTCGGGTGGGTCGATCACCGTGCCTGCTACTGCACTGATCTGGATCGTATCGGTGAGGCTGGTCTCGCTGTTGTAAACCTCACTCAGGGTGTCGGTTGGCTTCTCGACGAACGCCCTGAGCATGTTCGTGTTTTCCCGTGCTTGCCAAGAGGAAAAGGCATCCGGTGATCTCGGGATGCCGGCGATCTGCTCGGGTTCCTCGAAGTAGGTGGACGCAGCCTGAGCCTGCGTCGGCTCACCCGCCGGCTCGACCGACGATTCGGCTTGGGACGTACACCCTGCGAAGAGGAGCGCACCGAGAGACATCGCGGTACCACGCAGGACGAGTGAACTGCCAGCGCTTGGGCCAAGGTGTCGCATCTGCTGATCAGCCTTCCCTCATGTTCGAGGCAAGACGGTACGACTTTCTCGTAGTCGTCGCTGCCCCGCTGCAGTCGGACCCCTTCGCGGGTGTGGACCTGGTGCCCGTCGGGCGACGCCAGCCGGACCTGGTAGCCGCCGCCGCACTGCGCCGCGAGCGCGAACACCTGCGACGGCCGGCGACGTCGAGCAGGACAGCGCCGTCCGCCGCCGCGATGATCACCTCCCGAGAGCCGTCAGCGCGTAAGGGCGAAGCTCTTTTGTGTCGAGTATTCGAAGCGGGCATCGACCACGGCAACGACGGTCCTCCCGCGGATCCGGCTAATTGTCCGGAACCACAGCCTCGTTTCGAACGACCGCCGACCGCAGCCCGAGAGGGCAACCTTCATCCGGCGAGACCTCGCAGGGCGTCGATCAGCGCGGCTTCCCGGGCGCTGCTCAGCCCGGCGCGGCGGTCCCGGTGCAGCCCTTCGGCACGTTCCCAGGCGAGGGTGTCGGCCAGCAGGTCGGTACGCGGGCGGTGGCGGAGACCGGCGGCCTCGGCCGCCGCGCCGCTGCGGGCCGCCCAACCGCGTGCGGCCGGGTCGGCGATCCACAGCGGCAGCGACTCCGGACCCATGTACTCGGCCACTCCCTGCGCCACCAGCCAGGCGGGGTCGGCGTGCACGAGCGGACCGGTGTGGCCGGCCACGGCCCGGGACCGGGCGACCCATTCGGCGAAGGGTACGGCCGGGCCGACCGCGTTGAACGTGCCGACCGTGCCGGCCCGTGCGCTGTCGAGCAGCCAGGCGGCCAGGTCGCGGACGTCGACGACCTGGGTCGACAGGTCGGGATCACGCGGTACGAGCAGCGGTGTGTCGGGGTCGCGGGCGGCGCGGGCGACCCAGTAGCCGGTCCGGCCGCTGTGGTCGCCCGGACCGCCGATCAACCCGGCGCGGGCCACCAGGGCGCGGTTGCCCACCTCGCTCGTGGTGATCTGTTCGCAGGCCGCCTTCGCCTCGCCGTACTCCTCGCGGTCGACCGTGTCGCGGTTCGTGGCGGGCAGCGTGGGCGCCGACTCGTCGGCGCCGGGGGTGTCGTGGTCGGCGTAGGCGCTGACCGAGGAGACGTAACTCCAGTGCCGGGCTCGGCCCCCCAGGGCCCGCAGCGCCTCCCGCACGAAGCGCGGCTGCCACGACACCTCGACGACGGCGTCCCAGTCACGGTCGCGCAGCCCGTCGTACGCGCCGGGATCGCCCCGGTCGGCGGCCACCAGGACCGCGCCGGGCGGTACCGTCCCGCTCTCGCCCCGGGCCAGGCAGGTGACGGCGTACCCCCGGTCGACCGCCTGCCGGGCGACCTCGTGCCCGAGCCACGCCGTGCCGCCCAACACCAGCATCTCCATGTCCACGAGCCAAGCAGCGGTGTACGCGGCATGCCAAGATTCTTCGCCGACGGCAGAAGCCTGCGGGCGTACGCCACCGGTCCTAGGCTGGTGGTCATGTTCCGCGACGAGGATCTCGCCCTGCTCGCCCGGCCGCTGCACGCCTTCCTCACCGTGGCGCCCCGGGGCGACCGCTGGCCCGCGCCGCGCCCGGTGTGGTTCGAGGTCACCGATGACGGGGATCTGCAGATGTTCTCGCTGCCGGACGCGCCGAAGCTGGACCGGATCCGGGAGCGGCCCCGAGCCTCCGTGGTCGTGGCCGCACCGACCGGCGAGCCCGAGCACTGGGTGTCGGTGGAGGGCCCGGTCACGTTGCACGACGACGGTGGCGTGGAGTTGGCGACCCGGCTCGCCGAGCGGTATTACGACATGAGCGATCCGGCGCGTCAGAGCCTGGTCGACGAGTGGCGCAGCGGGGGAGTGGTCCGCATCGTGCTGCGTCCCGAGCGGGTGAACCGCTTCTCCATGTGACGGTTCGCGCCGCCGAATTCGGTGGCTCGTGCTCGGGTGGGTCGGCGACGATCGGTGGATGTCCGTACCCCTGCGTCAGATCCGCGCCCGATACTCGGCCGACACCATCACCGTCTACCAGGCGTATTCTCCGCAGATCGCGGAGCCGGCGGTGGCGGCGGGTCGCTTCGTGGCCCCGTTCAAGCGGGAACGGATGACGTGGATCAAGCCGTCGTTCCTGTGGATGATGTACCGCTGCGGCTGGGCCACCAAGGAGGGCCAGGAGCGGGTGCTCGCCGTGGACCTGCGCCGCGAGGGTTTCGAGTGGGCGTTGGAGCGGGCCTGCCTCAGTCACTACGACCCGGAGGTGCACGCCGACCGTACGGCCTGGTCGCGGCAGCTCAAGACCAGCCCGGTACGGGTGCAGTGGGATCCGGAACGGTCCCTGCGCCTGGCGGCGCTGCCGTACCGGTCGTTGCAGGTGGGGCTCTCCGGTCCGGCCGTCGCCGGGTACGTCGACGACTGGGTGGTGGCCATCCGCGACGTCACCGCCGACGTGCGGCAGATCCGGGACCTGGTGCGTGCCGGCGACGACCGGGCTGCCGTCGCCCGGCTGCCGGTCGAGCAGGTGTACCCGTTGCCCGCGCCGATCGCCGCCGTCATCTGTGCCACCCGCTAGCGCAGTGACACCTCGACATGGGCGGGCCGGATCCTCCAGGGAGCCGGCCCGCCACCTGTCTTCAGATCCGCTTCGAGCGCCGTTCCAGATCGGCCTGGACGGGATCGGGACTGGCCGCAGTGGCTGTCAGCGGCCGGTGGAACCGTCGATCCTCTCGCGGATGATGTCTGCGTGCCCCGCGTGGCGTCCGATCTCCTCGATCATGTGGACCAGCACCCATCGCTGCGACGGCGGCAGGGCGTCGCGGCCGGGCGGCCGGGGTGCCGGCTGGGTCAGATCGGTCCAGGTGTCGATGACCTGGTTCGCCTGCGCGATCGTCGCCCGGTAGCCGGCGAGCAGGCCGTCGACGGTGTCGTCCCGAGTGGGCTGGAACGTGCGGCGCATGTTGGTGATCGGTTCTTCGAGGAAGTAGAACCTCTCGACGGCGGTCACGTGTTTGATCAGCCCGAGGAGGCTGGTGCCGGAGGGTACGCCGGCGGTGCGGACCTCGGGCTCCGGTACGTCGGCGACCTTGTCCATGATCGCGTTGCGGAGGTAGTCGATGAAGCCGACCAGGGTGGCCTTCTCGCCGGGGGCGGTCCACGCGGGCCCGGTGTCCTTGCGTCTCCTGGGTCGGGCGGTCGGCGACATCAGCTTCTCCGATCATGTCGGTGGATGAGCAGAACGTTGTCGGTGACGGTGGCGGTCCGGCCTCCCGGTCCGGTGGCCCGGCGGTGCGGCGTGTCGGCGCGTACGACGGACCATCGGTCCGGGTCGAGGGCGAGCTCGGCTGCGGTCTCGCCGGGTGAGGGGTAGTGCGTGTCGGGATCCTTGTTCCACGACCAGGGTGCGGTCGAGCCGTGGTCGACGATCAGGAGATGACCGCCGGTACGCAACGCGTGCGCCGCGGTACGCAGTACCCGCGCGCGATCCAGCGTGAAGGGAGTGTGCAGGTACTGCGCGGAGATCAGGTCGAACTGCCCGTCGGGGAAGCTCCGGGCCAGATCGTGCTGTTCGCCGGTCACCCGGCCGTCGATGCCGAGTTGCCGGGAGCGTGCCCGCACCCGTTCCACGGCGGCGGTGGAGATATCCACAGCGGTGACCTGCCAGCCGTGCCGGGCAAGCCAGATGGTGTCGCCGCCGACGCCGCATCCCAGGTCGAGGGCATCGCCGGGAGGCAATGTCTCGGCTGTTTCTGTCAACACCGGGTTGGGGTGCCCGGTGCCGCCGCCGCGCCGGGCGCGGTAGTGCTGTTCCCAGAACGCTTCGGCCTTGGGCGCGTCGGTCATCGGTCCGCCCCGTTCGCGAGGAGGTTCACCAGCTCGGTGGTGACGAGCGTGGGCATGATCTCGCGCCACGAGTACCCCGACTGGGGCCCGCCGTGCAGGAGGACGAGCGGCTCGCCCGTGCCGCCGGTGACATCGTGCATCTTCACACCGTCGACGTCGGCTGTCTCGTGCGTGAACTGACGGTCGAACTCGGCGTCGTCCCGGGTGGCCGCGTCGTGACCTGCCGCGACTGTGCGCGACCACCGCGCTGCTGATCTCGAAGTTGCTGCTGATGTGAGCATTGGTTGCCTACCTCCGCTGCCAGCATGACCAGCGGCGTTGCCTATTTGCGAGAAACGTTGCGGATCCGCAAGATGGGTTCATGAACGCCACGTCGCACGATGTCCTTGCGGGCGTCGGCCCGCGCCTGCACGCACTACGCCAGGCCCGGAACATCTCGCTGGCCGCCTTGGCGGCGGAGACCGGCCTGACCGCAAGCACGCTCTCGCGTCTGGAGAACGGGAAACTGCGCCCGACTCTGGAGCAACTGCTGCCGCTGGCGCGAGCGCACGGCGTCGCGCTCGACGAACTGGTCGCGGCCCCGCCCACCGGCGATCCCCGCATCCACCTGCGGCCGGTACGGCGATCCGGCTTCACCGTCGTGCCGCTGACCAGACGTGCCGGAGGCATCCAGGCCTACAAGGTGATCTATCCACCGGCCGGGAAGTCGGCCACGACGACACTGCAGACCCACGAGGGGTACGAATGGTTCTACGTACTCAACGGAAGTGTCCGGCTCGTCCTCGGTGACCAGGAATACCGGCTGGGCCCCGGCGAAGCCGCAGAGTTCGACACCCGGATCCCGCACCAGATCGGCAGCGCCGACTCTCAGGCTGCGGAGCTGCTCACGCTCTTCGGCGCCCAGGGCGAACGCGCCCACCTGTCGCCCTCCCTGACACCGCCCACCTGAACGAACCGGTCTGGACACGGCGGGCGGGCCCGCCGGGCGTCGGCGCGGCGAGCGACCTCTGCGAGGCTGCGCGAGGAGACCGGGTGCGCGATCGAGCAGTTGGCCTTCGCCGGTTACGGCTGGGGCGGACCTCAGGCTGCCCCCAGCCGGGACGGATCAGAGGGGGGCGATCGCGAGGTCGGTGACCTGGTCGTCCTTGATGCCGAACACGAACGAGAAGGACAGGGGTCCGCCGGGGAAGTCGCCGTCCCCGGAGGCCACCAGCCGGTCGTCCGCGAACGAGGTCGGCGTGAGCACGATCTTGGGGTTGATCAGATGCCCCTGGATCCACTCGCGGATCTCGGCCTCGCCGGCCCAGACCCTTCCGTCATCACGCACGGTGGCCCCGGCGCTGAAGACTGCGGCCAGCGCGTTCACGTCGTGCGCGTTGGTGGCCTCGACGAAGGTGTCGACGGCCTGGGGGAGAGTGATGTCGTTCATGTCCGTTCTCCGGTCTTCGAAGTCAGCGCTGCGGGACAGCTTCTCGTTCGCGCGCAGCTCCGCGAGGGCGTTCTCGTGCATCGCGACGACGACGTCGTAGCCGGAGTTGCCGAGCACGATCCGGTGCGGTGGAACGGGAGCGTTCATCGCGCTGATCACGGCCTGCACACCACGAACAGGGTCACCTGCCTGCTTGCCGTCAGCGTCCACGAAAGCCGCCTTGACGGTCTCGACCATCGGCACGTAGGCGTCGACGGTCTCGGTGACGGGCTCGTCGCGGAAGTAGGAGAAGGCGCTGGTGCGGAACGCTCCCGGCTCCACGGCGAGCACGCGTACGCCGAACGGTGCGACCTCCTGGCGCAGTGTCTCCGACAGTCCTTCGATCGCGAACTTCGCCGCCGCGTAGTAACCGAACCCCTTTGCGCCGACGAGGCCGGCCACCGACGACATGTTCACGATCCAGCCGTCGCCGCGTGCCCGCATACCCGGCAGGACCGCGCGGATCACGTCGACCACGGCGAACAGGTTGAGGTCGAACGTGCGGCGGATGGTCTCGTCCGGGGCCCCCTCGATCGAGCCGTACCAGCCACGGCCCGCGCTGTTGACGAGCACGTCGATCCCGCCGAACCGCTCCTCTGCCGTCGTGACCGCCGCGCGCACCTGGTCGGCGTCGGTGACGTCGAGCTGAAGCACCAGCACACGCTCACCGAACGGTGCAGCCCATTCCCGCAGTTCAGAAGGCCGACGCACCGTGACTGCCACCTGATCGCCCTGTGCCAGCGCGGCCTCGGCATAGACCAGGCCGAACCCTCCGGGCGTCCCACCGGTGATGAACCAAGTCCTCATGGACTTCTCCTTCCGCTATAGCGAGCAATGTAGCGCTACATGAGCTAATGTAGCAAGCATGCAGAGCGCGCGAGATCGACTCCTCCTTGCCGCAGCCGAGTTGCTGGAGAGCGGCGCCACGGTGTCCACGAGGGCGGTGTGCGAACGCGCCGGGGTGCAAGCCCCGACGCTGTACCACCACTTCGGCAGCAAGCAGGGCCTGATCGACGCCGTGGCGAACCACGGCTTCACCCAGTACACGGCGGTCGAGAATTCGGACGACCCGCTGGACGACCTGCGTAGTGGCTGGGACAAGCACGTGCAGTTCGGGCTGGAGCACCCCTCGTTCTACGGGCTGCTCTACGGCCGCGCCGAGCCGGGAAGGACCTGCGCCGTCACCGCTCCCGCGCACGCCGCGTTGCGCGAGCGATTCACCGCCGCTGCCGCCCGGGGCCTGCTCAAGGTGCCGGCGGCCGATGCCGCCGAGCAACTGTTCGCCGCCAACATCGGCATCACGCTCACCTTGATCAGCCAGCCGGAGCCGGACTTCGGGCTGTCCGGGCGTGCCCGCGAGGCCGCGCTGGCCGGAGTCCTGCACACGCCTTCCACCGCCGCCTCCACGACCCGTGCCAGCGCGGCCCTGACGTTGCGGGCGCTGGTCGACGACGACCCGGGCGACCTCACCCCGGGCGAACGCGGACTGCTCGGCGAACTCCTGGAGCGCCTGGCCCGCTAGAGCCGGCGCCGGCTGCCGGGGCCGCTGTTGACTCTCAGGCGACTTGAGACGCCAAGGTGGTGGTCATGAACGAGTGGTTGTCGATCGGGGATGTGGCCCGGCGTACGGGTCTGAGTGTCAGCGCCATCCGGTTCTACGCCGACGAGGGCATCGTCGCGCCGACCGGGTACACCGCTGCCGGGTACCGGTGCTACGACGCGCGGGGCGTGGCGGCCCTCGAACTGGTGCGGACGCTGCGGGACCTGGGCGCGGGGCTGGACGAGATCCGTCGGTTGCTGGCCGACGAGATCACGGTGCGGGATCTCGCGAGGGCCCATCTGGCGCTCGTCGAGCGGCAGATGGGACACCTGCGTACCCGACGGGCGGTGTTGCGGGCGGTCGTGCGGCAGGACAGCGAGGCCGGGCAGGTGAGTCTCGTGCACCGACTGGCGTCGATGTCCGACGACGACCGCGAGCAGCTCGTGGAGGAGTTCTGGGCCGAGGTCACCGACGGTCTCGACCTGCGGGAGTTCGTCGACTACCTGCGCCCGTGGCGGCCCCGGCTGCCGGAGGACCCCACCGGCGAGCAGTTGGACGCGTGGATCGAGCTGGCCGACCTGGTGCGCGACCCCGGTTTCCGGCAGGCGGTCCGCGAGTTCTTTGGCGAGACCTTCGCCAGCACGGCGGACCGCGAGCGGGCGGACCCGTCGGCGGAGGCGGACGTCGCGGCGCAGGTCGAGATCCTCGCGCAGGCCAGGGCCGCGGCCGAGGCCGGCGTACCGGTCGACTCCCGCGAGGCCCGGCAGGTGGCGACGCGGTGGGTGGCGCTTGCCGCGAGTCGCAGCGGCGACCAGGACCTGACCGAGGTACGGCGGCAGATCGCCGCCGCCGACCCCGGTCCGCAGGTGAGCCGACACGTCGCGCTGCTCGGCAGGTACCACTCGCTGACCGCCACCATCAACGGCACGGCGCAACCCGTCGGGCACGCCCCGGCATCGACCTGGCTGCACGCCGCCGTCGCCGCTCTCACCTGAGCCGCCTCGACCCCGGTCAGGGCAGGATCTCCACGTACCCGTCGGTGCCGTGGACCCGGATCCGCTGCCCGTCCCGGATCAACCGGGTGGCTCCCTCGACGCTCACCACGGCCGGCAGGCCGTACTCCCGGGCGATCACCGCGCCGTGGGTCATCAGGCCGCCCACCTCCGTGACCAGGCCGGCGACGCCGAGGAACAGCGGCGACCAACTGGGGTCGGTGTAGGCGGTGACCAGGATGTCGCCCGGTGCGAGGTCGGCCTGCCCGATGTCCAGGACGACCCGGGCGCGCCCCTCGACGGTCCCGGTGGAGACCGGCAGACCGACCAGGGCGCCGGCCGGCACGTCGTCGCGACGGTACGCCCCGTTGAGGGCCTCACCGTCGGAGGTGAGCACCCGGGGCGGGGTGAGCGCGTGGTACGAGCGGAACGCCTCCCGGCGTTGCCGGACGAGCCCGGCGTCCACCCGGTGCGTGCGTGCCACCTCGTGGAACTCACCGAACGTGAGGTAGTGCACGTCGTCCGCCTCGGCGAGCACGCCGGCCCGTACCAGGCGCTCGGCCTCGCCCAGCAGGGCCTGCTTGTAGACGTAGTAGCGGCTGACGATGTCGTACTTCGGGTACTCCCGGTACCCGGCGAAGGTGCGGACCCGATCGATCATTCGTTTGGTCTCGTCGGCCTTGTCGTGTCCGTCGGTCAGGGTCCGCAACCGGGACAGGACCTGCTCCTCCTTCTCTCGCGCCCGCTGCCGCCCGTTCGCCACGCGTCGCCCGGCCTCGCCCGGTGCGACGTTGCGGACGTGGTCCAGCAGCACCGGCAGCAGCATGCTCGGACGCTCGCGCCACCGCGGCCGGGTGATGTCGATCTCGCCCACGCCCCGCATCCCGTACCGGTCCAGGTACGCCTCGATCGCGTCGCGTGCCTCGCCGCCGCCCTCGACCTCGGGCAGCCGGTCCAGGAAGCCGTCGTCGTCGACACCCTTGAGGAACGTCACCACCTGCGGGTACGGGCGGATCACGTCCGCGACGTCGAGCAGCGCCAGACCCATCTCCGAGGTGACGTTGTCGGGTACGGCCAGCGTGAGCGTGTCGGCGGCGTTCTTCTCACCCAGCCACTCCCACAGCCGGTCGTGGAGCCACCAGGCGGCCTCCATCCCCGCCATGATCACCTTCATGCTCAGCGGGTCGGCGAGGACACGCTTGTGTTCCTCGAAGGCCGCCAGCAGGGCGTCGAACAGCTCGGGCCCGGTCTTCGTCGCGATGTCGCGCCGCAGCGCCGCGATCGACGCCTGGCTGCGCGCGACCAGGTCGACCACGACGGCCCGGTCGGTCGGGATCGGGGCAGGCGGTACGCCTGGCGGGGGACCGGCGGCAGCGGCGTCCGGCGCCGTCGGGACGACGTCGCCCCGATCCAGGACGGTCTGCAACGCGTCCCGGGTCAACGGGTCGGCCCGACCGATCATGTCCAGGAAGGCGGCGCTGCCCGGGCCGGCCAGCATGCGGATCGCGTCGACGAACAGTCGGCCGCCCGCCTCGATCATCGGCGCCATGGCCGTCAGCTGCCACACCGAGATGCCCAGCGGCTTCATCGGGTCGGTCATCATCTGCTGGTGGCCCACCGAGACATAGACGTGCTTGTCGGTGTCGTCGCGGTCGGGGACGGGGAACAACGTGGTGATCGGCCGGGTCTGCACGATGTGGAAGCGGCCGTCGGCCAGGCACCACTCGATGTCCTGCGGCCGACCGGTATGCGCCTCGATCCGTCGCCCGAGCTCCACCAGCGCCATGACCTGCGGGTCGGTCAGCGCCGGATGCGTGCGCCGCGATGCCTCGACGGTCACCTGCGCGGTCCCGCCGGCCGGTAGGGCCTGCACGGCGAACTGCTTCGTGCCCACCGACCTGCCGACGATCTCGCCGTCGCGTACCCGGTAGACGTCCGGGTTCACCAACCCGGCGACCAGGGCCTCACCGAGACCGAAGCCGGCGTCCACGGTGGCGACCCTCCGGTCGCCGCTGACCGGGTCGGCGGTGAACAGGATGCCGGACGCCTGCGGGAAGACCATCTGCTGCACCACCACCGCCATCCGCACCGACCGGTGGTCGATGCCGTGGCGCCGGCGGTAGGCCACGGCCCGCTCGGTGAACAACGACGCCCAACAGCGGCGGACGTGCGCCAGGACCGCCTGCGGCCCCACCACGTTCAGGTAGGTGTCCTGCTGCCCGGCGAACGACGCGGACGGCAGGTCCTCGGCCGTCGCGCTGGACCGCACCGCGTAGGCGGTCTGCTCCCCGTACCACGCGAGCGCGCCGGTGATCGCGGCCGTGACCTCGGCCGGAACGCTGAGCCCTTCGATGATCCGGCGGATCCGCGCACTGTGCGTGCCGATGGCCTCCGAGTCGTCCGCCGCCGACCTCGCCAGATCGTCGAGCAGCGCGTCGACCGGCGCGTCCGCCATGATCCGCCGGAAGGCATCCGTGGTCACACAGAACCCGGCCGGCACCCGTACGCCGTCGACGCGGGACAGCTCGCCCAGATGCGCGCCCTTGCCACCGACCACGGCCAGCCGCGTCGCGTCCACCTCCTGAAGATCCACCACGTACCGCTCGGTCATCGCGACACCTCCGACACCGCCGGGCGGCCTGGCCCGACCTCCCCAGGACTGCCGTCAGTCGACATCAACACCCGCACGTCTGCCCCCGTTTCCGCAGGTTGTGGCCTCGGCCGGCCGATTCTGCGGCATACCGGGGGCCTTGCCGCAAGCCCCCTGGTGCGCTATACGTTAAGAAGGGCAAGGAGACATCTCCTTGCCCTTCGTCGTCGGTGGGCCAGACGACCCGGCGTCCGGACTCAGCCCAGCCGGGTACGCCACCCGATCACCGCGAGGTCCGTCTCCAGACAGCCGATCCGCATCCAGCCCACGACGGCACGTCGACGGTCATCGCAGGTTCCTCTCCCGCACGGTGGTCAGCAGACGGTCCACGGCAGCCCGGTCGGGCTGCTCCGGCAGCGCGGTGGCAGCTGCCGCGTCGGCGAGGGCGGCCTGTAGGTCGGCGGCCCACGCGGTGACCGACTCCCAGGCCAGGTCGCCGCGCCGCACCGCGAGGAGTTCCTCGCGCAGGTGCCGCACATCGACCAGGACCTCACCGGTACGCAGGACGTGCGCCCCGGCGAGCAGCAGCCGGATCATGTGCATGGCCTGCTTGTGGTTCGTCTCGCCGGTCCGCTCCCGCCGTGCCGTCACCCGGTCGAGCTGGTCACGGGCATAGTTGCCGTAGGTCTCCGCCACCCGCCGTGACAGGAAGGCCCGCCGCATCGCCAGCAACTCCTCCCCGTCGACCGTGATCGCCTCGATCAGCGGGGACCAGAGCACCTCCAACACCGTCGGATTGCCCTGCAGGGCCAGGACGCAGAGCCGCTCCATCTCCCAGGAGAACTGCTCCTCGGCCGGTCCGTCGAGATGGGTGGGCGGCTTGTCGAGGAGCCAGAACGCGCGGGTGGGTGCCACGAACACCCCACGGCGGTCGTGGTCGGAGTCCGGGCCGTGCAGCCCGTACGCCCGCGACCCGACCACGACCGCGAGGACGGTGTGCCGTTCGACCAGATCGATCACGACGGCAGGCTACCCATGAACTATGCTCCGGTGAGCGTCGCGTGCCGGTGGCAGACCGTGTCAGGCATGGAGGCGCCCTACCGAGGGAGACCGACGGTGTTCACGTCGCATCCTTCGTCTCCGCGTGACTGAGCGCGAGACGACCAGGCTCGTCGCCTGGAGCTACGAACTTCGCCAGGTCCACAGCCGCCTCCGCAAGGCGCTCGACCTCGTCCGCACCGCGATCGCCGACGGCACATCCGGCGAGGCGGCCACCCGTGACCTGCTGCTGTACTGCCACGGGTTCTGCGCTGCCCTCGACGGACACCATCGGGGCGAGGACGCCACACTGTTCCCGGCGATCGAGGCGGCCCACCCGGAGTTGGCGCCCGTGCTGCGCTATCTCCGCCAGGACCATTCGATGATCGCGCACCTGCTCGGCGGCCTCCAGGCCGCCATCGACCGGGCCGCGCCCGTCGCCGAGCTGGATCGCCACCTGGAGGGTGTCGCCGCGATCATGGAGAGCCATTTCCGGTACGAGGAGCGACAGTTGCTCCAGGTCCTCGAAACGCTCTCCCTGGACGCCGCACCCGACGAGGTCCTGGGTCCCCTCTGAGTCGGCGTCGCAGCGGGCACCGGACAACCGGGTAGAAATCCCGTCGCCGTTCGGTGGCCGCTGCGGCGACAATGCTCGACGCGAAGGGCGGACGGTGAGCGACGGGGAGGCTGTGGGGCGTGGGTCGACGGTTGGACGGACACCCCTGGCGGGTGCTGGTCAGTACGGTCCGGCTCGGGCACCAGCAGTACCGCGTCGTACGCCCGGTGAGGCTGCCGGGATCCGCCGGCCTCTACGAGGGTCGTCTCGGCGCCCAGTTCTGCCTCGACGCGCCCACCGCGACGATGTTCGCCCTGGCCTGGGGTCTGGCCGCCCGATCACCGCACACGATCGTCTACCTTCCGTTGCGCCGTGCCGGTGCGCGTCACGACTGCGGGTGGGGACGTCCGCTCGACCTCGTGCTGGTGCACCACCGGCTCGCGTTCCCGCCGTCACGGTGGAAACAGGTCCGGTCCCGGCTGGGCCCGGGACGTCCGCACACCGTGGACCTGCCCGGGAACGCGTGGCCCGTGCTGTCGGACACCGAGCACGAGCGGGGCTGGCATCGGGAGTTCCGTGACCATCTGCGGTGGGACGTGGCCGCCGAGACGTTGGTGCTCACCGGCAGCCGTACGGCGTACGAGCGGGCAGCCGAGCAGGTACGCGCCCTGGCCGAGGAGTGCCCGGCACATCGCGCCCGCGTACCCGGGACGCACTGCTGTGCCGAGATCGTCGTGGGCAGACCCTGGCGGTACCGGGACCGGCGTCGGCCGTACGCCGACCTGCACGCCGAGTTCTGCGGGTAGCGCGGCTCAGCGCCGGGGCGCGTCGTCCTGAAGCAACCCACGGGCGGCCATGAAGGTCCGCAACGTCTCGGCGTCCCCGGCGGACATCAGGCGGCGGGGGATCACCGTCGCCGGCATCCGGTCGACGTACACGACCCAGAACTCGGGGGTGTCCTTCACCCGGGAGACACCCTCCCAGGCGATGCCACCGGACTCCGAGCCGCTGCGCATCATGATGTTCTCGTCGGTGATGTCGTAGCTGCCGTCCACGGCATAGCCGCCGGACCGGCGCCGGGCCCGCAACCGCACCCACGGCCAGTACAACATCGCCAGCAGACCACCGACGGCCATCGCCATCCACAGCGGCGTGATCTGCTCGCCCCACGACGACCCCCGCGAGACCACCAGCCCGATCACGCCGACCGTCAGCAGCACCGCGCCGACGGAGGCGTACCTGCGCAGTTGGTCGCTGCTCATCGCGGCGGCCACGCGGCCGGGGTAGGCGGGATCGGCGGGGATGTCGAAACGGATGCGCACGCCGCAACGATAGTGCGCCCACCCGCCGGCCACCGGCAGCAGGCGCTCAGGCGGACGTCGACTGCGGCGGTGTGGCCTTCTGCGGGTGGAACGTCTCGTGCCGGGCCAACATCGCGACGAACTCGACGATCTTCCGCTCCCGGGTCCGGGCCTGCTTCACGGAATTGAGGCGGTGCACGAGCGCGTACCGGTTGGTCTTCGTGAGCACGTCGAACATGGCCTGGGCGGCGGGCTCGGCGGCGATCGCGGCGAGGAGGTCCTCGGGCACCTCGGCCTCCGAGGACGGGGCGTACGCGGCGGCCCACCGCCCGTCCGCCTTCGCGGCCTCCACGGCGGCGCGCCCGGCGGGCAACATCCGACCCTGCTCCTCCAGCCGCGCCACGTGCGACACGTTGCGCTGCGACCAGATGCTGCGCGGTCGGCGGGGAGTGAACCGGATGCAGGACGTCTCCTCGTCCCGCTTCTTGGCCTGCCCGTCGATCCACCCGACGCACAGCGCCTCGTCGACCGCCTGCTGCCAGGTCAGCGTGGTGACCGTGCCGCCCTTCTTGGTCAGGGCGAGCCAGACACCGGGCGACGTCGCATGGTTGGCGGACAACCACGCGCGCAGCTCCTCGGCGTCCGCCACGATCAACTCATCCAGCTCGGCGCTCGCCATGTCCGTAGGCTAGCCCCTTCGCCGGAGCGGCACCGTCACCTGCCGCGCGTCGGCCGACCGCGACCACCATCGCCGTTCACGGCGCCGCTCACCGCTCGTCGGTCAGCGTCTTGCGCATCTGCTGCGTGACCACCCGGTAGCCGGAACTCTGGTAGAGCCGCCGAGCACGGTCGTTGTCACCGAACACATTGAGTTCGAGGGCCGAGACGCCGTGCCGGCGGACGACGTCCTCGCCGGCGGCCAGCAGCTTGCGTCCGTATCCCGCACCCCGGTGCGCCGACTCGACCTCGATGTCGTAGAGGAACGCACAGTCAGCGATGCCCCGAGGATGGGTGAGCCCGATCCACAGCACCCCGATGGCGGTCCCGTCGTCGAGTTCGCCCTTGAGGAACACCATGCCGGCGGTGGTGAAGCCGTCCGGCAGCAGAGTCTCGTTGCTGTGGCGGGCCATCTGCAGGGCATTCTCGGCGGACCAGTTCCCGGCCGCCACCTGCTCGTCGGCGTAGACGCGGACGAGGCTGGAGTGCCACTGACCGAACTCGATCTCGGTCATGCTCCGGACGGTCAGCTCAGACATGGACGTGATGCTGACACATGGCCGCCGGAGACGAAGACCCTGGATCCCGGGTCAGTCGGTGCGGCGGGAACGAACCATTGCGAGCCCGCCGAGGACCGTGGCGGTCAGGCCGAGCACCACGGCGGCGTACCCGCCGACCATGCCGTTTCCGGTGCCGGGCCCCCCGTCGGCGGTGGCGACGACCAGCGCGCCGACGACGAGGGCCGGCGCACCTGCCGCCAGAGCAAGGATCGGCCGCCACCGTCCGCCGCGCCGGGGCGTCGCCAGGACGCCGGTGATCGCGCCGCCGAGCGCGAGGAGTGCGGCGAGGGTGGCCACGACGCGGCCCCCGGTCGGGGTGTACGCATCCACGGCGGACGTGGCGAGCAGGTCGGTGACGATCACGAGGTCCTCCTTCGGGCCCGGTGTGGGGGTGTCCTGATCCTGTCCGTTCGGTCACCACCTGGCGTCGTGCCGGCGTGGGCCTTCTGCGCTGCCGTGCGGACGGCAGGCCGGGTGCGCCCGGGGCGGCAGGGCGGCGGGGAGGTACCGCGTTCGTGGTAGTCCCGGCTCGTCCGCGTGGACGAGTCGCCCGGCCGTGGGCCCGACTAGATTGCGGCTATGAGCAGCGCCCGGATCGGTGTGCGGGACTGGCTGACCGGAGTCGCCGTGGCAGCGATCCTGCTGATCACGGGACTGTCCGCCGAGCGTGCCGCGACCGGAGTCGACCCGGTCGGCGTCGTGCTGCTGGTCGCCGGTGGCCTGGCGCTGGCCGCGCGACGACGCGCTCCGGTCGTCGTACTTGTCGTCACCGGCGCGTGCGCGATCGGCTACCAGGCCGCAGGCTTCCCGGTCTTCGCCGTCGCGTACCTGGTCGCGGTGTACGCGGCCGTCCGCGCGGGGCACCGCAGAGCCACCGTGCTGATGAGCGTGGTCATGCTGGTGGTGCTGCCCGGTGCGGCGATGATCGCCGGCCCACTCGACATCAGGCAGGCGTTCGACAGCTCCAGGGGCGTTCTCGAACTGGCCTGGCTGATCGCTGCCGGTGCGGCGGGCGAAGCACTTCGCCAAGCGGAGCGTCGGGCCGACGAGGCCGAGCGTACCCGGGAGGAGACGGCGCTGCGCCGTGCCGACGAGGAGCGGCTGCACATCGCACGGGAGCTGCACGACTGCCTCACACACCAGATCTCGGTGATCAAGGTGCAGGCCGAAGCAGCCGTACACCTGGCTCAGAAGCAGGGCGAGCAGGTGCCGGAGTCGTTGCTGGTGATTCGCGACGCCGGGCGTGCGGCATCCCGCGAGTTGCGCGCGACGCTGGAGGCGTTGCGCGACGAGGGCACCACCGCCGGGTACGGGCTCGACCAGGTGGCGGAGTTGGTGCTTCAGGCGCGGACGACCACTCTCGACACCAGCCTGACCATCGAGGGTGCCCGGACGGTCCTACCGGAGGCGGTGGACAGGACCGCGTACCGGATCGTGCAGGAGGCGCTGACCAACATCGGTCGGCACGCCGCGGCGGCCACCGCCTGCGTGCGGGTCGAGTACCGCACCGACGTGGTGGTCGTGCGGGTCGACGACGACGGTTCTGCGGTGCCGCAGTTCGCGTCCGGGACCGGTGTGGGGCTGGTCGGGATGCGGGAACGGGTGGCGGCGCTGGGCGGCCGGCTTCACGCCGGGGCGCGCAGCGAGGGCGGCTTCACCGTGTACGCCGAGCTTCCCGTTCCCGGAGCGTCGTGATCCGGGTCCTGCTCGTCGACGACCAGCCGCTCATCCGCAGCGGATTCCGGGCGTTGCTCGATGCCGAGGACGACATCACGGTGGTGGCGGAGGCCGCCGACGGTCGTGACGGGGTGGCGCTGGCCCGGCAACACCTGCCGGACGTGGCGCTGGTCGACGTACAGATGCCCGTGGTCGACGGGATCGAGACGACCCGGCGGATCGCCACGGATCCGGACCTGGCCGGAGTGCACGTCGTCATCCTGACCAACTACGGCCTCGACGAGTACGTCTTCCATGCGTTGCGGGCCGGCGCGGCCGGTTTCCTGGTCAAGGACATCCTTCCCGAGGACTTCCTGTCCGCCGTCCGCGTCGCCGCGCGCGGTGACGCGCTGCTCGCTCCGTCGATCACCCGCAGACTGATCGATCGGTACGTCACTCAACCGCCGCCCATGGACCGCGCCGCGGTGACGCGGTTGACCGTTCGCGAGCGGGAGGCGGTCGTCCTGGTCGCCGGGGGCCTGTCCAACGACGAGATCGCCGCGCGGATGATGATCAGCCCGGTGACCGCCAAGACCCACATCAACCGCGCCATGGTGAAACTGCACGCCCGGGACCGCGCGCAGCTCGTGGTGTTCGCCTACGAGTGCGGGCTGGTGGTCCCACGCCGGCACTGACGGGCGTCCGGCCTGCCGGTCGTCGGGCATCCCGACCGTCACGTCCGGCTGCCCAGGACCTCCCGCAGGTCGTCGGGCAGACCGTCGATCGCCAGCAGCGTGGGCACGAGTTCCGGTGCGGTCATGTAGGCGCGGAAGGCGTCCGCGATCGTCACGCCGTGGGCCGGCCGGTCCGTCACGGTGACCGCATCTCCGGCACGGATCTCGCCGGGCGCCAGGACGCGCAGGTAGGCGCCGGGGCGGTTCTCACGGGTGAACGTCTTGAGCCAGTGGGGCTCGGCCATCTTGGCCTGGAACGTGACGCACGGGATGCGACCGAAGGTCGGTTGCAGCACGAGGTCGTCGCCGATGGTCCATCTCTCGCCGATCACCGCGCCGTTCACGTCGACGTCGACCGTCGTGAGGTTCTCGCCGAAGACTCCGCCGGGCAGCTCCCGGCCGAGTCGGCCTTCCCACCAGTCGTAGTCCTCGCGGGCGTACGCGTACACCGCCTGGTCGTCACCGCCGTGGTGCTCGATGTCGAAGATCTGGTCACCGACCAGTCCACTGTGCAGCCCGGTGGTCTTCGGGCCGGGTGCGCGGACCGCCACGGGGCCGTCGAACGGCTGTTTGTTGATGCCCGTGATGCCGACCCGTTTGGCGGTGCTTCGCTCCGGCACGGCCAGGTTGACAGAGAGGATTCTGCCCATGGGCGGCAACCTATCGGTTGTCCGGTCTGAGCGCGCCGGATTTTTCTCGCGTACGCGCCGAGGTCGTCCCGCCGCCCACGTCGGGCCGTCACCGGTGGCGCGGGCCGGTCGTCAGGGCGGACCCGGGTGTGGGTCGAGCAGCGCGGTCGACGGGCGGCAGACGGCGGCGGCGACGGCGCTGAGCCCCGCCGGTGTCACGGAGTGACCGAACATCACCGTCGGCCGCCCGGTCGAGTGGCAAGCTGGCATCCGTGGACAGGAAACAGGTGACCGGCTGGCTCGCGGCCTACGAACAGGCGTGGCGGACGCCGGGGACGGACGTACTCGCGACGATCTTCACGCCGCAGGCGAGCTACCAGCAGGGACCGTACCGGACACCGGTCATCGGCCTGGAGGCCATCGCGGCGATGTGGGAGGACGAGCGGACCGGCTCCGACGAGGTGTTCCACATGACCAGTGAGATCGTCGCCGTGGAGGGCGACACCGCGGTGGCGCGGCTGGAGGTCCGCTACGGCGACCGGGTCCCCCAGGAGTACCGCGATCTGTGGATCATGCGTTTCGCCGAGGACGGTCGCTGCGTCGCGTTCGAGGAGTGGCCCTTCTGGCCGGCGCAGTCGACCGCCGACCCGGCCGCCGAGAGCTGACCAGGGGGCTGCTCAGCGTCCGGTGACGCCGTCGACGAGCTCCCGCAGGATGTCGGCGTGCCCGGCGTGTCGGACGGTCTCGCTCGTCATGTGGGCGAGCACCCAGCGCAGGGTGCGCGGCCCGTCGTCCACCGGCTGGGCGGTGCGGCTGTCGATGCCGTCCGCCGCGTGGATGTGCGCGTCGCTCTCGGCGATCGCGCGACGGTAGTCGTCGACGATCTGCGCCCCGGTGAGGTCCGGAGCGACCGCCATGGCGAAGTCGACGTCGGCGTGACGGGCGTCGCCGGCCAGGGTGTACCCGAACCAGTAGCGTTCGGCGTCGGTCAGGTGCCGGACCAGTCCCAGCAGCGTGGTGTCCGAGACGACCAGACGGCGTCGTAGCTGTTCGTCGTCCAGACCGTCGACCTTCTTGAGGACGCAGGACCGGGCGAAGGCGAGGAACGCCAGCGCCGTGTCCAGTTCGCCGCCGTCGTTGAGAGGGACGCGTTCGCGTTGGGACTCCAGCATGGATCCGACCCTACGTCGCGGCGGCGGCCGGAGGGAGTCGGCGCAGCGCCCGTCGGGCCAGCACGGCGAGTGGTACGCCCACCGCCAGGACGGCGACGACCTCCACCGACGCGATCGTGGTGAGTGCGGTGCGCTGGATCTGGTGGTGGTAGTCGGTCAGGGTCACGGCCCGCAGGGCGACGGTGGCCACGGCGAGCAGGGTGAGCGCCAGCGACCACGGCAGCGCACGGGCGGGGCGACGCGGTCCGCGTACCGTCAGGTGGACCACGATGGCGACGGTGACCGCCGCGCAGGACAGGCCCGGCCAGTCCAGCAGCCGGAGCGCCGGTGCGACCGCCTGGAGGGTGAACAGCGGTACGGGAACCAGGATGATGCCGATCGGCAGGGCGAGCAGCCAGGGTCGACGGGGCACCGGTGGGGCACCCTGGTGGAAGGCCGTCATTCCCAGGAGCAGCAGGACGTCGACGAGCCGCATCGCCCAGGGGGAGACGGTCAGTGGGGTGTCTCCGGCGGCCTGGGTCACGACGGTGGTGATCGCGGGGGGCACCACGGCGATCAGGGCGACGGCCTGGGCCACCCGCGGCTGTCCGAGGACCAGCGCCAGGTACGCGGGCAGCCAGGCGTAGCCGGCGAGATTCCAGGTGGTGAGCCAGACGCTCGACGAGGTGGTGGGTGCCCAGTCCGATGCCGGTGCCGGCAACCAGGTGATCTTCCCGGCGAGCCAGAGCGTGACGCCGATGCCGGCGGTGACCATGACGGCGTGGGTCAGCATCGTCATCAGGGTCGCCAGGCGCACGGCCTGGCCCCAGGCGTACGAGCGGGGTGACGCGTCTGCGCCGCCGAGGCGCAGCCGGACGGCCAGGGAGGCGATGCTGGCGACCTCCGACAGGCTGGGTCGTCCGTAGTCGGCCAGGTATTCGGCGGTCTCGGGGTCGCCGGTGTCCATGCTGTCCAGGAAGGCGGCGACCATGTCGTCCTCCCACTCCTGCCGGTAGGCGGTGGGCAGCAGTCGTAGGACGCGTCGGTAGCGTTCCTCCAGCCGGTTCACGAGGACGTCCCGGTGATCGGGTCGCGTCGGTCGCGCAGCCGGGTCGAGGCGAGGCGTGCGTTGGCGGCCAGCCGCTGGGCCTCGGCGTCGAGGGCGTCGCGGCCGGGTTCGGTGAGTCGGTAGTAGCGGCGCAGCCGTCCCTGCCAGGCCTCCTCGCGGTCCAGTTCGACCAGGCCGTCTCCGACGAGCCGGTCCAGTGCCCCGTACAGCGAGCCGATCTTCAGTTGCACCCGTCCCTGGGACAGGTCGGCGACCTCGGCGACGATCCCGTAGCCGTGACGGGGGGCGTCCAGCAGTGCGGTGAGGATGAAGAAGGCCGGTTCGGTCATCGCCCGAGAACTCATCCACCTAATATAGTGGCAGGCAAGATATGCTGGAAGCAGGAATCGACGACGTGCGGGAGTGGTCATGGGCGACGGTGACGCGGCAGACCCCGGCGACCTCGGCGGACCGGACTTCGCTCCGGTGGTGCCCGTGGTGCAGAGCAGTGCCTTCGGCGCCCCACCGGAGCATCGGGCGACCATCGTCCTCGGCCCCGGATATCACGGGTACGCCGTCCTGACCCGGACCCCACCGCAGCCCGATCCCGATCCGCCTGCCTGACACCTACCGGGTGCTGCCCCTCGATCCGTCAGGTGACCGTGTCCAGCAGCCCCGACCCGGCGGACCGCGATCGGCGACGACGGCTACTACGTGACCGTGTCGATCACCGCGAGCTGACCGGCCGGCGGTGACGCGTCGACAGCCGTCGGCACCTGACCGGCCGGTGCCTGGCCGCACGCCGTCACGAGTGGGGTTGGTCCGGCCGACTGCTGGTGTTGTACGCGTCCTTGGCGGCGATCACGGCTGCCTGAAGGTGCTCCGGGTCGACGCCGTGGACGTTGAGCGGCGGGTGCAGACGCCGCACGAGTTCGGCCTCGATGATCGTGGGCTCCGGGTCCTCGGCCCACGTCAACCGCAGGTGCGCGGACATCCACGCGGTCAGCCGCGCCTCGTCCTCCGGAACCAGGACGACCCGATCGGTCCACGTGGTCCGGTAGCCCTCCGCCAGCAGAAGCCCGGCCAGCGTACGGCGCAGCGTCGAGCTGCCCGACCGCCGCAGATGGTTGCGCAGGATCCGACCCCGCAGACTGGTCGCCCGCCCGAGATACAGCATCCGCAGCGACGGGACGTGCTCGTTCGGCGGCCCTGGAAGATCGGGCAGGACCAGCGGGTCGGCCCACCAGGCGTACACGCCGCTGCCACGGCTGAGCCGCTTGGTGGCGACATCGAGCTCGACCGGTACGCCGGAGAGCAGCCGCAGGGCCTCGTCGATCCGGTCGTCGTCGGAGGGAAGGTCGTCGGGTCGTACCTGGTGAACGGTCATCGAGACCATCCTAGGTCCCGGGCCGATCGTGGCCGGGGCCGCCGGACCTGCGCGGACGTGGGGTCCTGAGCCGGAGGGGTTTCGCCGGACGTCGGCAACGGGTAGCGGGTTGTCCATGGATCGCAATCTCGCCAGGGCCCTCCGGGTCGCGTGGGAGCTGCCGGAGTTCCGCGACGGGCTGCGTCACCTCGTCGATCTCGACGAGGTGGCACACCTGCTGGCGAGGTTGTCCGTGGCGGACCGGGACCACGAGGTGGAACGCAGCCTGTTGACGCTGCTGCGTACCGGCCTGGACACGCCCGAGATCCGGGAGGCGGTGTTGCTGCTGCTGGAGAACGACGACGTGCGTCGCCCTCTGGTCGCCGCGGTGCAACCGCTGGTCAAGCAGCCGGGCCAGGCGGCGGCCATCGCGTCGGCAGCCGAGGACCCGACGGTACGCCGTGAGGTGCGGGCGGCTCTGGACAGTGCCCGGGTGCGTGAGCTGATCTGGCAGGCGATCGACGACCAGCAGAGCAACAAGCGGTTCGGTCTGATCCGTCGGGCGGCGGTGCTGTTCGTCCGGCACGCCAGCGTCCGGCGTCTCACCTGGGCCCTGCGCCGGCACGGTGTACTCCGGGAACTACGTCGCGACTCGTGAGTCTCGTGGCCGTCCGCTGAGGTGCCCGCGCCACCGCGCCGTGGTCAGGTGGCCGGTAGGCGTACCTCGAATCGGCAGCCACGGTCGGTGTTGCGGACGTCGACCCGGCCGCCGTGTGCCTCCACGAGGCCCCGCACGATGGCCAGGCCGAGCCCTCCGCCACCGCCCGATCCGGCGGCCCCGGGTGTGCGGGCCCGTTCGCCTCGGAATGCGACGTCGAAGACCCGGTCCAGGTCCTCGCCGGGGATGCCGCCGCAGGTGTCGGAGACGGCCAGCCACACGTTGTCGGGATCGTGGCCGGCGGCGATGTGCACGCTGCCGTCCTCCGGTGTGTACCGCACGGAATTGATCAGCAGATTGCTGACGATCCGGGCGAGTTCGCGTTCGCCGGCACGGACGTAGGGCCAGCCGCTGTCCGCGGCGATCAGGTGGATGCGGCGGCGGGCGGCGAGCGGCGCGACTCCGGCGATCGCGTCGGACACCACGTCGCGGAGCGGCACGGTGGTGGGCACGAGTCGCAGCGCGCCGGCGTTGATCCGGGACAGCTCGAACAGGTCGTCGACGAGTTGGGCCATCCGGTCGGTCTCCACCCGGATGCGTCGGTGGTATTCGTCGACGACGGCCGGGTCGTGGATGATGCCGTCCTCAAGGGCCTCGGCCATGGCCCGCAGCCCGGCCAGGGGAGTACGCAGGTCGTGGGAGACCCAGGCGACGAGTTCCCGACGACCGGCCTCCAACCGCCGTTCGCGGTCCCGGGCCGTCTGCGCCCAGACGGCCGAGGCGGCCAGCCGACTGCCGAAGACGGTGCCGACGGCGAGGCTGATCACGGCGGCGGCGCTGACCGTGACCAGGACGACCCACAGGTCGTGCGGGGAGAGGAACATGGCCTGTGCCACCGTGACGATTCCGGCGACCACGGCGAGCACGGTGACGGTGAGCAGCACCAGGATGTGCACGAGGATCGACCGGCCCCGCAGCAGCCGCAGCGCTGCGGCGCCGGCCAGGCCGACGGCGCCGCCGGCAGCGAGGGCATAGAGCCCGATGAGCAGCGTGTCGGTCACGCGCCGGTGTCCTCGTCGAGCGGGTCGTAGCGGTAGCCGACGCCCCAGACGGTGCGGATGCGCTGTGGCTCGGCCGGGTCGTTCTCGATCTTCTCGCGCAGGCGGCGGACGTGAACGGTGACCGTGGACTGGTCGCCGAACTGCCAGCCCCAGACCTTGTCCAGCAGGTCGCTGCGGGACCAGGCGCGCCCGGGATGACGCATGAGGAACATCAGCAGATCGAACTCCCGGGAGGTCAGCGCCAGCGGTGCACCGTCCAGCCTGGCGGTGCGTCGGGCGGTGTCCACGGTCAGCGCCGCATCGACGAGCTTGGCCGAGGCGGTGGGCGGTGCGGCGGGTGCGGCGGTGCGGCGGAGCACGGAGCGGATGCGCAGCACGAGTTCGCGGGGGGAGAAGGGCTTGGTGACGTAGTCGTCGGCGCCGACTTCGAGACCGAGGACCCGGTCGGCCTCCTCGCCGAGGGCGGTGAGCATGACCACCGGCAGGTCCGGCAGTTGTCGCCGGATCCGGCGGCACACCTCCAGACCGTCGATGCCGGGCATCATGAGGTCCAGGACCACGAGGTCGGGGCGCGCGGCGGCGATCGCGGCGAGACCGTCGGCGCCGTCGGCGGCCAGTTGAACCTCGCAGCCGGCCTGTTCCAGGTAACGCCGGACGACGTCACTGACCGTCGGGTCGTCGTCGACCACCAGCACGCGATGTCCCATCCTGAGCACGCTATCCACCGGAGGTCGCGGACCGCCCCTCGCCCGGCCTTTCGGATTCCTTACGATCCGCCGCCATGCGCCGCCGCCCGCGAGACAGGCACACCAGCAGCGTCGTGCCGGCGATGACCAGCAGGACGGCGAGGAGATTGCGGCCGTACGGCAGGGGCAGCACCGAGGCGTTGTCGGCCACGCGCCCGTACCCCAGAACCAGGGGGAGCGCCACCACGGTGATCGCGGCGGCGCTCACGGCGGCCATCCGCAACGTCATCCGGTGCCGCAGTGGGACCCGGGTCGACGCGGCACCGACGGCCAGGACGGCCGCCATCCACACGACGTCGTGGCCCGCCAGGACGGCGGCCAGGAAGAACAGCACGCCGCCCAGTGCCAGGTCGGGATCGGTGACGGCACCGACGACGGCGTACGCCATGAGCAGGCACCCGCCGACGACCAGGACGGTCCGGGTCCTCATCGGTGCTCCTCGACGGTGATCCGGCTGACCCATTTGGTCTGGAGCACACCGGGCCGGTTGGGCGCGATCAGCCGGGCCGGGTAGCCGTGGTCGAGGTGCAGCGGTGCGTCGCCGAGCCGCAACGCGATCAGGGTCAGCGGGTCACCGACGTGTTCCGGCGGCACGGTGCAGGCCCGGTAGGCGCCGCTCACCTGCAACGACTCGACCAGTGCCGTGGTGTGCCGGGGATCGGCGTCCACCAGCGCGACCAGGTCACGCAGCCGTACTCCGGTCCACGTCGCGGTGGCACTCCAGCCTTCCACGCAGGCGATCGGCAGGCGCGCGGTGTACTGCGGCAGTGCGTGGAGAGCGGCGAGGTCCAGGCTGACGCGGCGACCCGGTGCGGTGATCTGGAGGCGGTACGCCGGGTCGAGGGCGGTGGTGCGTACTCCGGCGCCGTCAGCGGTCCGGTTCACCGGTAGGCCCTGTGGTCCCGTGCCGGGGTGGCGGGGGGCGAGTACCGCGATGCCGGCCAACGGGCGGATCGTCTGCCCGACCGTGGTCAGGGTGATCAGCCCGCTCGCGGTGGCGACGCCGCCGAGCAGTGCGCGTCGGCTCAGGCCGTCCTGCCGTGGTTCGTCGCGGGGGCGGGCGAGGGCGGCGCGGACGGCGGGCAGGTGGACACCGACGTGCACCAGGAGTGCGCCGAGCGCCAGCCAGGCCATCCGGTAGTGCCCGGCGGTGAAGAAGAACGGCATCGGCGCGTACCAGCGGGAGATGTTGAGGACGCCGCTGACCAGCAGGAACAGGGCGGAGGCGACGAGTACGGCGAGGCTGGTGCGTTCGGCCGCGTGGGCGAGTGAGCGGGCCGGCGGCCAGCCGAACAGGCGGGGGTAGACCGACCAGAGTTTGACGCCGAGCAGCGGTATCGAGGCGAGACCGGTCGCCACGTGCAGGCCCTGGGTGAAGCGGTAGAGCCCGATCGGGCGCGACGGCCACCCGAACCAGTCCGGTGGGTGTTGGATCAGGTGGCTGAGCAGGCCGGTGGCGAAGCAGATGCCGAAGGCCAGTCCGAGGGCGGCGCCGAGTTGGCCGGTGAGCCGGGTGGACCGTAACCGGGACGGAAACGCCCCGGGGCGTGCCGGTCCCCGCCGCAGGGCGGCAGGTGGTGGCGGCAGCGGAGCCAGGCACCACTGGGCGATCCGTCGGGGGACGCTCGCGGGGCCGGTCACCGGGGGGTCAGGGTGGCGAACCACCGGCCCGCCTCCGTCCAGGTGTGCAGGACGCGCATCGCCGTGGCGTCGGCCAGTCCGGGCAGGTCGTCGAGGGGTACGCAGGCCCAGCGCAGTGCGCGGCCGTCGCTGTGTGGGCTCTGGACCTGCGCGGTGCCGGCCCAGGCGGGCGTACCGGCGGGTGCCAGTTCCACGTGCAGGCGTCCGTCGGCGGCCAGCAGGTGACGGCACCGGTGCAGCAGCCGGGGTGGGTCACCGCCGATACCGATGTTGCCGTCGGCCAGCAGCAGGTGACGCCAGCGGCCGGTGCCGGGCACCGGGCCGAAGACGTCGCGGCGCAGGGCGGGTGCACCGCGTCGGCGGGCCAGGCGGACGGCGGTGGCGCTGAGGTCGATGCCGAGGGCCGTGCGGCCGGCGTCGACGAGTGCGCTGGTGAGTCGGCCGGGGCCGCAGCCGACGTCGAGGGTGTGGCTGGTGCAGGCGGCGATCAACGTGTCGTCTCCGGCGATGACGTCACGGCACCAGGCGGCCGGGTCGAAGCGGTACACGGCGCCACTGGCGTGCCGGGCGGTGAATCCGGCCGGGATGCCGGCGGCGGCCCGGTCGATCGCGGTGTCGAAGACCGCGACGGCGTTCACCGGGTCACCGCTGCGGGACGTGGCATCTCAGTGGCGACGGTCCGGGCGAACCGGCTGCCCGGTAGACACAGGGCCGCCACGGTGTGGGCGTCGGCGGCGGTGTCCACGTCGGTCAGTTCCGGCATCAGGTGCACCCGCAGGCCGCGACGGCGTAGCGCGTCCAGGGTGTGCCGGCCGGTGGTCGTCGTGGAGGTCGCGATGGTGCGCAGCACGGTGGCGTGGTGGGGGTCGCGCAGGCCCAACGTCCACCAGCCGCCGTCGGTGGCCGGGCCGAGGACCGCGTCCGGACCGCCGGTCGCGCCGAGTAGTTCTCGGGCCGCGTCGAGGTGCTCGGTGCGGAGCTGAGGGGTGTCCATGCCGACCAGGAGGGTGGGTGTGCCGGGTCTGCGGGTGCTCGTGAAGGCGTGGGCGAGGCGGTCGCCGAGGAGAGCGCCGCGCTGGGGGTGCGTCACCCATCCGGCGGGGGTGGGGTGGGTGCCGTCGAGGACGAGGGTCCGGGTGCCGGCTGCGGTGGCGGAGACGGTGTCGAGGGTGTCGGCCAGGGCGGCGGCGGCGATCCGGGCGGCCTGCGCGGGCGTGCAGGGTGGGCAGAGCCGCGTCTTGACCCGTCCGGGCGTGGGTGCCTTGGCCAGCACCAGGATCTGGAGGTCGTTCACCGGGCCAGCACCGCACTCATGTCGCGGATGGCACGGGCGGTGCCGAGCAGGGTGCCGGTCACCTTCGAGCGGGTGCCGGCGGCTCTGGGGTGGTAGGCGACGTCGATCTCGACGACCCGCCAGCCGGCCCGGTCCGCCGCGATCAGCAGCTCCAGCGGGTACCCGAACCGGCGGTCGCGCAGCCCGAGGGCGAGCAGGTCGTCGCGGCGCACGGCCCGCATCGGGCCGATGTCGTGCACGTGCAGGCCGGTGGTGCGGCGCAGCCGGTGCGTGAGGACGGCGTTGGCCGCCCGCGCGTGCAGCGGCCACACCCCGCGCGCGGCAGGGCGGCGTCGGCCGGTCGCCAGTTCCGCCTGCCCGTTGCGTACGGAGGAGGCCAGCCAGGGCAGTTGCGCCGGGTCGAAGGAACCGTCGGCGTCCATCACGCACACCACCCCGTCGACGGGGTCCGCGGCCAGGACACCGGCGTGCACGGCGGCACCGTAGCCGGGTTCGGCCACGCTGATCACCTGCGCGCCGTGGGCGCGTGCCACGTCGGCCGAGCCGTCGGTCGAGCCGTTGTCGACCACGATCGGTCGGTAGCCGGCCGGTATCCGGGCCAGCAGGGCGGGCAGCGCCGGGGCCTCGTTCCGGCAGGGAAGCACCACATCGGTCATGTCGCGGACGCTAGTGAGGACCTCGCGGGCCAGGTATTACCAGCCGATGATGAAGTCTTACGGAGCGCTGACGGCTCGTCCGCGCGGCTCCCTGCGGGGCCCGGCTGGCTCTAGCGTCGGCGCGTGCCTCACGTACTCGTCACCGGCGGAGCCGGTTTCATCGGGACCCATGTCGTCGCCGCGCTGCACCGCGCCGGTCATCAGGTGTCCGTGGTGGACGCCGGCCACCCGGGCGCGCACCGCACGCCGCTGCCGGACACCGTGGACGGTGCCCCGCTGCGCCGGGTCGACCTGCGCGACCGGGCCTCCGTCGCCGACGCTCTGACCGGCGTCGACGTGGTGGTGCACCAGGCTGCCATGGTCGGGCTCGGCGTCAACCTCGACGACCTGCCCGAGTACGTCGGGTGCAACGACCTCGGGACCGCCGTCCTGCTCGCCGAGATGGCCCGCGCGGACATCCACCGGCTCGTGCTGGCCAGTTCGATGGTCGTCTACGGCGAGGGCGCCTACCGCTGCGCCCGGCACGGTGCGGTGCGCCCCGCTCCCCGTGCGGCCGCCGACCTGGCCGACGCGCGGTTCGAACCGCCCTGCCCCGACTGCGGCATCGCGCTGGATCCGGGGCTGGTCGACGAGGAGGCGCCGCTGGACCCGCGCAGTGTCTACGCCGCCACCAAGGTGGCCCAGGAGCACCTGACGTCGGCCTGGTGCCGGCAGACCGGTGGCACGGTGGTGGCACTGCGCTACCACAACGTGTATGGCCCCGGCATGCCGCAGGACACCCCGTACAGCGGAGTCGCGGCGATCTTCCGCTCGGCGCTGGCCGCCGGTCGGGCCCCGCGCGTGTTCGAGGACGGCTGTCAGCGGCGGGACTTCGTGCACGTCGACGACGTGGCGGCGGCCAACCTGGCGGCGGTGGCCGCGACCGGATGCCGGGTCGGGTGGCGCGCCTACAACATCGCCTCCGGGCATCCGGCCACCATCGGGCAGATGGCCACCGAACTCGCCCGGGCCGCCGGGGGACCCGCGCCGGTGGTCACCGGCGACTTCCGGCTCGGCGACGTCCGCCACGTGGTGGCCTCACCGGCCCGTGCCCGAGCCGAACTCGGCTTCCGCGCGGCGGTCCGTCTCACCGACGGCGTCGCGCAGTTCGCCCACGCGCCGCTGCGCGGATGAGCACGGCGCTGCGGCGCGACACGGCACGGGCCGACGTGATCGCCGTGCTGGTCGCCGTCGGGCTGTTCGCCGTGGCCGCCGTGGTCGGCGGTGTGCTCTACCTGCTGGGACGTCCGGTGTACGCCAGCGCGGCACCCCTGTACGCGCACTGGCGGCCGCACATCGGCCCCGGCACTCCGCTGGCGGTGGCGGTGGCCGTCCTGGTCTGCTGGCGGGGACCCGCGCTGGCCGCCCGCCTGCCCTGGCGGCGGCTGCTCGTGTCGTCCTATGCCGCCGCAGTGGCCTGGACGCTGTCCCTGGCGCTGATCGACGGCTGGCAGCGCGGCGTCGCCGGCCGGTTGGCCACCCGCCACGAGTACCTGCACGAGGTGCCCGGCGTCACCGACATCCCCGCCATGCTGAGTACGTTCACCACCCGGATCCTGGACTTCCAGCCGGACTCGTGGACCACCCACGTCTCCGGCCATCCACCCGGCGCGCTGCTGGTGTTCGTCTGGCTCGACCGGATCGGGTTGAGTGGCGGCGGCTGGGCCGGGGCGCTGTGCATCCTGACCGCCGCGCTCACCGCCGTGGCCGTACCGCACACCGTGCGACTGCTCGGCGGCGACGACGCGGCGCGCGTCGTCCTGCCGTTCGCGGTGGTGTTCCCCGGGGCGGTGTGGGCCGGGGTGTCCGCCGACGGCCTCTTCGCCGGTGTGACCGCCACCGGCGTCGCGTTGCTGGCCCACGGCGTGACCCGGGGCAGCGCGGTCGGCGCGTTCGTCGGCGGTGCGCTGCTGGGTTTCGGCTGCTACCTCTCCTATGGCCTGGTGTTGATGGTGCCGATCGCGGTGGCCGTGGTGATCCTGGGGCGCCGGCACCGGTCCGCCGCGTGGTGGGCGCTGGGGGGCGCGGCTCTGGTCGTCGGGGCGTTCACGGCGGCCGGCTTCGACTGGCTGGCCGGCTATCACCTGGTGATCGAGCGCTACTACCAGGGCCTGGCCAGTCGGCGCGCCTACGGCTACTGGGTGTGGGCGAACCTGGCGCTCCTGCTCGTCGCCGCCGGTCCGGCCGCCGTGGTCGTCCTCCGCCGCGCCACCGTCGCCGGGTGGCAGGCGGTCGCGTCGCTGCGGTCGAGGGCCGACGTCATCGGGCTGCTCGACGGCAGACCCGGGTACGCCGCCTGGCTGCTGCCCCTTGCCGCGGCGGCGGCGATCGTGGCCGCGGACCTGTCCGGCTACAGCAAGGCCGAGGTCGAACGCATCTGGCTGCCCTTCACCGGGTGGCTGATGGCCGGTGCCGCCCTGATTCCCGGCCCCGGCCGGCGCACGTGGCTCATCGCGCAGGCAGTGGTGGCGCTCGCGGTCAATCACCTGCTGTTGACGGCGTGGTAGGGCCCCGCTCCGAGCGCATTCCCGCATCAACACGAACTGCTCGCGAGTCCCGGACCGGGACCGATCCCGGACCTGCCGGGATGTCGACTATGGAAGGTGAACTCGTGTCCCCATCTGCTGACCTCGCCGTCATCGGCGGCTCAGGTCTCTACGCGCTGCTCGACGGCGCCACGGAACACACCGTCCAGACCCCGTACGGCCCGCCCTCCGACGCGGTGACGATCGCCGACGTGGGTGGACGTTCGGTGGCGTTCCTGCCACGACATGGCCGGGACCACCGGCACCCGCCGGGCCGGATCCCGTACCGGGCCAACCTGTGGGCGTTGCGGTCTCTCGGCGTACGGCAGGTGCTCGCACCCTGTGCCGTGGGCGGCCTGCGGCCGGACCTCGGCCCCGGCACCTTCGTGGTACCCGATCAGCTCGTCGACCGGACCAGCGGCCGGATCCAGACGTACTACGAGCAGGGCGCCGCCCACGTCTCCTTCGCCGACCCGTACTGCCCGGCCGGACGGCGGGCCCTGCTGTCCGCCGCCGCCGGCCGGGGCGTCGACGCTCACGACGGCGGCACCATGGTCGTGGTGGAAGGACCGCGCTTCTCCACCCGTGCCGAGTCCCGGTGGTACACCCAGATCGGCGGTGCGGTCATCAACATGACCGGTCACCCGGAGGCGGTCCTCGCCCGCGAGTTGGCCCTCTGCTACAGCGCGATCGCCCTGGTCACCGACCTGGACGCCGGAGTGCGAAGCGGCCAGGGCGTGACCCAGGAGGAGGTGTTCCGGGTCTTCGGCGAGAACACCGAACGGCTGCGGGGGCTCCTGCTTGACGCGATCGCCACGCTCCCGGCCGCGCGGGACTGCCCCTGCCCGCACAGTCTGGACGGCATCGCCCTGCCGATCGCGCTGCCCTGAGTTCGGGTGGCGGTGAGGTGTCCCGGCGCGGGACCGGTCCGAGGACCGGTGGCCGCGCCGGGAACGCCGCGCGCCGCGTACCGCATGGTTCAGGTACGCGCGCTGCTCACCTGCTCGAAGCGGAACTCGCGGATGAAACAGTCTCGCGGTTGTGCCACCGCGAAGAGGACGCAGTCGACGACCGACTGGGCGGTGAGGTCGCTGTCCGCCTGCCGAGGTCCGTTCTGGACGAAGTCCGGCGGGAACAGGGAGATCACTCGGATCCCCTCCGGGCGAAGCCGGTGCGACAGGATCTCGGCGAGTCCGGCGTGGGCGTGCTTGGCCGCGTAGAACGCGGGATGCGCGCCCGACCGGTGGTGGCCCACCTCGCCACAGGCGGAGATCATGTTGACGATGTCCGGCCGTGCCGACGCGCGCAGCAGCGGCAGCAGGTGCTTGGTCAACAGGAGGGTGCCGGTCCCGCCGGCAGCCATCACGCTCTCGATCGTGTCGTCCGCGACGTCTGCCAGGTCGTCACCGTGGATGTAGGCGGCACCGTTGTTGACCAGCACGTCGAGGTGGCTCGTGCGGTCGGCCAGGGCCGCCGCGAATTCCCGCACCGAGTCCGGCGCGGCGAGGTCACAGGAGAATGCCTCGGCGCGGCCCGCTCCGCGCCGGTTGATCTCATCCGCGACGTGCCGCGCCGCCACCACGTCGCGGGCCGAGAGGAAGACCTGCGCACCGCGTGCGGCGAACGCCTCGGTGAGCAGTCGACCCGTGTCACGTGCTGCGCCGGTGATGGCGACGCGCACACCGTCAAGATCCATGGCCGCCAGTGAAGCACCTCAACCCCGGTTCAGGTCAACGAGACGGTGTCGTCCGCCTACGGCGCAGGTTCCAGGACGACGACCGGGATCTGGCGGGTGGTCTTGCGCTCGTAGTCGGCGAAGCCCGGGTAGGCGGCCTTCTGCGCGCTCCAGATCCGCTCCCGTTCGTCACCCTCGGCGACCCGGGCGACCAGCTCGACCGTGTCCGTGCCGATCTCCGCCCGGATCTGCGGATGCGCGACGAGATTGTGGTACCAGTCGGGGTTGGTGGGTGCCCCGGCCTTGGACGCGAACACGGCGTAGCCGCCGTCCAGCTGCTGGTACATCATCGGGCTCACGCGCGTCTGGCCGCTCCTGGCGCCGACGGTGTGCAACAGCAGCAGCGGTGCGCCCTCGAACTGGCCACCCACCTGCCCTCCGTTGGCGCGAAACTCGGCGATGACCTTTTCGTTCCAGTCGCTCATGGATTCCCCTCGCCCGTGCATCGGCTCCGTGACCACGATTCTGTCAGTCCCGGCGATCGATGACACGGCGACGCGGGTGAGTGGCGGCGGCTCGTCGTCAACAGGCTGCTTGTCTCACTCCGACGGACGAGCGCGCGGGCAGGTGAGTCCTGGGATGATCGGCTGGGAACACAGGGTGCACCACAGTGCCGGTACGGTCTCCTGGGCGGTGGCCCGGAAGACGGTGGGACTGGCGTCGGCGGTCTGTGCCGGCGTCCGGGTGAAGTACCGCAGGGTCCACTCGTCCCGCTCAGGCGGCCATCCGGCCAGCGTGGCCTGGACGGCCACGCCCGCATCGTCGTCCAGCCACCAGCACTCGGCCGGGCCGGACGCCTCCGGTACGGGTGGGGGTAGGTGCCGCTCGTCGGTCCCCGGGACGACGTCACGGGGCGTGTAGCAGGTGAAGGTCCGGTGACACCAGCCGCGCACCGACAGAAGCAGCGCGTGGCTCTCCAGACGTTGGTCGACGGACCTGTCGATGACCCGGTACGACCACTGCCCGGGACCCATGGCGGTCCGGCCGTCGACGAGGACATCGACGGGCCAGGTCCAGTCGCCGTCCACGATGCCCTCGAAGGCCAGACCGAGCGGGCCGCGATGGGCCAACGGCACACCGCCCAGGCCGTGCTCCATACCGTTGGACCCGAGGAGCGGATACCAGAGGCCGCCGTAGCGCTCCTCGAACCAGACCATCGCCTCGACGATCTCGGGTGGCGCCGCCTCGATCCGGTCGTCCACGCGGAGACCAGCGGTCGACCGGATGTCGGCGACATGCATGCGGGTCGTTCGCCGAGACCGCCGCGCGAGAACGTCCCTGACGCGTACGGACAGGCGTGGATCATCGAGTACGTATATACGCAACCTATCAGCGGTGCCTCGCGCGACGCTGCCCCGAACTCGTCGGTCCAGCCCGCAGAGTGAGTACCTCGCGCGGACCGGCACGGGCACCGCGATGGTGCCGATGGCCCTGTCGTCCCTGCTGGTTCTCACGCCCAGGCAGCGTCGAACTGCGGTGCTGTCACAGGCGATACCTAGGGGTGGTGTCGTGAGCATGAACGGCAACTGGTTGCGGGTTTCTCCGGACGACCTGGAGCGGGCCCGGGCCGACCTTCCCTGGGCCCACGAGGTCGCGATGGCGGCGCGGGACGACGACTCGGACCGCTGGACCACCACCGACAATGCCTGGCACGGCCTCGACTTCCTCCTCGACCGGCTGGGCTTCGAGATTCCGCTGGTGCTGGGAGCAGAGGAGTTCGTGGAGTCGCCGGACGTCGAACCCGACAGCGAGGAGATGTTCGACTTCCTGGACAACCTCGACGACGACTGGGGCTACGGGCCACCCTCGTATCTGACCCCGGACCAGGTCGCGGCTGCGGCATCGGCCCTGGCCACGCTTACCGAGGACGACCTCGTTCGCGGCGTTGACCCGCAGGAGCTGACCCGGGCGGAGGTCTACCCCAGTATCTGGGAGCGTCCCGGCACGCTGGAGTGGGCGGCCCACTTCCTGCCGGACGCCCGCAGTTTCTTCGCCGCAGCAGCCAAGGACGGCGATGCGGTGATTTGCTGGCTCGACTGAGCCACAGCGCAGACGGGCAACTCGTCGAGACGGAGCGGACGGATCTCCCCACGGGATGATCCGCGTGTTCGTGCCGGGCCCGACCTCGCCGTGCCGGAATGCCGGCTGCACCCCGGGGGACACCGCCGACGTTCCTGCACACCGCATTAGCCTGACGGTGTGGATATCGAGATGCGTCTACGGCGGGTCCGTGGCTGGCTGTGGGTCGTGGTGGTGGGACTGTTCCTCAGCGGGGTGACCGCGTTTCCGCTCGAAATCGAGGTGCGGTGGCTGCTACGGGCGGCCGACCCCGTTGCCGACCAGCTACCGGCGCTGGTCGGCTGGATCGAGCGGGTCCACGTGGGGCTAGTCGAGACTGGCGAGCGCTATCCGTTCATGCGGTACGGGACCGACTGGCTCGCGTTCGCCCACCTGGTGCTCGCGGTGGCGTTCTGGGGGCCGTTGCGCGATCCAGTGCGAAACGTCTGGGTGGTGCAACTCGGCATGATCGCCTGTGTCGGGATCGTGCCGCTGGCGTTGATCTGTGGGCCGTTGCGGGAGATCCCGTGGTTCTGGACCGTGGTGGACCTGTCCTTCGCGGTCGGGGCGTTCCCGCCGCTGTGGATCGCGTACCGGCACATCCGGGCGATCGAGGCGCAGCAGGATGGCCCGCCCGCCACGGCCCGCTGGTGGGCGCCCGACGCTTCGGAGACGGCCCGGAACTGAGACCACCAGAGCTGCGGCGTCGGTCCGCCGGCCTGACGAAGACGGCCCGCTTCTCCCGCTCGCCCGTCTCCGGCTTCGTCAGGTCATGACCAGCGTGACGCAGGTTCGCGACATGTTGTCGCAATCTTGACGACAGGTTGTCGTATAAGGCAGAGTGCGGACATGCAGAAGCTGATCGTGGTCACCGGTGCTTCCACCGGCATGGGTGCCGCAACCACCCGCGAACTGGCCCGCCAGGGATTTCACGTGCTGGCCGGTGTGCGACGCGACCGCGACGCCGACGCCGTCCGTGCGACCGGCATCGAACCGGTCATTCTCGACATCACCAGAGCCGAGCAGGTGGCGGCACTCGCCGCACGGGTCGACCACGATCCGCGTGCGCTGCACGCTCTCGTCAACAACGCAGGAATCCAGGTGAACGCGCCGGTCGAGGCACTGCCGATGGCGCAGTGGCGGTGGGTGTTCGAGGTCAACCTGTTCGGCCATGTCGCTGTCACCCAGGCGCTCCTGCCCGCGCTGTTGCGCGGCAAGGGCCGCGTGGTCAATATCAGCTCGATCGGCGGTAAGGCCGCCATGCCGACGTACGGGGCGTACGCCGGGGCGAAGTTCGCCTTGGAAGCGGTGAGCGACTCGCTGCGGCGGGAAGTCGCGCCGCTGGGCGTGCCGGTGGTCGTGGTCGAGCCCGGCGGAGTCCGCACGAAGATGGCCGCCCGTGGGGTCGCCACGGCGAACGAATTGGCTGCCGAGATGACGCCGGAGCAGGACGCCCGGTACGGCAGCCTGATCCAGGCGATCAACACGTTGATGGAGACGGGTACGGCGTCAGGCGTGACGGCCGACGCCGCCGCCCAGGTCATCGCGAAGGCCGTGACGGCCCGCAGGCCGCGTACCCGCTACACGATCGGCCGTGATGCCGCCCTGGTCATCAGCCTGACCCGGCTGCTCTCCGATCGGATGCTCGACCACGTCATCGCCGCCAACCTGCGCCGCCACTACCCGAAGGCAGCCACCGGATGACCCACTGCCGTAGGGAAGGATGACCGGATGCCGCGGATTCGTGGAGCCAGCATCGAGGAACACCACGCGATGGTCTGGGTCGATCTCGCCGAGGCGATGCGGCAGCTCCTGCTCGAACGCGACTACGACTCGATCAACATGGGCCACATCGCGACCCGTGCCGGGCTCGCACGCAACACGCTGTACAACTACGCCCGGGACCAGGCGGCGCTGGTCCTGGCATTGACTCAGCGGGTGGGTCAGCCCACGGTCGATCGGGTGGCCACGATCGCCGCACGCTCCACAGACCCGGCTGCGGAGCGGATGCGGGAGATCATCGAGACGGTCCTGGTCGCGTTCCAGGACCCGGTTCTCCAGCTCATGTTCCGGCCCGGTTTCGGTCTGCCGTTCGTTGACGTGCCGAAGGGGCCGGACAGCCCGTTCCACGCGATAGTCGTCGAGGTCGAGAACGTCGTCCGGGACGGCGTCGAACGCGGCGAGTTCCGCGATGTCGGCGATGTGCACCTCGCGGTGGAATTGCTCTCCGGCGTCATGCGCGCGGGCGCGGAACGCATCGGCCGGGACCCGGCCACCTGCTCATCCACGGTCCACGCCACACGGGAACTCATCCTCGCCTCTCTCGACGACCGCTCGGACTAGTGACTCCGAGCACGCGCAGAACACCGGCCATAACCATGATCAATTTATGTGGCGCGGCACACCGTTCGGCGTGGCGGGGCTACGACGCGGAGCCGATGTCGGTGCGCCACCGCGCTTCGTCGTCGCCGATCACGCATGATGCCTCGACGGTCTGCGGCATGGGCTTGGTAGGTCCCGTGTGCCAGCGCGCCGGGAGGATCAGGGGTATCGCGGGGCGTCCCGTTGGCGCTCATAATCGGCGACCGTCGGGACGACGGGGAGCACGAGCATCAGGATCAGGTACGCCACGGCGAGTAGCCCGCCGGTGAACAGGGTCAGCAGCAGCACGACGGTGCGTACCCAGTCGACGCGGAACTCGCCGTACGTCGCGACGCCGAGACAGATGCCGCCGAACCACTTGCCTTCGTTGATCCTGGAACGGGCCGCGTTCGAGAAGCGCCCCCTCGACATCGGCGTGGTCTATGTGCACTCCGCCAACCCGGCGGGCGTCGCGAAGATGGCGCAGGTCCTCCGGCGCTGGGGCTACCGCGTCCAGATCGCGTCAGGCGCCACGGACGTCGGCTATCTCGGCGGCGCGGCGGCGAGCTGATCGGGACGAGTGCCCCGCCCAGCGGTCAGACGTCGGCTTCGAGGGCGAAGGTGTTGCCGTCGGGGTCCTGGAACCATGCGATACGTCCACCGCCGGCCCGAGCGGTGATGCCCTTGGCGTCATGTTCGAGCCCGTCATAGCGGATGAGATCGACGCCGGACGAGGCGAGCTCGTCGACGATCCGGTCGATGTCGTCGACGTACCATGTCGCCAGGGTCGCCGTGCTCGTGCCGGCCGTGACCGACTGGTACATGTTCAGGGCCGCCACGCCGCCGGCACCATAGACGCGGCTGCCGTCGGTGATGGTGGCGCTCGGTCCCGACTGCAACGCCGGTAGGCCCAGTGTGCCTTCGTAGAACGCGACCGCCCGGTGGATGTCGGACACGGCGATCGACGCCCTGAGGTGATGCTCGCTCAACGGCATGAATCACTGTCGCACACGCAGGCGGGTCAGCGAGGCTGATTGATCTCGTGCCGGGAACCACTCAGGCGTCCCGCCGGGTCGACGCGCTGTTCTGCCGCGAGCGAAGCCGCTTGTCCTGTTGCGCTGCGCTGCGGAGGATCGGTGGATGGATCTCCTCACCGCGGAACGACACCTGCACGCCGCCCAGCGCGCCGCCGACGTCGAGTCCCTCGATGCGCTACTGCACCCGCAGGTCGTGGCCGCCGGACCGGACGGCACGGTCTTCACGAAGGACGACGACCTGGAGAGCTACCGCTCCGGTGCGCTGCGGATCACGAGCCTGGTGGAGGAGTCGCTCGACGTCCAGGAAGACGGTCGGACCGGGGTGACTCGCTTGGTCGCTGCGGTGGATGCCGTTCAGGGCGGTGCCGTGATGTCCGCGCGGCTGCGCTACACCCGACTGTGGGTGCGGGAGGGCGGCGACTGGCGGGTGTTGGCCGCCACCTTCGTCCCGGTCTAGTCAGACTTCTCCGCAGCCGCGTACCGGCTTCTGGGATCAGGGTGCCGCACTGCCGGATCTTCGGTGCTGCTGAGCGCGGCCAGCAGCCGCAGGCCGTCCTCGCTGGCGCTGCCCGCCTCGGCCGACAGCACGAGCAACTCCATCCCCGAGTCGTCCGGCAGGACGAAGTTCTCCTGGTGCAGCTCCAGGAGCCCGACCAGCGGGTGCCGGTACGCCTTGCGGCCGTGGCGGCGGGCCCGCACGTCGGCGCGGGCCCAGAGACGGCGGAAGCGCTCGCTGCCCATCGCCAGTTCGCCGATGAGTGGGGCCAGGCGAGGATCCTCCGGGTACTTGCCGACGGCCAGACGCAGGTGCCCCACCACGTCGAGGGTGCACGTCTCCCAGTCCGCGTACAGCCCGCGTTCGGCTTCGTCGAGGAAGATGTGGCGTGCCGTGTTCAGGCCCGGCAGCTGCCGGCCGTACAGGAGTCGGGCCAGGCGGTTGCCGGCCGACACGTCCAGGCGGTGATCGATGATCATCGCGGGTGCGTCCACGATCAGGTCGAGCACGCGCAGGACCTCGTCGCGTGGCCGTCCGCTGGGCGACGGGGCGCGGCGGCGGCGCTGCCGGGCGAGTCGGTACAGGTGCCCGCGTTCGGTGTCGTCGAGATCGAGGACGCGGGCCAGCGCGTCCAGGACCTGCTCCGAGGGTTGGGTGGCGCGACCCTGTTCCAGGCGTACGTAGTAGTCGACGCTGACCCCGGCCAGGTGCGCGACCTCCTCGCGGCGCAGGCCCTCGACGCGACGCCGGGTGTCGGTGGGAATGCCGAGAACCGACGGGTCGATCCGGGAGCGCCGGGTGCGCAGGAAACCTGCGAGGTCGTCCATGGTGCCAGTATCGCCGTGACCGTCCGCCTGACGGTGGCCCTGGTAGTACCAGGAAGTCCGGTCCGACGGAACACGCGGCCCTGAACGGCGCGGTGCCGGCAGCCGAGTATCGGTGGCGGCAGGTACGCCCCGTCGAAGGGAATGACCATGAAGACGCTCGTCGTCTACGCCCACCCCGAACCGCGTTCGCTCAACGGCGCGCTGAAAGACCTGGCGGTGTCGACGCTGGAAGCCGCCGGGCATGAGGTGCGGGTCAGCGACCTGTACGCGATGAACTGGAAGGCGGTGGTCGACGCGGCCGACTTCGGCGGGTACGCCACCGAGCCGCTGCGGGTGATTCCCAGCTCAGGTGGGGCGTACGACGCGGACGCGCTCACTGCCGACGTGCGGGCCGAACAGGAGAAGCTGCTGTGGGCCGACACCGTGATCCTCCAGTTCCCGTTGTGGTGGTACACGATGCCGGCCATTCTCAAAGGCTGGGTGGACCGCGTCTTCTCGTTCCACTTCGCCTACGGCGTCGGAGTGCACGACGACACCCGTTACGGCGAGCGGTTCGGTGAGGGGACACTGCTGGGTCGACGGGCGATGCTGTCGGTGACCGTCGGGGGCCCGCAGTCGCACTACAGCGACCGTGGGATCAACGGCCCGATCGAGGATCTGTTGTTCCCGATCCACCACGGGATCCTGTACTACCCGGGCCTCCAGGTGCTGCCGCCGTTCGTGGTGCACGGCGCCGACCGGATGATCGGCGGCGACTTCGAGATCGTGGCGAAGGCGTGGACGGATCGGTTGCTGACGCTGGAGTCGACCGAGCCGATCGCGTTCCGTCGCCAGAATCACGGCGACTACGAGATCCCGTCACTGCGCCTGAAAGCGGGTCTGGAGGTGCCGGGCAGTCAGGGGTTCCACCTGCACGTAAGAGGCTGACCGCCCGCACGGGTCAGAGTCGCGTGCTCGTCGGCCACGTCCGTACGCCAGAACCGATCGCCGACGCACGATGTGCCGGTGCCTTGAAGCTAGGAACCCGTGCCAGAACCCTTCGGATCCACCGATGGGGGATGCGGGACAGGGCTGATCGGGACGGGACTGGAATCCACCGGCGGTGGGGAGGGGACAGGGCTGATCGGGACGGGACTGGGGTCCACCGACGGCGGTATAGGGACAGGGCTGATACGGACGTGGCGGGGGTCCACCGGCGGCGGAGAGGGGACGGAGCTGATCGGGACGGGACTGGGGTCCACCGACGGCCGGTCGGCGGGGGCGGACGGCGGCGGGGAATCCCGGTTCACCGCCGCCATCGCCAGCGGCGTGCCGACCATGAGGGCGGCGGCGACGCCCGCCACCCCGACCGAGACGGTGAGGGTACGACGCCTGCGCGCCCGAGCGACGGCGGAATCTGCCAGATCCATGGGGACTGCCTCCTTGGCGATGTCGGTGAGGGTGGATCGGATGAGGTCGTCGATCGGGGTGTTCATCGCTTCAGCTCCAGCACGAGTTCGGCACCGGGGAGTACCTCACGCAGTCGGCTGACCGCCCGGTGGGTCCGGCTGCGGACGGTCCCGACCGAGCAGCCGAGCACCTCGGCTACCTGTTGTTCGGGCAGGTCCTCGTAGTACCGCAGGACCAGCACCGCGCGCTGTGCCACGGGAAGGCGCAGCAGGGCTGCCCGCATGGCCAGCCGCAGGTCGGCGTGGCCGCTGTCGTCCGGGTGTTCCCGTTCGACCGGCGAGCCGACCAGCGTCTCCCGTAATCGTCCCCGGCGTCGCCACCAACTGACCCGCTCGCGGTACATCACCGCGCGCACGTACCCCTCGGGGTCCTCGTGCCGGATCGTCGGCCATTTGACGTACGCCTTGGTCAACGCCGACTGCACCAGGTCCTCGGCGGCATGCTGGTCGCCGGTGAGCAGGTAGGCCGTCCTGATCAGGGCGGCGGTCCGGCTCTGCGCGAACTCGCCGAACTTGGCTCTCGCCTTGTCGTCCAACCGTTCAGCTCCGTTCGGTACGCCTCATTCACCACCACAGACGCACGGGACCGCGCCCACTATCCATCAGATGTCCTTCATCCTGGGTGGCGATCGCGTGCTCGCCGAGGATGCGGATCGTCGTTCGAGCGCGATTCGCGGCATGCGCCCGGCGTGGCAGCGTGGACCGGGAAGCGACGCCGCTCATGCGGCGTACTCTTCGTCACCAGCATCAGGCCCTGGGCGAGGGTCAGCGACGCACTGTCGCCACGCCTCCAGGGGCCGTGGTGCTCTCGTCGCAGGGCGGCGGACGCCGACGAATGACAGTGCCCCCTACAATCGCCTCCGCTGAGGCTGATAGACGGGGGTCATTGATGCGGACAGCGAAGATCAGTTGGTTGGCGGCTGCTACCTCGCTCGCCCTGCTCCCGCTCGGCTGCGCGGCCCCGGGCACCCGAGCCGGCGACGTGCAGGCGACACCCCCGAGTGCGACGGCGTCGGCTGCTGTGGTGCCGGAGCCGACCGGTCCACGGGCAGACGCACCTCCTCGCCACGGCGACAACAACCGCTGGAAGCGCCGGCACGAACTCTCCGAGGCGGACCAGCGCGCGGGGGAGAAACTCGCCGCGCGGATCCGGCCTAAGCTTGAGGCACTACGCGCGGCGGGGGACTACGCGCCGGCGTCCACCCAGCGGGCGCTGCTCGACCTGGGAATCAAGGCAGAGGCCATCGAGGTCACCGGCATGCGAGCGCCGATCGGGCAGGACGCACCCCCGCCGGGCGCGGTGTACGCGGCTCGCTTCGCGGAGGCGGGCTGTGTGATCGGGGACGTACGGGCCGAGCGGGTCATGGTCGAGGTCACCGGCGCGGCTGCCGAGTTCGGGTGCCTGGAGCCGTTCTCGCACTGACACCGGTCATCGTGTCGGGGCCGGACGGTGCCGTCGAGTACGAGGACGCCGTGCCGCGTACACGTGGAGTCCGGTGGCCGTGTTCCTCGCCCAGCGCTGAGCCGCAGCCTTCGGCAGGATGCCTGCTCTGGCTTATATAAGCGAAGGCCGGTACGGTCTGTGGTCGTGCACGCCTTCGACATCCTCGGCGACCCGGTACGCCGGCGCATTCTGGAGCTGCTCGCCGACGGCGAGCAGACCTCCGGCGCGGTCACGGACGTGATCCGGGCCGAGTTCGGGCTCTCCCAGCCGGGTGTCTCACAGCATCTGCGCGTGTTGCGGGAGAGCGGGTTCGCGTCGGTGCGAGCTGTGGGCGCTCGCCGGTTCTACGCCGTCGAGCCGGCGCCGTTGAGCGAAGTCGACGCGTGGTTGGGCCGGTTTCGCCGGTTGTGGGAGCAGCGGCTCGACGCGCTGGAAACCGAGCTGGCCCGGGGCCGGCGGGCAGCTCGGACCTCGGCTGGCGGGCAGACCTCCCGGCGGGCCGAGTCCGACGTCGGTGCGGACGAGGCAGACTCAGCAGCGAGAGGAACGGAACATGAAAGACGTACTGGATGAACTGGCCGCCGCGCGGCGGACCATGGGCAAGGGCAGCCTGCCCGCAGGTGAGGCGTACACCATCGAGCTCCGACGGCGATACGCGGCGCAGGTCGACGACGTCTGGGACGCCATCACCAGCCCCGAGCGGCTGCACCGTTGGTTGAAGCCGGTCACCGGGGATCTGCGGCTCGGCGGGAAATACGAGTTCGACGGGGGTGAGCACGGCGAGATCCTGCGGTGCGAGCCGCCGCGTCTGCTCAGGGTGTCCTGGCTCTACGGGCCGGACGCGGACGCCTGGCCCGGCACGAGTGAGGTGGAGGTACGCCTGGCCCCGGGCCCGTCCGGCGACACCGAATTCGTGCTGGTCCACGCAGCGGTCGTCGCGGAACCCCTCTTCCCGACCTACGGCCCCGGTGCCGGTGGCGTGGGGTGGGACCTGGCTCTCCTCGCCCTTGCCCAGATGTTGACCGGTGGCGGGAGCGTCGACTATGCGGAGGTTCACACGTCACCCGAAGGGCGCGAGTTCATCCGGCGCAGCGCCGCGGCCTGGGGCGAGGCTCACCTGGCCGCCGGTGGCGACCCGGAGCACGTCGCCGCCGCGGTGCAGGCCACCACGACGTTCTACGCACCCGACCCGAGCTGACCGACCATGTCAGGATGGTGGGCGTGGCGCATGAGGCTGTCGACATCGCTGACAGGTTGTCCCGCTTCTCTGAGCACTGGTCACCGAAGGTGGTGGCCCGGCTCAACGACTACGAGGTCAAGGTCGTCAAGGTGCGCGGGGAGTTCGTCTGGCACACCCACGAGGACACCGACGAGCTGTTTCTCGTGGTGAGCGGGGAGCTGACCATCCAGCTGCGCGACGGTGACGTGCTCCTGCGTCCGGGGCAGCTGTTCGTCGTGCCTCGTGGCGTCGAGCACTGCCCGGTCGCCGACGGGGAGGTGCACGCGATCCTGATAGAGCCGGCCGGTGTGGTGAACACCGGCGATGCCGGTGGTGCGCTGACTGCCGCCTACGACGACTCGTTGCTCTGACCGTCGAGTCCTTGGCGTGGTGTGGCTAGCATCCCGAAGGTGACTCAGGACAAGGGTGCCGACGGGCGCAGCAGGCTCGCCGGTTTCGACGGCGTGATGCTCCTCGCGACGATGCTCATCCTCTTCGGGTATCTGCTCCCGTGGTTCCGGCAGTCGCCACGGCATCTGTGGTGGTACTCCGGTTGGGAGTACGCCAGCCTCAGCAGCGGTGGAGGGTGGACGCTCTGGACGTTCGCCTTCCTGCTGGTGGCGGTCGTGACCAGTCTCTGGGCCCGGACCGTCGTCGAGGCGGCGATGGCCGCGTTGGCTGCCGGGATCGGCACCCTGGTGATGGTCTTGGCGGTGGTGGCGGCCAGCTTCGGGAACATCGGGCGAGGCGGCAACCTGAACTCCGTCTCGGAACTGCCCTTCGGGTTGGGGTTGCCGCTGATGGCCGTCGGCCTGGGCCTGCTGATCGCCACCGCCTGCCGAGACATCGCCCGCGCCTGAGGGCTGTTTCCTCACCGCCGCCGGTCGGAGAGGGCCGGGTCACCTTCGCGCCACGTTCGGTGTCGCCGCCGGGCGGCGTCAGGTCCGGAACGTGCGGCGGTAGGTGTCCGGTGGTACGCCGACAGCGCGGTGGAAGTGGCGGCGCAGCGTCGTCGCGGTGCCCATGCCTGCGGCGGCGGCGATGGTGTCGATGCTGTCGTCGGTGGCTTCCAACAGCTCCTGTGCGCTGCGTCAGCAGCCACTGCAGCGGGGTGGTGCCGGTCGCCGCGCGGAAGTGACGAGCCAGGTGGCGGGAACTCAGGTGGGCCTGGCGGGCCAGGTCCTCCACGGTGAGGGGTCGGTCGAGTCGCTGCATCACCCACGGGAGCAGGTCGGCCAGAGGATGGTCGTCCTGTGCGGGGACCGGGGTGGTGACGAACTGGGCCTGGCCCCGGCCCGGTGCGGGTGGGACGACGAGGCGGCGGGGAAGGCTAGTCGGGCCAGGTGACGCGGGGTGGGAGGGCGAGGAAGTCGGCGTAGCGGTGCAGGGCCTGCTCGACCTGTGTGCGCTGTGCCGGGTCGAGCGGGACCAGGGGTTTCACGGCCAGCGTGACCCGGGTCTTGGCCAGGGTGCGTTTCCAGGTGCCGACGACCCGGCCACCGATGACGACGGTGGCCTGGAAGACGCCGTTGCCGCCGGGGATGATGGCCTGCTTGTGGGCGGGGTCGAGCATCAGCGTGCGGTCCTTGAAGCCGAGCAGGTATTCGTCGAAGCCGGGCAGGGTCAGCACGTCGGGTGTGGGTGTGCGGGGTGCGTCGAGCAGGGCGGGCGGCAGGATCGCTTCGGTGCCGTCGACCTGGACGGTGGTCAGGGCGTCGCCGGCAGCGGCGATGGCGCGTTTCGCGTCGGTGGCGGTCAGGCCGGTCCAGCCGGCGAAGTCCTGTCGGGTGGTGGGGCCGTGGCTGCGGAAGTAGCGCAGCGCCAGGGCGGCCAGCGCCTCGTCCCGGTCGGGTCGGTGTTGGCCGGGCGCCCACTCGTCGAGCAGTGCGAAGGTCTGCTCGGTGCCGAGATTGGGGGCGATGCAGGTGACGCCGCGCTGGCTGGCGTACCAGAGGAGGTGGTATCCGCGCTGGCCGGCGCCGTCGATGCCGGCGGCGACCAGCGCGGCCACGCAGTCGGTGCGGGTCAGTCGGCCGCCGCCGGCCAGGGCGGTGCCGAGCACGTCGGCGGCGCGGTCCGCCTCTGCTTCGGTCAGGCCGAGGAACTCGCGGCGCGCTGCCGCGCCGGCCAGGGCGCGTACGCCGGTCAGCTCCAGCATCCAGCGGGCGTCGCGGGCGGGGACGAGGTGGATGGTGCCGCGCATCGGCCAGGTCCGCAGGGCCTCCCGGCGTTCCAGCGCGGCGTGCACGTCGGTCTGGGTGGCGCCGGGTAACCGTACGCCCAGTGACCACAGGCCGCTGTTGATCTCCTGGGCCTGCATGGCACCGAACCACTCGACGACCTCGGCCACGGTCTGCCCGGTGGTGGCGGGGGTGGGGCTCAGCAGGAGGCTGGTCATCCGTAGGGCGAGCGCGTCGGTGCCGGTCAGCGTCGTGCCGCGAGGTGCCACTTGCGCCGCCTTCCGTCGTCGGTCGAGGGCAGCTTAGGCCCGGGCACCGACAGTCGGGTGCTTTCCGGCGGGTCAGCTGCCCTGGCGGGGCTGGGGCACGCGGACCGCTGCCATGCCGGCGGCGACGGCGGCCTCGATGCCCAGGTCGGCGTCCTCGAAGACCAGGCAGGCGTGCGGCGGTACGCCGAGCAGCTCGGCGGCGCGCAGGAACGGCTCCGGGTCGGGTTTGGGGCGGGTGTAGTCGCCGGCGCAGACCAGCACGTCGAACCGGTCGAGGATGCCGAGGGCGTCGAGGGAGGCGGTGACGGCTTCGCGGGTGCTGCCGGAGACCACGGCGAAGGGGATGCGTCCGTGCGCGTCCTGGATGTGGTGCAGCACCCCGGGGATGCCGGCGGCGGTGGGCAGCAGCCGCTGGTAGTGCTCCTCGCGGCGGGCGACCACGGTCTCCACCGGCATGTTCAGGCGTTGCTGCTCATTGAGGGCGTCGACGATGTCGAGCGTCGGTCGGCCGGCCCAGGCATAGAAGAGGTCCTCGGGGAAGGTGCACTCCCACTCGTCGAGGGCCTGCCGCCAGGCGGTGTAGTGCAGCGGCATCGAGTCGACGATGGTGCCGTCGCAGTCGAACAGGTACGCCTGGAAGTCGCCGGTGGGCAGGGGCAGCATCACCGGCCCAGGTTATCCGGCGTGGCCGGGGACGCGCCGGGCGGCTCAGAGGCGCTGGTACATGACGAGCAGGTCGACGGGGCCCTGGGTGGGGTGACGGAAGCCGTCGGGGATGCGGCCGACCACGTCGAAGCCGAGTGAGCGCCACAGCGCCACCGCGCGGGTGTTGGTGGCGACCACGGCGTTGAACTGCATCGCCCGGTAGCCGTCGGTGCGGGCCAGGTCCAGCACGTACGTGCCGAGGGCCCGGCCGATTCCGCGTCCGGCGGCGGCCGGGGCGACCATGAAGCTGGCGTTGGCCACGTGGTCGCCGGGGCCGAGCTGGTTGGGGGTCAGTTTCGCCGAGGCGAGCACGGTGTCGTCGTCGTCGACGGCGACGACGGTGCGTCCGGGTGGGGGGACCAGCCACATGTCGCGGGCGCGGGTCTCGTCGACGTCGCGGGGCCAGGTGTAGGTGTCCCCGGCGGAGACGATCTCGCGCAGGAAGGGCCAGATGCCGGGCCAGTCCCCGGCGGTCGCGGTCCTGATCTGCATGCTCGCGAGCATGCCAGCCGGATTGTCGGGCCGGTCGTCGGGGGCGGTGTCAGAGCAGGCCGGTGGCCATGGCGGTGGTGACGGCGGCGGTGCGGTCGGAGACGTCGAGTTTGTTGAAGGTCCGCAGCAGGTGGGTCTTCACGGTCGCCTCGCCGATGTGCAGTTCCCGGCCGATCTCGGCGTTGGACAGCCCTCGGGCGACCAGCCGCAGCACCTGCACCTCGCGGGGTGACAGGGTGTCGCGGGCGGTGGGTCGGCGTACCTGGTGCAGCAGTCGGGTCGCCACCGAGGGGGCGAGGACGGTGCCGCCGCGTGCGGCGGTGCGGATCGCGGTGATCAGGTCGGCGCGGGAGGTGTCCTTGAGCAGGTAGCCGGCGGCGCCGGCCTCGACGGCCCGCAGGATGTCGGTGTCGGTCTCGTAGGTGGTCAGCACCACCACCCGGGTCTGTGGTCGAGCGGTGAGGATGCGGCCGGTGGCGGTGGCGCCGTCGTCGCCGGGCATCCGCAGGTCCATCAGGACCACGTCGGGGTGGTGGGCGTGGACGGCCGTGAGTGCCTCGGCGGCATCGGCGGCCTCGCCGACGACGGTGATGTCGTCGGTGCCGGCGAGCATGCCGGCGACTCCGGCGCGGACCACCGGGTGGTCGTCCACCAGCAGCACGGTGATCATTGGTACGGCACCTCCACCCGGATCGTGGTCCCCTCGCCGGGGGCCGAGCGTACGAGGACGCTGCCGTTGACCTGTTCGACGCGGGTGCGCAGCCCGGCCAGCCCGTAGCCGCCGTCGCCGTCCGGGTACGCCCCGGCGGGGTCGAATCCGGCGCCGTCGTCGCCGATCTCCAGCGTGACCCGGTCGTCGTCGCCGTGCAGCAGGACGGCCACGGCGGTGGCGTCGGCGTGCCGCCGGACGTTGGTCAGCGCCTCCTGTGCCGCGCGTAGCAGCACCACCTCCACGGCGGTGCCCGGTGCCGGGCCGGCGGTCAGGTCGGCGGTGCAGGTGACCGGCACCCCGGTCTCCCGGGTGAAGCGGTCGGCCAGCCGGTCCAGTGCCTGTTCCAGCGGGGAGCCGTCGATCTGCGTCGGGGTGAGTGCGGCGACCAGGGTGCGTACGTCGAGCAGGTTCTCCCGGGCGGTCTGCCGGGCCAGGTCCAGGTGGCGGCGGGCCTGGTCCGGGTCGCGGTCCAGGTCGGCCTCGGCGGCCTGGACCAGCATCACCACGCTGGACAGGCCCTGGGCCACGGTGTCGTGGATGTCGGCGGCGAGTCGTTGCCGTTCGGCGGCCACCCCGGCGCGGTGGGAGACCTCGGCCAGCTCGGCCCGGGTCTGTTCCAGTTGGGCGATCAGCTCGGCGCGTCGGCCGCTCTCGGCGACGGTGTGTTGGGCCCAGACGCCCAGCACGCTGACCACGAGGACGGTCATCAGGGCGATCAGCAGGGGCGCGACCACCTCGCCCAGGTCGGGCAGCCGGACGGCCAGGACGATCACGTGCACGGAGTTGAGCAGCAGCACCGCGCCGACCGCTGGTATGGCGGGCAGCACCATGAACATCTGCGGGTTGAGCACGAACAGTAGGAACGAGGCGGTGCCGCTGAGCAGGACCGCCGGCACGTAGAGCAGGATCACCCCGGTGAGGTAGAGGTAGCCGTGCCAGTCCTCGACGGAGTCGCGCATCAGTCGGCGGCCGACGCCGAGGTACCAGCCGGTCAGGGCGAGGAACAGCGCGAGGCAGCCGAGGCGGGCGGCGGGCGTACGGCTGCCGTCGGCGGCCACGGCCACGGCGACGCCGACGGCGGCCAGGGCGAAGTAGCCGTCCCAGAGCCGGAAGCGTGCGCTCCACGTGTCGGTCGGTGGAGTCATCGGGTGCGTCGACCTCGCCAGCGGAAGGTGGTCAGGCACAGCACCATTCCTCCGATGCACCACGCGGCGAGCACGAGCGCGATCCGACCGTGCTCCCAGGAGGGTACGACCTCCTGCGGGAGGATGGTGTCGGGCAGGAACACCGAGCGGAAGCCCTGGGCCATCCATTTGAGCGGGAACAGCGAGCCGATCGTGACCAGCGGTTCGGGTAGGTGCCCGACGGGGGTGTAGAAGACGCCGGAGATGAAGGCCAGCACCAGGTAGGGCAGGTTCATCACGGCCCCGGCGCTGCGGGCCGAGCGGGCCAGGCTGCTGGCGGCGATGCCGACCAGGGCGCAGGCGGTGGCGCCGAGCAGGAACACCCAGCCGAAGGTGAGCCAGCGGGCGGGGTCGGTGGGCAGCCGCAGGTCGAAGGCGAGTACCGCGATGCCCAGCAGCAGGATCGTCTCGCCGATGCTGACCACCAGGGCCATCAGGGTCTTGCCGACGATGTACGCCGAGGGGGGCATCGGGACGCCGCGCAGTCGGCGCAGGGTGCCGTCGTCGCGGTCGGCGGCGATGCCGGTGCCCAGGTTGACGAAGGTGGTGGAGGCGATGCCGGCGGCGATCATGCTGGGGGCGAGGTACTGGGCCGAGGTCACGTCGCTGCCCTCGTAGACGCCGTCGAAGATCGCGCCGAGCAGGGCGAGGATGACCGCGGGCATGGCGAAGGTGAACACCACGGCGTCGCGTTCCCGGAAGAAGCACCGCAGTTCGATGCCGGCGCGGTGCAGCCCGAGCCGTAGGGCACCGGGGCGGCGGGTGGCGGCGCGGTGGGCGGTGGCGGTCACGGGGTCGCTCCGATCAGGTCCAGGTAGACGTCTTCGAGGCTGGGGCGGCTGACGGTCAGGCCGGGCACGGTGCCGCCGTGGCGGCGGGTCAGCTCGGCGACGAGGGCGGCCGGGTCGTCGGTCTCCTGCCGGCCGTGGGCCCACCGGACCACGGTGCGGGCGGTGGCGCGTCCGCCGAGGGTGGCCGGGGCACCGTCGGCGACGATCCGGCCGCCGACGATGACCGCGACGCGGTCGGCCAGTGCCTCGGCCTCGTCGAGGTAGTGGGTGCTGAACAGGATGGTGGTCTCCTCGCCGGCGAGTCGGCGGATCGGCGTCCAGAACTGGCGGCGCGCCTGCGGGTCGAAGCCGGTGGTCGGTTCGTCGAGGAAGAGCAGCCGGGGGCGGCCGACCACGCCGAGTGCGACGTCCAGGCGGCGGCGTTGGCCGCCGGAGAGGGTACGGACCCGGGCGCCGGCCTTGTCGGTGAGACCGACCAGGGTGAGGACGTCGGCGGGGTCGCGGGGTGCGGGGTAGTAGCGGGCGAAGTGGCGTACCGCCTCGGCGACGGTCAGTTCGGTCAGGTCGTCGCTGTGCTGGGCGACGACGCCGATGCCGGCGCGCCAGTCGAGGTCGACGTGGGCCGGGTCGCGGCCGAGCACCTGCACGTCACCGGCGTCGCGGTCGCGGTGGCCCTGAAGGATGTCGATGGTGCTGGTCTTGCCGGCGCCGTTGGGTCCGAGCAGGGCCACCACCTCGCCGGTGGCGACGTCCAGGTCGACGCCGGCCACGGCGGTGGTGTCGCCGTAGGTCTTACGTAGTCCGCGGACGCAGATGACGGGGGAGTCGGTCATGTCCTGATCGTCGGTCGACGTGGGGGTGTCGCGGGACGACCGGTGGACGGAACCGTGGTGTCCGTCGACCGGTGGACAGGGCGTCGACCGGGGGGTCGGTCGAATCCGACGAATGTTTGTTGCCGCAAGCATCGGGTAGTCGCGGAAGCTTACCGACGATCACGGCAGGAAGGACGCAGGCGATGGCGGCACAGGTCAAGGTGGCGGTGATCTACTACAGCGCGACCGGCATCACGTACCAGATGGCGCAGTCGGCCCGGGAGGCCGCCGAGCAGGCCGGTGCGGAAGTCCGGTTGCGCAAGGTGCGCGAGTTGGCCCCGGACGAGGCGATCCGGTCGAACTCGGGCTGGGAGGCGCACCGGCTGGAGACCCAGGACGTCGAGGAGGCGCAGCCGGACGACCTGAGCTGGGCCGATGTGGTGATCTTCGGTTCGCCGACCCGGTACGGTCTGGTCGCCGCGCAGCTCAAGCAGTTCATCGACACCACCGGACCGCTGTGGGCGCAGGGCGCACTGGCCGACAAGGTGTACTCGGCGTTCACCTCGACAGCCACACATCACGGTGGGCAGGAGTCGACGCTGCTGTCGCTGTTCCACGTCTTCTACCACTGGGGTGGGATCGTGGTCGCGCCCGGCTACACCGAGCCGAGCCAGTTCGTCTCCGGCAACCCGTACGGCGCGTCGCACACCAGCAACAACGGTGAGACCGCGCCGGATCATGTGGCGTTGGAGGCGACGGCGTTGACGGCCAAGCGGGCGGTGCGCATCGGTGCGGCGCTGAAGCAGGGCCTGGCCGGCTGAGTCAGGGACCGGCGGTCCGGGCAGGGGCTCTCATACCCGCCCGGACCGTCGGCCGTGAACAGCGCTACCCCGGATCGGGCCGGCTATGCCTGCCCGGTGGTGGACAACTCGCCGGCCGGTGCCGGCAGTAGCTGCGCCAGCAGCTCGGCCAGCACCGCGACCCCGTCCGGGCTGAGCACCGATTCGGGATGGAACTGCACCCCGGCGAAGCCCCGGCCGCGCAGCGCGTGCACGGCGCCGTCGACCTCGTCGCGGGTCACCTCGACCGGGCCGTGGCGGCTGTCGAGGCGGTCGGTGTCGGCGTGGGCGGTGAAGGTGGCGTAGAAGCCGACCCGGCGGGGCGTGCCGGAGAGCACGACGGTGCGTTGCAGGCCCTGGTAGGGCGCGTCGCGGCGGCTCACCGGCAGTCCGAGCAGGCCGGCGAGCAGTTGGTGGCCGAGGCAGACCGCGAGGGTGGGGTGTCCGGCGTCGAGTAATTCGGTGAGCAGGTCACGTAGCCGGTGCATCTTCGCGGTGTCGCCGGTGGGGTCGCCGGGGCCGGGGCCGACGACGACCAGGTCGTCGGCGCGGACCGGCCCGGTGGCGTGCCACGGTCGGACGGTCACCGTCAGGCCGAGGGCGCCGAGCTGGTGGGCGAGCATGCCGGTGAAGGTGTCCTCGCCGTCGACGACGAGGGCGCGGCGTCCGGCCAGGGCGGGTAGGGCCAGTGCGCCGGTCGGGCGCTGGTCGAGCCAGAAGCGGGCCAGCGGGGCGTTGCGGGCGGCCAGCGCGGCGCGTACCTCGGGATCGTCGGCCAGGCGGCGGGGTGGCTGCGGTCCGGCCTGCGGTGCCTGCGGTCCCAGGCCGAGGGCGGCGAGCACCCCGGCGGCCTTGGCGTGGGTCTCGGCGACCTCGGCGGCGGGCGTGGAGTGCCGGACCAGGGTCGCCCCGACCGGGACCCGCAGCTCACCGGTGGGGGAGAGTTCGGCGGTGCGGATCAGGATCGGGGCGTCGAGGGTCTGCCGGCCGTTGTCGTCGTGACCGAGCAGCGCCAGGACTCCGGCGTAGTAGCGGCGGCCGGTGCGTTCGTGGCGGGCGATCACCCGGCAGGCGTTCTCCATCGGGCTGCCGGTCACCGTGGGGGCGAACATCGTCTCCCGCAGCACCTCGCGGACGTCCCGGCTGCCGTGTCCGGCCAGCAGGTACTCGGTGTGTGCCAGGTGCGACATCTCCTTGAGGTACGGCCCGACCACCTGACCGCCGTGTTCGGCCACCGTGGCCATCATCTTCAGTTCCTCGTCGAGGACCATGTACAGCTCCTCGGTCTCCTTGGTGTCGGCGAGGAAGCGCAGCAGGGCGGCCCGGTCGGCGGTGGCTCCGGTGTGTCGGAAGGTGCCGCTGATCGGGTTCATCATGACCAGGCCGTCGTCGACGCTGACGTGTCGTTCCGGGCTGGCGCCGACCAGCGTGCGGGTGCCGGTGTGCACCACGAACGTCCAGTACGCGCCGCGTTCGCGGTGCAGCAGCGACCGGAGGGCGGCCAGCGCGGCGGTCACCGGCGCGCCCTGCACCTGGGCGTGCAGCGTGCGGTGGATGACGAAGTTGGCGCCCTCGCCGCGTCCGATCTCCTCGGCCAGCACCCGGGCGACGACGGCGGCGTAGGCGTCGTCGGGGACGTCGAAGGCGGCGCCGGTGGTGCGGACCGGGCCCTCGGGTAACGCGTCGAGGGCGTCGGCCAGCGGTACCCGTACGTGCTGCCCGATCCGCAGGAACTCCAGCGGCACGCCGTCGTCCACGCAGGCAAAACCACGCTCGGTGATCTGTCGGAACGGCACCAGCGCCAGCGTGGCCGGGCCGGGCACGTCGGTGGGCAGCGGCAGGTCGGCCAGTCGCGCGGCGGTGTCCACCGTGCCGGTGAACAGGTCGAGGTGGGGGGCGTCGGCGCGGCGTACCAGGGCGAACGGGCCCGGGTCGGTGCCGTCGGCGAGCGCGGCGAGCAGGTCGGTCAGTGGGTTCATCGGTCTCTCCTGGGTCCGGGAGCCGCCGTTGCGGCGGCCCACGGGCCGGAAACCATGACCGGCGGCCGCCTCGTCGGGCGGCCGCGTGGGTGACTACGCGTGCAGGGAGGCCGCCGGGTCGGCGGGCCACCAGCAGGACAGGCGCGTAGGCATGGGCACACCCTACGCGGGGCGTGGATCGGGGGGAAGCCGTTCGGCGGACTGGCGTGGGCGGTGACGCGCGGCGCCGACGGCAACGGGTACGTTGACCGCGATGAACATTCTCGCGCTGGACCTGGGAACCTCCTCGGTGCGGGGGCTCGTGATGGACGCCGACATCCGTCCCCTGCCGGGGGCGTTGGCGCGGCGTAAGACCGTGCTCACCGTCGACGGTGACGGCGCCGGCACCCTGGACCCTCGGCAGTACCTGGCCTGCCTCATCGAGTGCCTCGACGAGCTGCACCAGCACGGTCACCTGCGCGAGGTGGACCTGATCGCGGTCAGCGCCCAGTGGCACTCGGTGCTGCCGCTGGGCGTCGACGACGAACCACTCGGCCCGGTGCTCACCTGGCTCGACACCCGCCCCGAGCCGTCGCCGGCGCTGCACGGGCCGGTCGACGCGGTCGACTACCACCAGCGCACCGGCACCTGGTGGCACCGCTGCTACTGGTCGGTGCGGCTGCCGTGGCTGCGCGAGCAGACCGGCACCCGGGTGGGGCGTTTCACCGGACTGGTGGAGTACGCGCTGGGACGGCTGCTCACCGACGCGCCGATGTCGATGTCGCAGGCCTCCGGCACCGGGTTGCTGGACCTGGGCACGCTGGACTGGGATCCCGAGGCGTGCACGTTGGCCGGCATCCGCGGTGCGGACCTGCCCGAGCTGGCCGGCCGGGACTGGCGGGGGCGGCTGCGCGGCGAGTACGCCCGCCGCTGGCCGGACCTGGCGCAGGCGTCCTGGACGGCCCCGGTCGGCGACGGCGCCGCCTCCAACGTCGGCTCCGGCTGCATCGACGACAGCCGGGCGGCGGTGACCGTCGGCACCTCCTCGGCGGTCCGGCTGCTGCAGCGGATGCCGGCGCACGCTGCGCAGTCGCCGCTGCCGCATCGGCTGTGGCGCTACCGCGTCGACCACGACCACGTCGTCACCGGGGCGGCGTACTCCTCGGGTGGGAATCTGTTCGCCTGGGCGGACCGGGTGCTGCGGCTGCCCACCGGCCCGGCGCTGGAGCAGGCCCTGGCGGTGCTGCCGCCCGGCGCGGGCGTACCGGTCAACGTCGGTTTCGGTGGCGACCGTCCCCCCGGCGACCGGAGCGCCGGCTCCGGTGAGCTGCGCGGACTCGATTTCGGCACCACCTCCGTGCAGATCCTGGCCGGGCTGATGCACGGGGTGTGCGAGCAGGTCGTGGACGACCTGGTGCGGCTGGAGTCGATGGTCGGACGGCCCACCGACGTGGTCCTCGGTGGCGGCGCGATGGCCGCCTCGCCCTGGTGGCGCCGCACCTTCGCGCAGGTGCTCACTCCCCGTCGGGTCGACTTCGGACGTCACCCGGAGATCGGGGCCACCGGCGCGGCGCTCGTGGCGACCGGCCGGATCACCGATGCCGTGGTGGTGGCCGACATCAGCCGGACGGATGATCAAGCTCCGGCGACCCCGGCATAGGGTGGCGACCGGCGGTCTCGTCCTGAACCCTTCGTAAGGGCAGGACGTTGACACTGCTCGGGGGCCTGGTTGGATGGACCGCGCTCCCCGAGGTCACGGCGGGCGCGTGGGGAGGAGGACCCTGTGGGTGCAGCACATCAGACGCCCGAGGTGTCAGCGCATCGCCGACGGCGGTTCGACGTTCGGGTGGTGCCCCACCGGCGGCGTTCCGCGTTCCGGTTGCGGGACTGGCGGATGCGGACCAAACTCGCCGCCGTGCTGGTCATTCCGTCGGTGGCGTTCCTGGTCATGGCCGGGGTGCAGGCCCAGAGCCTGGTCGGACGGGCGAGCACGCTCGGTGACTTCGCCGCGCAGGTCACCGTCGGTGAGGAGATCACCTACCTGGTGCACATGCTGCAGCAGGAACGCGACCGTACCGCCGGTGAGCTGCCCGTGCTGCGCGCCAGCGCCGACGAGGCCGGCCGCGCCGCGATGCTGGGCTCGTTGCAGCAGTACCGGGATGCCACCGACGACGCGATGCGGGCGCTGCGGGAGGTGGCCGAGCCGGTGGCCGAGGCCGACCCGGCCTGGCGCGACACCTACTCGGTGGCGTCGCAGGCGGTGCAGCAGGTCGAGTACATCCGCGGGGTGATGGCGACCGTGGTGCTCAGCGACGACACCATCCTGGGTAACTACCACCGGGCCATCGAGGGGCTGCTGACCCTGCTCGCCCAGCCAACGCCGGGTAACGACCGCCCGGAGCTGGCCGACGCGGTGCTGCGGTACGTGCAGTTCGCCCGGGCCAAGGACTCGTCCGCGCGGGTCCGGGCGGAGGTTTACGCCGCCGCGCGGGACAGCGGCTACAGCGCCGACGGCGGGGCGCGGCTGGCCGAACTGCGGGCCCGTCAGCTGACCGCGCTGGGCGTGTTCCGGATCGCCGCGACCAACGGGCAGGTGGCCCGCTACGACGAGATGACCGTGAACCCGGTCTTCGCCGCCACCGCTGAGCTGGAGGATCGGGCGATCGCCCAGATCGCGGCCGGTCGGTTGGTGCTGACCGGCGGGCAGTGGTGGGAGGCCAGCGACAACCGCCACGAGCTGCTGCGCCAGTACGAGGCCGAGGTACTGGCCGAGGCGGTGCAGCAGGCGCAGGCGGCCAGCACCACCCAGCTGCGTCAGACCCTGCTGCTGATCGGTGCGATCATCACGGTGTTGCTGGTGGCGGTGCTGATCTCGGTGCTGGTCGGCCGGTCGCTGGCCCGGTCGATCCGGCTGCTGCGCTCGCAGGCGCTACGGATCGCCCAGGTCGAGCTGCCCGAGGCGCTGGCCCGGCTGCGGTCGGTCTCTGGTGGCGTACCGCCCATCGAGGTGTCCCCGGCGGTGGTCCGCTCGCTCGACGAGATCGGTGAGCTGGCCGAGGCGTTCGTCGCCGTGCACCGCAGCGCCGTCGGCGTGGCGGTCGAGCAGGCGAACATGCGGCGCAACGTCAACGCGATGTTCGTCAACCTGGCCCGACGCAGCCAGGTGCTGGTCGAGCGGCAGTTGGAGCTGCTCGACGACCTGGAGCGGGAGGAAGGCGACCCGGACCAGCTGGAGAACCTGTTCAAGCTGGACCACCTGGCCGCCCGTATGCGCCGTAACGACGAGAGTCTGCTGGTGCTGGCCGGCACCGAGTCGACCCGGCGGTGGAACCGGCCGATCGGGCTGGGCGCGGTGCTGCTGGCGGCCAGCGCGGAGATCGAGCAGTACCAGCGGGTGCGGCACGAGGCCGTGGCCGACCTGCACGTGGTCGGACACGCCGTCGGTGAACTGGTCCACCTGCTGGCCGAGCTGCTGGAGAACGCCACCGCCTTCTCCCGCCCCGACACGGTGGTGCAAGTCATGGCCCGGTTCGAGGGCCACGGCGCGGTGATCGAGATCGCCGACCAGGGCATCGGCATGACCGAGACGGCGTTGGCCGAGGCCAACGCCGTCCTGGCGTCTCCGCCGGCCGCCGACGTGGCGGCGGTGGAGCGGATGGGTCTGTTCGTGGTCAGCCACCTGGCGGCCCGGCACGGCATCGAGGTGCGGCTGCACGGCGGTGTCGGCGGGCTGGTGGCGCGGATCCGGCTGCCCGGTGCGCTGCTGGCGGCGGCTCCGGCACCGAGCGTCGACCCGGTGTCGGCGCCGCGGATCCCCGGCGGCATGACCGCCCACCAGGGCGGACGGCCCGGTCCGGTGGAGCTGCCGGTCGCCGGCCGTCGACCGACCACCGTGCCCCGCCAGACCCATCCGGTACGCGCCGAGACCGTGCTCGCCCCGGCGGCGGCCGTCCCGGCCGGTGGCGGCGGTGGCTGGTGGTCCCGGGAGGGACCGTCGGGGGCGGTGCCGACGACGGGGGTCGGTCAACCGGCGCCGCCGACGGTGCCGGTGACCGCCGGCACCAATGCCCGGGGCCTGCCAATGCGGGTACCGATGGCGCAACTGAGTTCGGTGAGCCAGCCGGCCCGCCCGGAGCAGCAGCGGCCGGTCCGGCACGACCCCGACCCGGATGCGGTCGGCGGCATGTTGTCGAAGTTGTACAGCGGTGTGCGGCGGGCCGAGGCCGAGGAGACCATGCAGATTCCCGTGCAACCGTCCGGCGTATGGAACGAAGGGGGACCAAGGTGACCACCTTGTCGCAGCAGGCTCGGGATCTGAGCTGGCTGGTCAGCGCATTCGCGGATCGGGTGCCGGGAGTGGCACACGCGATCGTGGTGTCCTCCGACGGGCTGCTGGTGGCGATATCGGACAATCTGCCTCGGGATCACGCCGACAAGCTTTCCGCCGTCACCTCGGGTCTGATGAGCATCACCGCTGGTGCCGCGCAGATGTTCGACGGTGACGTGGTCAAGCAGACCGTCGTCGAGATGGGTCGGGGCTACTTCCTGGTGATGCAGGTCCGCGACGGGTCGATCCTGGCCACCCTCGCTGCGGCGGACGCCGACATCGGTGTGGTGGGCTACGAGATGGCGCGGCTGGCCAAGCAGGCCGGGGACATGCTGACCCCGGCGTTGCGCGCCGAGTTGCAGCAGGCCCTGCCGCGCTGACCTGCCGGCGTCGCTCGCGGGCCAGCCGGCCGGGCGTGGTCCTGAGCGGTCCGAGGCCGACGGGCTGCGTACCGGCAGGCGGGCGGCGACGGTTCGTCACGAGGTGCGGCCGCGTCGCGTGTGCAGCTGCCGTAGCCGGGCGGCGAGGACGAGCAGACCGGCAGCGGCGGTGACGGCGAGCAGCGCGACGAGAGTCGGGTACAGGTACGTGGTCTGCCACCACGAGATGTCTCGTCCCCGGTAGAGGAAACCGGCGATCCGGTGCAGCGTGACCAGCAGCGCGATCGGCGCGGCCAGCGTCAGCAGCCGCAGCGTGGTGCCCAGACGGTGTCGTGGCCGGTCGGCCCAGCGGCGGGCCCGCCGCACGCCACGTGCCGCGAGCAGGACGACCGCCGGTACGCCGGCCAGCAGCAGCACGTCGATCCACGCCGGTGACGGGCCGGGCCGCCCGACCGGCCGACCCTCGACGAGATCGACGAGCAGTTCGCCGAGTTCGGGGGCCGGGGAGTCCCGCCGGGCAAAGCGGCGGCGCGCCGTGACGGAGGGAACGGGGTGTTTGCGGACCGCAGAATAGCCTGATCGCCCGGCCGGAGGCGGCCTATGGATGGTGTCTGTGCCCTTTCGAGCTGAACCGCTTATGCCATCAGCGATGGGCGGCACGGGGGTCGACCCCGGACGGTGACCCGTCTGCGCTATCAGCTCGACAGCCCTCGCTCCACGCATCCGAAGGTACGACGGCAGCGTAGGAGAACGTCCACGCTGGTGTATCACTGCGCAGACCGTGGGCGGTGGATGCGCGGACGGCCTGGTCCCGGGCGGTCCCAGCGCCAGGCGGGCCGCGTGTGAGGAGGGGTCCCCTGCTATGCAAGAGGCGTTAGCAGGGGACCCCTGCTTACACCTCAGAGGGCGTTGTCGGCGATGACCTGGCGGTACCAGTGGGCGCTGCGCTTGAGCACGCGGCGTTGGGTGGCGTAGTCGACGTAGATCAGGCCCCAGCGCTGGTCGTAGCCCTCGGCCCACTCGAAGTTGTCGAGCAGCGACCAGACGTGGAAGCTCTCCAGCGGCACGCCGTCGGTGACGGCGCGGTGGGCGGCGGCGAGGTGGTCGCGCAGGAAGGTGACCCGGCCGGTGTCCTCGACGGTGCCGTCGGCGGCGAGTACGTCGGGGGTGGGTAGGCCGTTCTCGGTCACGGTGAGCGGGATGGGGCCGTAGTCGCGAGTGACCCGGGTCAGGATGTCGTACATGCCGTCGGGGTAGATCTGCTGCCACTCCGCCTCGGAGGTGGGCCAGCGGCTGACGGTGCCGCCGTTGGCGGTGACGTAGATCGGGGTGTAGTACTGCACGGCGAGCAGGTCGATGGGGGAGGAGATGATCTCCAGGTCGCCGTCGCGGATGCCGCGCACCATGCGGCTGTCCGGTCCGAGGTCGGCCAGGACGTCCTCGGGGTAGCTGCCCTTGAGGGCGGAGTCGAGGTAGAGGCGGTTCTCGTAGCCGTCGTAGAGGCGGGCGGCCTCGGCGGCGGCGGGGGAGTCGTCGGCGGGGTAGCAGGGGTGCAGGTTGAAGGCCGGGCCGATGCGGCCGGCGCCGCTGGTGTCGCGCAGTGCGCGGACGGCGAGGCCGTGGGCCAGCTGCAGGTGGTGGGCGACCAGGTAGGCGGCGTCGGGGTCGCGCAGGCCGGGGGCGTGGTGGCCGGAGAGGTAGCCGTTCTGCACCACGGTCTTGGGTTCGTTGATGGTCAGCCAGACCGGGACGCGGTCGCCGAGGGCGTCGAAGAGGATGGCGGCGTAGTCGGCGAAGCGCTGGGCGACGTCGCGGGACTCCCATCCGCCGGTGTTCTGCAGGGCCTGGGGCAGGTCCCAGTGGAACAGGGTGGCCATCGGGGAGATGCCCCGCTCGTGCAGGCCGTCGACGAGGCGGCGGTAGAAGTCGAGGCCGCGTTGGTTGGCGGGGCCGGTGCCGTCGGGCTGGATGCGCGGCCAGGAGATGGAGAACCGGTAGCTGCGCAGCCCCAGGTCGCGCATCAGATCGAGGTCGTCGGCGTAGCGGTGGTAGTGGTCGGCGGCGACGTCTCCGGTGTCGCCGTTGCGGATGCGTCCGGGTGCGTGGCTGAAGGTGTCCCAGACCGATTCGCCGCGGCCGTCTTCCTTGACGGCGCCTTCGATCTGGTACGCGGAGGTGGCCGCGCCCCAGCCGAAGTTCTGGGGGAAGGGCAGCCGGCCGGCGGGGCTGGTCTCCGGCGCGGTGCGGTCGGTGTCGCCGGGCTGGCAGCCGGCGAGGGTCGCGGCGGCGCCGGCTGCCGTGGCGGTGCCGATGGCGGCGCCGGCGGGGGTGACGGCGGTGGCCGAGAGCGCCGCGTGGCGCAGCAGGTGGCGCCGGGTGAGTATCGACATGGAGTTCTCCTCGTGATGGTTGACCGCCTGAGCCCTCGGGAGCGCTCCCAATACAGGGTAAAGGGTGGCGGTGCCCGCCAAGAGCCGGATCGTCGCAGGTCGGGGGTGCCTTGGCGGCGGGGACGGCTGGGGGTGGGAAAGATGGCGCTGGCCGGTCGGGCGTCGGGTCGGCGGGACCGGGGTGCGCTCAGTGCCGCGGGGCGGACCGGGATGGCGCGCGCCCGGGGCGGTCGGCGGGCGTCGCACGGTCGGCGGGCGGGTCGACTGCCGTTGCGGGGCGCGCGTGTGACGCGCGTCTGACCCGTCGGCCTCTTTTCCCATCGTGAACGGGGGTTTAGTGTGGGGACGGGGGAGGGCAACCCCCGTCCCCACTGTGTTGCGGTACACGCACGGGCGGATTTGGCGTCCCAGTCGTGCGTGTCGCGCGGGAGCCGGGCCACGCGAGTGGCTTGAGGTCCACCTCCCTCCACTATGGTGGGGCGGCGGCTGACGGCGGTGTCCGGGCTGGCCCGCCGTCGGCCTCTGGTCTAGTCCCCGGCGCTGTGGGCACAGCCCCGGGTGATCTTCTTTTTGGAACCTTGTCGATGGAAGCGCTCCCATCGACGTTGCTGCGACTGTAACGCCCGTCACGGCTTTGTGAAAGCCCCAAAACGAGATCGAAACAAGCCGGTGTTTCCGGAAGTTCCTGTGCTGGATCTGGGAGCGCTTCCATGGCAGACTGTCGATCGACCGCGTGGAGCCAGATACGCGTGAGTGCAGGTTGCCGAGGGCAGCCCGGCTTGTCCGGTAACGGCGTCCTGATCGCAGCGGGGAGCAGCAGTCGTGCGACGGCGCCCCCGCCGCCCCCGGCCTTCGGGCCGACAGAGAGACCACCATCCACTTGGCGCCTCGCGGACACCCTGTCGGCGTGGCGTCGCGCCGGGGGGCACCGTCCCCGGCCTGGTCCGAGGAGACACCGCGCAGATGAAGAATCTGGCAAGACGTCGGCGCATGGCGTGGCTCGCCGCCGCGGCGCTGGCGATCGGCGGGGTGACCGTACCCGCCGCCGCCGCACAGGCCGCACCGGCCTGCGACGTGGTCTACGCGACGAACGACTGGAGCAACGGCTTCACCGCCAACGTCACCGTCAAGAATCTCGGTGACCCCATCACTGGCTGGACGCTGAAGTTCGCCTTCCCCGGCAACCAGCGTGTGACCCAGGGCTGGTCGGCCCGCTGGACCCAGAGCGGCAACGAGGTCACCGCCGTCAACGAGTCGTACAACGGCAACCTGGCCACCGGCGCCAGCACCACCATCGGCTTCAACGGCTCCTACAGCGGCAGCAACCCCAAGCCGACGTCCTTCTCGGTCAACGGGGTCACCTGCGGCGGGGTGCCGCAGCAGCCGCCGACGGTGAGCCTGTCGGTGCCCGCCGGGCCGTTCGTGGCCCCGGCCGACGTGCCGCTGACCGCCACGGCCAGCGACGCCGACGGCACCATCACCAAGGTGGAGTTCTACCGCAACGGGTTGCTGGTCTACACCGACACCACCGCCCCGTACGCGTACACGCTGGAGGACCTGCCGGCGGGCTCGTACACGGTGCAGGCGCGGGCGTACGACAACGCCAACCTCTCGGCGGTGGCCGAGCGGTCCTTCACCGTCACCGCGGCCACCGGGCCGGCGCTGGTCGCCACCCCGTCCTCGGTGAGCGTGCCGGAGGGCGGCACCTCGACGTTCAACCTCAAGTTGGACCGGGCGCCCACCTCGAACGTCGCGGTGAGCCTGGTGCGCACCGGTGACTCGGACATCAGCGTGACCCCGTCCACGGTCACGCTGACCCCGAGCAACTGGAGCACCGGCGTCACCGTGACCGTCGCGGCGGCGGAGGATGCCGACACCGTCGGCGGCACGGCCACCATCACCGCCTCGGCCACCGGCTACGCGCCGCTGGCGATCACCGTCACCGAGATCGACAACGACGTACCCGGCGGCGGCGACGGCGAGTACGTGGAGCGGTTCCTCGCCCAGTACGGCAAGATCAAGAACTCGGGCTACTTCAGCCCCGAGGGCGTGCCCTACCACTCGATCGAGACGCTGATCGTCGAGGCGCCCGACCACGGCCACCAGACCACCTCCGAGGCGTTCAGCTTCTGGCTGTGGCTGGAGGCGTACTACGGGCGGGTGACCCAGAACTGGGCGCCGTTCAACAACGCCTGGACCGTGATGGAGAAGTACATCATTCCGTCCTCGGCCGACCAGCCGACCGCCGGTTCCGCCGGTGACGCCAGCTACGCCGCCGAGCACGACCTGCCCAACCAGTACCCGTCGCAGTTGGAGTCCTCGGTCCCGGTGGGTCGCGACCCGCTGCGCTCGGAGCTGCAGCAGTCCTACGGCACCGGCGACATCTACGGCATGCACTGGCTGCTCGACGTCGACAACACCTACGGCTTCGGGCGCTGCGGCGACGGCACCACCCGGCCGGCGTACATCAACACCTTCCAGCGGGGCACCCAGGAGTCGGTCTGGGAGACCGTGCCGCAGCCGTCCTGCGACACGTTCCGCCACGGTGGTCAGTACGGCTACCTCGACCTGTTCGTCAAGGAGTCCAACGCCCCGGCGCGGCAGTGGAAGTACACCAACGCCCCGGACGCCGACGCCCGTGCCGTGCAGGCCGCCTACTGGGCGCTGACCTGGGCCAAGGAGCAGAACAAGCAGGCCGACGTGGCGGCCACCGTGACCAAGGCCGCCAAGATGGGCGACTACCTGCGGTACGCCATGTTCGACAAGTACTTCAAGCGGATCGGCAACTGCGTCGGGGCCAGCCAGTGCCCCGCCGGTAGCGGCCGCGACTCCGCGCACTACCTGCTGTCCTGGTACTACGCCTGGGGCGGCGCGTACGAGACCAGCCAGAACTGGTCGTGGCGCATCGGTTCCAGCCACAGCCACTTCGGCTACCAGAACCCGTTCGCGGCGTGGGCGCTGACCAACGTCAACGAACTCAAGCCGCGCTCGTCCACGGCGGCGGCGGACTGGACCAACAGCCTCAACCGGCAGCTGGAGTTCTACACCTGGCTCCAGTCGGCCGAGGGCGGCATCGCCGGTGGCGCGACCAACAGCTGGGGCGGGCACTACGGCACGCCGCCGGCCGGTACGTCCACCTTCTACGGCATGTTCTACGACGTCGACCCGGTCTACAACGACCCGCCGTCGAACCAGTGGTTCGGCATGCAGGCCTGGTCGATGCAGCGCATCGCCGAGCTGTACCTGGTCAGCGGCAACGCCAAGGCCAAGGCACTGCTCGACAAGTGGGTGCCGTGGGCGATCGCCAACACCACGCTGGGCGCCAACTGGTCCATCCCGTCGGACATGGCCTGGAGCGGACAGCCGACCACCTGGAACCCGACCAACCCGCAGCCCAACACCAACCTGCACGTCGAGGTGACGGTCAAGGGCCAGGACGTCGGCGTCGCCGCCGCCTACGCCCGCACGCTGATCGCGTACGCGGCGAAGTCGGGCAACGCGGCGGCGAAGACCACCGCCAAGGGTCTGCTGGACGCCCTGCACGCCAACAGCGACGCGCAGGGTGTCTCGACGGTGGAGAAGCGGGGCGACTACCGCCGCTTCGACGACGTCTACGATGCCTCCACCGGGCAGGGCCTCTACATCCCGCAGGGATGGACCGGCCGCATGCCCAACGGTGACGCCATCGCCCCGGGCAAGAGCTTCCTGGACATCCGGTCGTTCTACAAGAACGACCCGGCATGGCCCAAGGTCCAGGCATACCTCGACGGTGGGCCGGAGCCGGAGTTCCGCTACCACCGGTTCTGGGCCCAGGCGGACATCGCCATGGCGTACGCCGACTACGGGAAGCTGTTCCCCAACGGCTGACCGAAACTCCTCCGGGTGGGCGGTGACCCACCCGGAGGCTTCGGCCGGGCCTCGGGGGTAGAGGCAGGTACCGGCCGAACGACGGCCTGACACCCACGGTCAGGCCGGGGTGGGTCGGCCCCTCTGGCCGACGCAGCGGAGCGGTCGACCCACCCCACCGCCCCGATTGCGGGGGCGGGTCCGCAGATCGCGGAAAAATGTGACCGACCCGGGATCACACACCGGCCCGGGACGGAGTAACGTACATCACCGGAGAGGCCGCTCCCCCCGTGGCGGCCTCTCCCTTATTGTGCGGGCTCTTTACCGTCCGCCCCGGCGCCCGACGCCGCTTCCACGCCCGCCTCCGGCACCACCGGGTGACGCACCCCCGGATGACCCGCCGGCAGCGACCGGCGGATCACCGCCCAGCTCACCGCCAACGCAGCGGCCACCAACGGCCACGTCATCCCCACCCGGGCCGCCGCCAGCCCCAACACCTGCCCGCTCAGATACAGCGGCACGAACACCGCCAGCCGCACCACATAGGTCGCGGTCCAGACCCAGCTGGCCCGCCCGTACGCCCGCAGCAACGCCGGATCACGGCGCCACCGCCCCCGCTGACCCAACGCCGTACCCACCACCACACCCAGCAGCGGCCACCGCAGCACGATGCTGGCCGCCCACGCCAGGGCACTGGCGGCGTTGGCCAGCAACTGCACGAGGAAGAAGTCCTCGGCCCGCCCGGTACGCACCACCACCAGCGCGGCCACACAGACGGCCAGCAACCCGATCATCACCGACCGGGGCCGGTCACCGCGCCGCAGCCGCCACCCGGCCACCACCGCCCCGGCCACCAGCGCCGCCACGACACCCACCCGCACCGACTGACCGGCCACCAACCATCCCAGCGTGAAGGCCAGCGGAGGCACCGTGGCGTCGACCGCCCCCTGCCGTCCACCGAGCAGGTCGGCCAACGACTCCGGCCGCTGCGCCGCCGCCGGGTCGCGTTCCGCCGTACCGGTCACCATCTCCTCCTTCACCTGCGCCCCAACCTATCCCCGCGACATCGGCGGGCCACCGGCCATCCGGCCCCACCGTGCCGCTAAGTTGTCCGGGTGCGTGTGACGCCCCGGGGTGGGACTGCGGTCTGGCTCGTCGTCCTGGCCCTCATCCAGGTGGCGGCCTTCATTGCCATCTGGCGCCTGGCCCTCTATACCGGCCTCGGCCAGTGGATCGACACCGTCGCCCTGACCGGCAACCGGATCGGCCGCGACCACATCCAGGAACCCGTCGACCGCATCCTCAACGCCATGTCCGTGGTGTCACTACTCGCGGTCACCATCACCATCGGGTTCATCGCCCTCATCCGAGGCCGGATCGCCCTCGCCGTCGCCGCCACCGCACTGATCGCCGGCGCCAACGTCACCACCCAACTACTCAAGTACGGCCTGGCCCGCCCCGACTACGGCATCGACCCCGAACGCGCGTTCGTCGGCAACAGCCTGCCCAGCGGACACACCACCGTCGCCGCTTCCGTCGCCGTCGCCCTGGTGCTGGTGCTGCCACCCCGCGTCCGTGCCCTCGGCGCAGTGCTCGGCGCCACCTACGCCGCCGCCGCCGGAGTCGCCACCCTGTCGGCCGGCTGGCACCGCCCCAGCGACGCCGTCGCCGCGTACCTCGTCGTCGGCGTCTGGGCAGCCCTGGCCGGACTCCTGCTGCTGGTCACCCAACGCGAACAGGCCGAGGTGGAACCGGGCGACGCGCACCGGCTCACCGCCACCCTGCTCGGCGTCGGCGGCCTCCTGGTGATTGCCGGCTGCGCCCTGGCCCTCTGGTGGCTCATCGGCGTGCGCGGCACACCCCCGCAGGCACTCGGCCGCCGCCCCCTGTTCCTCGGGTACGCCGGCAGCGCCGCCGGCATCGTCGGCACCATGGGAGTCGTGATGGCCCTCGTGCTGGCCTCCGTGCACCGCATCGTCCCCCGCCACCAGGGCTGACCTGTGCCCGGACCGGACCCCCACCGCTCGGTCCGCGACGCCTTCGCCGCCGAGTGCACCCGGCTGAGCGAGGTGCTCGCCACCCTCGACGACACGGACCTGACCCGCCCCACCGACTGCCCGCCCTGGAACCTGGCGCAGCTGCTGGCCCACGTCCACACCGGCGTCGGCCGCCTGACCGACATGCTCGCCGACCCGGCACCCGCCCAGGCGCACGTCGACGCCGCCGAGTACTTCGGCACGGCCAAGTTCACCCCACCAGTCGACGCCGACCGCATCGCCTCCGCACAGGCGTCAGCAGACGTCGACAGCGCGTCCCGGCTGGCCGCCGAGTTCGACCGCGCCTGGCGGACCACGGTGGCGGCCGTCGACGCGTACCCGCCGGACCGGGTGGTGCGCACCCGGCACGGTGACGCGATGACGGTCACCGAGTTCCTGCGTACCCGGGTGCTGGAAGTCGGGGTGCACGGCCTGGACCTGGCCGCCGCCCTGGACCGACCGGCCTGGCTGACCCCGGCCGCCGCACAGGTGATCGCCGACCTGCTCACCGGCGGGCGGGACGTCCCGGCGGAACTGGGCTGGGACCGGCTGACCCTGATCGCCAAGGCCACCGGCCGCAGCCCGCGCAGCGCCGCCGAACAGGCCCTGCTCGACAGCGCGGGGCTACGGCTGCTCTCCTTCGGCCGGAGTTAGGTAGATTCAATCTACGTAGATTGAATCTACCTAGATTCCGTCTACATGGATGGAGTGTGGTCGTCTCCCGTTCGGACCAAGGCGCGAGGTGCTGAGTCAGCCGGCGGTAGCCGTCGCTGCTGCGGGGGCCCAGCGGGTCAACCACTGCACGAAGGCCGTCGGGTCTCGCAGCTCAAGGTCACCGTCGGATTTCCACCTCAGCCAGTCGGGGCGGAGATATCCGATCACCGCCAACCGCCCATCGTCGGGTCCGAGCAGTTCGAGCCAGAGATCGGGCCACTGCATCCAGTCCATGACCTCGGTGTCGGGCCGTAGCGCCAGTGCCGTCCGCAGGTGAGTCAGCGCCTCTGCGTCACGCTGGTCGGCGAGGACGGAACGACGACCACGCCGTTTGCGATGGGGTTCACCCGGCCCGGCCGAGTCGAAGATGCGGACCCGACTGGTCCTCTCGAACGTCTCGGCCACGTCAGCAAGGAGATCGGTGGTCACGCTCGTCATTCTTGACGCGCAGTGGCGCGAGAGCCAGCAGGAATAGACGTACCGCCGAATCGTCAGTACGGCCTTCCGCACCTTTCAAGATCACGCTCGATCCTGGATCGAGTGGTTGCCGTCGCGCCAGGAGACCACTCGATCCAGGATCGAGCGTGATCTTCTGCATGGACACCTTTTGAAAAAGGGTGTCAGGCGCGGTCAGGCGGGTGAGCGCGGTGCCGGGACGTGCGGGACGGCGGTCCGCAGGTGGGCCAGGACGACCGGGTCGATGCGGCCGGGTACCAGTCGTTCCTCCAGGTTCTCCATTCCGGCCCAGGCGACCAGGGCGTCCTCCGGCTCGGTCGGGTCGGCGGGGTGCCCGAGCGCGGTGAGGAGTCCGGCCACCTCGACGGCGAGGGCGCCGGCCAGGGTGAGCAGGGTGGCCGGGTCGGGGCGGCTGAACATGCGGGTGTGCAGCGCGAGCAGGCGTTCCAGTTCGGTGATCGGGTCGGGGTGGTCGTCGACGCGCAGGTCGATGGCGATGTCGCCGGTGCCGGCGTACCCGCTGCCTGCTCGGACGACGAGCAGGGCGGCGCTCTGCTGGCCGCGTCGGTCGCCGCCGGCGCTCTGGCCGGCGCGCAGCGCGGCGACCAGGCGTTGCGCGAAGGGCATGTCGGTGCCGGTGAGCCAGGTGTCGCGCAGGGCGTCGATGACCTCGGGGCCGGTGAGGATGTTGCCCTGGGCGGCCCAGCCGTCGCCGGTCTGACCGCCGGCCCAGTCGCGGCAGTGCGGGCCGGTCCAGGTGGCGCCGGGGCCGGTGGCGGCGACCACACCGAGTTGCCGGTGGTCGCGTTCCGGGTCGGCGGCGACGAGGCCGGCGACGACGTGGGCGGCGGGTACGCCGGTGCGGAGCAGGGCCAGTCCCTGCGGGCGGTAGGCGAGGTTCACGTGGGCCTGGGTGGCGATCGCGCCGAGGTCGGCCTCGGCGGCCGGGACGAGGGCGCCGGCGGCCAGGAAGCGGCTGGCCACGACGATGCCGTGGGTGCGGCCGTCGGTGGAGCGGGCGACGAGCGAGAAGGTCACGATAGCCAGGTTAGCGCTGGTCAGGGTCGTGTTGCCGGTGCCGGGCGGCGGGGTGTCAGAAGGGTGGGGCGGCCGGTTCGGGGGCCTTGTTGCGGGCGCGCAGGGAGTCGGTGAGGGCGACCACGCCGAGCACCACGAGGACCAGCATCTGCGAGTAGACCGGCGGGAGGTGGACGGCCAGCGGTACGGCGGCGGTCAGCAGCAGTGCGGAGATCCAGCGGGGTGCGGAGATGCGGTGGAACACCTCGTACTCGAAGCGGGCCCGGCCGAGCAGGAACACCACCGGGCCGCCGAGGATCATGACGATCCAGGCGGGTTCGGGGCGGTAGAGCGGGTGTTGGATGGCCAGTTCGTAGCCGACGGCGGTGGCGGTGAGCCCGACCACCATGACCAGGTGGGTGTCGGCGGCGGAACGGCCGATGCCGGCCGGTTGCCGGGCGCGGGCGACGGCTTCGCCGAGGATCTGACCGGCGCGCTGGACGTAGATGCGCCACAGCAGGATGGAGGTGGCCAGTGCGAGCGCGAACGCCACGGTCTGTGACGGGGGATAGGTGCCGCCGCTGTAGGAGAAGCCGGCGACCAGCACGGTCTCGCCGAGGGCGATGAGGAAGAACTGCTGGTAGCGCTCGGCCAGGTGTTCGCTGGAGATGTCCCAGCGGGAGACCGTGGAGCGGCCCAGCCCGGGCACGGGGTAGCCGTACCTGCCGGAGACGTATTCCAGGCCCAGCGCGCTGGTCCAGAGGATCACCCGTGGGTTGACCGGGAGCAGTGCCCCGATGATCCACAGCACGCCGGAGGCGGTGAAGGTGATCGCGGTGCGGGCCTTCAGGGCCCGTTCGGGGGTGTCGTAGGCGAGCAGGATCAGCGGGCGGGCGACCTGCGCCACCACGTACGCGACCGCGAAGGCCAGCCCGGAGGCGGTGATCGCCTGGGGGATGGCCACGCCCATCACCATGCTGCAGACCAGGGCGATCATGACGATGAGCTGCACTCCGCCGTGGTAGGGGTCGTAGCGGCTGGTCGCCCAGGCGGTGTTCTGCCACAGCGCCCAGAGCGCCAGCAGCAACAGCAGTGTCTTCAGGCCACCGGTCACCGGCGTCCAGCCGGAGGCGCCGCCGGGTTCCAGTGCCAGGTCCTCGAACGAGCGGGCGGAGATGCGGGTGAGCGCGAACACGAAGACGAGGTCGAAGAAGAGTTCCAGGAACGTGGCCCGGCCCGGTTGGGAGACCGGCGTCAGCCGACCGGCGAAACGCGTCACGGTCGGCTGCCCCGTGCGCCGGTCCAGCTCATCCTGCTGTCGTAGCACCGTGCGGGGCAGCTCAGCGGGGTATTCCGGGAAGCCGACCAGATCTTGCTCGGTGGGTGCGGCACCGGGCACCATCGACCGATGACGACGCGATGGGCAATGACGGTGCCGTTGGGCGCGATCCCGCTCGCCGACCACGCCGCGATGTACGCGGCCCTGGCCGACGCCGGTTTCACCGACGTGTGGTCCGCCGAGGTCAACGGCGCCGACGCGTTCACCCCGTTGGCGCTCGCCGCGGCGTGGCAGCCCCGCCTGCGGCTGGGCACCGCGATCGCGCCGGTGTTCACCCGGGGGCCGGGCCTGCTGGCGATGAGCGCCGCCGCGCTCGCCGACGTCGCTCCCGGCCGGTTCGCCCTCGGCATCGGCGCGTCGTCGTCGGTGGTGGTCACTGACTGGAACGCGGTGGAGTTCACCGAGCCGCTGCGGCGGACCCGGGACGTGCTGGCGTTCCTGCGGGCCGCGTTGCGCGGGGAGACGGTCGACGGGGACTTCGACACCTTCGCGGTCCGTCGCTTCACGCTGGAACGGCCGCCGCTGGTGCCGCCGCCGCTGCTGCTGGCCGCGCTGCGGCCGGGCATGTTGCGGTTGGCCGCCGCCGAGGCCGACGGGGTGATTCTGAACTGGCTGGCCGCCACCGACGTGCCCCGGGCGGTGGCCGAGCTGGGTGAGCGGCGCCCACAGTTCGACGTGGTCGCGCGGATCTTCGTCTGCCCGACCGAGGACGTCGACTACGCCCGTGCCCTGGGCCGGCGGATGATCACCAGCTATCTGACGGTGCCCGCGTACGCGGCGTTTCACCGCTGGCTCGGCCGCGAGGAGGCGCTGGAGGGCATGTGGCGGGCCTGGGCGGCCGGGGACCGGCGTGGCGCGTTGGCGGCGGTGCCGGACGAGGTGGTCGACGCGTTGATCGTGCACGGCTCACCCGAGCGGTGCCGCGCCGAGGTGCGCCGCTACACCGAGGCCGGGGTGCAGGTGCCGGTGCTGGCGCTGCTGCCCACGCCGGAGGTGCCCGCCGGGGACCCGGCGGCGCTGGCCACGCTGGTGGCCCGGCTCGGCCCCGACGCGGGGGCGGAGGCGGCGTGAACCTCACCGGTCGGGTCGCGGTGATCACCGGGGCGGCCGGGGGCATCGGGGCGGCGTTGGCCCGCCGCTTCGCCGCCGAGGGCGCCGCCGCGCTGGTGCTGGCCGACGTCGACGGGGCCGCCGCCGACACCGTCGCGGCGTCGGTCGGTCCGCAGGCGTACGCGGTGACCGTCGACGTCACCGACGAGGAACAGGTGCGGGCCCTGGTCGCCGACGTGCAGCGCCGCCACGGCCGCATCGACGTGTTCTGCGCCAACGCCGGGGTGACCACCGGCGGGGGAGTGGAGGTCGACACCGCCGGGTGGGAACAGGCGTGGCAGGTCAACGTGCTCGCGCACGTGTACGCGGCCCGGGCGGTGCTGCCGGAGATGGTGGCCCGGGGCAGCGGCTACCTGCTGCACACCTGCTCGGCGGCGGGGCTGCTGACGGCGGTCGGCGACGCCCCGTACTCGGTGACCAAGCACGCCGCCGTCGGGTTCGCCGAGTGGCTCTCGGTGACCTACCGGGACCAGGGCATCCGGGTCAGTGCCCTGTGTCCGCAGGGTGTGGACACGCCGATGCTGGCCGACGGGCTGGCCGCCGGGCACCTGGGCGCGCGGGTGACGGCGGCTTCCGGTGTGGTGCTCAGCCCGGACGACGTGGCTGCGGCGGCGGTGGCCGGGATGGCGGAGGAGCGGTTCCTGATCCTGCCGCATCCCGAGGTGGCCGACTACGCCCGCCGTCGTGCCGAGGATCCCGACGGCTGGCAGTCCGGGCTGCGCAAACTGGTCCGTCGGCTGCGGGCCGCCGATCAGTCGCCGCCCCCGCCTCCACCTCCGCCGCTGTCGCCTCCGCCGCCGTAGGCGCCGCCTCCGCTGTCGGCGTAGCCCGTGTCCCGGCCTCCGCTGCTGTCGTCGAACCCGGCCGCGTCGCCGTAGGTGGCGTTCTCGGCGACGGCCGCCGAGTGGCGGTCCGGGACCCGGGTGCCTCCGCCGACGCGCCGTGGCGGCGCGGTGCGGCGCAACTGCCGGGTGGCCACCGCAGCGGCGGCCAACCGCTGGTCGCGCGTCGTCGGCCGCGCGGCCTGCCGACGACGCCTCAACTGCCATGCCACGGCGACCCCGGTCACCGCGACGACTGCGCCGATCACCACCAGCCACATCTCCATGGCTCGATGCTAGGAGGTGGGGTCGAGGGTCACCGGTGCCAGCGCAACGGCCCCGGATGCACCGACCAGAGCAGCCGACGCCACCAGGACCTCCCGCCCCGCAACCGGCTCGTGTAGGTCCCGGCCGCCCCGGCGGCGGCTGCGGCCTGTTCCTCGGTGACCGCACCGGGAGCGAACCCGACCTGGTTGACCAGTCGCGCCAGGTCGTCGACGGCGACGTACGCCCGATCCGTCAGCATGCCCTCGACGTTCCCGGCCACACCGGTGGCCCCGGCTGTCCCGGTGCCGTCGTCGGCCCCGCGGGTGATGTCGGCGCCGAGTCCGGTGTCGGGTCCGCGCGCAGTGTCGGCCCTGAGCTCGGTGCCGGGTGCGGTGTCGGTCAGGGCCTGTCGGGCCCGTGCGGCGACCTCGCTGGCGGACAGGTCGGCGGGCACCGGCTGCCCCGCCAGCCGCAACGCGTCGGTCAGCTCCCGCCAGGCGCCGACGATCCGGTCACCGGGGTCACCCCGCGACAACCGGTCCCGGGTCTGCGCCCGCCGCAACACCGCCAGCGTGGCCAGTACCCCCACCACCACGAGCAGCAGCCCACCGGTAGTGCCGGCGGCCAGCACCGACCTCGGCACCCCACCCGAGCCCTCGGGGCCGCCCGGGGCCGCCTGCGCCGGGGGCGAGGCGGTCGGTTCCAGCGTCGGCTCCGGCTGCTCCGACGGCGGCGGATCCTCCGGCTTGGGCCGGAAGTCCTCCTCCACCGGGCGGGGCTCCTCGTCGGGGCGGGGCAGCGGATCGAACGACACCCACCCCAACCCCTCGAACAACACCTCCGGCCACGCGTACGCGTCAGCGGCCCGCACCGGCCCGGCACCCGGCGCGGCGAACCCGACCACCACCCGCGTCGGCAACCCCGCCAACCGGCCCAGCACCGCGAAGGAGGCAGCGAACTGCTCCGAGGTGCCCCGCTGCCCACCGGCGTTACGCGGCCCGAAGAGGAAGAACCCCAGATTCGGGTACGCGTGCCCACTCGGGGCGTCGGCGACCAGCCGGTAGTGCTCGGCGAGCCACTGCTCGATCGCCGCCGCCCGCGCGTACGGGGCGCCGTTCTCCTCCACCAACTGGGCGGCCAACCGCCGCAGCTGCTCCGGCACCCCGTCGGCGACGTGCAGCACTCGCGCCACCTCGTCACCGGCCGGTGTGTTCGCGGTGGCCAGCAGGTTCACATCCGGGCGCTCCCGCGCCGAGGTCACCGTGTACCGCAGTCCGGGGGAGAGCCCGTCGGGACGGATCAGGGTGCCGGTGGCCGGGTCGTACGCCACCCGCGCCCCGGACACCTCCACCGGGGTGGGGACGGCAGGCAGGAGCCGTCCACTGAGTTCACCGACGGTGATGTCCTGCCGGAGAGTGTCCACGGTGGTGTCCGGGGACGGGTCGGGAGCCGGCAGGATCCGTCCGGCGTTGCGGTAGGTGGCCCCGACGCGCCAGGTGACCCCGTCGTAGTCGCTGAGCACCGCCAACCGGATCCGCACCCCATCCGGCGGCGCGCTGGCGTCGGGCCGCTCAGTGGACACCTGGAACAACTGCTGCTCCGGGTTCAGTGCCCAGCCGGAGATCCGGATCAGCGGGTTCTCGTCCAACGTCTGCACCTGCGGCGGCTCCACGTACCGTCGCGGGTCCACCGGGTGGGTGTCCACCAGTGCCGCCACCGCCGGGCCCAGCACCGCGGCCATCGCCACCACCACGGCGGTGCCGGCCGCCGAGGCGGCGGCCAACCGGAGCCGCACCCGGGCGCGTACCTCCGGGGCCAGTGCCGCCACCGGATCGGGGCCGGCGGGCCGGGCGGAGACGGCCAGCCCGAGCGCGGCGACCGCCACCAGCGCCACCGTCGCGCCGATCGCCGGTGCGGCGTTGGGCCCCACCACGTAGACGGCACCGGCGTAGAGCAGCACCGGCGGCAGGTAGCCCAGCAGCACCCGCCCGGCCCGCACCCCCACCTCCGCCCCGGCCAGCCCGGTCAGCCACGCGGCCACCACCGGCAGCAGCACCGTGTCCGGGGTCGGCTCCACCGGGATCATCGCGGTCAACAACCGGGGGATCGCGTTGCGGGCGGCGTCGCCGACGATCTCCGCGAAAGCGCCCGGAAGCTGCGCCCGGCCTGCCGACAGGTACAGGCACCACGCGGTGTACCCGGCCATCGCCAGCACCGACACCGGCGCCACCAGCCACGACGGCAACCGCCGCGCCACCACGCTGACCAGCACCGACCCGAGGGCCGCACCGGCCACCAGCAGGGTCAGCAGCGTGTCGGCGTACACCCGGCCGAGCACCACCCCGGCCAGCGTGACCATGGTGACCAGGGCCAGCGGCACCGGCACCGCCCGCAGCGCCCTCACCACCGCCGTACCCCGTCCCACTCGGCGGCGAACGCGGCACCGTCGGCCGCGTCGACGACCACCAGCCCGGCCGCGCCCGGCGGCGTCGCCTCCGCCGCGCCGAAGACCCCGACCACCACCGACGGGTACGCCCCCCGCAGCGCGCCGACGTGCCCCAGGTCCTCGCGGCCACCGGGGCCGGTCAGGACGACCAGGGTGTCGCCGAGGCGGTCGCGGCGCAGCCGAGCCGACGCCTGCTGCACCGTGCCCTCGGTGTGCAGCGACACCGCCGCCAACCGGTCCAGCGGCCCCACCGCACCCTCGTCCTCGACGCTGTCCGCGGGTGGTGCGGCGACGAAGAGCAGCACCACCGGCAGGTCCTCCCGGACGGCGGCGGCCACCACCGACGCCGCCGCCTCACACACCGACTCGAACGACTCGGCGACCCCGTCCACCCGGTCCGGATGGGCGGCGAGACGGTTGTCCACCAGCACCACGATTCGCGGCAGGCTGGTGTCCACGTTCTCCCGCACCATCAGCTCACCCACCCGGGCGCTGGTGCGCCAGTGCACCCGCCGCAACTCATCGCCCACCACGTACTCCCGCAACGAGTCGAAGGTGATCGAGCCGTGCGGGACGGCGTCGACGCGTCCGTCCAGGCTGCGCCCGGCACCGGTGGGCACCGCCGACAGCGGGTGGATCCGTGGGTGCACCCACACCGGCACACTGTCGCCGTAGGAGCGGGCCAGCACCACCAGACCCAGCGGGTCACGGCGGGTGACGCGCAGCGGCCCGACCGGCACCACCCCCCGCCGCACCGTCGGCACGTCGTAGCGGACCACGGTGTCCGTGCCAGGGCGCAGCCGCAGCACCGGCACCGGCACCACCTGGTCACCGCAGCGGTCGGTGGCCAGCAGGTTCGCCGCACCCCACCTTCCCGCGTTGCGGACCGTCACGGTCATCGCCGCCGGGTCACCCCGACCCACCCGGTCCGGGTTCGCCTCCCGCCGCACCTGCAGGCGCGGCCGGCGGGCGGCGGTCACCGTCGCGACCGCGACCGCGCCGCCCGCCGCCACGCCGAGCAGCGTCAACTCCGGGTACGCGAACCGGAAACCGGCACCGGCCAGCACGACCGCAGCCACGAGCAGCCCGATTCCCCGGGCGGTGATCCGCACGACAGACGCCCCGGCGGTCAGGGGTGCGCCGGGGCAGGCTGCCCCGACGGCAGCGGCACCGGCACCGAGGCGACGGACTGACGCAACACGTCGGCGGCGGTCACCCCCCGCACCTGGGCGTCCGGGGTGAGCAGCAGCCGGTGCGCGAACACCGGCTCGGTCAACGTCTTGAGGTCCTCCGGCATGATCCAGCCCCGACCGTCGATCAACGCGTACGCGCACGCCGCCCGCGTCAACGCGATCACCCCCCGCGGGCTCACCCCCACCCGCACCTGCGGATGCGTACGCGTGGCCGCCGCCAACCGCACCGCGTACGCGTAGAGCGGCTCGGCGATGTGCACCCGCAGGGCCATCCGCACCATTTCACCCAGGGTGGCGGTGTCGGTGACCGCCGCGAGGGCCTCGGGGGACCGCACCGTCGCCCCGCGCAGCACCTCCACCTCCACCGACTCGTCCGGATACCCCACCGACAGCTTCACCAGGAACCGGTCCAACTGCGCCTCCGGCAACCGGTACGTGCCGTCCATCTCCACCGGATTCTGCGTGGCCACCACCAGGAACGGCTGCGGCACCGGATGCCGTACCCCGTCGACGGTGACCGTGCGTTCCTCCATCACCTCCAGCAACGCCGACTGCGTCTTCGGCGACGCCCGGTTGATCTCGTCAGCGATCACGATGTTGGCGAACACCGGCCCCGGATGGAACTCGAACCCCCGGGTCGCCTGATTGAAGATCGTCACCCCGGACACGTCCGACGGCAACAGGTCCGGCGTGAACTGGATCCGCCGCCACTGCCCCTTCACCGTCGCCGCGATCGCCCGCGCCAACGTCGTCTTACCCACCCCCGGCACGTCCTCCAACAGCACATGCCCCTGCGCGAACAGAGCGGTCAGCGCCAGCCGCACCACCTGCGGCTTACCCAGCACCACCGAGTTGACGTTCTCGGCCAGCCGCGCGGCGAGGGCGGCGAAACCCTGCACCTCCTGCTGGGTGAGCGGTTCGTGGCTGTTCACGGTGGTGCTCCTCGGACGAATTGGATCAGCAGGTGGGCAGGACGGCGATGTCGTCCCCACCCTCCAGGTTGAGCCAGGCCCAGGGGATGTAGTTACGTCCGCTGTACTCGACCTGCACCCACCAGGTGCTGCGCTTGTCGTTGTTGTAGATGTAGGCGTACACCTCTTCGCCCCGCACCCGGCAGTACGCCTTCAACCGGTTACCCGGCCGCGCCCACCCGACCTGCCGGTCGTTGTCCTGCCGCGGCACCGAGAAGATCTCATTGCCGTTGCGGCCATCCCGGTCCCGATCGCAATAGGTCGCCTCCGCACCGGAACTCCCGTTGTTGCAGGTGGCTATCCCGAACAACGCATCGGTCTCCTGCGCCCGGCGGGCCGTACCCTCACCGGCCGCGTTCGACGCCGTCACCGTGAACGTGTAGTCCGTCCCCGGCGACAGGCCGTTCATCGTGATGCGGGAACAGGGACCACTACGCGCCGTCTGACCCGACCGGGCCAGGGTGCACGTCGCCTGCCCACCACCGGCGTCCACGGTGAACGTCACCGTCGCCGACGTCGCGGTCGCCGACGACCCCGTCACCGTCACCCGGGGCGGCGCCACCGTCCGCGCCGTCGTCGTGGCCTGCGGACCCTCACCCGCCTCGTTGACCGCCCGCACCCGCACCGTCACGTTCTGCCCGTCACCCAGGTCACTGACCGTGGTCTGCGTGTCGGTCACCTCGGTACGCCGCTCACCCACCTCCACCACGTACCCGCTTACCGGCCGACCGTTGGCCGCCGCCGGCGCCCACTGCACCGACACCGTCCCCGACCGGTCCCCGACCGTGCCGGCCCGCAACTCCAGCGGCTCACCCGGCACCGTGAACGGCACCACCGTGTCGCTGACCGGCGACGACTCCGACGCCGCACCCTTGTCGTTGACCGCCACCACCGTGAACGCGTACTGCGTGCCGTACTCCAACTCACCGGCCTTGACCACCAGCTCCTCACCGGTCGCCTCACCGACCGGAGCGTTGGTCCCCGCCGACATCGCCGTCACCGCGTACCGGGCGATCCGGTTGCCCTGCCCGTTCGCCGCCGGCCAACGCACCACCACCGTGCCGTCCGCGCGGGCCTGCGCCGACACACTCGCCGGCGCGTCCGGCACCGCCGCCGTCGGCGTCACCGGATTACTGGTCCGCGTCGGACCCGCACCCTCGGCGTTGACCGCGTGCACCGCGAACCGGTACGTCTCCCCGTTGGTCAACTCCTTGATCTGCACCGACCGCTGGTTCGCGCCCACCTCGCGACGCTGCCCGGCACCCTCCACCACATACCGGATGATCTCCGCGCCGTTGGCCGGCGCCGGCCGCCAACTCACCCGCGCCTGCGCGTTCCCGGCCGCCGCGCTCACGTTGCGCGGCGCACCCGGCTTACCCACCTGCGGCTTCTTCGGCGGCGGAGGCGGCGGCGGAGGCTCCGCCGGCGGATCACCACCGAGCACGTCATTGGCGTACTTGTCGACCTCCCGCACCAGGTGCGAATCGTCCACGACCCGGGCCGTCGCCGCCTCCGGCGCGTTGATGAACAGATGGTTCTCCCGCACCTCCAGGTCCAGCGGCCCCCGCCACCGACCCCGGATCGTGTCCACCAACGTGCCGGCCGCGTCGAACGCGTACACCGTGCCCGACGCCTCGTCCGCACAGTAGAACCGGCCCGCCCAGGCCACCGCCGGACTCAACCGGTCACCCTCACCCGGCACCGTGAACGAGCGCACCTCACCGGCATCGGTGATCGCGTGCACCTGCCGCTGCCCGGCCACCGTCACCGGCACCACCGGCCCACTCGTACGCACCGGCATCGTGCCCGGCCCCGTCAACGTCTCCGCGAGCGCGGTCCGCCGCGTCTCACCCCGCACCACCGTCACCAACGCCCCGGCCGTCCGGTCCAGCACCGCCACACCGTCATCAAGCGTGGAGACCACCAACTCGTGACTGGCCCCCGCCACGTCGTACGTCTCCACCCGCTGCGGCCCCACCTGCGCGCCCCCGGCCGCCTTCGACGGCAGCACCGCCGGGGTGATCGCCGACACGGTCCCCTCCGCCGGCACCGCGATCCACAACCGACCCTTACCGTCGAACGCACCACCGGTGATCCCCGGCGGATACCGCACCGGCTCACCCACCGGCGCCAACGACCGAGGATCCAACTGGCGCACCACACCCTGCACCGCGTCCACCACGAACGCCGCATCCTCGTGCAACGCCACACTCACACCCAGCCCCGGCGCCGTCGGCGTGGTCGCCGTGATCTGCAACGTCGCCAAGTCCAACGCACTGATCTGACCGGTGTGCAGATCCCGCAGCACCAACACCCGATCCGTCTGCGTCACCTGCATCGGATGCCGCCGACCCGCCGGCACCTCCACCCGCGTGTCCACCCGCGCGGTCACCCCGTTGACCCGCGCCAACTCACTACGCGCCGAACTCCACAACCACGAACTCGCGTCGAAACTGGCCACCGCGTTGTCCGCCGACCCCAGACCCAGCACGGTCAGACCCATCGCCGCCAGCAACGCCAGCACCGTCCCCACAGTGACCAGACCACCGCGCACCCGCGACCGGGATCGGGCGGTACGGGTCGGAACGGCCTCGTCGGTGCTCGCCACAACCGGCTGCCTCTCGTATCGTCCTGGCCGGTGGCGCCCCCAGACGGCGACCCCTCCCCTGAACCGGGAGCCATCATATGGTCACGCCACGCACCCCGGGAACCCATGGTGTCCGCCGATGAACACCCAGCGTGGCGTGTCGTCGGCGTGTCCCGCCCCGACTGTCCCACCAGGACCCGCCGGACCCGCCGACCGTGAGCGACGCTCAGTTCTGGCCCGCGCCCGACTCCCGCGTCGTACACACCTGACTGGACGTCGCGAACTCGTTCGTCCCGTACACCGCCAACACCGTAAAGCAGTAGTCCACTCGCGAATTCAACCCGTTCACCGTGTAACTGGTCTGCCCCTGACCCACCGTGGCCAGCACCCCCAACGCCTGCCCGGCCCGCCCACCAGCCACCATGAACGGCACCAACCCGTCCGACGGATCCGTCCACGTCAACCTGATCGTGGCCGCATCATCGCGCAACTCCAACCCCGTCGGCGGCGGACCCGCATCCGCCGCCGCCGACTCGACCGGCGCCGTCGGCGACGCCGCCCGCCGATCGCTCACGATCAACACCCCGAGCCCGATCACCGCGACCAGCGCCACCACCACGGCCACGATCGCCACCACGATCGCCGCCCGATTCCGCCCCGACCCCGACCCCGACTGCGCCACCGGGAACGCCATACCCCCCGCCGACGTGGACTGTGCAGCACCTGGCTGCCCCCAGGCCTGCGGCGGGTACGCAGCGCTCTGCCCTGCTGGGTACGTCGCCTGCCCGGCCGGGTCGTACTGCTGCTGCCCGGCGGCTGCCTGCGGATGCTGCTGGTGCGGGTACTGGTAGGGCTGATGCTGGGTGGGTTCGCCTCCGGAACCGTAACCGGGCGCGCCCGCCGTTGGCGTGGTGCTGGTACCCGGGTAGCCGGGCGGCCCGTAGCCCGCCGGGGTCCCGGCCGGAGGGCCGCTTGCCGGGGCGTATCCGGGCCCACTCGTCGGCGGGCTGCTGGTCGGGGCGTAAACCGGCGGGCCGCTGGCGGGGATGTGACCGGGCGGGCTGCTGACAGGCTCCGGTGCGGTCGGTCCGCCGGTCGCCGGGTAGCCGGTCGCCGGGTAGCCGGTCTGCGGGTAGCCCGACTGCTCGACAGCGGGGGTGTGGCTGAAGGGTCCGCCAGGCGGCGGGTAGGTCGGTACTCCGCTGGCCGGGGGGTACCCAGGTGAGCCACCGGTCGCCGGATAGTCGGCCGGTGAATGGCCGACTGGGCTGTGGGCCGTCGCGTCGCCGGACGTCCCACTGACGCTCGGATAGCCGAGCGGTCCGCTGGCGGGCGGATGACCGGGTGGCGCGGAGCTGAGCGACGGGTAGCCGGTCGGCCCGCTGGTCGGACCCGGCTGAGGCAGCGGCGCGGTCAGATCCTGCGGTCCGGATGTCGAGCTCGTGGCGGGCATGCCGGGGAATCCCGGTGCCGGCGGCTGATGCGTCGAACCGGGGTACGGGGGAGGAGGCGGCGGCCCGCTCGCAGGCACCCAACCGGTCGGCGCACCGCTGGTGGGCGGCGCGCTGACCGGGAGTGCACCAGCCGGTGGCGCACTCGTCGGCGGTGTACTGTTCGAAGGGCCGCTGACCGGCGGCGCGATGACCGGTAGCACGCTGGTCGGTAGCGCGCTCGTCGGTGATCCGCTGACCGGTAGCGCGCTCGTCGGCGGACTGGTGCGTGGCGGTCCGCTGATCGGCGGGCTACTCGTCGGAGCCCCACTGGTCGGTGGTGCGGTGGGCCCGCTTGCCGGCGGAGCGCTGACGGGAACTGGGTCGATCGAAGGTGCGCCCGAGGCAGGCTCGGCGGCCTGTGGACCGCTGACCTGGGCTGCGGCGGAGGGCGGCCCGCTGGCCGGTGCACCGCTCACCGATTCGTCGCCCGGCGGGACCGCGTCCGAGGCCGGTGACGCGCCCTCAGGTAAACGGCGAGCCCGGGCGGCCTCCTCGGCCAACAGCGGGTCGATCTGCTGCACCCGAACGGTTGGACGCGCCCACTGCGGGCCGCCAGGTGACCCAGGCCCTACCGATGCTCCCTGTTCGTTCGACGACTCCGGCTCAGTCGAGGCTCCTGGCTGAGTAGAGGCCACCGCGCCAGTCGCATCGCTGGCCTCAGCGCCTCGCACCGCCGATGTCGCCGGGTCGGATGACGCTGATCCCGCCTCGACTCGTACCCCCGGCCCGTCCGGCGAAGCCGGCCCGGCCTCGACCGACGTCGAGGCGTCAGGTTCCGGCAGGATCCGGAGCACGCTCGTATCCTCGTCCGCCTCGACGGGCACAAGGCGCGCCGTGGGTGCGGCGGGCGGTGCCGGGTCGGGAACGGTGCGCGGTACCGGCGGCGGTGGGACCTCGCTCTCGCGGACCGGCAGCCTCAGCGCGATGGTCGGCTCGGCTGCCTCAGGTGACGCGACCGGGGGAGCAGCCTGGTCGTGAAGGGCCGTCCGGGCCAGCGGCACCGTCGGAGGCTCCGGCACGACCGGAGGCGGCGGAATGCGCGGCGGTGGAGGCACGACCGGCGGTGCCGGCGGCACGCCAGGGGCATGCGAGCCCGGTACGGCGCGCGGATGCGGCACGGCCGACGCTGGCGGTGCCGAGGCCGGGGCGGACGACGCAGCGGCACCCTCGCCGAACGGGGACGCCGGCTGGCGGAAGGACCCGGCGGCGGTCGAGGCGTCGTGTGGCTTCCATGCGGTCGACAGCACCGCGAGCGAGATCGTCGGCTCGTTCAGGACCCCGTGCGCCGGCATGGGCGCCGGTTCCGGTTGGTGAGGAGCGGGCACCGCCGGCTGCGGAGCCGGAGCGGCGTCGCCGAGATACTCGCGTGCCGTACGTACCGCCGGGTGGTCGGCACCGAGCACCGCGGGGCCGGCAGCGGCCACGCGGGTGTAATTGCGGCGCGCCTCGTGGCGGTTGCCCAGCTCGTCCGCAACGGAGCCCAGCTCGAAGGCCAACGCCAGCATCAACGGGTCAGCGTGCGGCCACCGCCGCTCCCCGGCCGCGAACGCCTCCTCCAACACCCGCCGCGCCGCGCTCGGATCATCGGCCTCCCGGTGCAACCTGGCCAACAGGTGCGCGGTGCTCAGCGCGTCCGGATGATCCTTGCCGAGCGACGGCGGCACGGACTCGACGACGTCGGTCAGCAGCTCACGGGCGGCGGCAAGGTTGCCCGCGCCACGCAGCGCCAGAGCCCGCTGCTGAGCGACGGCCAAGGGAGAGGCATGGGACACACCGCCATGCTGCCGGGTACGGGCACCGCGACGCCAGCCGGACCCGTACCGACGGCCCCGCCAGGGCTGGTCAGATCGGCCGGAATCGGCCTCGGGATGCTGATGTGCATGATCCACCGGCGGCGTGTACAGTAACTCCCCGTGCGGCCTGCTGGGCGGCCTCCTGGTGATGGATCACTGAGGTCGACACGGTAGGCTGGACAGAGCAAGTCCGGGTGGCGGAATGGCAGACGCGCTAGCTTGAGGTGCTAGTGCCCGTATAGGGCGTGGGGGTTCAAGTCCCCCCTCGGACACGTACAGTTACCCCACAGTAATCAGCGTCAGGCATAGCCTCGACGCTGATTTTGTTTTGGCCGGGGTTGTAGGTGAGGGCGAGTCGCAGCGCGCGGTAGACGTTGCTCTTGTCCTGGTGGCGGGCGTTCCGCAGGGTGTTGCGGATGTCGTCGAGGCCGCCGACGAGGTGGTGGATGTCGTCCTCGGTGAGGCGTCGGGGTGCTTGTGCTGCAGCTGCTGCTTGGTTGCGTTGATTGACGGCGGTCGCGCGTTGGGCGTTGACCTCGGCCATCCAAGCGGCGACGGTGGCGGGGTCGCCTCCGGCGTCTGCGATGGCGCGGTACTGGAGGAGTTTGGCGTCGCATGCCGCGATGATCCTGTTGGCGGCGGTGATTCCCGGGGCGACGACGTCGGGTCCGGTGTCGGGCTGGGCGGCGTGGAGTCGGCGGATCGTGTCGGTCAGTCGGTGTGGGGCGAACGCGGTGAGGAGCCAGTTGTCGAGGGCGGGGATGATGTCTCGTTCCGCGACGTAGACGTTGCGGGGGTGCTGGACGTGGTTGGCGAGGGCGTATTCGTTGGGGTATCGGCACCGGTAGTAGGCCGTCTCATGCGCCTGATGACTTTGCATCTTGCGTCCACACAGCCCGCACAGCATGAGTCCGCGAAGGAGGTAGTGGCGGCGTACCCTCCGCTGTCGGTTGCCGGTGCGGCCCCGCCCGCTGGCCGCCATGATCGTCTGAACCAGTTCGAAGTCGTTGATGGTGACGAGCGGCGGGTGGGCGATCGTGTCGGACCACACCCACGAGTTCTTGTCGTTCCAGCGCATGCGGGTTTCGTAGCCGAGGGCGACGTCGTTGACGTCGAGGAGTACCTCGTCCTTGCGCTGTTTGTTCCAGACCTGCCGGCCGGTGTAGCGGGGGTTGGACAGGATGTTCTTGACGGCGCTCTTGGCCCAGCCCTCGCCGGTGCGATGCGGGTTGCGGCCGGGGTCGGCGGCTGATGGTGACGGGATGCCGTCGCGGGTGAGCGCCTCGGCGATGACGAAGTAGCCGTTGTTGGCGAGGTACATGGCGAAGATCCGCCGTACGACGGGCGCGGTGGTCGGTTCGGGTTCCAGCTTGTGCAGGCGGCGGCCATCGGCGGCCTTGCCCGGGTTCGGGTGTGGTCCGGCGTCGGCGAGGCGGTATCCGAAGGGTGGGCGCCCGCCGAGGAACCGTCCTTCGATCTTCGCCTGCGAGGTCATCGCTGTGCGGACGCGGACCTTCACCCGGGTGCGCTCGCCTTTGGACATGCCGCCGAACACACTCATGATTAGGTCGTGGGCTTCGGATTCGGGGTCGATCGCGCCGCCGACCTCCGGCACCCACAGGTCGACACCGTAGTGCGAGAAGACGGGCATGGTCAGGCTGTACTGGTTGCCGTAGAACGCGCGTTGGGGCTCACCGATCACGACGGCGTCGAAACCACGGTTCGGGTCGGCGAGAGCGTCGAGAAGCTTGGCGGCCTGCGGCCGGCGCTTCCACGGCAGGGAGCGGGAGAGGCCGATGTCGAAGAACTCGGTGACGATGATGCCGCCGACCGGTTCGATGAGGCCAGTTGCGCGGCTGAGCTGCCAGTTCCTCGACGCCACTGGGTCTTGCTGGTCCTCGGTGGAGACCCGGCCGTAGAACGCGAATCGTCGTTGTTCGCGGTCGGCGAGTAGTGCGGCGGCAGTGTCTTCAATACGAGGCATGTCGATGGTCACCGAAAGCGCCTTCCCGGAGTGTTGAGGGGGTGCGCGTCCGCCGGTCAGCCGGGGATCGGATGGCCGGCGGACGCGCTGTTGCACGGATCTACGCATACCGGCATGAAGTGATCAAGCTTTGGTGGACTCGTCTGGCCCCTGAGCTTGGATGGCTGACGAGCGTTGCAGCAGGGCCAGTAGCGTGCGAGCTACGGCTTCAATCAGCTCCGGTTCGGCATCGAACTCGACCGTCGGCGTTGGTCTCGTCGCGAAGGGCCGGGGTGATTCGCCTGGCGGACGGTCGCCCATCAGAGCGCCCTCAGGATGACCACGTCTTCGTGCTGGACGAGCCATTGCGGGTCGCCGGTGGCGATGGCGTCGCGGATGTTCTTCTGCTGAAAGAACGAGGCCCGGGGGATGATCACACCGTCGCGGACGCCGCAGATGAGGGCGATACACTCCTCGACCAGCTCCAAGCCGGCGTTGATACCAGCGGCGACGACCATGCCAGGGATGTCGACGAGTTCGCCGTGGCGACGGTAGGGCCGTGCGGTGACGACGGTGTGCCCACCGGGCCGCAGCACCGCCCGGCAGCCGGCGAGGATTTCGGTGAACCCGTCCGCCAGCTCACCGTGGCTGCGGTAAGCGAGGTTGTTGACACCGCCGTACTTGTGATTGATCTTGCGGACCTTGCCGCGTCGCGGGCCGGGGGTGCGGACGTGGCCATGGGTGGACGATCCATAAGGCGGTGAGGTGATTACCAGAGAGACCTGCCCGTGCAGGCTTGCCGGCAGTAGCGACGGCAGCGCGATGGAGTCGCCGTGGTAGATCTCGCCCCGGCCCGTTGCACCGGCTTGGAGGGTGTGGCGGATGTTGTCCGCTGCCTTGGCGACCCATTCGGCTTCGTACTCGACTCCAATGCCGTGGCGGCCGAGGTGCATGGCTTCGATGATGGTGGTGCCGATGCCGGCCATGGGGTCGAGGACCACGTCGCCGGGGTTGGTGTAGGTGCGGATCGCGTACCGGGGGATGGTCGGCAGCATCTTGCCGGGATGGGTCAACGACTGCGGGGTGTATCGGCCGCGCCGCAGGTCACGCGACGGAGCCTGGCCCGTGAGCCAAACCGCACCGAGGTGGCCCTCGGAGAGCCGGGCCGCCAGGTCCGACGCGCTGGGCTGCGGCGGTTCGGAGATGTTGGGGCTGACGTTGTGGAACGGCGGACGGGACTCAGGCACGGGCGTTCTCCTCACCGGTAGCGGCGGTGCCAAACACGAGCAGGTCCCGGAAAGTCGGCAGGTGCCGACCAGCGAGTAGCCGTCGGCCGTCGTCGGCTTCGCCGGGGTGTTCCGGGGCGGTGCGCGGCTCGTGCTCGGGCAGCGGGACGAGGACGGCGGGGATGTGCTGGTGGTAGAAGAAGCCGGCGCTGCGGGCGGCGGCGATGACCGTGGCGCGGTGGCTGACCTCGCCCGGCTGAGGCTGCGAGGCGGTGAGTCCGACCAGCAGGAAGCCGCCGGGGCGGAGCAGAGGCCGCCAGGTGCTCATTGCTGTGGCGATGCCGTCTCGGGGAAGGCCCTGCGGCAGGGTCGCCAAGATCAGGTCGACATGTGGGCCGGGGCGTCGCATGGTGTGGGGCGTCCGGCGTTCGGGGGTCGACGTGAGGAGCCGCACGTGCAGGCCGTGGCGGCCGGTGAACAGCCGGGCCGGTACGCGGTCCAGGTAGGCGGTCGCCGCGATGGCGGCGGGGTGCGCGTCGAGGTCGAGCACCGCGCCACCGACGTGGGTGTAGCGGCGGATGAGGTAGGCGAGGTGGCTCGGGGATAGACCGTGCCAGTCCGGCACCCCCGCACGGGACGTGCGCGGGACGCGGAAGCGGGGAAGGAGCAGCCCGACCGGTGCCGGCTGAGACCGGTCACCGGGGGCGGTGGAGCTGGGCTTCGGCATGGGCGTGTGGGCCACGTCCGCCGACAAGCGCTGACACTAGGGGATTACACATCCGGGCCTCGGATTGGAAACCGCGCCCGCCGTTGAGCCGGGCACCTCGTGCGACGCTGCCCGGTTGAGCAAGATCCTCAACGGGTTGAACACGCAGGTCAAAGCCGTTGATACACCGGCTGTCGAGATTGGGCGAGCCTCGCGGAGTGCTGACGCGATCGGTGACTGCTTGAATAAGATCGTCATCTGCTTGAACACGAGGCGGCTACCCGCCTTGGGCCTCGAACACGATCGCGATTGCACGTAAGCGCGCCCGGCGAGTGCCGCCCGTGGCCGTCCCGGTTTGCCTCGTGGGCGTCGCGTGTTCAAGAGTGCCGTTGCGACGCGGCTGCGGCCGTCGCGCAGGGCGTTGAACAGCCTGATTACGGGTTGCACACCTGGCTTTGGGTGCCCGCCGACTGGCATCGAGACGCATTGACGAGGACCGGCGACGGCCGGGTTGAACACCTGTCGAGACACCTTGAACAAGATCAGCAGTGTTCATGATCTGTTCAAAGTCCCTGGTGGCGTGGTGGCACAGCGCCGACCGGCACTCCCGCCGGACGGCAACGGTCATCACGAGGGAGCACCACCATGGACCGTCGTATCCCCGTTACCGAGCCAGCCGTCTCCCGGCGCGGCGAGACGCTGCTCAACGACATCGAGTACCGATTCCGGCTGATGGGGCAGGGGCCGAGCCCGCTCTCGGTGGACGGTCGCAGCCTCGGTCACGGCTTGCCCCGCCGGGCCATCGCTCTGCCCGAGCTGTCGGCGATCCTGATGCACCCGTCCTGCGGCTACGCCGCCCGGGACACCGTGTGGCGGCTGCTCGTGCAGCAGGCCCGTACGGAAGACCCGGCGTGGAGGGCCGGCGTCGTCGGCGTCGCGCTGCCGGGCCTGCGGTTCAAGGCGTACCTGCTGGCGAAGCTGTTCACCGGCGACGTGCAGGCCGCCATCGTCGAGCACTTCCTCCGCGCTCTCGGCACGGTCGATGTAACCAGGCCGGGCGTGGTCGGCAACCTGCTGTCCGCCGCGTTCTCCAAGGCCCGCGCCGAGCTGCGCGAGCAGGAGCCCGCCTCGTCCGGGGCAACGAACCACGCCCCGGGCGCGGTGGTGCCGCCGGCCCCGTACGGCCATCCGGATCTCGTCCTGGCCCGCGCGGTCACCGCCGGGGCAATCACCGTCCAGGAGGCCGAACTGATCGGCGCGACGTACCTGGAAGAGGTCAGCCTCACCGCCTACGCCGAACGTACCGGTCAGCCTCGCTGGAACCTCTACAAGCGGCGCACCGCCGCCGTCGCCCGACTGAAGGCCGCGATCGAGGCCGAGGAACTGTCCGATCCCTACGCCGACGTGGTCAACGAAGCCACGGCGACGGTGGTCCTCGACGCGTTCACCGCCCGGAGGCGTCCGTAAGCAGGTTGCCTGAGCTGCGGGTTTCCAATCCGGGGCTCGGATTTGTAATCCCCTAGTGCGGGACTCTTCCGCGCAGGTGACCATGTTCCGACCGGACCGCTGACGGCGCTGACACCCCGCACGGTCCCCGGCCCACCCGCCGCTTCTGGTGAGGAGGACGGCCGCGCCGGTCGGCACCACAGGTCACCCCGCATCGCCCGGTCCCGCCTTCGCTACCCACTCGCGCACCCACGCCCCGCTGCGGGCTGCGTCGGCGTGCGCACCGGAGGTGCCCAACCCCATGAATCCTCACCCCTTCCCGTGCCCCGAGGCGGCGGACCGCCGCCTCGGGGCGGACGGCGGACGGCCGTCCGTCCGCCGTCCGCCCCGATACCGTTCTCGGACTGTCCGCGCCGCCCTGCTACTACTACTCCTCATCGCCGCCGCGGTGACGGCAGCGCTCGTTGCCGTGCCGACCGTGGCGTGGGCGGCCGAGCCCACCTCGGTGGTGCTGGCTGCCGAGTCGATCCAGCAGGTCGCCAACAACATCCGCGCGTGGCTCGTCGGCATCCTCGTCGCTGTCGCCACCCTGTTCCTGACCGTCGGTGGCCTGCGGTACCTGGCGGCTAACGGCGATCCCGGTGAGGTCGAGAAGGCCAAGCTCGCGCTGCGGTCCGCCGCGATCGGCTATGCCCTCGCGCTGCTCGCCCCGTTGTTCGTGACCATCGTCGGCGCGTGGGTGGCCTGATGACCTCCCCCGCAGTCCGATCCCGCCGTCCGGTCCGACCGGTGTCGTTGCTGCTGCTCGGCGCGGTGATCCTCGCCGGCCTTGCCCTGACCTGGGTTGGGCCTGCACACGCCGAGCCGAGCCCGGCACCCGGCCCGCCCGCTACCGCACCCGGCACGCCGCCAACGCCCGGCGTGCCTGACCCTGGTGTCCGCCCGCCGGGAGGGGAACCGTCTGCCTCCGTGCCGGCACCCACGCCCGGTCCGGCCCCGACTCCCGGCCAGCCTTCGGTGGACGATGACCCTGCCTGGTACGACGTCGGAGGTCAGATCCGCAAGGCTGTCGTGGACCTGGTCGTCTGGGCTGCTGAGCAGGCTCTCCAGCCGGTGATGGAAGCCCTCGGCGCGTCATGGCTGTCCACCCCCGACCTCACTAACAACGAGCACGTCAAGGCGATCTGGACAACCAGCCTGATCGTCGCGAACGGCATCATCGTGCTGTTCATCGTCGCCGGAGGGTTCCTGGTCACCGCTCGGGAAACGCTGCAAACCCAGTACGGGCTCAAGCAGGTGCTACCCCGCATCGCCGTGGGGGTGGTACTGGCCAATTGCAGCCTGATCATCGGGCAGAAGGCCATCGAGCTGACCAACGCGCTGACCGTGGCCATCGCCGGGAACACGATCGACGGCCCTACCGCCGCGACCGCGATCCGGCAGATCGTGGACGACGCCCTGCGAGGCGGCGGGTTCTTGATGGCGTTGCTGGCCATCGCCGTGATCGTGATGTGCCTCGTCCTGGAGTTCACGTTCGTCCTGCGGCTGGCGGCGCTGGTCATCCTGCTCGGTGTCGCCCCGGCGGCGTTGATCTGCCACGCCAGCCCGCTCACCGAGGGCGTGGCGCACCTGTGGTGGCGGTGCACCCTGGCCTGCCTCGGTCTGCAACTCGGTCAGGCCATCGTCGTCATGGCCAGCGTCAAGGTGTTCCTCACCCCCGCCGGACCGACCGTGCCGGGCGTGCCCGCGACCGGTCACGGGCTCCTCGGCATCGTGGTGTGCCTGACGATGCTGTGGCTGCTGATCAAACTGCCGGGCTGGATGCGACAGTTCGTCCTCGGCCCCCTCGGACAGCGCAACGGCCGAGGACTGCTCGGGCAACTCGTCCACGCCTTCATCATGATCAAAACGCTGGGTGCGGCGGCCGGCATCCTGGGCGGCGCGAGCCCGTCCCGGACTGGCGGACGGACGGCCCCTCGTCCGCCCGGCCCTCGTCCGTCACCGGGTGGACCCCGTCCGCCCCGTCCACCGCGTCCGCCCCGTCCGGGGCCGACTCCCGTCCCTCCGCCTCCGCCGGGACCGGTGGCCTTCAGCCATGCCCCGGCCACCCACACGCCGCTGCCCGCGCCGTCCGGGACGAACGCCGTCCCCACCTTCAGCCAGCCGGCCGTCCCGTCCACGCCGACCCCTGCCCCGTCCGGCGGTGTCCCGGCGGCACCGTTCTCCCACCCAATCCCGCCCCACCCAACCCCGCCCCACCCGAGCGTGCCGTCCCCGACCACCCCACCGGCCCGAGTCGCCTTCAGCGACGCCACGACCCTGGCACCGACCCCAGCGCCCAGAGGCGCGGCACCAGCCGTGAGGTTCTCGGCCGCGCCAGCGCCGCAGAGCGCGCCGCGCCGGCCCCCTGCACCGGTCACGCCGGTGTTCTCCGCAGCCCAGACCACACCACCGGCACCCGGCGGGCCACGACGAACCTCGACCCCCGGGACACGGCCCACGGCGGCGCGACGCGCTACCCCGAGGGGGCAAGCCGCCGCCAACCCGGGCACCCCGTCCGCCGTTCGGCGGGCAGCCACGCCCAGCACGCCCCGGCCCCGTCCGCCGGTGTCGTCCGTCCCGCCGTCCCCGGATGGTCGGCGGTCGGCGTTTCCGTCCCCGCCGCGAACGTCCCCGTCCCCGGCGGGCGGTGTGACATCGGCAGGTCCGTCCGCCGTCCCGTCCCCGTCCCCGCCGTCCCGGTCGTCCGGTCCGGTGCGGGGTGCTTCATCGAAGCCGAGGGGTGATCAGCGGTGAGCCGCCGAAGTGACGAGGCCCCGATGAGGGCTCGGGTGCCCGCAGACATCGAGAGGCCGGACAGGCTTGCGTTCGGCATGTCGGGACGCCAGTTGGTGATCCTGGCCGTCACGGGCCTACTCCTCTACGCGGCGTGGACGGCGGTGGCCACGCTCGTGCATCCACTGGTGTTCCTCGCCGGGGCGATGCCGCCCGCCGCTGGGGCGTTCCTGCTCGCGGTCGGCCGCCGAGACGGCGTCAGCCTCGACGCCTGGGTCCTCGCGGCGGTGCGGCACCGCCGCAGCCCCCGCCGGCTCGTCCCGGCCGACGGACCGGTCATCCCGGCCCCGGCGTGGGTGCAGACCACCGCCGGGCCGGGCGACCGGCTACCGCTGCCCGCACCGCTGCGGCTGCCCGCGAAGGGCATCACCGGCGACGGGCTGATCGACCTCGGAGCGGATGGCACCACGGGCCTGGTCGCCGCCTCGACGGTGGCCTTCGGCCTGCGGACACCAGGGGAGCAGAACGGCCTGGTGGCCGGGTTCGCCCGCTGGTTGCACAGCCTCGACGGCCCGGCGCAGATCGTAGTGCGGGCACAGCGGGTCGACCTGACCTACCTGGCCGACCGGTTCCTCGCTGCCGCCCCGGGGCTGCCGCACCCCGCCCTGGAAGAGGCAGCCCACGCGCACGTGACGTTCCTCGATGACCTGGCCGGGCAACGTGAGTTGCTGCACCGGCAGATCACCGTCGCGATGCGCAGCCGACGCGGCGCGCACCACACCGCCCACACAGCGGCCGAGGCGGTGCGTGCCCTCGCCGGCTGCGAGGTTCCCGCCCGGGTCCTCGATGAGCCGGAGGCCACGGTGCGGCTCGCGGCCAGCCTCGACCCCACCGCCCCAGCGCTCACGCCCTACGCCCCATCTGACGGAGGTGACCAGCGGTGAGACTGCTGTCCGCACTGCTGCCGAAGCGGCGGTCCGCCCTGCCTGAGTCTGCCGCGATCCTGCCCGGTTCCCCGAACGCCGTGGAAGTCGACGGCCGATACGTGCGGGTCGGGGACGGCTACAGCGCCACCCTGGCCGTCGTCGGCTACCCGGCCGAGGTCGGGCCGGGATGGGCGGAGCCGATCCTGTCCTACCCGGGCCTGGTCGACGCCGCCTTCCACATCGAGCCTGTCGCGCCGGCGGTGGCCTCGCAGCGGTTGCGGAAGCAGCGCGGCCGGTTCGAGTCCTCCCGACGGCAGGATGCGGCCAGGGGCCGCCTCGACGATCCCGACCTCGACGCCGCCGCGGCCGACGCCGCCGAGCTGGCCGCCCGTGTCGCCCGAGGCGAAGCCCGGCTGTTCCGCCTCAGCCTGTACCTGACTGTCCACGGCGCCAGCCCCGACGAGTTGGCCGACCGGGTGGCCGAGGTGCGGTCCCTGGCCTCCTCGCTGCTGCTGGACACCGCGCCGGTGACGTGGCGGCAGTTGCAGGGCTGGATCAGCGGTCTACCCCTCGCGTTCGACGCGTTAAGGATGAAGCGGGTCTTCGACACGGACGCCCTTGCCGCGAGCTTTCCGTTTACCAGCCCTGATCTGCCGGACACCGCTGGGGACAGCGGCATGGGGGTCTTGTTCGGGCTGAACTTGTACTCGGCCGGAGTCGTCGTGTGGGACCGGTGGGCGCAGTCCAACTACAACGCGGTCATCCTCGCCCGCTCCGGGGAAGGCAAGTCCTACCTGGCCAAACTCGACCTGCTGCGCAACCTGTGCCTCGGGGTGCAGGCGTTCGTCATCGACCCTGAAGACGAGTACCTGCGGCTGGCCGATGCGGTCGGCGGCACAATCATCCGGCTCGGCGCGGCTGGTGTGAAGATCAACCCTCTCGACCTGCCGCCGGGTAACGACGATGCCCTCAACGACCGGGCACGGTTCCTGCACACGCTCGTGACCGTGCTGGGCAGCGGCGATACCGCCGTCACCGCCCCACTGCCCGGCGACGAGGCCCGTTCCCTCGACGTCGCCGTGCTGGCGGCATACCGGGCCAAGGGCATCACCACCGACCCGCGCACCTGGAGGCGACCAGCCCCACTCATCGGTGATGTGATGGCCGCGCTGGAGGACACCGACGACGCCGGCCGCCGCGTCGCCGCCCGCCTGCACCCCTACGTCGCCGGGAGCATGAAGGGCCTGTTCGACGGTCCCACCACCACCCTCGCGCGGGGGCACCTGGTGGTGTTCGCCATCAAGGACCTGCCCGAGCAGCTTCATCCGGTCGGGACGCTACTCACCCTGGACACGATCTGGCGCACCGTACGCGGCGCGACCGCCTCCGGCGCACGGCCCGATGCGCTGCGGATGGTGTTGGTGGACGAGGCGTGGAAGCTGCTGGCCGGCGGGCGCGGCGGCGTGTTCCTGGAGACCCTGGCCAAGTCCGCCCGCAAGTACGGCACCGGCCTAACAGTGGTGACCCAGGACGCCGCTGACGTACTCGCCACCAAGACCGGCCGCGCCGTCGTCTCCAACGCCGCCACCCAGGTGCTACTCAGGCAGGCGCCGCAAGCGATCGACGCCGTAGCCGAGGCGTTCGGACTCACCGACGGCGAACGGGCGTTCCTGCTGTCCTGCCAACGCGGTGACGCCCTCCTCGCGGCGGGGTCGGCGCGGGTGGCCTTCCACAGTCACGCCTCCGCAACCGAGCACGAGTTGATCGTCACAGGCCCGGTCACCGGCCCGCCTGCCCGCCGCCGCTGATCCAGCCCGCGAGCTTTCTTCACCATTGCCGATCGGAGTTCCCGATGGTTCTCTCCTCCACACTGTCCGCATCCCCGCCCTCGCAGGCATCGGCCCCCGATGGCTGTGTGCCCGGTCAGGGCGGCGTGCCCGACTCGATAGTGGGCGAGCTGGTGTGCGGGTCCTGGGGCATCGACGCCACCGACGCCGTGTGGCGTCTCGTCCGCGACCGGTGGCCGTGGCTCCTCGCTTCCCTGGCCGCCCTCATCGCCGTACGGGTCGGGTGGGCGTTGTGGCGGCGGCGCGTCTGGCGGCGGCACGCCGCCGCAGCCCGATGGCTGCAGATCATCCCGCCCGTGACCGCCACTCCGGCCGCGACGGTCGGCCTGTGGCGGCTGCTCGCCACGGCGTTGCCCGCGCCGCGCCGGTGGGCGCTGCGCCCGACCAGGCTTGTGTGGGAGGTCGCCGCCGACCCGGACGGGATGCGCTGCGGACTGTGGTTGCCACCGGGGGTCAACCCGACCGCCGTGGTGCGGCTGCTGCAACGCGGCTGGCCCGGCGTGAGGGCCGAACAGACCCGCCCACCGGCCGTCCCGACGACAGGGGCCGTAGCCGCCCTCGCGGTCTGGCCCACCCAGCCGGAATGGCTACCCCTGGTCGAAGACACCACGCCTACCCACCGCCGAGGCATGGACGCGAGCGCCCCGGAAGAGGACCGGCTCCGGGGGGTCTACGGCGGTCTGGCGTCGGCCGGGCGCACCGGCGGCGCGATCCTGCAAGTCCACCTCGGCCGAGCACCCGCCCATCGTCTACGGCTGCTCCGTCGCGCCATGACTAGCCCCCAACGCGCCCGTCGCCCCCGAGGAACCGCCCGCGCCGCCGGGATGCTCGCCGATGGGCTGCGCGCGCTGATCCTCGGCGTCCTGGACATCGTCACCCCCGGCCCGTCGAGCCCGAGGCGGCACACCCGTTCCACCGACCCGTACACGGCCGAGTTGGCCCGGCAGGCGCGGGCGAAGTACGCCGACGCCCCGCATCTGCTCGTCGCCGTGCACACCGTCGCCGCCGGCCCCACCAAGCCCGCCGCCCGCGCTGCCGCTGCTGATGTCAGCTCCGGGTTCGGGCTGCTGTCGGCTCACTTCACCCGCCGCCGGCTCCGTTCCGGCGCGCTGGCGGCGGCCGACCGGTGGGTGCCCGAGGCCCGGATGAGCCTGGTGTCCGTGGCGGAAGCCGCCGCCCTGGCCGGGTTGCCCGCCGAACCGGCCGCCTACGGCCTTCCCGGTGCGGCGTCACGCCGCCGGGCCGCGACCCGCGACATCTTCCGGGCCACCGAGCGGGACACACACCCTCGCCCAGTGGAGCAAGCCGCGCCCAACGCCGACGACCCGCCAACCGCGTGGAGCACCCCATGAACAAGACCAACCCCAACGCCATGGCTCCTACCCCTCGCCTGGACGGGCGCCGGCTGAACCTGGTGCCGGTCGAGGACCGGCAGGGCCTGGGCGGCAAAGTCATCGGCGTCGCCAACGCCGGCCCCGCGATGCGGGTCGGGATCTCCTTGGCCGACTGCCGGTTCCACATCCACGCACTCGGACCGACCGGCACGGGTAAGACGACGCTGCTGATGCGGATGATCCTGGATGACGCGGAGGCCGGGCGTGGGGTGGCCGCGTTCGACCCGGCCAAGGGCGACCTCATCCGAGACCTCCTGGCTCGGCTGCCGAAGAACTGTGGTGACCGGCTGGTCCTGATCGATCCGGACGAACGCCAGGCACCCCCGGCGATCAACCTGCTCGACCCGGCCGTGCACGGCGGCAGCGCGCACGACGTGGCCGCGAACCTCACGGCGGTGATGGCGAAGGTGTGGTCACGCTGGTGGGGCCACCGCACCGCCGACATCTGCTACCACGGCCTGCTTACCCTCGCCCACGTCGAAGGCGCCACCCTCGCCCAGCTACCGCGGCTGCTGTCGGACTCGAAGTGGAGGACCGCACGGGTCAACGCCGCCACCAGCAAGCTGAATGCCTGGGAGGGCAATACTCTCGGCGAGTTCTGGGAAGGGTTCAACGAGCTGCCCGCCGCCCAGCGATCCGGCCTGATCGCCCCGCTGCTGTCCCGGCTCCGCCTCGTCCTGGCGCACCCCATGGCGGCGTCGCTGTTCGGGGTGCCCGCCACCACGTTCTCCTTCGCCGACATCCTCGATGGCGGCATCATGCTCGCCCGGCTACCCAAGGGCGTCATCGGCGAGGACGGCACCCGTCTCGTCGGTTCCCTGCTCCTGGCCGGGTTGTGGCAGGCGACTACCGCCCGCGCCCGCATCCCCGAGGACGAGCGTCCCGACGCGATGATCGTGTTGGACGAGTGCCACAACTTTCTGCACCTGCCGATCGGGCTTGATGATGCCCTGGCCGAGGCCCGCGGCTTGCACACCTCGTTCGTCCTGGCGCATCAGTACCTGGGGCAGTTGTCCGGGGACATGGTGGAGGCGATCGACGCTAACGCCCGCAACAAGGTGTACTTCGCCCTCGCCCCCCGTGACGCCATCGACCAGGCCCGGCACCTGCGGCCGTATCTCGATGACGGGGACCTGATCCGGCTCGGCGGCTACGAGGTCGTCCTCCGGCCGGTTGCGGGCGGGAGGGTCGTGCCACCGGTCACCGCCGACACCGAGCCCGCACCACCGGCCGTGAAGGGGCGAGCCGGCGAGTTGCGCCACGCTGCCCGTAGCCACACCGGCCTCGCCATGAAGGAACGTCACCGGTTGCTCGGCGAGACCGCCACCGCCGCCCCCAAGGCCGAACCCTCGGCAACCGCCGAGGACACGGCGGTGGAACTGGTGGGTCGTAACACCTTCGCTGTTCAGGGCGAGGGTTCTAACGAGAGGTCTAACGAGCGATCCAACGAGGAACGCAACGACCACGAACAGTCGGGTGAACACGCCCCCTTGAACACGTCGTACGCGCACGTGGACGGGGGTGAGGAGGACCGGTGGACCGGAACCGACTGATAAGAGATATCCCTCCTACCCGCACATCTGCCACCGGCAGTCTCCGCCTCACGGCGTCCGTCGTGGCCGCCGAACTCGGCCGACTCACCCCCCGAGACCGGCTCCTGCTCGACCTGCTCGACCAGCACCGAACCTTCACCACCGACCAGCTCGTCGACCTCGCCTTCGGCTCGGTCGGCCGTGCCCGCAACCGCCTCAACACCCTTCACGACAGGGACATCCTCGACCGGATCCGGCACTACCAACGGCCCGGGTCGCAAGCGTGGAGGTGGACCCTCGGCCCGGTCGGCGCGGCCCTCATCGCTGCCGGACGAGACGAGACGCTGCCCCGTCCCGCCGTTGTGCGCGACGCCACCGCCCGACTCGCCATGTCCCCAACCCTCTCCCACCTGCTTACGGTGAACGGGTTCTTCGTCGCGCTCACCGCGCACGCCCGTACGTACCCCGGGGCGAGTTTGGTGCGGTGGTGGAACGAGGCACGCTGCCGGGAGGCGTGCGGCAACCTGGTCCGCCCGGACGGACACGGCGTGTGGGCCGACAACGGCCGAACGGTGCCGTTCTGGGTCGAGGCCGACCTCGGCACCGAAACCCTTTCCCGGGTGGCGGGCAAGCTGACCGGCTACGCCGCACTACCACCCCGCCGCGCGTACCCGGTGCTGTTCTGGCTACCCACCGCCGCCCGTGAGACCAACCTGCACGCCCACCTCCGGCGGACCGGGCTGCCGGACGGGCTGACCGTGGCCACCGCCACCGCCGACCACGCCACCGCGTCCGGCGGCCCGCCGGGGCCGGTCTGGCGCATCCTGGGGCACCCCGACCGGGTACGTCTGGCCGACCTACCCGCACCGGGCGGGGGCGGTGCGTCGTGGGACGGGTAGCCCTGTGGTCCGCGACCGGGGTAGCCGTAGCGCTGCTGCTGCTCACCTCCGCTACCGCCGGTGTCGTCTCGTCCGTGTTCGGCGGTGGCGGTGGCGGGGGTAGCTGCGTCGGGGCGGTCACCTCACCGGGCGCGACCCCGTCGGGGTTGTCGGCTGAGCAGGCCCGTAACGCCTCGGTGATCGTGACGGTGGGTGAGCGGTTGCGGGTACCGGTGCGCGGGTGGGTGATCGCCGTGGCGACCGCCCTCCAGGAATCCTCGCTGATCAACCACGGGCACCTCGGCCCGGACAACGATCATGACTCGTTGGGGCTGTTCCAACAGCGACCGTCACAAGGATGGGGCACCCCGGAACAGATCATGAACCCCGAGTACGCCGCAGCGACGTTCTACGAGCGTCTCCTCGCCGTGCCGGGGTGGGAACGGCTACCGCTCACCGACGCGGCACAGAAGGTGCAACGGTCGGCGTACCCGGACGCCTATGCCAAACACGAGACGCGGGCAACCGAGATCGTGACGGCGTACACCGGCGGGACGCTGCCCATGTGCGACGGTGCGCCGATCAGTGCCTCCGGGTGGACCCGCCCGGTGGCGGGCACGGCAGGCTCCGGCTTCCGCACCAGCGACCGGCCCGGCCACGACGGGGTCGACATCATGGCCCCGAAAGGCACCGTCATCCGGGCCGCGTCTGGTGGCGTCGTGGTGCGCGTCCGGTGCAACATCGGGGGCAACTCGTGGGAACCCACCGGCGGCCCGATGCCGTGCGACAGTGACGGCTACCCCGGCCTCGGCGGGTGCGGCTGGTATACGGAGATCCGCCACGCGGGCGACGTCGTTTCGCGGTACTGCCACATGGTGAGACAGCCGACTGTCCGAGTAGGGCAGACCGTGATAGCGGGGCAGCCTATCGACCACGTCGGGAGTTCCGGGAACTCGTCCGGTCCACATTTGCACTACGAGATCCACGAAGGCTATCCCGCCACCGAGAACAATGCCGTTGACCCCGTTCCTTTCATGCGCCAAAAGGGCGTGGCCCTGTAGATTCGTGAAGTGATTTTCCGCACAATTTAAGGAGGTCCGCACGGGTTGCGGTGAGCGCCGCGCGTCCGGTCCGCCGGGGCGCGGCGTAGTCGTTTCCATCCGGAAACCGCGACCCCGTAAGACGGTGTGAGCGGCCACCGTGCCGCCCACCCTATGCAGCACCAGGGAGCCGCGCCGAACGTGCCGCAGCGCTGGACGTGGGGCCGTCAAATAGCGTTTCGGGCGTCGGTAGCGGTTCCAGAATCGAGAACGGAAGCGGTGCGGGGTGATCCCAGTAAAGAGTCTTGCGCAACGGGGTTGACAATCGTTGTGTGCAGAGGGTCCATGGACGTGGGCAACAAAAACCGCCCCGGCGGAACCGCAAACAATGCGCATCACGCGTACGCGGAATCGCTATTTGTCGACCCCTTTTTGTGGAGGTGTATTGCCATGACCGCAAACATCGTTCTGACCCCCGGCAGCGACGAGGCCCGGTCCGCTGTCGCCGAGGCGCTGCGCACCTATCCCGGCGTGACCGCCCGCAAGTTGGCCGGACAGGCGAACCTGCCGCTACCGGTCGTTACCGAGGCGCTCACCGCCATGGAAACCGCTGGGACCGCCACCCGCACCCCCGACCCGGCCAAGGGCAACCGCAAGAGCGCCGACACCTGGCAGACCACCACCGCCGACCCGAACGCCGACGACGAGCCGACGCCCACCGGCGACACCCCGGCCACCGACCCGGCAACGGGCACTGCCGACGACGAGGCCACCCCGGACGCGACCCCGGACACGGCCGACGAGCCCACCGTCGACAACGACGGCCCGGCCACCGCCGACGAGCCGACGGCCGAGGACACCCCGCCGACCGACCCGGCGGCGGTCACGGCCGACGACGAGGCCGGCACGGACGCGACGCCGGACGCGGCCGACGAGGCACCCCTGCCCGAGGCCCCGGTGTCCGGTGCGCCCGTGTCCGGTGCGCCGGTCGGCCCGCGTCAGCCCGACCTCAAAGTGTTGATCATGGCGGGGGTGTTGGGTGGGCACCCGGACGGGATCACCGCCGACGCGGCGATCGGGGAGAGTGGCCTGTCGGTGGCGATGGGTGACACGATCCTCGCCGCGATGGAGGTTGCCGGTGCCGCCCGTCGCCTGCCGGTCACTGAGGACGGTGACGAGCTGTGGGTGATCGGGGACGGTGACCTCGCCACGGTGGACCCGGCCAATGCGCCGACGCACTCCACGTGCCCGACGTGCGGTCACACGCGCAAGATCCGTCGCCCCTCGGCCCGCCGCGCCAACGGCACCGGTCGCACTACGGGTGAGATCAACAGCGACGGGTCGGCCAAGTTGGGCAAGAACGAGTTGCGTAACCGGGTCGAGGCTTTCATGCGTGACCTCGGCCCCGGCCACGACGTCACCCCCGGCACCGTCGCCCGTGAGATCGGCGGACGTAGCCCCGGGGCGGTCCGCAACGGGATGGAGAAGCTGACCGGGTTCGGGGTGCTGGTCCTGACCCGTGAGGCCCCGGAAACCTACGCCCTCGCCGACGACGCGCCTGCCCCGACTGCCGAGGTCCGCGCGTTCATGGCCGCTCCGCAGGCCGACGCCACCCCGCCCGCCGGTGACGAGACCAGCGCCGACGAGGCCGGCACCGACGAGGCCGCCGCCGCGCCGGTAGCGGCCTGACCTACCGCCCCCCCCGCCGGGGCCGGGCACCCATGCCCGGCCCCGGCACCCGCACGCCCACCCACCAGCGCTACGGAAGGAACAGGCCATGACCACCCCACACAACCACCCCCACGGCCCAACGGCCGCGCCGGGGGCGCTGTGCTGCCCCGAATGCGCCGAACCGGCCCGGCCCGTGCCGCCGCGCCGCTGGCCCCTCGACGGATTCGCCTCACGTCCGGCCGGGTCCCACCACGACGGCACCCCGCTATGCCCGGTGCCCGGCCCGAACGGCTCACAACCGGCCGAACCGATCGGCGCACCGGCACGCCTGACCATGTGGCAGGCCGTACGGCAATCGTGGCTCATCCATCCTGATTGGACCATTGCTGATCACCTCGCGTGGCTCGATGGCGAGGGCTACGACACCGGCACCCTGACCGGCGACCCGGTCGAGGTGGTCGGCCGGTGGCTGGCCGAACACCGCCGTACCGTCCCGGTGTCCCGGCCCGCCGATGACCGGCGCGTCTACATGGTTGCCGGGGGCGACCTGGTGGCCGTGTTCGACTCGGCGGACGAGGCCGACATCATGGCCGTGACGATGACCGCCGCGAACCTCGAACCGGTCATGCTGCCCCTGACCGAGGCGCAATGGGAACAGGCACACGCCGTACTGCGGTCACAGTTACCGCACGTCACCGTGACCGATGCCCGGTCCACCCGCGCGGCCGGTGACTCGTGACTGGCCCATCGGCCACCGGCCCGGCCGCCAACCGGCCCGACATCCCGCCCTCGCTGGCCGCGCGTCCCCACGACGCGCGGCGCGGCCTGCCCATCCCACCGGTCAACATCCACCCCGACTCGACGGGCGGCGGGTCCTACGTGGACTTCACCACGATCAACACCACCACCTCGACCCGCCTCGCGGTCGAACGAAGGTGCTCGCTGTGCGGTGAGCCCATGGGCTATTGGGCGGCGTTCCTCGGCGGCCCTGGGGCCGCCGAGCTGATGCGCTACGCCGACCCGCCGGGGCACCTTGAGTGCATGACCGCCGCCCTATCACTCTGCCCACACATCGCGCTCGGTCAGCACCGCCGCGCCCGCGCCGACCGGCCCGGGGCGGGCATCATGCCGCCGGGGTCGCACGGCGAGAAACCCAACCGGTACCTGTTGGGCATCACCCGCACCTACCGAACCCGGTTCATCCCCGAACACGGCTACACCGTGTACCTACCAGCCCCGTTCAAAACCGTCCGCGCGTACCTGTACGGGCCGGACGGGCGGCTACGCCCGGCCACCGACACCCGGTAGGCCACGCCGCGCGGTGGGCGTCAGATTCGCCGCAGAAACCTTCATCGACTCGAACCGATCGTCTTGATCGGCGGATAGAGGTAGGAAACATTGTTTGTGGCGGCACGGTCAGGGCTTGGAATCCCCTGACTGTGCCGGCCAACCAAACACCACACGACCGGAAGGGGTGCCACCGTGGCACACGAACTCGAAACCCTCGCGAACGGCCAGACGGCCTTCGCCTCCGCGCGGCTGACCGCCTGGCATCAGCTCGGCACCGTCACCGAAGAGTGCATGACCGCCGAGGAGGTTATGAGCAAGGCGTGGCTTGGCGGCTGGGAGGTCCGCAAGATCGCTCTTCAGGGCATCGAGGTCACCGAGCGTGGGGTGACGAAGGTCGACTGCCCCGACAAGTACATGACCGTGCGGACCAACCCGGCCACCGGTGAGACCGAGTACCTCGGGGTGGTCGGCGAGGACTACTCGGTGGTGCAGAACGAGCAGGTCGCCGAGACCCTCAATCTCCTGGTCGACGCCTCCGGCGCGCACTTCGAGACCGCCGGCTCCATGCGTAAGGGCCGCTCGGTGTTCGTGACCATGAAGCTGCCCACCGCGATGCGGATTGCCGGGGTGGACGACATGGACCTGTACCTCGCGGCCACCACCTCGCACGACGGCACCGCCGCGCTTCGCCTCGACGCGACCCCGGTGCGGATCGTGTGTGCGAACACCCAGGCCCTCGCCTACCAGCGGTCGCGTAGCTCGTACACGTTCCGGCACACCTCGAACGTGAACAGCAAGATTTCCGAGGCGCGGCAGGCCCTCGGCCTGATGTGGAAGGCGTTCGACGCCTTCGAGACCGAAGCCGAGAAAATGATCAACGAGTCGTTGACCATGGGCGATTTCGAGAAGATCGTCGCCCAGGTATGGCCCCTCGCCGACGACGCCTCCGACACGGCGATGAACAACGCGAAGCAGCGCACGAACACGTTGCGATACTTGATCCGAGACGCGGACACCCAGAAGGCAATCAAGGGTACCCGGTGGGCCGGATACCAGGCCATCACCGAGTACGTCGACCACTTCGCCCCCGCCAAGACCGACCTCGCCCGCGCCTCGCGGGCGCTGACCGGTGCCGGTGCGGACCTGAAGGCCCGCGCGTTCGAGCTGCTGGCGGTCTGAGATGCGCTGGCCATGGTTCCGACGCCGGAAGAAGAGGAACAAGCCCGGCCCTGTCACCGGGGCGCACCACGCCACCGGTACGGCGAAAGTCCGTACCGAGCCGGTCGTCGCGCCACCACCCGCCTCGGTGCCTACCGACTCGGCCGTGATCGCGCTGGTCAACGATGTGTGCGCCCAGTTTGCGCGGGCTGAGGTCGCCCGCGCGTTGGCCGGACACTCCACCAGCCACGCCGAACACGCCACCCTGACCGAACGCGCCGCCCGATTCGACGCACTCGTTGACGAGCGTTGGCGGGAACTGGTCAAGGCGATCCGCGCGGGACTGCCCGGCGCGGCGCAGGTCGAGCGGTTCATGCCGGTCCGACCGCTGACCAACGGCCACGTCGAGCTGTACGTGCACGACACCTCGGCCCGCCGCCTCATCGTGCTGCTCACCGGCGCGCAGGCCCTCGCCGTGGGCGCGCACATGACCGCCAACGGGGCGATCGTGCTCGACCGAATCGGTCAGAAGCTCGAACCCGGCCTGCCGCACGTAAAGGCCGCACCCCCGTTCGCTACCGGGTCCGCCGTTCGACAGGCCACCCCGGACGGGGCCGCCGGCCCGCCGGTCGCCCATTCCTGACCGTCGCCCGGTGTGCCGCGCGGTCACGGTCCCACCCGGACCGCGCGGCACCGCAGGCGACATCCCCTCGACTCGCTACGGAGCACCCGTATGAATCCAGACCGATTGTTCGACCTTGCCGCCGAGTTCGCTCACGCCACCGGCAATGCCGAACGTTTCCACGCCCGCGCGGCGGTCGCCACCGGCGACACCCGCGCTGCCCACGAGAAAGCGGCGTCGAGGTGGGAAGCCACCGCCGCCCGCCGCCGCGAGCACCTGCGCGCCGCGCTCCGCGAGGCGCTGCGCGGCACCGTCAACGCGACGCCGGACGAGCGGCTGCCCGTCGCCACCTGGCAGGCGAGCCGCGTCGAGGTCCGCGCCACCACCCTCGACGGCACCCGCGCCGTACGGGTCCGGTACACCCCGGCCCAAGCCGCCGCTGCCGGAGTCGCGCTCATCGCCTGCGCCGCCCTCACCGACGACCCGGATGGCAGCACCCTCGCCAGCATCCTCCCCGCCTTCCCACCCACCCCACCGGCCGACGAGCACGCCACCGACGAGGGGAGGCCGGCATGACGACCGGGACGGCCACGTCAGAGAACACCGACGGCTTCAGCGACGGGCAACGCACCCTCAGCGGCCCGCAACTCGCGGGAGCGTTGGCTCTGCTCGGCTCGGTCGACCCCGTGTGCGCCGAGGTGATCGGCCGGCTCAACCTGCGGGTCTACCCCGGCGAGCCCGGGGACCGCACCGCCTACGTAGTGCTCGATCTGCACGGGGTCTCCATCGGACTGAAACGCCGCGCCGACGACCTATACCTGCACGCCGACACCACCGAGACCGATGACCGTCTCATCGCGTTCGAGGTCAATGGCGGCGGCGAAGTCGACCACCCCATCAGCTAGCCCTCACCCCTTGAACGGAGTCCCGATGTACCGGTCTCTGGAGTACGGCGACAACGCCCGGGTGATCACGCCGACCGACCTGGTCGAGTACCGCCTCGGCACCGTCACCGATGTCCGCTATTCCACCCCGCACACCACCTACGCCCGCCGCTATACCCTCCGCTTTCCCACCGGCGATGAGCGCACCTACCCGGCCGAGAACGTCAGGCGAGCCACCCGGGCCGACGACCGCGCCGCCCTGGAGGCCGCACTCACCACAGCGGCCGAGGCGGTACGCGACGCCTGCCGCATCGCCCACGACTACGACGCTGACCTCAGCACCGGAACGGCGAGCCTGCTGCGGCGGCTGGTCGACCTCGCGAGCCTGCGCCTCGGACTGACCCTCGACCCCGCCAACCCCACCCGGCCGCAGCTCACCCGCCGCCAGAAGGGAGGCGACCAGTAATGCCACCGCACTCCCCACACTCCGAGGAATCCGCCCGACTCCCCGAGGCGGCAGCGCTCGACGGGAGCACGGCGCCGGTCCCGGAGTCGCTCTACTGCCGCCGCTGCCGCCGAGCGCTCAACATCCGCTTCAACAACCTCGGCATGGTCGTGGAGTACCTGCACGCGGCCGAGCAGCGCGGCCAGCGCAGCGACCACCGCCCCGAGCCTGCACCCATCTCCGAGATCCCTGACCCGATCATCGAGTGCGACTTTTGCACTGCATCCGACGCCGCCTGGATCTACCGGTGCGCGAACCAGGTCACCGACGCCCGCCGAGTTACCGCCCGAGTGGTCGCGGTTGGCGACTACCAGTCTCGGCACCACGCGGCACGCGTCCGGCGCACCGACACCGAGCACGCCTTCACCCAGGCGTGGGGCGAACGATGGTCGGCGTGCCAGGGATGCGCCGACCTTATCGAGGCCCGTGACCTGTATGGGCTGATCGGCCGAGTGGCCGACGCCTTGCCCGCGAAGCTCACCCGAGGCAAACACCTCATGCGCACCCGGGGCCAACTCCACGAACGGTACTCCGACGTGTTCGACACCCTCGCCCCCGGCCGAGGCCGGATCGCGCCGGGCCACCCCCTCGGCATCTGGCCCCACCCGACCGGGGAGGCACCATGACCGACACCACGGGGCGGCACGGGTGGCCCGCCCTCACGCACGCGAAGGGCCGCCGCCGGATAGGGCCGGTATGCGGCACCGGCGACGTGCCGTTGAGCCGCGTCACCGAGGACCCGCACCTCGTCACCTGCCCGGACTGCGAATCGCTGGCCGAGATCGAGGCGCTTCCCGACGATGCGACCGCTGGCGACTCCCGCGTCATCGAGCTGTTGCGGGAGGCGAAGGGCGGCAACTTCCGCAAGATCGACGGGGTGGTGGTGGACGCGACCACCGCCGCCGCGATCCTGACCGTCTATGACGCGATCAAACCCGCTACTCAGGCGAAACTCGCCGCACTACCGATACACCTGATGGCGCAGGCGACGTGGCGGGTGCTGCGTCCGCCGTCGTAACGAGGCGGGTCGGTGGCCGGCGGCACACCCGAGGGTGCGTGGAATCCCGACCGGCCACCTCGCCCCGCTTCAGGCCAACCTGCGGACCACACAACCGCTTCTGCCCGAGCCAGGCGTACCGCCGATCCTACGACCGCGCGCCCTGCTCGCCTCGCCTCGACCGCACGGCGCAGGCCACGAAGAACCCGGGAGAGGATGAACGGTGTGGCACGACACGTGATCGACGGACGGCCCGCCCTCGACCGGGCCGGAGTCGCCGCGCACACTGGCGCGGCGTACTCCACGGTCAACCACTGGCACCGCCACCGCGCCCGGTTCGGCTTCCCCGAAGGCTTCTCGCATGATGGGCGGGAGTGGTTCTGGCTCGACGACATCGAGGCGTTCCACGCCGCGCACCAGGTCGCGAAGCGCGCCGAGCTGACGAGGGTCGACCGCCGCGGCGCCTCCGACGACCTCCTCGGCTCCGGTGCCGCAGCGAGGGTCCTCGGCTACGGCTCGTACCGCAACCTGCCCGACACCCTGTACGACCACCCCGACCGAGTCGAGACGCTGCCGGACGGGCGGGTGCGCCGTCTGTGGTTTCGGCACACCGTGTGGGCCGTGGCCGACGCCCGTACGGGCCGACAGTCCACCGGCCGCACCCCCGGCACCACCGGTGCCCGCAAACCGCACCCGTACGCCGACGACCCTCGGCTTCCCGCCGCCATCGCGCTCGTGGCCGAGGCCGACCGCGCTGGACTCGACCGGCGCGGCCTCGGTGTCGCGCTCGCTCAGCAGCTCGGCATAACCGAGCGCACGGCGCAGCGACTGCTTGCCGCCGCGTACGCGTCGAGCGGTGCCTCTTTGGAGTAAACGGATTGAGTACGACAGGTGCCGCCGAGTCGGGTCAGCCCGGCCTCGGCGGCACCTGTCTTGCGAGCGATTCAGTCTTCGTCGTCGTCCTCGGCGGCGGGCCGAGGCGTCGGAACCTCGATCAGGTAGCGCAGCGCGCCGTTGATGTCGGTGTCTCGGCTGTCGGCGGTGCGCTTGAGTACGTCGTACACGTCGTCAGCGACCTCGATCGTGCGGAGGCCGGGCGTTGTGTCGGTCATGTGTGGTCCCTTCTGGCAGCGTTCGGCGTGGTGCCCGTGCGGGCAGCCGTGCCTATCCACGCTGACCTCGACGACGCGATCAAGACCGCCGCCGCTGCCAGGCCAGAGTTTTGCAACTGACGGCGTTGTTCGAGGTAACGCGAGGATGGACCCCATGACCTTGGAACTATCGCCGCGTTAGCCCGGTGACTTCCTTGTTGTCCGATTTCACGACTACATCGCGCAGCGGACTTACGAGTCGGATTCCAGGTAGCTTCCCGACGATCCTCTCGCCGGTGAAGACAGCGTGCTGGATGATGGTGGCCCCCGTGTCATCCGCTAGGAGAAGACGGAAATGCAGTGAGGAACCTGCAGGAATCAGGCACGGCGAGATGCGTATGACGTTGCCATCATTGGTGTTTATATGCTCGATTTCAGGGTGCGGGGCGTGGCTTCCCTTCACTTCCGTTTTGAGCAGATTGAGAATTCGGCCTTTAACTATAATCTCAAGAGGTTTGCCGTCTTCGAAGTCGGAGGATACAAAATCCTTGCGACAGGCGTTCGTGATGTCGACTTCAGCTACCAGTGCGCCTCTTAGCTCTTCTTCTTTATAAAAGACGCGAAGCCCGACCTTTCTCATGTTGTCGTCGGTGACTGGCTTGATCTTCGACTGCCAGCGAAGGAGGCGCTTAGGTCGGTTCGAGCGGTAAGCCACCCACGAAGCAACAGCCGCCATGGACGCCCCAAGCAGGCCAGCCCCGACGCCGACCCAGAATCCGCCAATCTCCGTCCACTTGGGAGGCTCCGAGGCACTCGTGATAGCGAGAAGGGGGAGGTTCATCACGGCGGGCATCGTACCGGAGAGGTCAGACATGGTGGCCAGCGACTGCGGCAGGCTGGTGGGATAGATGACCCATTCGCCACAAGAATCCGAACCACTCCTTTCGCTATACGGCTAGGTGAGCCGACGGCTGCAAGTCAGGTCGAGTTGGCTACTTTGGTTGGGTGCGCATGCGTGCGAGAATGTTCACGTGTCGATCGAAGATTTGCCGAACGCCCGCGTTTCCCCTGTCGATGGTCAACCCGACCGTCCTCACTTGCTTGTCTGGCAGGACGAACTCAACGCCTCTCCCGGCTACCGTGCTGTTGCACTAATGGCCTACGTTCGTCGCGTCGGCTACGTGCTTCAGGCCAACGTCGCGCAGTACAACGCCCTTATCGCTCGCTTGCAAGATCCTTCCCTCTCGCTCCCAATCTTCGACATATCGAACCCTCAAGTACACGACGACCTACTCTCTGAGGTTGAAAGGCTGCTCCACAACGTCCTTACGGCGTTGAGTACCCGTATTGATCAGCAGCGCAGTTTCATGAAGGAGCACTTCAGTAATGACGCGGCACTCACCGCCGAATATGCCGCAAGGGTCAGGGCCGACTTCGACGACTACACTCCGAGCGCCTTCCTGAGCGGTCTTCGTAACTATCTAACGCATCACCGCCTACCCGTGACCCAGAGTCAACAGAACTTTTCCCCGCAGTCATTCTCGGTGACGTTTGTTCTTCTGTGTCAACCCTTGCTGGAATGGTCGAGGTGGAACAGTGAGATTAAGAGGTGGATTGCGGGTCAGGGTGATCATCTTGAAATTGTTTCCATGATTGATGGCTACGCGCGAATTGCCGGCGACTTCGACAAGTGGTTGCATGACCGGATTGGCCTCAAGTATGCGAGCGAGATCCGCGAGTATGAGGATGCTGCCAATGCCTTCAACCGAGAGCTGGATCGGACGTTCGGCCAATAGATCATCCGACTAAAGTGCATCCACTTACTGCGGGGCGTCGCCTCGGATGGCCACGTCGGCAGCGTGAAGCAGGGCGGCGGCGAGGCGACGAGTCTGCTCGGGGTTGAGACTTAGTTGTAGGTCGTCCTCGGTCGGGACGCTGAACTCGACGTAGGGGCGTTCCAGGTCGGCTGGATCGGTGCCGATCCAGCTCGGGGTCTTGTCCCAGTACTTGACCCGTACGTGTGCCTCAACGAGGAGGCATGCCCGGTCGTAGACGTGCACGGTGTCCGCCTCGACTCGGTGTAGAAGTCCTCGGGGTGAGAAGGGGTCGGCGTCGTCGTGGCGGCAGTCGATACACCAGGGCGGGCAGTGCTGTGGGTGGGCGGGCGGCGCTGGCCGCTCGGGCAGGTTCGGCCACGGTTGGCCTCCTCGCGTGTCTGATCCTGCGGTGAGCTGAGTCGGCACGCTATACCGACGCCGTGGGCCGAGTGCCGTTGACCGGCTGCGTCTCCTGGCGCAGCGTGGCGAGCAGTTGTGAGACGGCGCTGTTGCGGATCGAGTGGCCGTTCTGGCGTAGCCGCCGGGCAAGGGCATCCCGGCTGACGGTGTGGCCTTCTCGGGTCAGCTCGTCACGGGCCGCGCGGGCGGCGGGCAGGAGTGGCACCAGGTCCGGGGCGAGGTCGAAGTCCATGTCATCGGTCTTGTCGGATGGGTCGTCATCGTCAGGTTCCGTATCAAGGTCAGCACCAGTCTCGCTGCCGTCTGCTTCCCGGTCGTCGTCTCGGTGGCCGGCAGCGTCAGGAGGCCCGCCGTGGGCCGACTCGTCGGCATCGGCCTTTAGGGAAGGAGGTTCGGACAGCGGACATTGACCGGTTGGCCTGGTGTCGCTGATCCCGGGCATGGTCTCGACGGGTGTCGACTCGATGGGCTGACCGGGAGATGGTGCCGGTGGGGTCTGCGTCGCTACGACGTGCGGTGTTTGTTCGGCTTCGCGGCGGCGGGCGGCGAGTTCCACGAGCGATACCGACGCGACGATGATCAGCCCGTCCACGGAGAGCGGCAGGAGGTAGGGGACGGTGCCGGTTTCGCCGTAGCGGGCGACGACTCCGACCATATGGTGGTAGCTGATCCAGGCGGCGATGGCGGCGATGGCCGAGGCGGCGACGATCCGGATGGCGCCGAGCGTGCGGCGGTAGACGGGTATGCGGGTGACCAGCTCGACGGTGATCAGGAGGGCCAGGGGTGGCCATGCCGCGATGGTCTGGGAGATCGGGTTTGGTTGGGCGTGCAGGATGTTCGCGGTGACCGAGGCGGCCACGCCGAGGACCAGTGTGGCGCGCACTGCCCACTGCATTCGTTGGAGCTGACGGTGGTTCATGGCCGTCCTCCACCGGCGGGGGCGACGGGTCGGAGTTGGCGTTCGGCGACGCGGCGGGTGGCCTGGGACGGTTCGGCGTCGCCGAGGTCCGCGAGACGGTTTTCCAACCGGCGCAGGGTGCGCCGGACGGCATCGGGCCGCTGCTGTCGGCCGTGGATGCGCATGATCCGCTGGTACAGCTCCTCGTTGACGGGATCGAGGTCGGCGGCGCGTTCGAGGGCGGCAACAGCCTGGTCGGGATGGTCGGGTTCGAGGATCTCGGCGATGCGGGCGTAGGCGGTGAGGATCTGGTGGCGGTAGGTGGTGGCGTAGTCGGTGGCCCAGGTGTGGTCGTGGCTTTCGGCGAAGTCACCTCCATACAGCTCCGTGGCCCGGCGTAGCGCGGTGAGCATGGCCGCTTCGTCGTCGGTGGTGGTGGCTTGGTCGATGGCGGTGAGCATCTGCCAGAGGTCCACGGTGACGGTTTGCGGGTCGAGTTGGTATCGGCTGGTGGCCGGGTCGTAGACGATGAACATGGGCTCGTCGTGGCCGGTGGCGGTGCGCAGCACTCGCCGGGCGGAGGTGATGTCGGTGCGCACGCGTTTGACGGCGGCGGTCGGGTCGACGTTGGGGTGCAGGCCGGCGGCGAGCTGGTCGAGGGTGCGGCCGGTGGGGTGGGCGGCCAGGACGGCGAGCATGGTGTAGGAGCCGCTGCGCATTCCGGTAGCGATGGGGCCGGCGGCGGTGCTGACGGTGACCGGGCCGAGTACCTGGAGCCGGACCAGGGCCGCTGTGTCGCCGGGCTGGGCTGGTACTGGCTCGGCCGCCTTGGTAGGCGCCGCGGCTGGCGGGGCCTCGGTGGGCGGGTCGTCGACGTCGGTGCCGGCTTCAGGCCGGGCCAAGGTGTCGGTGAGCATGGCGAGAACTGCGGTGAGGTCGTCTGCGCCGAGGGTGGACAGCTGTGCCACCGGGTACGGGGTGTCGCTGGTGACGGTGCCCTCGGCGGTGACTTCGACGGTGGGGATGGCGTCGTGGTCGCCGAGGATGACCGCGTGTAGGTCCAGGGCGGAGTGGTGGGCGGCGACGGCCTCCAGACGGGCGGCGTGCCGGCGGCTGGACTCGATGAGTAGCACGTACGGGGGTTGGGTCTCAGCGTGGTCGATACGAGTGTTGAGGTCGGTGATTGTCTCGGCGTCGAAGGTGTCGAGCAGCCGTCGGCGGCCGATCATTTCCTCTTCGGCGTGGGTGATGGCGGCGGCGGTGTCGGCGAGCACGATGAGCCGTTCTCCGTCGTAGGCGGTGCCGTCGGGATCGAGCCCGACCGTCGGTGCGCCTTCGGGTAGGAGTTGGGTGAGCAGGTCGGTGGTCGTGATGACCTCGGGCCGTAGGGCGGCGGTTTCGGTCGCGTTGGTGGTGAGGGCGGCGGCGAGGATGGCGCGGGCCGCCGGGATGGCTCCGGGACCGTGGAGGGTGATGCCGGGGCCGGGCAGGTGGAACAGGCTGATCTCGGCGGCGTCGGTGTCGATGCCGATCGGTGCCGGCGTGGCGGTCGTGGCGGGGCTGCTGGGGTCGAGATGGCGGATGGCGGTCGTGTTGGTCGAGGCCAGGGACGGTGGTAGCGGGGTCGGCTGCGGCGCGGTGCTGACTGGTGCCGGGGCAAAGAGGCGGGCGTGGCGGCGTCGTTGCAGGTGTAAAAGGGCAGCCACGGAGGCAATGGCGGCGGCGAGACCGAGGCTGATCCAGCCTTGCGACGGCAGCGCTATCCCCGTCGCGTTGTCGCGCTGATCGTGGGGCCGATCGGTGTCCGGCGCGGGAATGCCGGGCTCGGCCGGTTCGTCTGACGTGCTCGGTGTGCTCGTGCACGGTAATGGTGGGTGCGGCTCTGGTGTCTCTGGTGTCGAAGTGGGAGGTGCGGCGGGGGTGTCGGGCGCGGGGGTGTCCCGGGTGGGGTCTTGATCGGTGGGGAGAGCAAGACTCCATCCAACGTGAATGACGTCGGGGTCGGTGAGGGAGTAGCCGTTGGTCTGCCGGTGTCCTCGGTTGAGCTTGTAAATCTCCTGCCAGCGGCCTGCGTGACCGAGGTGCTCGGCGGCGAGTCCCCACAGGTTGTCACCGGTGACAACGCGGACTGTCATCTCCGGCGCCCCATGGTGTGACCTGACGGCGTCGATGCTGTCCCGGTCGCGGGTGGGCGACACGGCGGGGCGGACGTTGGCTGTCGAGGTGTCCGGAGTTTTAGACAAGGTCGCGACGACGGCCTGTGGCTCCTGAGTCTGCGCCATGTTGGCCGGGGTTTCCTCGTCAGCCCCACGCGGTGTGACCGGAGAACGTTCGGCGTCTGTCGTGGTGCGGTCCTGGGCGGTGGCGGGAAGAGCGGCGGTGGTGACCGCAGTGGTGCCCATCAGCGCCGCCGAGAGAGCCTGCAAGGGGCCGGGTAGGCGCAATTGAAGTCGCCACCGCACGCGGGCGGTGAGGTGTCGGTAGACGTGGTCGGTGATGGCGGCCACGAGGAATGTCCACAGCAGCCACGCACCCGCCTGCCCCAGTGTCAGCAGAAAACCGGGCGTCAGTGGCTCGTGCGCCCACGCCCGCAACTGACCTATGGAGACGCTATCGGCAGCGGGCCAGCCGCCCGGGTACAGCAGTAGCGGCGGCGCCAGCGCGAGAACAGTGGTGCCGGCGCGTACGACCGCAGTTGAGGCACGCTTCGCCATGACCTGTCTCCCTCTGATCCGGCAACGGGTTGCTAACACCGAGACCGTAGGAGCGCAGAGGGCCACTGCCGCCGTCGATGGACCTGACAGCACCTCACAACTTCATACACGACCTCACAACCGCAGGTCATCGAGCTGCCGGCACGCGCAGAGTCAGACTCGGTCTACGTCCGCCGGACAGCTACCTCGACGGGTGAACCCCTGTCGACGTACAGGACCGATTGCACAGGCAGGTATGCCGGAGCGGGCTCTGTCGCTGATCTTGTGACGATGTTTCACGCTTGAAGCAGGATCCGTTTGCGGAGCAGGTCGAAGTTCGCGCGGCCGTAGCCGAGGCGTTTGACCAGCTTGGCCCGGGTGTTCTGTCCTTCGACCTGGCCCGAGCTCCACGGTGTGGAGAGGCCGGCGAGGACGGCGTCGTAGTCGGTTCGGAGTCCGTCGGCGAACTGCCGCAGGTGGGGCAGGTCGTCCGCCCGAACGTTGTCGATCCACTCGGATAGATGTTGTTGGCCGGTGAGGTTGGTCAACATCTTGGCGAAGGCGCGCACATGCTGGCCGGCGGCGGTCAGGTGCGGGCATGCCGCTTGGACATCGTGCAGGTTGCCGGTCTGCTCGGGTGGTAGCCGGTCGGGGTGGGTGAGCAGCAGGGTCGCCGCGGAGCGGGGAGCCGGGATCGGACGCGGTGCAGGTGGGGCGGTCACGCCGCGTTTGAGCAGGTGAACGTAGAGATTGACGGTACTGGCGCTACCGGTGTAGCCCTGCTGGCGGACTTCTCGATACAGCTGCACGGCGTTGCGCTGGCCTTCGGTGAACCGCTCGTAGATGTAGGGCTTGAACGCATCGAGTACGGAGCGGCGGTGGATCGCCGTCGCGACGAGCTCGTCGAGGCTCGCGGCACGGGCGTAGCGACGTACCGCGTAGTAGTCCAGTTGAAGGTCTCGGCTGATGCCTCGCAGCGAACGGCCGGCCGCCACGAGTTGTTGCACCGCCTGGTATCGCTCGGCGGTTCGAGCCGCCATTACGCGGGGTCGGCCCCGGACATCAAGGTGCGCGTCTGGTAGCGGCGGCGCCGGATTCTGCGCCGGTGGCTGCGTCGGGGTGAAGGCCGCCTTGATGCAGCCATGGTGCGCGGCGACGGTTTTGTCCACCGCTTGGCACAGGTTGTGCCACAGGTGCCACCGGTCGGCGACCTGCACTGCTTGCGGGGCACCGGCTCGGGCGGCCTCGGCATAGGCCCGGCCGCGGTCGCGGCACACCACGTCGATTTCAGGGTGTTCTGCCAGCCACGCCGTGACCGGCCCGGCGTCGCGTCCCTCAAGTACCTCGACCGGACGACGGGTTTCCAGGTCCACGATGATCGTGGCGTACATGCGACGCCGGCGCAGCGCGAAGTCGTCGACACCGACGACGCGCACGTCACCGACGGGCGGCTCCGGCAACGCACGCACCAGCCGCAGCAGGGTGTCTTTGGCGACCGGTAGCCCCAGCCGTCGAGCGAGGCGAGCCGCTGGCCGGGCCGCGAGAGCGACCGCGACCTGCGCCAGCTGCTGCTGCAGCACCGGCGTCCGCCGTCCGTGCGGCTGGGTCAGACCTGACACCTGCTCGACGAACGTCACCGCCGGACACACCTGAGACACGCACTTGAAGCGCCGGACCAACAAATCGATCACCACGGCGCAGCCACCGAGCGCGGCATCGGCCAGCCGACGCCGATACGTGCCATGCATACGCACCGAGGTCGTGCTGCAGTGCGGACAACGACTCCCACGTGCCCTCGGCCGCGCCCGCAACACGATCATCGCGGCCGATCGCTCGATCGCCTCGATGACGACGCCAGACAGATGCGGGAAAACCTTGAGCAATGTGGACTGCACCGCGAGGATCTTGGCGCTCGCTACTTGCCGTCACAAGATCAGCGACAGAGCCCCGGAGCGTACAGAGATCGACGTGCCGAAAGGGCCGATGGCGCCTGTCGCGCAAGCTCCATGACCAGACCGAAGTCCGGCCGGCGGTGCACTCCACCCGAAGACAGCGCGCGGTATGCGGCAGATCCGTGAACGTGATCATGGCGGATGTGCATTTGGGCTCGGCGAGCAGTTGAGGGCCCTAGCGCACCTTCGTTGAGGGCACGGCAACACAACTGGACCATGAGCTGTCCATCGGCCGGTTGGCTGGCGGGGATCTATCGATACGGCCCTTCAATGGCGGCGGCACGTAAGAAACAATCAATAGCTCGCTCGCACCGCCGGAACTGCCTGCACTCTTCCAATGAGGAGAACCAGCGCCACATGGCCAGAATGACGTCAGCCGACCTCTTTTCTGCCCTTGACGGGTTGGAACATCACGGGTTCGAGCACTTGACGACCCGATACAAGCCTTTGGCCCTATTGTGGACTATTAGCCGAATAGAGACTGGTGGCCCACAACTGCGAATGGCAAAGTGGCGCGAGTTCCGCAGTGGGATGCTATCGATACAGCAGCGATACGGGCGTCCGCTTCCGGAACCGGATCCACAGTATCCATTCTGGGACTTGCGCACTTGCGAGTTATGGGAGGTGGTGGGTATCGAGGGTAACGCGAAGTGGCCTTATGCGCCTTCAATAGACTCGCTCGAATCACAAAATCCGTCCGGTGGCCTTACGCTGGAGGCAGCAGCGGTACTTGCCGACTGGTCAATCCGCGCACGGGCGGTCAAGTCACTGATGGACCGGTTCTTCTCCGATGAGGACCGCATCCAACTGGCAACTGATCTTGGCTTCTCTCGAAGCAAAGGCACACATGGATCAAATTCGAAAGCATCAGGAATCTCCCGCTCGCCCTCAATGCTGGGCCCGAACGGACGTATCGCCGCCTCAGCCAAAGCGGCGGCAAGCCAGGATGAGCTCGGCGATGATGCCGCCGACCTACGGATAGCAGCAAGATCGTCGGCAGCCAGGCAAAGCGCTCAGGGCCGCCAGGCTGACGCTGCGACGAATAGAGCGATTGAACTCTACGCCGAGGACCTCGCGGTTAAATATTTCAGAGAACTAGACTGGGTTGTTACGCGGGTGGGACATCTTAAGCTGGGATTCGATCTTGAATGCATGCACCCGACGGAGGGGGCCCTCCACGTCGAAGTGAAAGGTACGCAAAGTCTTGGCGAACGAGTAACCCTGACTCCAAATGAGGTACGGCACAACCAAGCCACTCAGGCGTGCCGCGCGCAGCATGCGCTCTATATTGTCTCGGAAATCGGCATCGACGCCCGCGCTGATCAGATCCGATGCTTCGGTGGACGGGAGCGATGCCTTCGGCCGTGGCTCATCGACAATGCCTTACTGGTACCAACACAATACGCCTACACGGTGCCAGTTTAGGCGCGGCCCAGGTGTGACCAAAAATGGCTTATGCGATACACAATCGATCACAGGCCATCGTCCAACCACGGTTCTCGCGTCGACCGACAAACTTAAGAAAAGGACAGCCGGCGAACGCGAAGAGGTAAGACGTTTTGGGTTCCCCCCAATCTTCCAATTGAACGCAGTATGCTGTCCGAGGCCACGCGCAAACGGATCAGCCTGCTGTGGCATCCAAATGCTGGCGGGAAACTCGACGATCTGGGAACGCTTGAGAACCTTGCGTCAACGAAGAGTAACGAATGACCGGAATCGAACGCACTTTTCCTGCGGCAGATGTGAGCACCGGATCAAGCCCTCCGCGGCGGCCCTGCAGGTCGCCGATGTCATCGTCAGCCGCCAACTACTCTCGGCAGACCTCATTCTACCCCTTGACCCGCCCCGGCCAGCCGCAGCCGGGGCGGCGCGACGTCAGAGAAGCTGTTTGAGCAGCCAGGAGAACTCGCTCAGCTCGTCGATCTGCTGCGCGCTGAGCGGCTGTTCGTCGAAGTGCGCGATCTGATTTCGTATCACCCTGACCCGGTTCAGTTGGGCTACGAACTGAACCCGGTCGACCCCACCCCAGCCGAGGACATTCCAGTTGTCGTTGGCGTGTTGACGCAGCCTCTCGTTCGGCTGATCTCCATCCAGCAACCTGACGTACTCGCCAAACATCAGTTTCGAGAAGTCACCCGAGTGGCTCGGGCCCTTCAATGTTCGGACCGGATCTCCAGTCAGCTTTGGCCCAAGGCACAGCCGCAGGCGAAACTCGATCTCGCCGACGAGGAAGAAGGGTAGCGCGAGCTTGTGGAACCGTCCGGCAATATCGGCACCGGTAATAATGCCAACACATTTGCCACTGTTTTCTCGGACTAACAAATAGCCGTACTGCCGGAGCTCAGGAAGGTGAGTGAAGAGTTCCTGATGCACTTCGGCCATGGGGATAGAGTCTCGGACCATCGAGTTGGCGAGGGTCGGTGTCTCGCCCATCTCGTACCGGGCGGCGATCGAGCTCCATGTGATGACACCCTTTAGGTCGGCGAGGCCATCAATCACAGGCAGCTGCGAGTAGTTCTTCTGGCGCATCGTGTGGGTAGCGGCGCTGAGCAGGGCACTGGACGTGACAGAGGCGATTCCCGTGCGGGCCGAGGGGATATCGCCAACCTTGAACGACTGCTGGGGCAGCGCACCAGGCTGCACCTCCTCTCCGGCTTCGTCCTCGGCTACTGGCGTCGCGTTCTGCGTGACGACCAGCATGTCGGTCGTAAGTCCACAAGTGGTGAACGACGGGTGGGTATCAAGCCCCACCTCATGTAGCGCCTCCTGAATCATTGGCACGGTCTGGTAGTTGCGTACCCGCTCGCCGAACATCGCGAGTAGCTCGGGGATCCGCAGAGTTCGCCCCTTTAGCGCGAGTAGTTCCTGCCGGCTGGGGCGGCGGGCATCAACCATGCTCACCGGTCCGACTCGTCGCGGAAGACGGTGCGCTTTCCCATGGCCTCGTTGACCAATTCCACAAGGCGGGATGATCGATCGGCGTAGAAGCCTTCGAAGTCATCCACGTGCAGAGCGGCCGGATTCATTACGTGGGTGGCGACCACGTCATCGAACCATTCGGGTCGCGTACCTGTCTCCCGGGCAAGCACCTGGAGGTAAGCCGATGGTGAGCCGGTCAAGCTCTTGCTCGCCCGGTAGGAGAGCGGTGTCTTGTTCACGATTGAGTTGCCTCGGTTGTCGTTAGGGACGTGGCGGGCGATCCACTGCTTCGGAAACACCTGCCGGATGCCGACTGCATGCTGCAGAAGGGTGCCTGGGGTGAGCGGACCTTCGCTGTGGTACCAGTCGACCGCCCCCTGCTTGACGAGGAGCGCGTAGATACCTTTGTAGGCCGCGCTGTTGCGGGTGGTCAAGGTGTCCAGCCGGTCGGCCAGGAAGGCCGCCTCCGTGATGGTGTCGGGTATAACGTGCGACACGCCCGTCGCCCTAGCGACGAGTTGCTCGACGTCGCGGGTGAAGCGGCTCTCGGTGGCCCCGCCATACATCTCCCCCAGTACGCCGCACCAATACCAGCGGGTGATCAAGTCTCGGATGTCGGGTTCATCTGTCCGCTCGCTGAGGATCGCCCGCACCGCGGCCATAGGTACGAGCTGAGTCCGGTACGGCAGGTCGGTCTGGCGCACAATGAACTGTTCACTGAGGAATTCACCGACCCACTCGAACGCGCTCGCCACCCGCGGCGCTACGCGGATGAAGTCGTCCAGTGGTAGATTCAGCAGGTCGCGCCGCTTGCAGGAGACAGCCATGGTCAGCTTCTCCCTCTTGCGTTCCCAAGTGTTGACGAGCGTGACAGCCTGAAGAAAATCGCTGCGGCTCAGCCCGTCATCGATTCCCTGCTCAATGCGCCCGAAAACCGGGTACGAGGTCGCCAGGCTTTTTTTGATGTCATGCCACGCGTCCGGCAATCGGTAGTAGTCGCCGTGGGCTTTCTCGTACTGGTGGTCGCCGGCGTATGTCGCGGTCAGGAGTTCGAACACATTCAACGGGACGCCGCCAGTGTTTACCCTCTCGAACACGGAGCACACCGCATCCTTGGTGGTCGAAGCAGCCAGCTTGATCATAGGGATCTGAAACGACCGGATGTTATGCAGGATACGTTGGTCGAACTGGGCCCACAGGTCCCAGTTGGCGTCGTCCATGAGGACGAATTCTCTCTGCCAGGCTGTCACCCGGTCGCTGTCGAATACGGCACTCAGTGGAAAGTGCCTCGCTCGGCACTCCAGCGTCCGGCTACTGAGGTCGAGATGCACGGTCCGGGCGAAGTTCGATCGAAGGACCCGATCCTTCGGCACGGACACAATGGCCTCGTCCCGGTCCGTGGATGAACCGACCGCCTTGGTGATGTCCACGTAGTACCAGCGCTCGAGCTCTTTGTTGCGATCGTCGACGGTCCGCACCGGCTGGCTGAGGTGCAGGGCCTGAAACAGGGAGGTAAGCCGCTGCTGACCATCCAGCAGCAACAAGTCGGGGATAATTGATCGACCGGCCTCCGCACCGGTGAGTGTGCGCGGCCGAAACGGCTTTCTGCCACCAGTCTCGAGCGTCATGACGACGCCCAGTGGGTAGTCCAGGGTGACCGTCGCGATCAGCTCCCGGATGCGCTGGTCGTCCCACTTCCATTCGCGCTGAAAGTCCGGTAGCTGCAAGACTCCGGACTCGATATCTTTCAACAACTTCTGCAGCTTCGGACTATCGAGAGCCATCGAGCGATCCCCCTGGGAGTTCGTCAAGAGAGCGACCGGACAGGTTATCGATCTGCCTCTCTGGTTGTCAAGGACGCGACGTCCACAACGGAGATTCACCTTGGCGATCGACTAAGCCCATCGAACAGCACTGTGCTCGCGCCTCCGCAGACTGCGGCTGTTCAACGAGGGCGGATTAGGCTGACCGCAGCCCGAACGGCGACCAGCTCGACCCACTCAACTCGGCAAAGCCGTGAGTGGCTGATCATGTTCCGGAGGCCATGTAGGCGGCGAGGATGTAGTTTGGGTGGCGGTCGAGGTTCTTGCGGGCGCGGTCGTAGCGCATGGTGGTGCGCGGGTCGGCGTGGCGGGCGGCGATCTGCACGTCGCGGAGGCTGACGCCGGCGTCGAGCATGGTAGTCACGAACGTGTGGCGCAGCATGTGCGGGTGCATCCTCGGCATCCGGATGCCCGCCGTGTGGGCGAGGTGTTTGAGTCGGCGGGTGGCGGCGTGCCGGTCCATCCGCCCACCATGGATGTTGCGCAGGATCGGCCCGGCGTTGCGGTCGTCGACGGCCCGGTCGATGGCTCGGGCCACGGCTGGTGGTAGTGGGACGAGGACGACCTTGCCGCCTTTGCCGCGTACGCGTAGGACCCGGTGGCCGTGTTCCTCGCCGAGGTCGGTGATGTTCGACCCGCAGGCTTCGAAGATCCGCAGCCCGAGCAGGCCCAGGAGCGCGACCAGGGCGAAGTCGTTCGGGTTCGAGGAGTTGCGGGCGGTGGTGATCAGGGCTTCGAACTGTAGGTGCCCCAGTCCGAGGGTCGGTGATTCGGCTGGCACGGTGGGTCGGCGGACGTAGTCGGCCGGTGAGTGCTCCAGGATGGCGTCGATGACGCAGACCCGGTAGAAGCCGACCACGACGGACAGCCGACGGGAGACGGTCGAGGGCTGGTACCGGCGGATGTCTTGCAGCCAGCGCACGTACCGCTCGATGTCCACCCGCGTTGTAGCGAGCGGGTCCAGGTCGTGGTCGGCGCACCACCGGAGGAAGACACGCAGGTCGGACTCGGTGTGCACGCGGGTCTGGCCACGGTAGCGGCCCAGGAAGGCCGATACCGCGGCGTGTACGACGAGTTGGTCGGTCGGTACGACACGGGAGACGGGAGCAGGAGAGGTAGCCATATACCACCGTGCGTCACCACCGGTGATGAACACCAGTCCACCCGGAGCGGCATGTGCGTGCATCTGATCAAGCGTGGTCCCCGCGCAAGAGGCGGTGGCGTGTTCCTCGCCGAGGTCGCCGATGTTGAGCCGGTGCGGGCTGCGAGGATCGGCCGGTGGACGGCGATCTGATTGTGGCGGTGGCACGACTCCGGGATGCGTTCGTCCGGTACCCGGACAGGGCGGTGCTCGATGGCTGCCCGCATTGCCGGGGGCAGGTGCCGGTCGACGGTCATGACTTGTTCTCTTTGGCCATCAGCCTCGGCAATACGGTCGGCAGCTGTGACGACCTGAAGAGTCTGCTGCCCTTGCTGCTGGGGCGCTTGGCCACCTCGACGGAACTCGACCCAGCGATCGTGTTGGGCAAGCTGCGTCGCGGGCAGTGGCACACCTGGCCTGAAGCCGAGCAAGACGCAATTGACGGCTACCTGGATGCGGTGTGGCGGTCATTGCTGGCGACGTACCCGTCGCAGGTCGGGTCGTTCCTCGACCCGACCACCTTCCTCGACGCGGTCGTCGCCGGCGGTGAAAGCGTCACGCGATTCCTCGGTATCTGGGACGTCACGCACAGCTCGGCGGCAGACCGCCACCTTGCCGACACTGTGAACGGACTCAACTTCGCGGACCGGAGGCCGACCACGCTGGTCACCTGGCTGCGCAGTGAGACGGTCCGCGACCGACTGTATCGGGCGTTCGAGCGTGACCACGCCATGTCGTGGGGTGACGACCTGGCGCGGGCCTACGATCTCGTCCGCTCGTAACGACACTCGGTCTGCGGCTAGATCAGTGCGTCCGGATGATTGCACGGCCATGTGCCCTGGCAAACTCAGCCGGGTGTTGACCACCATCACCCCTCCGGAACGTCGGTACCGCCGCAATCGTCGTCGGACTGCTCATCGCCCTATTGACTCTCGGCACAACCACCGACCGTCCATTTACGCTGGCCTGGCTACTCGTACTCGTCGGGACCGGCCTGCGGTTGGAGGCCGCCATCCGTGCCCCGAAACGCCAGGCACGATAGTCCCGACCGCTGCCCTTCCCGGCAGTACAGCAGCCAGTACAGCAGCCCAGCTGTCGGCGTGGAGATCATCCATCTGCTGCGGGCGGGAGTGACCCGGCCGCACCTGGATCGGGCGGCCGGTGCCACCTGGCTGGCCATGGTGTGCGACAGCGCCAGGGCACTGCACGGTGTGGTCACGACGTCGGTCGAGGAGCCGACGGTCGGCCGAAACCACTACCGGGTCGGTGTGCGACTGCGTGATGCCAAGCCGTTGAGCATCCTGTTCAACGCCGCGGTCCTGGTCGCTGCGGCCGAACAGCAAGACCCCCACATGATCAACCCAGTGTTCGTTGACGTGCCCGGCGGGGACATCTACCGCCGCGCAGGGCTGCGGGTCGCCACCAGGGCCGAGCTTGATCAGCCGCCCCACGAGCGGCACCTGCATCTTCTGACCGAGCCAGAGCGCCGGGATGTCGCCTACCACCAGCCGAGCCGGCTCGGAGACCTGCTGTTCAACTGGTTCGACTGAGCCACCCTCAGCACGCACCATCGGCGGCAGATTCGGATGGTGCAGCGCGCTACTGTCTGTGTGACTCCGAGAACCAATCGGGGTTCGGATAGGGAGCCTGAGACATCATCTGCTGTACGGCGCCAGTCCTTCGTTCCCTGAGACGGCCAATGAATCGACGAGCATCTGCCACTCGTCTAGTCGACCGAGTTCCTCCGCCGTGCTGCGAATCTCCTTGAGCCAGTTGTTCGACAGCCAGGACTGCTTGACTGTGACACGCCCGTCTTGGATGCACAGATCGGACACCCAGCGCAGGCCTCGATTGACCTGCACCTCCACCGGCAACTTCCGCAGGATGCCGATGAGTCCGTCAACGCACTTAACCTCCCCGCGGGCGGCGGGTAACCAGTCGTCGATCAGCTCGACGAGGTCTTCAGCGCGAACCCAGTCGATGGGTGCACCGATGACCTCGTTATACAGGCCTTGCGTCCATGGAAGCGGGTCGGGCAGGAGGGCAGCAGCGGCCCAATCGCCCCAGTGGTGGTCCTGGTAAGGGCTCGGGTCGTCGCTCAAGTACCCGGTGGCGTGGCGCAGCAACGATGGCCAGACACCGCGGGCAGCCTCAGCCAGGCGTTCGTTCTCTGCGCCGGCCGCCGCGAAACCGTGGAGGAAGTTCGCCATCAGTCCTGCGTCCACGCGAAGAACATCGAGGTGTTCGAGCACCGGTCTGACGTCGCCGTTCTTTGCGAAGCCCTCGAGCAGGGCTCGTGCGGCGACGAGGGTGTGTGTCCCTTGGTGGTCCGCGGTCCAGCCCTTGTCTTCCTGTGCGACCATGGCGCGTCGCTGGACCTCGAGAAGGCTGGCGAGCGCCGTGGCCGCGTCGTCGGTGCAGCAGTGGTCCGAGGAGGCGGCTGCGCCGAGTCCGCGAATGGCCGAGTCGAGCACGGCGATGTCGATGGAATCGCCGGCCAACTCCCGAAGGCGTTCAGCGACGTCGCCGACAATCTGGACGTTTGACCGCCGCTGGCCGTGCTGGTCCCATGGGCCGATTTCGGCAGCACGAGCGGTCTCGACCATCCAGTTCAACGCGCTCCGGTGGATGCACGGGTCGCCGTGGCACGGCGCCGTCCAGACGACATCGCATCCGCGCGCTAAGTACAGCCGCGTCTCCAGGGATGCTTTGCCTGCCATCGCAAGGCCGGCCCTGACAACATCATCGGTTAAGCGTCCCGCCGTCTGCAGGGGGGCGATCATAGCAGGTGTGATGAACGTGGGCAGGGCTTGGGCCACGGCTCGGTCGGCGCCTAGGTCGAAGTACTGGCCCTCATGGCGCTGGTCCTCGGCGTCCTGGAACGACAAGGCAACCCCGAGAACGAACTCGGTTGCGAAGCTCGCCTCGTCGCCCAACGCAATCATGTCACCGACCGCGGCTCGTTCGGCCGCTGCCCGGACGACGTGAGCCACCGCGTCCACAGGCCGGGTCGGCGTCAGGTTTCCATCGGACTCGAGCAACGAACGGCCGACAGCCAGGTCTGTCGCGATCTCCTCCGAGGAGGGGGGGACGTAGTCGGCATCGTGCTTGGCCGAGCCCCAGTACCGGTTCTGCAGTCTCAGGGTGGTCTGCACGATCTCCTGGTACGCCGCGTGCGTCTCTTGCGCGGCCTGCACCTCAGGTGGCGGAACGACCTCAAGGTAGTACTCATCACCATGCTGCGTGATTCGGTACCGGTCTGAGTCCAGGCTTGCAGCCCAATTCTTCGTAAGCTCCTGGCTGATGCCGAGCCGGCCGCCGTTCTCGAGGAGCTGCTCGGCGACCTTCTTCAACGCCTGAATGCGCGCCTCCCCGCCGTGAGTCACCAGCCACGCGGCCACCTCACGCGGTGTCCACTGGCGGCGTTCCAGGTTCGCTAGCCCTTCAGTTGTTGCGCGTAGCCCGGAGTACTCACTCGTCCGGCGGGCGAACTCCAGTTCCCAGACGACCGGCTCGGCGAGGAACGGGTCCAGCTCGCTGTCGACGTTCTCTACGTGGCGCACCAGCAGACCGAAGAGCATCCCCGGGACCGCGAGATTCTCGCATCCTTCTAGGAGTATGTCGATGACCTTCCTCGGCGACGCACCCTGGCTCAAAACATAATCAGCGACGCGTTCCATCGCCTGGAGCGCGCTCATCGCCGGGTAGGGACCGACCGATGTGCCTCGATACCAACTCCACACGTGGCTGTCGCCCACGTACAAGCGGGCGGTGCCGTCGAGGTTGAGGACGGCACCTCGGTCTTCGCCCTCATCGTCTGCGTCTTCGGCGTCGGTCTCGAATTCTTCACTCAGCTCGGCGACCGGCCCAGCGAAGACGTCGGGCGAGTGGAGCCGGGACACTGTTTCAACTCGCGCCCGTGCACCGCTGTTCAAGATGTTGTTCAGCACCCTCACCGATGTCCGCAATGTTGCGGTTTGGAACAGCTGCCAAAATCCACCGAAGTAATACTGAAAGAACGGTGCTCCAATACCGGTCCAGCGCCCTTGATGCCCTCGGACGCCCTCATCGCGGTGCCAGCTGCGCTCGTCGTCGATGTAGTAGGCCTCCATCAACGTCGCCAACAGCTCTGGGTCCTTCTGCGCCACGGCTCGGGCGCTCAACGGCGAGTCGGCAGCCGGAGCCAGGAACGCCGGCGCGCCGTCGGCGATGGCCCGAAGGCACGCTTCGGCTGCTTCGTCGATGTCGGGCCCGAGCAGCGCTAAGGATTCGACGAACTCTTCCTTGGTGAGGTGATAATCCAACTCACGTCGACGTCGACGCCGCTCAGACATCTCCCTGGGCAGGCGGTCACCGCTGGTGTTGCGCGGAGGGAACGACTCCCAGTAGGCAAGGAGGCGACCCCGCAGCCTGATGCGCAACTCGTTCCCTGCCGGTACGTCTGCCAAGGACAGGGACTGCAACCAGTCCGCGAGCAGCTCGAACGCAGGCTTCGAGACGTTCCACGGCTCCCTTTCATCAAGGAGAATCTGCACGACGGGGGCGGCGACAACAGGGTCGACCAACGCATTGGCCTTGTGCCTCTGCTGAACCACCCGAACCACGTCACCGAGCACCAGGCCAAGGGACTCATCCGCGAAAACCGCCTTCAGGCACTCGTACGCGAACGGTGTCTCCAGAACGGCCTCTACGGGGACGTCCGCCCATCGGGGTCCATTCGACGCCACGAACGGCTTGAACTGCGAGAGTAGTTGAACGAACACGAGGGCGGGTCGAGCGCCCGGTGCTTTAAGCAGTCCCTTGCATGCCAACGTGGCAGCTGACAGCGTCCACCGGGGCACGCCAGCTGCTTCCAGCAACTCAGTCGGGTTCTGGGCGCGGACCAGAAGGATGGCGGTCGCATACCGCCGGACTTCGTCATGCGCGAACCCTGGCTGGTCCTGATATGGGCTCGCGGGCGCGAGCAGGTGATCGCGGCGCAACGCATCGACTGCCCCAGCGTCTATGCCGGCACTAGGTTGTCGGTCCCTGGGCAGTTGCATCGTCGAAGCGGCCACCGCGAGCAACGTCCGCTCACGCGCCTCCGCCGACCCGATGCCCGGTCGCCCGTCGCCCCGAACAACCCTGCGCCACACCAACTGCAGGCACTCCCACTCACCCAGTGAGCTATCGGGCTCCAAGCCGGTCCGTGCCAGCAGGTCCAACACAATAGGCCGTCGCAACAACGAGTTCGCAGACAAGTCTCGCAGGACCGCACGCAAAAGCGGGAAGTGGTCCGCAACGACCGAAATATCCTCGTCGCCCAGCGGCTTCAACGTGAAGGATGAAATGGACTTCCCGAAGCCCAGTTCCAGTTGCTCCCGCACGAAGCTGGATGCCAGCTCAGACGTGACCGCGACGACCCCAACACCCGCGGCAGCCGCAGCAAGCACCAGGTCGCTCAACATACCGGCGGACTGCTCCAGTGCAGCATCAGCGGCGTCGACAACCAGGATCCGGCTTCGTGCCGATAGTTCCGCGAGCACGTCCTCCATCGGCATCCCTAGCGCGGCACGAAGCTCCAAGCTCGACTGCGGCAGGCTGCGGAGATTCACCACCACCGCGTTGAATCCTGCGCGGCCTACAGCTTCAAGCTCTGCGACGGTCGATAGCGTCAACGCGCTCTTACCGATGCCGGACTCACCAGATATCAGCAGAGCCGATGCCTGAGTACCCGCTTCGAGCAGAGCCCCAGCGAGCTGCTCGCGCCGGTCGGCGAACGCGAGCTTGAGTCCACCGGACAACTCGTCACCGATTGTTGTCCGCACACCACCAACAGCCAGCTTTCGGTGTTCAGCGACTACCGCCCACGCGTGCCGCCTCCGTGTCGCGTCCAAGCCTAAGGCGACCGCGTCCTCCAACCAGCTGTGGACAACCGGCCGGGCCAGCCCGTCCAGCAGCGGCAGCAGATCTTCGACGCGCGCAACCCACACCGTTCCGGCCAGCCAGCCGTCACCGGCGTTATACCGGCCCGACACCACCCCGACCACCACATCATCGGCCAACCGCCGCACCGGGCCGCCACTCATCCCTGGCAGCACGTCCGTCGAAGTGAACCGCCCCAAATGCACCGCGTCATCGCGGGTCGTCCCGGACTTCCACTGCCCAGCCGCCGCGAGCCACCGGTACTGCCACGGACCGTCGTCAACCTGCACCACCCCGACCACTACTACGTCGGCCAGTAGCGGGACCCCATCAGTTGTGGCCATGCCGGCTACAGACCCCGGTAGCGGCATATCGGTGACCAGGACCGCCAGGTCACTAACCGGAGCGACCCGCACCACCCGCGCATCACGGACAGCGGTGCCGCCATTCAGCGCATCGACCGCCACTATCGCGTCGACCTCGCCGGCCGAGAGCGCATCAAGCACGTGCCACGCCGTCACCAGCACGCCGGGCGACACCTGGAAACACGTGCCGATCGGTACCCCGCCGGCGTTGAGGACCCGGCCCAGATAGTCCGGCACGCGTAGATCGCCGCTCACGACACCCCGTCGGCCTCGTCGTCGGCCTCGTCATCGTCAGTCCGGCGCGCCCCGGCATCAGCGGCGCCGGATCGCGGGTCGTACCCCACGATTACCTTCAATGCCACCTCGCCCGCGCCGCTCGCCACGATGACGTCGCCCTTCGCGGTGAACTTTAACCCGAACTCCACCTCTACCTTGTCGGGCCGGGCTCCCCGCGCGGCCAGCTGCCGTACCGTCCCCGCCACCTTCGTTGACACAGCGATGATCGCCTCCTGCGCCCGCTCGAACGCATCGATCACCTGTTGCTGCGCCCGATCCCCGATCGACGTCGGCTCTGTGCCCACTACCCGCGCCGTCTCCACCAGCACTTCGACGCCGTCTACACGCACCGCGATCACCTGACCAGCCATAGGCCAGCACCATGCCAGATCTAGTTCACCCCAACCAATCCGGAGTCCGACAGCAATTCCGAAAACCCCTGAAGACCATCCGCTCAGCCGCGCCCGAGGCAACAACGCCGGATACGCGATCAACCATCCGGACACATTCCAGCTCACTGGGAGTAGCACTGCGTCCACCACCATGCACCGTCACGCGCGGCGTTCAAGAGCCTCACAGCACCTCGGCTGGATCCAAATCCGGTGCGCGCTCATCGGCAAATCCGCGGGCCGAGGAAACGGGCTGAGCCGAGCAACAGTATGACTCAACGTCACCGACTCGCATCGGCGCCAAGCCAGGAGGCGTGTCGCTGGACGTAGACCGAACTCGGCGCCGGTGTGTCCGTGCGGCCGTACCTACCTCTGCGCTCGGACCTGTACGCCGACAACCCCTGCGAATGGTGCCCAGAAAACGGGTGGCGTTGGGCGACAGGGCTGGCCCTAACTGCTTGGTGCCCCTGGCCTCGCGTCCCCGTGAAGCTGGCTATGTGCCCCACGCCGTGCTCCGCGTACATGGCTGGCGTAGCTGGACGACGCCACTCGTCGTGTCAGGCGAGTTGTACCCGTTGTCGTTAGGGCGGAGCGTGGTGGTGGCTGGTGGTGTCGAGGCCGGCGGTGGTGAGGCGTCGGTTGTAGCGGTCGATGAGGCGATCGGCGGCGGTGTAGTCGCCGATTTGGGTGAGGATGGTGGCGGCGCGGTGGTGTAGGTCGGCGTTATAGGGGTCGATCTCGATGGCGTCTTGTAGTCGGGTGAGTGCCCGGTGGGGGTCGGTTTCGGTGGTGGCGAGGGTGGTGTAGGCGTCGAGGACCATGCGGCGGGCGGTTTCGCGGTGTGGGTCGAGCCATGGCCAGGTGTGTCCGGTGGCGAGGTCGCCGGTGTAGGTATCGATGACTGTTTGCCATGCGGTGGTCGGGGCGTTGAGGCGGGACGTGGCGTGCGTGTATGCGGCCCGGAGCTGCCACAGGTCGACGTGTGCCTGGTCGGGGTTGAGGCGGTAGCGGTCGTCGTAGCGGTCGATGACGGTGTGTCCGGTGGCGTCGCGCAGGAGGGTACGGAGGTCGCTGATGGTGGTGTAGAGGCGTGAGGTTCCCCCGGTTTGCCGGAGGGTTGGTTACCTGGCGCCGGTGGGCTCAGGCTGAACGATAGTCGTCTCGTCGGGTCGGGCCTGGTGGGT
>NZ_JBEYSG010000009.1:0-297709 GCF_040642635.1 Micromonospora sp. NPDC047793 | reverse complement strand
GGGACTACCCGGTCGAGCGGATGATGCGGGACGCCAAGATCACGCAGATCTACGAGGGCACCAACCAGGTGCAGCGCATCGTGATGGCCCGCCAGCTGCTCAACGGCTGAATCGGGACGGCCCGGTAGCCGCTCGACGGCTCCGGGCCGGGTCAGACCAGCCCGTCGAGCACCATGGCGCTGAACTGGCGCGCCACGTCGTCGACGCTGAGCTTGCCGCCGACGTTGAGCCACTGGTAGGCCCAGGCGCACATGCCGACGAGCCCGAAGGTGACGATCCGGGAGTCGACGTCGGCGCGGAAGACGCCGCGCGCCACGCCGTCCTGGATCATGCCGGCGAAGGCCGCCTCCAGCCGGTCGCGCTTGCGGGTCACCTCGGCGAACAGGTCACCGGTGAGGTAGCGCCGCTCCTGGTAGAAGATGGTGACGTGGGAGCGGTACTCGGCCACGCTGGTCAGGCTGAGCCGGATCAGCTCCGCGACCCGCACCTTCGGGTCGTCGCTGCCGCTCTCGATCCGCTCGATCGCGGCGAGCTGCGCCTCCAGGTACTCCTCCTGGATGTGCCGCAGCAGGTCGTCCTTGCTCTCGAAGTGGTGGTAGAAGGCGCCCTTCGTGAGCCGCGCCTGGTCGGCGATCTCCTGCACCGACGTGCGGTCGAAGCCCCGGCGCTCGAAGAGTTCGAGGGCGCTCGTGATCAGGGATCGACGGGTGTTCTCCGGGTCGTAGCCGTCGGGCCAACGCTGCCGGCGGCGTGTGGTTGCCGGGCGGCTGGACGTCGCACGAGCCATCTGTGGCCTCCGCCTTTCATACCCCGTCAATGTCCCGTCATCCTACCGCCCGGTCGGAAGGTTGTGGGGACCGCGCGCCCGGCGATTCACGCGGGTGACTCCGCGCCCGCTACCAGAAGGGTCGCAACGGCGGTACGTCGTCACCGGCGATGTTCCGGATCACCCGGGCGAGTTCCTGGCGCAGCGCGGTCAGCCCCTCGTCGTCCAGGCTGACGGCCAACCGGGACTCGATCTCGGCCAGGGTGCGGCCCGCCGTCCGCATGTGCTCGCGGCCCTTGTCGGTGAGGACGACGAGCTTGCGACGACCCCCGAGCGGGTACGGGCGGCGCTCGACGTAACCGGCCCCTTCGAGGTAGTCGACGATCTGCCCGGCCGCCTGCTTGGTCACGCCGAGTTGACCGGCCAGCTCGGTGCTGGTGGCACCCGGACCTTGCAGGAGCTGGAAGACGAATCCGTGGATGGGACGCAGGTCGTCGTAGCCGATCGCGTCGAGTTTGGTGACGAACTCGGTGAGGACGAGTTGGAACGCCATGCCCAACAGGAAGGTCAGCGGAGTTCGCTCGAGTGGGTCCGGTTCAGTCATGCAAAACAGCTTGACACAGCCTGCAAGCAGGACTTTACTGACGATACGCAAGTAAAGCTAATTTACTCGGAGGTCGCCGATGAATGTCGTCAGTGAGACGGAAGCCCGCACCACCACCACTCCCGCCGGCCGGATGTTCGGTCTCGCCGGCCCGAGCCAGGGCAGCGCGGAGGTGAGCACCTGGCGCGTGGAGCTCGGCGAGGACGCCGCCACCCCGGTGCACGGCATCGACGCCGAGCAGGTGTGGATGCCGATCTCCGGCGCCTTCGAGGTCACCGTGGGCGACGAGACCAAGCTGGTCAAGGCCGGCCAGGCGCTCGTCCTTCCGGGCGGCGTCACGCGTCAGCTCAAGGCCGTCGGCGGCCCGGCCCAGGCCCTCGTCGCCATGAAGGTGGGCGGCAAGGCCATGCTCCCGAACAGCGACAACAAGGTGCCGCTGCCCTGGGCGGAGTGACCCGCCCCCGGGTGTCGACTCCGCCGAGGTACGGAGGCACCACCAGTCCCGGGCGGGCTGGTGGCGCTTCCTCTCCCCCCATCACCTGGGTTCGATCGCATTACCACCCCTCCGGTTGAGCCTTCGACGCCCGGGTTTGGCGTGGTGATGCCAGTCTGCAAAGGACGGCAATGCAACCCCAAGCTCCCGCGTTACCCCCGCTGACCCCGGCCCGGCGCCGGGCGATCTCGACGCTGATGGCGGTCATCGTACTGATCGTCGTCATGGACATCACCATCATCAACGTCGCGCTGAACCCGATCCAGCTCAGCCTCGGCGCCAGCAACGCCGAACTCCAGTGGTCGCTGGACACCTACCTGATCACGTTCGCCGCCTTCATCTTCACCGGCGGGGTCTGCGCGGACCGGTTCGGTCGCAAGAAGGTCCTCGTCGCCGGGCTGCTGATCTTCGGTATCGCCTCGACACTGGCCGCGTACGCCGCCGACGTCGAGTCACTCATCCTCTGGCGGGCCGTGATGGGCGTCGGCGCGGCCGTCATCCCCACCGTCACGCTGGCCGTCATCATGGCCACCTTCCCCCCGCCTGAGCGCCCGAAGGCCATCGCCACCTGGGCCGCCGCCGCCGGGGTGGCCTTCGCCGTCGGCCCGATCCTGGGCGGCCTGCTGCTGGAGAGCTTCTGGTGGGGCTCGATCTTCCTCATCAACGCCCCGTTGGTGCTGATCAGCGTCGTGCTGATCGCCCTCTGGGTGCCGGAGAGCCGCAGCCCGATGAAGTCGCGTTTCGACCCGCTCGGCGTCCTGCTGTCGATCGTGGCGATCGGCCTGCTGGTCTACGGCATCGTGGTCGGCGGCGAGGACAACGCGTGGCTCTCGCTGCCGGTGCTGGGATCGATCGTCGCCGGGCTGGTGCTGATCGCCGTCCTGGTCCTCGTGGAGAGCCGGATGGCGAGCCCGTCGCTCGACGTGACGCTGCTGCGCAGCAGCCGCTTCTCCGCCGGCACGGCCGCCATCGCCCTGTGCTTCTTCGCCCTGATCGGCGCGATCTTCGTGATCCAGTTCTACTACCAGGCGGTGCGCGGCTACTCCCCCATGCAGGCCGGCCTGCTGATGCTGCCGATGGGCGTGGGCACCGTGCTCACCTCCGCGCGGTCGCCCAAGCTGGCGGCCCGGTTCGGGCCACGCACTGTGGTGGCGGCCGGTGCCGTCGTCATGGCGCTCTCCTTCGTGCTGACCACCCTGATGGACCGGCAGACCGGGGTGTGGCTGCTCATCGTCGCGCAACTGCTGTTCGGCATCGGCTGGGGCTGCATCATGGCGCCCGCCACCGGCTCCCTGATGTCCGTGGTGCCGCTGCCGAAGGCCGGTGCCGGGCAGGCGGTCACGCAGACCGCCCGCCAGGTGGCCGGTGCGCTCGGCGTCGCCGTGATCGGCAGCGTGCTGGGCAGCGTCTACCGCAGCTCCCTCGGCGACGCGGTCGACGTGCTCCCCGCCGGGCTGCGCGACGAGGCCGGTGACTCGATCGGCGGCACCCTGCGGGCGATCGCGTCCGCCGGCCTGACCGACGGACGGGCCACCCTGGTCGACGCCGGTATGGAGGCGTACCTCACCGGTATGCGCGCCGCCATGATCGTGGCCATCGTCGTCGTGCTCGGCGCGGCGGTGATCTCGCTGCGGTGGCTGCCGAAGCAGCTGCCCCCGCCGCCCATGCCGCCCGCGCCCCCGGCGCCACCGGCCACCTCGACGGAGCAGCCGCAGAGCGTGGCGGCCAAGCCGGTGGGCTGACCACTCCCCGCGCGCACCCGGGTCCACGGCCGTGAACGGCCGTGGACCCGCTGCGTCGGGCCCGACGACGGGTCACCTCGGGGACACAGACGACGAAAGCGCCGGGTCACGTCCTTGGTGTGGACGCGACCCGGCGCGTACTCCTGGCACCGGACCGTCGGGGATGGGGACGGTCGGCGGCCCGTCGGCGGATGACCGGCGCGACCGTCGGTGCTCATGTCCCCCGGTCCGTCGACTGACCGGGGAAACAGTGGGCCGGGCTCAGCCCCCCGCGGGCTGCCCGGGCACGGGGACGTGGAAGCCACGGCGGTACCACAACAGCGGCCGCGCCTCGCCCGAGACGTGGACCTCGGTCAGGTGGCCCACCAACAGGTCGTGGTCGCCGACGGTGAGGCGGTCGGCAAGCGTGCAGCGGAACACCGCGTGGGCGTCGCCCAGGTACGGCACCGTGCTGCCGGCCAGGTCCCGGCAGTCCGATCCGGCGAAACGGTCGGCACCCCGGGCCGCGAACCGGCGGGCGGTCCCCTGCTGCTCCTCGCCGAGCAGGTTCACCGCGAACTCGCCGGCGTCCACCATGGCCGTGAAGCAGCTCGACTCGTGCCCGATGCCGACGACGAGCAGGGGCGGTGCCAGCGAGGCGGAGACCACCGAACTGGCGGTGAAACCCCAGCGTCGCCCCTCGCGGTCTCGGGTGGTGACCACGGTCAGCGGTGCCGCGAGAAGCGACATCGCGTCGCGGAACGCCACGCTGTCCAGGACTGGTCGTACCGCACCGACGGGTGTTCCCACGGCCGTTCCTCCCTCGTGCCTGACCGTGCCCGGATGCCCGGAGCACGGCGCGGACGGTCAACGGGGCGACGACGCCCGGCGGGCGGCCTCCCGGGCCTGTGCCGAGAAGTCACCGCGGTTCTCCGACACCCATCGCTGCGAGGCCCGGCGGCTCTCCAGCGCGCCGGTGAAGTGCGGCGCCACGTACCGGGCCAACAGCTCGTAGCTGTGCTTGGTCTGTTCCCGGGTGGCCCAGTCCTGGGTGTTGACGAGCAGGGTGCCGAAACCGCCGCTGTCGGCCTGCATGCGGGCGATCGCCTCGACGGCGTCCTCCACCGATCCGATGATGGCGGTGCGGGTCTCCATCGCCACCTCGGGTTCGCGTCCCTCCGGCAGCTTCGCCTCGGCGCCGACGGTGTCCTGGACGTACTCCCGGAACCAGCGGCCCATCCCGGCGCGGACCTGGTCCATCGCCTCCTGCCGGGTGTCGGCGATGTGCACGCAGATGGCGACGCGCCACGAGGCCCGGTCCATCGTCCTGCCGTGCGCGGCGGCCTCGTCCTCGGCCGCCGCCCACAACTGCGCCAACGGCGGCTCCACCATGCCGGGACGGCCGGCGAAGGTCAGCGCGGACAACCCGTAGCGTCCGGCCAGTCGCATTCCGCGCTCCGAACCGGCGCTGGCCACGGCCACGTCCAGGGACGGCCGGGTGTACGGCTTCAGGTGCAGCCGGGCGTCGCGCAGCTCGAACCAGTCGGTCTTGCGGGTCAGCGGGGTGGGGTCGGTCAGCAGGTGGACGACGGCGTCGAGCGACTCGGCCATCATCCGCCGCTGGTCGGAGGCGGCGATGCCCATCATGTGCGCGTCGGCCGGCGAGACGCCCGCGCCGACGCCGAACATGGCCCGGCCCCGGCTCTGGTGGTCGAGCTGCACCACGCGGTTCGCGGCGGTGAGCGGGTGATGGTACGGCAGGCTGATCACGCCGGTACCCAGTCTGATCCGCCGGGTCCGCTCGGCGGCGGCGGCCAGGAACACCTCCGGGGAACTGATCGTCGACCAGCCGCCGGAATGGTGCTCGCCGACCCACGCCTCGTCGATGCCGAGGGTGTCCAGCCATTCGATGAGGTCCAGGTCGCGCCAGATCGCGGTGGTCGGATCCTCGCCGAGGGAGTGGAACGGCGGGATGAACGCGCCGAACGTGAGGGACATCGAACTCACCCTTCAGTCAGTGGGGAAACCTGCGGATCCGCTGCGGGCGGGGGCAGGAGCTTGCCGATCTCGTCGGCCAGCACGTCGAGGTGGGGCTGCTGCATCACGGTGTAGTGGTCGCCCGGCACGTCGAGGCGGACCGCGTCGGTGACCAGGTCCATCCACGCCTGGGTGGTCTCCACGTCGGCGCCGCCGTCGCGGGCGCGCAGGAAGCAGACCCGACCGGAGTAGGGCTGCGGCTGGTGGTCGAGCAGGGCCCGGAAGTTGCGGGAGAAGCGGTCCGCGATGGCGGTGAGCGTGTCCAGGTCCACCTCGGCCGGCAGGACCTCGCGGCGGCGCGCCTCGGCGTACAACAGGTCCAGCGCCGAGTTGTCCGCCTCGGGGGTGAAGGTGGCCGGGTCGGGTCGCCACACCCGGCCGGTCAGCCCGGCCAGGTCGCGGGCCAGCCAGGACAGCAGCACCGTCTCGTCGACGGCGTCCTCGCGTCGCCGGGGCGGCTCCATGATGTCCACGGCGAGCACCACCTCGACCTCCGCCCCGGTGGCGGTGATCTGGCGGGCCATCTCCAGCGCGATCATGCCGCCCATCGACCAGCCGCCGAGACGGTACGGTCCGGCGGGGAACTCCCGCCGCACCACGTCCACGTAGTGCGCGGCGAGCTCCGCCAGGCTCTGCGGGGCCGGGTCCACGTCGGGCACCTGCAACCCGTAGAACGGCTGCCCCGGTCCCAACCGGTCGGCGAGTGCGGAGTAGCAGAGCACGTCGCCGCCGACCGGGTGGACGAAGAACACCGGGACCGCGTCCCCGCCGGTCCGGATCGGCACCAGGGCCGCCCGACGGTCCGGTGCGGAGGTGTCCCGGACCAGGTCGGCCAGGTGCCGGATCGTCGGCCGGGCGAAGAGTTCCGCAAGCGGCAGCACCCGACCGGTACGCGCCCGGATCCGCGCCATCAGGCGTACCGCGAGCAGCGAGTTGCCGCCCAGGGTGAAGAAGTTCTCGGTGACGCCCACCCGGTCCCGCGCGAAGAACTCGGCCCAGAGGTCGGCGAGTTGCCGCTCCACCTCGTCGCGGGGCAGGGCCGACTCACCCTCGGCGTCGCCGCTGTCCGGCTCCGGCAACGCCGACCGGTCGATCTTGCCGTTGGCACTCATCGGCAACTCGTCCAGGACCGTCAGGTGCTGCGGCACCATGTACTCCGGCAGCATCCGCCGCAGCGCCTGGTCGATCGCCTTGACCGCGATCTCGCCCGGCTCGGCGTGGTCCGGGTCGGCGTGGTCCGGATCGAGCACCACGTAGCCGTGCAGGCGCTTGGCGCCCTGCCTGGCACCGTGCGCGACGACGGCGGCGGAGCGTACCCCCTCGCACTGCGACAGCGCGGCCTCGATCTCCCCCAGTTCGATGCGGTAGCCCTGCACCTTGACCTGGAAGTCCTCCCGGCCGAGGAACTCGATCAGGCCGTCCGGCAGATAACGACCCAGGTCTCCCGTGCGATAGAGGCGCTCGCCGGTGAGGGGGTGGCGGACGAAGGCGGCCCGGGTGCGTTCGTCGTCGTTGAGGTAGCCCTGCGCCAGGCCGACACCGCCGATGTACAGGTCCCCGGTGACCCAGACCGGGCAGGGTTGCAGCGCGTCGTTGAGCACGTGGAACTGCTGGTTGCGCATGGGCAGGCCGTAGGGGACGCTCGCCCAGCGCGGGTCGACCGCGTCGATCGGGTACAGGATGGACCAGATCGCCGCCTCGGTCGCCCCGCCCAGGCTCCAGAGGGCGGCCTGCGGCGCGACCTGACGGAGCCGGTCCGGCAGGGTCACCGGGATCCAGTCCCCGCTCATCATCACCACCCGCAGCGGGATCGGGCGGTCGTCGGTGCGGGTCAGGACGTGTTCGGCGAACATCTCCGCCAGGGCGGGCACGCTGTTCCAGATCGTCACCCGGTGCGTGGTGACCAGTTCCCACCACCGTTCCGGTTCCCGTTGCGCCTCCGGCGGGGGCAGGACGACGGCGCCACCGACACCCAGGAGTCCGAACACGTCATAGACGGAGAGGTCGAAGTTGAGGGCGGAGAGCGCCAGCACCCGGTCCTCGGCGGTCACCCCGAAGCGCTCGTTGACGTCGTCGATCGTGTTCCGCGCGCTGGTGTGGGTGATCATGACGCCCTTGGGCAGGCCCGTCGACCCGGAGGTGAAGATGACGTACGCGAGGCTGTCGGGGCTGGCCTGGCGGGCACGGGCGGACCGGCGGGTCCGGCCGGTGGGCAGGGTGTCCACGGTGGTGCGGACCACGCCCTCCGGCCACCGGGTCCGCTCCTCGACCCAGGACTGGGTGAGCACCAGCGAGATCGCCGCGCTGTCCAGCAGCAGGCGGAGCCGCTCCGGCGGGACGTGGGCGTCGACCGGCACGTAGGTGGCGCCCGCCTTGAGGACGCCGATCACGGCGACGATCTGCTCCCAGCCCTTCTCCATCACGACGCCGACCAGGGTGCCGGGGCCGGCGGCGTTGTCGGCCAGCCACTGCGCCACCCGGTCGGAGCGGCGGTCGAGGTCCCGGTAGGTCAGGCGACGGTCCGTGGTGATCACCGCCGGCCGGTCCGGGTACCGGGCCGCCGCCTGGAGGAACGGCGCGTGCAGCAGCCCCGCCGGCACCGGGCCGGTGGTGGCGTTCACCGCGCGTCGGACCGCCAGATCCGTCTCCGGGGTCAGCACGGGGGCCGGGCGACGCCAGGTCGACTCGTCACGGCACAGGTCGCGCAACGTCCCGACGTACGCGTCGAACATCGCGTCGATCATCCCGGCCGGGAACAGTTCCTCGATCACGTCCCAGTTGACGACCAGCGCACCGGCGTCCTCGACGACCTGGTGGTCCAGCCACACCTGGGGCGTCCGGATGGAACTGGCCACCTCGCGGCCACCGGAGCCGAGGTCGAGCAGGTGCTGGGCCAGCCCGGTGGCCGCCGCGCCGTCGTCCTTGGCGGCGAAGTTCACCGTGCTGGCGAAGACCACGGGCATGGTCGCCCGGGCCGAGCCGCCACCGGCCGCGTTCAGTTCGCGCAGCACCTGCACGCCGCTGAACTGGCTGTGTTCCAGGTCGCTCCAGAGCTGCCGTTGCACCCGCACGGCGCGGGTGCCGAAGTCGTCGGTACGGGTGCTGTCGACCTCCAGCAGCGACGTGGTGCTGAAGTTGCCGAGCATCCGGCTGACGTCCGGGTGCACCGGTGCCCGGTTGAAGAAGAGCACGTTGAGGGTGAACCGGCTGGACTTGCTCCAGGCGGCCAGCACCTGCGCGTACGCGGTGCACAGGGCCGCCGAGGCGGTGACGCCCCGAGCGGTGGCGAACTGCTTGAAGCGCGTCCAGTCGGCCGTGTCCAGGCGTGCCGACCGGTGTGTGAAGACCGGCCGGTCCACCTGGGCCGGGCTCGTGGCCAGCGGCAGCTCCGGTGCCGGGGGCAGGTGTTCCAGCCGCCGCATCCAGTACTCCCGGGCCTCGGTGTGCCGGGGCCCGCCGATCTCCTGCTCGCGGGCCAGCACGTAGTCGCGGAACGTCAGCTCCAGCGGCGGGAGCGACGCGTCGTCGCCCCGGTAGGCGGCGGCCAGTTCGCGGAAGAGCATCGACGTGCTCCAGGCGTCGATGATGAGCGCGTCGAAGCCGAAGTGCAGCCGGGTGCGGTGCGCGTCGACCCGGGTCGCCCGGACGTCGAACAACGGCCAGACCGTGGTGTCGAAGACCTGGGTGGTCATCTCGGCACGGATCTCGTCGAGCCGCTCGTCGCGTCGCCGGTCGCTCTCGGCGCGCAGGTCGACCACCCGGATGCGGTACGGCGGCACCTGCGGCAGGACCCGCTGGTGGCCCTCGGGGCTGACCACCGCCCGCAGCATGTCGTGGCGGTCCACCATCCGGCGCAGTGCCGCGCCGAGGCGGTCGACGTCGAGCTGCTCGATGTCGACCTCCAGGAAGAAGTACGTGGAGGTGTTGCCGAGTTCGAACGCGTCGGAGCGACCGACCAGGTACGCCTGTTGCAGGTCGGTGAGCGGGAACGGTGCGTACCGGTCGGCCGGGGCCGGTCGTACGGTGGTGCTCTCCGGGCGTCCGGCCGGCGCAGGCCGGTCCGTCGACGCGGCACCGCCGAGGCGGGTGTGCGCCGTCTCGGCGAGGCTGACGATGCTGCTGCCGTCCAGGAACGCCACCATCGGCAGCGAGACCCCCAAGGCGGCGGAGAGCCCCTCCTTCACCTCCAGCGCCATGAGCGAGTCCAGGCCGAGGTTCTGCACCGGCTCGTGCCGGTCGAGCCCGTCACCGTCGGCGGCGCCCAGGGCGCGGGCGACGGCGTCGGCGACCAGCTTCTCGACGGTCGACCGGTCCAGCGGGCCGGTGGGCACGGCGGTCGGCGGCGGTGACGCGGCCACCGTCGGTGCGGCGGTCACGACGGCTCGGGGTGCGGGGGCGTCGGTGCGCCTGAGGTTCTCCCGGCCGGCGCGCTTGAGCAGGACACCGTCGGCGGAGACGACCGCCCGCCCCGCGTCGTCGTAGAGACGCACCTCTGCGTGCAGCGTCGCCGGGCCCGCCGTGGGCAGCAGCCGTACGTGGCAGTACGACTCGCCGCCGTACGCGGGCATGCCGTGGAAGCGGAACCGTTCGATGCCGACGAGCAGGTAGGCGGCGTCGGCCTGCCGATCGGCGGGGAGGCAGGCGAACAGGGCCTGGAACATGGCGTCGGTGAGACCCGGGTGCAGCAGATAGTCGTCGGTCTCGCCGGGGTGCCCGGCACGCATCCGGGCCACCGCCTCGCCGTCACGCTGCCAGACGTGGTCCACCCACTGGGCGGACGGGCCCAGATAGAGCTTGCGGTGCCACATCCGCCGATAGAACTCGGCTCCGGTCAGCTCCCCGGCCAGGTCGGCCCGGAGTGCGGCGAGGTCGACCGGGGACTCTGGTGCCGACGGCGGCAGCAGGCCGGCGTGGCCCCGGCTGTGCAGCACCCAGGTCGGGTCCGCGTCGGAGTCCGGGTGGGCGGCGTAGTACCGGTAGCCGAGGTGCCCGGTGGCGTCCGGCTCGACCAGCAGGTGGGCGTCGACGGCACGTCCGTGTTCGAGGACCAGGCTCTGGGTCACCGTGCAGTCGGTCACCTCGATCGGGCCCGGTCCGCGCAGGTGCCGGACCGCGGCCAGGGCGGCTTCCAGGTAGACGCCGATGTTCACCACCGGCAGGCCGTCCATCACGCAGTCGCCGAGGCAGGGGTGGCGTGCGGCGTCGAGCCGGGACTCGAACTGGACGACGTCCAGCGGGGACGGCACCCGGCGTCCCAGCAGCGACCGTGATGCGGTGTCCGGGACGGCCGCCGTCGTCTCCCCGGCCCGGTCGGTCGGGACGGTGCGTCCCGGTTCCGCTGCGGGATACCAGTGCCGTTCCCGGCGGAAGACGCTGGTCGGCACCGGTACCCGGCGGCGTCCCCGACCGAGCGTGGTCCAGTCCACCGCGACGCCCCGGGTGTGCAGCGCGCCGAGGCTGTCCAGGATGGTCCGGCAGTCGTCGTGGCCCCTGCGCAGCGACGGCAGGAACAGCCGGGGCCGGTCGACGACGGAGGCGTCGTCGATCCGCCGCACCATCGCGGCGAGCACGGGCGCGGGGCCGACCTCCAGGAAGACCGTGTGGCCGTCGTCGAGCAGGGTCCGGGCGGCATCGGCGAAGCGCACCGTGCCGCGTACGTGCTCGCGCAGGTAGCGGGCCGAGAACCCGTCGGCGCCGTGGTAGGTGCCGGTGACGTTGGAGAGCACCGGGATCCGTGGCGGGTGGTACGTCAGCGTGCCCGCCTCGCGCTCGAACTCGGCGAGCACCGGGTCCATCAGCGGCGAGTGGAAGCCACGGGTGGTGGTCAGCCGCTTGCTGCGGATCCCCTGCGACTCCAGCGTGTCGAGCAGGGTCGCCAGCGCCGCCGGCTCGCCGGAGACGACCACGTCGGCGGGGCCGTTGACCGCGGCGACCGACAGCCGCCCGGCGTACGGCGCGAGTGCCGGTTCGAGCCGGGCCGGCGGAGCCGACACGTTCGCCATCGCCCCGGCGGCGGTGGTGTGCATCAGCTGGCCGCGTCGGGTGGCCAGCCGGAGTCCGTCGGCCAGGTCGAAGACTCCGGCGAGGCACGCCGCGACCAGTTCGCCGACGCTGTGCCCGAGCAGCGCCGCCGGCACGATCCCCCAGGAGCGCCAGAGGGCGGCCAGGGCGTATTCCACCGCGAACAGCGCCGGTTGGGTGTTGCGGGTGTCGTGCAGCGGCACGGCGTCCGGCGCGACGGGTGTGGGTCCGGCGGCGAGCAGGGTGTGCAGCGGCGTGTCCAGCAGCGGTCGAAGCAGTTCCGCGCACTCGTCGATGACCTGCCGGAACACCGGTTCGGTCCGGTACAGCAGGTCGGCCATGCCCGGGTACTGGGCGCCCTGGCCGGTGAGCAGGAACACCACGCCGGGTGTGGCGTGCGGCCGGGCGTGGTCGCGGCGCAGTCCGGGCGCGGTCCTCCCGGCCCGCGCCGCCCGGAGCTGGTCACGCAGGTGGGCGGCGTCGGTGCCGACGGCGGTCAGCCGGTACGGCAGGTGGGCGCGGCCGGTGGCCGCCGAGTGACAGACGTCCGCCACCGCTCCGGCACCGGCCGGCTCGGCCAGCAGTGCCTCGTAGCGGCCGGCGAGTTCGTCGAGGGCCTGCGGGGAACGGGCGGAGATCGGGAGAAGGTGGGCGGTCCGGGGGGACTCGTCGGGCGCGGCCACCGGTTCCGGTGGTCCCTCGGCGACGATCAGGTGGGCGTTGGTGCCGCTGGCACCGAAGGAACTGAGCCCGGCGATGCGGGGGCGGTCGCCGCTGCGCCAGTCCCGGGCGGTGGTGGGGATCTCCAGCGCCATCTCGTCGAGACCGATGTCGGGGTTGACCGTACGCAGGTGCAGGTGCGCCGGGATCCGTTGGTGGCGCAGGCTGAGCACGACCTTGATCAGACCGGCGATACCGGCGGCCGGTTCGAGGTGACCGATGTTGGTTTTCACGGAACCCACCAGCAGGGGCTCGGCCGGGTCCCGCCGGCCGAGGACCGCGTCGGCGGCACGTAACTCGATCGGGTCGCCCAGCGGTGTGCCGGTGCCGTGCGCCTCCAGGTAGCCGACCTCCTCGGGGCGTACCGAGGCGGCCCGCAACGCTGCGCGGATCACCTCCTGCTGGGCGCTGCCGTTGGGTACGGTGATGCCGCCGCTGCGGCCGTCCTGGTTGACCGCCGAGCCCCGGATGACGGCCAGGACCCGGTCGCCCTGGGCGAGCGCGTCGGAGAGTCGCTTGAGCACCACCACCCCGCAGCCCTCGCTGCGGACGTAGCCGTCGGCTGCGGCGTCGAAGGTCTTGCACCGACCGTCGGGGGCCAGCATCCGGGCCCGCGAGGCGACGACCGACCACTCGGGGGCGAGCAGCACGTTGACGCCGCCGGCCAACGCCATCGAGGTCTCCCCCGACCGTAGGCTCTGGCAGGCGAGGTGGACGGCCACCAGGGACGACGAACAGGCGGTGTCGACGGAGAGGCTGGGCCCGGTCAGCCCGAGCCAGTACGACAGTCGGCCGGCGGCGAAGGTCGAGGCGTTGCTCGTCAGCGCGTACGCCTCCAGCGTCGCCGCGTCGACCTCGCGCATCTGGCGTTGGCAGTAGTCGTACGTGGTGACCCCGAACCAGACGCCGGTGGCCGAGCCGGCCAGCCCGTCGGGTGCCTGACCGGAGTCCTCGACGGCCTCCCAGCCGACTTCGAGCAGCAGCCGTTGCTGCGGGTCGAGCCAGGCCGCCTCGCGTTGGGAGATGCCGAAGAAGGCGGCGTCGAACTGGTCGATGTCGTCGAGGAAGCCGCCCCGCCGGGTGTACATCGTGCCGGGCGTCTCCGGTGACGGGTCGTAGTAGCGGTCCACGTCCCACCGGGAGGCGGGAACCTCGGTGATCGCGTCCTCGCCCCGGTCGAGCAGGTGCCAGAACTGGTCGGGGGTGCGGACGCCGCCGGGCATCCGGCAGGCCATCCCGACGATGGCGACGGGTTCGGTCGCCGCCGCGCGGGTCGCGTCGAGTTCGTCGCGCAGACGGCGGATCTCGCGCAGGCTCTCCACCAGGATCGCCTGGCGGTCCTTGGGGCCGGTCATCGGACTTCCCCGGTGCCGGTGGACGCGTTCAGTTCCTCGGCCAACATGTCGAGCAGTTCCTCCTCGGACAGTTCCTCGACGTGTTCCACCACCCGGTGCGGTGCCACCGGCGGCGCTACGTCGAGGTCCGGTGGCGCGTCGTCGCCGGCCCCGGCGACCAGGGCGGTCAGGTGCGCGGTGAGCGCCGCCACGGTCGGGTGTTCGAACATGACGGTGGCGGGGAGCCGGCGGTCCAGTGCGGCGCCGAGCCGGGCACGGATCCGGGCGGCGAGCATGGAGTCCATGCCGAGCTGCACGAAGCCGTCGTGCGGCTCGATCCGCGAGGCGTCCATCCGCAGGATGTCGCAGACCACGTCGAGGACGAGCCGACGGAGATCGTCGGCGGTTCGGGCGGTCGGCCCGGTCGTCGGGTCCGGCGAGGTATCGGTCACCTCCGGTGTGCGCGGCTCCGGTGTGGTCGGCTCGGATGCGGTGGCCGTCGGCCGGGGCCGCGTACGCGGACGGTCGGTCTGGTCGAACCAGAGCCGCTCGTGCTGCCAGGTGTATCCGGGTAGCGGCACCATCGGCACCGGGTCGGGGGCCCGGCGGCGCAGGGCGTCGGACAGTCCGTTGGCGTGCAGGGCACCGAGCACGGTGGCCAGCCCGTACGTCTCCGGTTCGTCGCGTCGCAGCGACGCCAGTGCCAGGCCGTCGCGGTCCGCACGGTCGAAGCCCTCCTCCACCGCGCCGGTGAGGATCGGGTGTGGACTGAGCTCGACGAAGACACCATGGTCCTCGGCGACCAGTGCCTGGACCGCCGGCCAGAACATCACCGGCGCCCGCAGGTTGCGCACCCAGTAGTCCGGGTCGAAGCCGGAGCCGTCGCACCACTGGCGGGTCACGGTGGAGAAGACGGGCACCGTGCCGGCGCGGGGACGGATCCCGGCCAACTCGGTGAGCAGGTCGTCGGTGAGGGCGTCGACCTGCGGGCTGTGCGAGGCGACGTCGACGCGTACCGGCCGGCTGAAGACGTTGTCGGCCCGCAGCCGGTCGGCGATGCGGGCCAGGGTCACCGGGTCACCGGAGAGCACCGTCGACGTCGGGCTGTTGCAGACCGCCACCGACACCAGGTGCTCGTGCCCGGTCACCAGCTCCTCGGCGGCGGCCGTGGGCAGCGCCGCCAGCAGCATCTCGCCCTGCCCGGCGATCCGCAGCAACAACGCGCTGCGCCGGCAGACGATGCGCGCGGCGTCGTCCAGACCCAACGCCCCGGCCAGGTACGCCGCGGCGATCTCGCCCATGCTGTGCCCGACCACGGCGTCCGGTTCGACACCGGCGGCGCGGTAGCGGGCGGCCAGACCGACCGCCATCGCGAACAGGGCCGGTTGGATGACGTCGATACCGGTCAGTTCGGTGCCCTCGGGCAGGCCGTGCACCGCGTCGAGGATGCTGCGGCCGAGCACCCGACGGAACGCCTCGTCGCACTCGGTCACGGCGGCGCGGAAGTGCGGGCAGTGGCGCATCAGCTCCGCGCCCATGCCGGCGCGCTGTCCACCCTGGCCCGGCACCACGAAGACGACCTTGCGTCCGGCCCGGTTGCGGGCCCGGCCACGACTGACGCCGGACGCCTCGCCGGTGTCGAGCCACTCGGTGAGCCGTCGGGCCGCCTCCTCGTGGGTGGCGGCGACCACGGTGAGTCGGTGGTCGTGCTGGGTCCGGCGGACCACGGTGGCGTACGCGATCTCGGCCAGCGGTCGGGCCAGCACCTCGGGGCTGCGCAGATGTGTGACGTAGGCCCGCGCCATCGCGGTCAACGCCTCGGGTGCCGCCGCGGTGAGGGACAGCACGACGGGCTCGCCGTCGGACTCGTCGACGACGACCGGGGTACGCGGCTCGGGCGCCGGCCCGAGCACCACGTGGGCGTTGGTGCCGCCGGCCCCGAACGAGCTGACCGCGCCGTAGCGGCGGTCGGTGGGCACCTCCCAGCTCTGCGCGGTACGCGGAATGAACAGCCGCGTGTCGTCGAGGTCGAGGTGGGGGTTGAGTCTCTCCAGGTGCAGCAGCGGCGGGATCGCGCGGTGCCGGATGCTGAGCGCCACCTTGATCATGCCGACGATGCCCGCGCCGGCCTCCAGGTGACCGAGGTTGGTCTTGGCGGAGCCGAGCGCACACCGGTCCGTCGCGTCGGTGGCCGCGCCGTAGACCTCCCCGAGCGCCTCGACCTCGATCGGGTCGCCGAGTTCGGTGCCGGTGCCGTGTGCCTCCAGGAGGGTGACCTGCCCGGCGTTGACCTGGGCGTTGCGCAGTGCCGTGGTGATGACCGCGCGCTGGGCGTGTCCGCTGGGCGCGGTGAGGCCGTTGGTGAGGCCGTCCTGGTTGACCGCCGAGCCGGCGATCACCGCCCAGATCCGGTCCCCGGCGGCGACCGCGTCGGAGAGGCGCTTGAGCACCACCACGGCGACGCCTTCGCCCCGGCCGTACCCGTCGGCGCGGGCGTCGAAGGTCTTGCACCGGCCGTCCGGCGCCAACGGCAGCCCTCGGGCGTGTGCCTCGGTCAGGGTCGGCGAGAGGATGACGTTCATGCCGCCGACCACGGCGGTGTCGCATTCCCGCGTCCGCAGGCTCTGACCGGCCAGGTGCACGGCGACCAGCGAGGACGAGCAGGCGGTGTCCAGGGTCAGGCTCGGTCCGCGCAGGTCCAGCAGGTACGACAGCCGGTTGGCGATGATGCAGCCGACGCCGCCGACCACCGTGTACGTGTCGACGTCGGCCGGGTCGGCGAGCTGCAACTGGAGGTAGTCGGTGGCGTTGGCGCCGACGAACACTCCGGTGGCGCTGCCCCGGAGCTGGTCGCGGGTGAGGCCGGCGTTCTCCAGCGCCTCCCAGGAGGTCTCCAGGAACAGTCGCTGCTGGGGGTCCATCCGGGCCGCCTCACGCGGGGAGATGCCGAAGAAGTACGGGTCGAAGTCCGCCACCCCGTCGATGAATCCGCCCTGGCGGAACACGTCCCCGGGCGGCGCGTCCTCGGTGTGCCACCGGTCGCGCGGCACCTCCACGATGCCGTCGACACCGTCGATCAGCGCCTGCCAGAACGTCTCCGCCGAGGTGACGCCGCCGGGCAGCCGGCACCCGATGCCGACGATCGCGAGTGGTTCGCGGGCGGAGCGTTCGAGCGCGTCGACCTTCTGCCGGAGTTGCCGGACGGCGGAGAGGGCCGCGGTCAGCGTGGCCTGTGGTCCTGGTGTGGCCGGGTCTCCCGGACGAGATCCGTCGGCCATGTCAGATCATCTCCATCCGTCGGTTGAGCTCGGCGAGTTCCGCCGCCAGCTCCGCTTCGAGGCTGTCCAGCGACTCGTCCGCAGGCGTCGGTGTCGCCGTCGGCGCGGGCTCGGGTCGGCGTGCCGCCGCCGGTTGCCGGGCGTCTTCCGGTTGGCCGAGTCGGTCGGCCAGATGGCGGGTGATCTGGTCGATGGTCGGGTGGTTGTAGATCAACGTCGCCGACAGGCGCAGGCCGGTGAGCCGTTCCAGCCGGTGCCGCAGTTCCAGCGCCATCACCGAGTCGACGCCCATGCTGCGCAGCGGCGTACCCTCGTCGAGGCGGTGTTCCGGCAGGCGGACGACCTCGGCGACGTGGGTCAGCACCGCTGCGGCCAGCAGCGCGCGACGCTGCTGCGGGTCGGTGACCTCGGCCAGGGTCGGCCCGGTGGCGAACTGCGTCGGGGTGGTGTCGTGCGGGGACGCCTCGACGGGCAGGCCACGGGTCCGCACCAGACCGAGCCCGCGCACCTCGACGAGCAGTTCCCCGTCGGGGCCGAACAGGAGTACGTCCGCGACCGGGTACCGCTCGTCGGACACCGGCCGGTGCACCGCGTGCGCCCACGCTGAGGTGCCCGGGGCCCGGTGCACGACCACGCGTTCGGCGCCGGTGCTCAGGTACGCGGTGTCCGGCGTCGCCGTGGCCAGCAGCGGCGCGAGTGCGGACTGCAGGGCGGCGTCCAGCACGGCGGGATGCACGCGGGTGTCCGGCAGCGCGGCCGTGGTGGGCGACCCGATGCGTGCCAGCGCCTCGACATCGTTGTGGCGGATCTCCAGGATTCCCTGGTAGGCGGGGCCGAAGCGCAGTCCCCGGGTGGCGAGGTCGGCATAGAAGACGGCCCCCTCGACCAGGGTGGGCGTACGGGCGGCCACGGCGGCCGGGTCCACCGGTGGTGGTGGGTCCCCGGTGGCGGCGGTGAGCAGGACACGCATCACCGGCGTCGGTCCGTCGTCGCTGACGCCGAAGACCTGGAGCTGTGCCGGACGGGTGGTGGCGTCGAGGGTGACCTGCACCCGGCGGCTGCCCCGGTCAGGGATGGCCAGCGCCTGGCTGAACACCAGGTCGGACAGGACCGACGGGGCGCAGGGCAGGGTCTCGGCGGCGGCGCGCAGGGCGACGTCCACATAGAGCGCGCCGGGGACGACGACCTGGCCGCCGATCCGGTGGTCCCCGATGGCGGCGGTGTCGGCGTCGTACCGCATCTGCCAGTAGTGGTGCCCGGGGACGATCGGTGAGTCCAGGCGGTCGGCGAGCACGGCCGTGGCGGCTCCGGTCGGCGCGGCGACGGGCGGGGGCGTGTCGCCGCCGTCGAAGCCGGCCATGCCCTCCGGCCAGTACCGCTCCCGCTGCCAGGGGTAGGGCGGCAGCGTGACCCGAGCGTCGCCGGGGGTGAGTGCCCGGTCGAGCGCGACCGAAACACCGGCCACGTGCAGGGCGCCGAGGGTGGACAGCAGGGTGTCCCGTTCCGGTTCGTGCCGACGCATGCTGGCCAGGACGGTGACGGTGCCGTCGGAGGCGGCGGCCACCTGTTCGACCGCCGGCAGCAGGATGGGGTGTGGGCTGGCCTCCACGAACACGCCGGCACCGTCGGCCAGCAGTCGGGCGATCTGGTCGCCGAAGAGCACCGGTTCGCGCAGGTTGTCGACCCAGTAGTCGGGCGAGAGGTCGGTGCCGTGCACGACCGTGCCGGTGACCGTGGAGTACAGCGGGAGGCGGGCGGCATGGTGGGTGAGCCCGTCGAGCGCGGCCAGCAGGTCGTCGCGGAGCACGTCCATCTGCGGGCTGTGCGAGGCGACGTCGACGTTGACCCACCGGCAGAACACGGCGGCGCGTTCCAGCGTCTCGGCGATGCCGGTGAGGGCCGCCACGTCACCGGAGAGCACGGTGGAGCGGGGGCTGTTGTTCACCCCGATGGACACCACCGCCTCGTGTCCGCTGATCGCCTCCCGGGCCTCGTCGACGGTCAGTTCCACGGCGAGCATCGCGCCCTGGCCGCTGAGCCGGCGCATCAGCCGGCTGCGTCGGCAGATGATCTGCGCGGCGTCGTCCAGGCTGAGGATGCCGGCGACGTGTGCGGCGGCGACCTCGCCCATGCTGTGGCCGACGACGGCGTCGGGGGTCACTCCCCAGGCACGCCACTGTGCCGCGAGCGCGACCTGCACCGAGAAGAGCAGGGGCTGCACCACGTCGATCGGGCCGAAACTCGCGGCGTCGGGCGGCTGGCGCAGCAGGTCGCGGACCGACCGGCCGAGGTGCGGGCGGCAGGCGGCGTCGCAGGCGCGGATCGCGGCGTCGAACGCCTCCGCGCGGCCCAGCAGACCCTGCCCCATACCCACCCACTGGGAGCCCTGACCGGGGAAGACGAACACGGTACGCGGCGGCGCGTCGACCGCCCGGTCGCTCACGGCGAGGCCGACGACGCGTTCACCGGCGGCGAACCGGCCCAGGTGCTCGGCGAGTTCGGGCACCTGGTGGGCGACCACCGCGAGCCGGTGCGACTGTCCGGAACGGCGGAGCGCGGCGGCGGCCAGGTCGGCCATGGAGGGTGGGTGTTCCGCCGGGGTGCCGATCCCGGCGGCGACCTGCCGGGCCAGGTCGCGCAGCGCCTGCGGGTGCTGCGCGGAGAGGGTGACCAGTTCGGCGGTGTCCTCGTGGTGGGCGGGCGGGCGGACGTCGAGGCCGAGGGCGCGGCACTCGGCCAGCGTCTCCGCCAGGCCGTGGTCGTCGTCGCGGCGCAGGGTGGGCAGCACCTGCGCGGGCCGGTCGACGTTCTCGACGCTCTGCCGCAGCGCGGGCAGCAGCACCGGAGCGGCACTGATCTCCAGGAACAGGTCGTGGCCGTCGTCGAGGAGGAACCGGACGGCGTCGGCGAGCAGCACCGGCTGGCGCAGGTTCCGGACGAAGTAGTCGGCGCCGGCCTGCCGCCAGTCGAGCGGGCGGCCGGTCACCGTCGAGATCATCGGTAGGCGTCCGGGGCGCGGGGTGAGCCCGGCCAACGCGGTCCGCAGGTCGTCGCTGACCAGGTCGATCGCCGGCCCGTGCGCAGCCAGGTCGACCCGGATCAACGAGCAGAGCACCCCGTCGGCCTTCCACTGCGCGACGAGCGTCCGCAGCGTCTCCCGGTCACCGGTGAGGGCGGTGGAGCGGGGTCCGTTCTCGGCGGCGACCACGGCGGCGAGGCCGCGCTCGGTGAGCAGGGCGGTCACCTCGGCGGCGGAGAGTTCGACCAGTGCCATGCCGCCGCCGGTGCCGGCTACCCGCCGCTGCTGGTCGCTGTAGTGGTGGATGAGGTGCACCGCGGCGGTGAGGTCGAGGATGCCGGCGATGACCGCGGCGGCCACCTCGCCGAGACTGTGTCCGACGACCGCGTCCGGCCGTATCCCCCGGTCCTCCAGCCAGGCGGCCAGGCCGACCTGGACGGCGAACAGCAGTGGCTGCATGACGCCCACGTCCTCGGCGTCCTCGCGGCCCCGGTCCCGGAACATCTCCTCGACCAGGGATATGCCGGTCAGCCGGTGGAACTCGTGGTCGCACCGCCGCACCACGGCACGGAAGACCGGTTCCGTCCGGTAGAGGTCGCGGCCCATGCCCGTCCACTGCTGACCGTACGGGGAGCAGACGAAAGCGACCCGGGGACGGGTGCCCTCGGGTCGGGTTCTCTCGACGGGCGGCACCGTCATCCGGGCGGGTTCTGTCCAGCCCTCCAGCACGAGGTGCACGTTGGTGCCGCCCCAGCCGAACGCGCTCACGCCGGCCAGCGGCGGCTGCTGCGCCGGCCACGGCTCCACCTCGGTGGGTACGCGCAGCCGCAGGTCGTCGAAGGCGATGTGCGGGTTGGGCCGGTCGAAGTGCAGGTTCGGCGGGATCGCCCGGTGCCGCAGCACCAGGACGGCCTTGAGCAGGCCGGCGACGCCCGCCGCGCCTTCCAGGTGCCCGATGTTGGTCTTGACCGAGCCGATGACCAGGTTCTGCTGCGGTGGCCGGTCGGCGCAGAGCACCGCGCTGAGGGCGCCGGCCTCGATCGGGTCGCCGAGCATGGTGCCGGTGCCGTGCGTCTCGACGTAGTGCACCTCGCCCGGGTCGACGCCCGCCCGCCGGTACGCCTCGCGCAGCACCTCCTCCTGCGCGACGGGGTTCGGCGCGGTGAGGCCGTTGCTGCGGCCGTCGTTGTTGGTCGCGGAGCCCCGGATCGTGCAGTAGATGTCGTCGCCGTCGGCCAGCGCCAGGCGCAGGGGCCTGAGCACCAGCGCGACGGCGCCCTCCCCTCGGCCGAAGCCGTCCGCGTCGGCGGAGAACGCCTTGCACCGGCCGTCGGGCGCCAGCCCGCCGAAGCGGGTCAGCGCCACCATGGACGTGGGGTCGAGCAGCAGGTTGACCCCACCGGCGATGGCCGTCGTGGACTCTCCCGCCCAGATGCTCTGGCAGGCCAGGTGCACGGCGAGCAACGACGATGAGCAGGCGCTGTCGACCACGACGCTGGGTCCGCGCAGCCCGAGGGCGTACGACAGCCGGTTGGCCACCATGTTGAGCGCACGTCCGGTCGCCGAGTGCGAGGTCAGCCGGGACGCGGCACGCTGGGCCAGATCGGCGAAGTCGTGCCAGATGGCGCCGACGAAGACGCCCGTACGGCTACCGTCGAGTCGCCCGTCGGCCAGGCCGGCGTCCTCCATCGACTCCCACGCGACCTCCAGGAAGAGTCGCTGCTGGGGGTCCATCTCCTGGGCCTCGCGGGGCGAGATGCCGAAGAACAGTGGATCGAAGCCGTCGATGCGGCCGGGGAGGAACCCGGCCTGCGCGGTGACGGCCGTCGCCGGGTCGGCCGGTCCCCCACCGACCGGCGACTCCGGGTTCCACCGGTCCGGCGGCACCTGACGCACCGCGTCCGACCCGTCGAGCAGGGCACGCCAGAACTGGGCAGGTCCGTCACCGGCCGGTAGCCGGCAGGAGAGGCCGACGACGGCGATCGGGTCGTTGATGGTCGTCGGCGCGGCGGCGGGCGCCGCGATTCCGGTGACACGGGCGCCGTCGAGCACGCCCTCCAGCAGGCCGGTCGTCAGGCTGCGGACGGTCGGTCTGGCGAACAGCAGCGTCACCGGCACCGGTCGGCCGAGCAGGTCGGCCAGAGCCTTCACGAGATGCGTCGCCCGCAGCGAGTCCAGCCCGTAGCTGGAGAATTTGTCGTCCTGCCTGATGGTGGCGGGATCACGACCTACGAGGCGGCCGATTTCCGCGAGGAGCCAGTCGGCCAATTCGTCGTAGCGCATCGGCGCAGAGGAATTCCTGTCTTCCGCCGTCAATTCTTACCCCCGTCGGGCAAAGCGGTTAACCGAGCTCTTGACTCATGAACATCAGCCAGCGCAACGCACGTTACAAGCTGCGTTTAAGGGATGTCAAGGAGCTTGACATAACCATCCGATTCGCGCTTTATGAGGGGATATTTCTGCCCGTCACCCACAAGGAATAGCCGCTTTGTCCGGAATAATGTTACAGGTGCCGCCGAACGGGTTCTTCTGCCGTTAACGCAAATATCCATCTTCCCGACATAGCCCGTGAAATTCTGGCGGTCCGCATTTCGCCTTGTCAGGGGAGGGCCGGGCCGGCGTCCGAGCGCGATGTACGACGACTTCCACACAAAACAACGGCACAGTGATTTACGCGCTTGACCGCGATGTAAACGATTGATAGAAGGGCCGGTCGACGCGGTCGGCAACCCGGTTGCCGCACACGCGTTCCGGTCAGCGTGGCGAGTCCGCCTGCGGCTCCAACAGCCCGGCCCGTTGTGCCAACATCGCGGCCTGCACCCGGTTGTCGCAGCCGAGTTTGGCGAACACCCGGTAGACGTGCGTCTTGACGGTGCCCTCGGAGACGAACAGCCGCTGGCCGATCTCGGCGTTCGACAGGCCCTGGGCCACCAGGACCAGGACCTCGCGTTCCCGGATGCTGAGCATGCCCACCTTGACCAGGTCCTCCTCCGGCCGCACGGTCGCGGCGGGTAGCCGGTCGAGGACCTGACGGGTGATCTTCGGGGACAGGTAGGCGTTGCCGGTCGCGGCGGCGCGGATCGCGTACGCGAGTTCGTCGGCGGCCGACTCCTTGAGCAGGAAGCCGGCCGCACCCGCGGAGAGCGCCTGCGCCACGTACTCGTCCTGACCGAAGGTCGTCAGCATCACCACCTGGACGGCCGGCACCAGACGGCGGATCTCCCGGAGCGCGGCCAGACCGTCGAGAGCCGGCATCTGGATGTCCAGCAGCGCCACGTCCGGACGCTGCCGCACGGCCTGCTCGACGGCGGCCCGCCCGTCTGCGACCTCGGCGATCAGGTCGATGTCGGCGGCCGGGTGCAGGATCGTCCGGATCGCGGTACGGATCAGCGAGTCGTCGTCGGCCAGCAGGACCCGCCGGGGTGCGGTCATGACGGCTGCTCCTGGAAGATCTGCTTGTCGACGAGCACCCCGTCGCGGAAGCAGAACCGGTAGAGGGTCTGGCCGAGGTCGGCGTCGGTGTCGTGCCGGTCCAGGATAGACGCATGGTAGTCGACGCAGACGGCGCCGGGTACGTCCCGACCACCGACGACCTCGGCCACCGCCACGTCGGCATCCGGCAGCAGATCGCGTACCTCGGCTTCGGACTGTCCGATCCGGACCGCGTCGTAGGTGTCGCGGTCGACGATGACCAGCGCCGTCATCAGCCAGATCCCCGCCACGCAGAGCACCAGGCAACCGGCGACGGACAGCGCGGTCGCGGCGAGGACGAGCCGGGACCGGCGGCGGTCGCGCTCCATCAGCACCGCGAAGTCGGCCTCCGGCTCGGCGGCGGGCGGCGGCCGGTGCGCGGCGGTGGGCGCAGCGCGTTCGTCACCCGGGTACGGCAACGTGGCCGCCAGCCGGAACCCGCCGTTCGGGGTCGACCCGTGATAGAGCATGCCGCCGGCGACCCGGACCCGTTCGGTCAGCCCGAGCAGTCCCTGACCGGAGGTGGCCCGCACAACCCGCCGCCCCACGGTGTTGGTCACCCCGGCTACCAGCGCGTCCGGCTCGTACCGCAGCGACAGCACGATCGCGCCGCCCTGGGCGTGGCGCAGCGCGTTGGTCAGGCCCTCCTGGATCACCCGGTACGCGGCGTGCTCGGTCAGTGCCGCCAGCGGTCGGGACTCCCCCTCCCGGACGATCTCCACCTCGGCACCGGAGGCACGTGCCTGCGTGGCGAGATCGTCCAGGCCGGTCAGTGGGCGCACCGTGGACTGGCTGTCGTCCTGCCCCAGGATGCCGAGGATCTGCCGCAACTCGGTCATCGCCGCCGAGGACGTCTGGCGGACCAGATCGGCGGCCTCGGATCGCCCGTCGTCGTCGGCGGTGCGCAGCATCCCTGCGTAGAGCGAGATCAGCGTGAGCTTGTGTCCCAGCGAGTCGTGCAGGTCCCGCGCGATGCGGGCCCGCTCCCGCGTCTGCGCCCGCCGGGCCACCTCACTCTGCTCGCGGTGCAACTGCACGTTGCGGTGGTGCAGGGCGGCCAGCAGCACCCGCCGGCGACGGACCAGCCGCGCGACACCGGCCGGCAAGGCCGCCATCAGCACGAACAACGCCGAGTACATCACCACCAGGTCCACGCCCAGCGGGTCCGTCCATACGATGGACCCCACGAAGCAGACCCAGGCCAGCACCAGCCCGGCCGCGACCTGCCACCACCGGGCGAGGCGGTAGCCGAGCGAGGCGCTCAGCACCACCAGCAGCAGGCCGCTCGGCCCGCCGGTGCCCAGACCGACCAGAGCCGCGGCGACGTAGGCCGGCAGCGGACTGGTCAACCGCAGCACCATCAGGATCGGCGTGGTCACCGCGACCAGCCACGGCATCGACGGGTACCAGTCGGTGACGGCCGCCGCGATCGTCGCCGCCACGGTCACCAGCAGCACCAGGGCGATCTCGTAGACCCACCGCCACACCCCGTTCAGACCGGCCCGCTCCCGCCACCGGGTCACCCACAGCAACGTGTGACTGCCCACGGTCATCGGGTCGGTCCTCGCCCTCGGGTCTCGTCGTGGCCGATCCGGTCGACCGCCTCGTACGCCTCCAGCAGCCCGGCACCGGTCCGCCTCCGGTAGATCCTGGCCGACGCCGCCCAGCCCGCGCTGTCGAGGGTGTCCCGTACCTCCGCGTGCACGATCGCTGTCATGCTCCACAGTGTCGCGACAGCCGGTCCGGGTCGGCGTCTGGCGGACGACGGAACCACGCCTCGCACTTTCGTTGACCCACGTCCGGCACGAGAAACCGCCCGGGCGGCGAACACCCGGGCGGCGGCTTTCTCTCCGGTCCCGCTCATTCGGGAATGGTGATGCCCCGTTTCTCGGCCAGGGTCCCGTCGACGAAGCAGAATCGCCACAACTCCGGGCCCGGTTCGCCCAACGGCGCCACGGTGTGATAAATGCACGAGGCGCCGGCCGGGATGCCCTGCCGCCCCGGATCGTCGGGGTAGAGGTCCTTGTCGCGCATCCCGCTCAGCGGCTCGGGCAGGGCGGTGCGGACGTCCGCTTCCGCCGCCCCCACCTGCTGCGCGTCGAACTGCTCCCGCGTGACGCCGGCACCGAGCACCTCCTTGCCCAGCGCGATCGCCTGGTAGACGGTCCACCCGATGCCACCGCACAGGACCACGATGACGGCGGCGATGACGAGGCCGACTTTTCGCATGACAGTTCCTCCGTCGTGATGGGGAGGTCCAGCGTCTCGGGAATCGACCGCCGAATCGTCAGTGCTTCGTCGGATCCGCGACGCGGCGCGGTACGACGAAAGTGCGACCGCGCTCTGTCCGCCACCGGCTCACAGATATCGGACGCCGGTCAGCCGGGCGGCCTCCGCCCACATCCGCCGGCCGTTCTCCGGGTCCTGTGCCGTCGCGCTCGCCCGCACCTCGGTGACCGGCCCACGGATCTCCTGGAAACCGCGCGGCCCGAAGAACTGCCCACCGCGTACGCCCGTCGCGGTGGCCGCGTGGAGCTGGGGTCTGGCACCCGCCTCGACTCGGCTGATCAGCAGCGGGCTGAGTCGACCCACGGCACGCAGGAGCACGGAGCGGTTGGCCAACGCGCGGGGGGTGAGGTTGGTCCGGGTCATCCCGGGATGGGCGAGCACGCTGATCACCGGTGACCCGGAGGCACGCAGCCGACGGTCCAACTCCAGGCCGAGGATGGTCGCGACCAGCTTGGACCTCGAGTACGCCGTCGGGCCGTGGTAGGACTTCTCGGAGTTCAGGTCGGCGAGGTCCAGGCCGCGCCGCCGGTGCACGATCGACGAGACGGTGACCACCCGAGGCTGCCGTCCGGCGGTCAACCGGTCGAGCAGGAGGCCGGTCAGCGCGTACGGGCCGAGTGCGTTGGTCCCCATCTGCACGTCGAATCCGTCCGCCGTCGGGGCCGGACGGGCGCCGGTCAGCGCCACCCCGGCGTTGTTGACGAGCAGGTCGAGCGGTCCGGGCAGGGCGGCGGCGAAGGCGCGGACGGAGTCGAGCGAGGCCAGGTCCAGTCTCCGCACCTCGACGTCGGCCCCCGGCACCCGGCGTCGGATGTCGAGGGCGGTCTGTTCACCGGCCGCGACGTCGCGCACGGCGAGCAGCACCGAGGCGCCGTGGCGGGCCAGTTCCAGGGCCGTGACCCGCCCCACGCCCGAGTTCGCCCCGGTCACCACCGCCCGGCGTCCCTGCTGGTCGGGAATCTGTTCTTCGGTCCAGTTCGGCATGGTCGTCGACGCTAGGAGGTGGCGCGGTCGGCCGGAGAGACCTCGCCAATCTGGGACCACCGGACCTACCCTGCGGCCGGACCGGACCGGCAGACTCGGGGGGTGACCACGGCCTACGCCCGCGAGTTGGCGGACTTCCTGCGCAACCGCCGCTCCCGGCTGCGGCCGGAGGATCTCGGTCTGACTCCCGGGCCGCGCCGCCGGGTCGCCGGCCTGCGCCGCGAGGAGTTGGCCCTGCTCGCGGGCGTGAGTACCGACTACTACCAACGTCTGGAGCAGGGACGCGACGTGCGCCCCTCCGACGACGTGCTGACCGGCATCGCCCGCGCGCTCGCCCTCAACGCCGAGGAGACCCGTCACCTGCACGCGCTGGCCCGCCGGGCGCAGCGGCCGCCGACTCCCCGGCGCCGTTCCCGGGAGACCGTCCCGGAGAGCATCCACCGGCTGCTGCACAGCCTGCACACCCCGGCCGTGGTGGTCAGCCGTCATCTGGACCTGCTCGCCTGGAACAGGATGGCCACGGCGCTCTACCCGGGCATCGGCCCGGGCAACGTGCTGATCGACATGTTCACCCATGCCGAGGCGCGCGACCGGTGCGCCGGGTGGCGGGAGACGGTGCTGGACTATCTGGGCTTCCTGCGCGCGGCGGTGGCCGTCGATCCGGAGCACCCGCGCGCGCAGGAGATCGTCGGCACGTTGACCATCCGCAGCGAGGAGTTCGGCAGGCTCTGGGCCCGTCACGACGTACGCGAGTCGGTCCACGGCAGCAAGGTCTTCGCCCATCCCCAGGTCGGGGAGTTGCGTCTGGACTGGGACGCGTACACGCCGCCGGGACGCACCGGGCCGATCCTGATCGCCTACACCGCCGCACCGGGCAGTGCCGCCGCCGAGCGGCTGTCGCTGCTCGCCGCGTACGCCGGGTGACGGCGGCGACCCACCCCGACCACAGCAGTGCGAACCGGACAGGAATCGACTTCCGGAAATCTAATCTCGGGCGATCGGCGAGCCTGGTCCATCCATCCTGAAAGCCCCGCTGAGCTGCGATTGCGGGCGACTCGGACCAACCGCATCCAGTCCGCCCACATCGATCTTTCATCGACCATCGTTGATAATCGGAAACATCGGTGTAATGCTGGGCCTTGGAAGCGCTCCCACATCGATCCGATCGCTGAACGGAGGACGTAACGTGCGTTCACACAAGCCCGACCAATCCGGCCCGCGAGTCCGGCCCGCTGCCCGCCAGCCCCTTCGGGCGCTCGTACTGCTGCTCGCCCTGGTGGCCGGGATGATCCCCTGGGTCGGGACCGCACAGGCCCACGGCACCATCATCAACCCGGCGTCGCGGGCGTACCAGTGCTGGCAGACCTGGGGCAGCAACCACACGAACCCGGCCATGCAGCAGCAGGACCCCATGTGCTGGCAGGCGTTCCAGTCCAACCCGGACACCATGTGGAACTGGATGAGCGCGCTGCGGGACGGGCTGGGCGGCAACTTCCAGGCCCGCACTCCCGACGGGCAGCTGTGCAGCAACGGCCTGTCCCGGAACAACAGCCTGAACCAGCCCGGGGCGTGGAAGCGGACCAACATCAGCAACAACTTCACGGTCCAGCTGCACGACCAGGCGAGCCACGGCGCCGACTACTTCCGGGTGTACGTCAGCAAGAACGGGTTCAACCCCGCCACCCAGACCCTCGGCTGGGGGAACCTGGACTTCATCACGCAGACCGGGCGCTACGCCCCGGCTCAGAACATCACCTTCAACGTCTCGACGTCCGGATACACCGGACACCACATCGTGTTCGTCATCTGGCAGGCTTCCCACCTCGACCAGGCGTACATGTGGTGCAGCGACGTGAACTTCGGCTGATCCGGTAACACCGCCCACTGCGGCATCGGCTCCGGCCCGGGACCTGTCCCGGGCCGGAGCCGCCGCGTACCCGCTACTTCATCGCGGCGATCTGGATCAGGTTGCCGCAGGTGTCGTCGAGCACGGCGGTGACCACCGGGCCCAGGTCGGTCGCGTCCTGGACGAACCGCACACCCAGCCCCTTGAGGCGTTCGACCTCGGCGTGGACGTCCTCGACGGCGAACTGGGTGTACGGGATACCGTCGGCGACCAGCGCCTCCTTGAAGGGTCGGGCCGCCGGGTGGCCCTCCGGCTCCAGCAGCAGCTCCACGCCGTCCGGGTCGGCCGCGGACACCACGGTGAGCCAGCGCGCCTCACCGGCCGGCACGTCGGTCTTCTTCACGAAGCCCAGCTTCTCGGTGTAGAAGGCGAGCGCCTTCGCCTGGTCGTCGACCACCACGCTGGTGATGTTGATGCGAAGCACGGTTGCTTCCTCTCAGTCGGTGGGCCACCGCTCGGCGATCGCGCGCAGCGGGCCGGTGTCGATGTGGTGGAACTTGTACCGGCCCTGTCGCCGGACGTGCACCAACCCGGCCTGTTCGAGCACCGCCAGGTGCTGCGAGATGGCCTGACGCGACGAGGTCAGGCCGTGCTTCATTGCCAACCGGCCGCAGATCTCGAACAGGGTCTGGCCGTCCCGGTCGACCAGCTCGTCCAGGATGATGCGCCGCGTCGCGTCACCGAGGGCCTTGAACAGATCCGGTTCCGCGTCCACCGACACAGTTATAGGCAAGTGCCTACTTGCCTGTCAAGCCGCCACGCGCCGTCCGGCTCAGCCGACCGAGTGAGCGTGCCGGACGGTCCGCTCGGCCAGCCACAACCAGCGACGCTGCACCTCTCCGCTGGTGGCGGCGACCATCGACAGGGCGTCGCCACCCACCTTGCGCAACGCCTCCGCCCCGGCTGCCGGGTCGTCGAGCAGCGCCGCGCCGTCGCGGAACGCCTCCGCCTCGCTCGACCCGCCGAACCGGGGTGCGACCTCGTCACGCCAGAAGTCGGCCCAGGTCAGCCCCGGATTCCAGGAGAACCTGGCGTACGCCAGGTAGCTGATCTCGTTGGTCGGGTGGTACGCGGACGCCTCGGCGAAGATGGTCAACCCGCGCATGCCGGCGGCGGCGGTCCGGGTGGCCATGTCCGTGTACATCTCCGGCACCCACGAGTGCCGCTGCCGGTTCCACTGCGACCCCGCGTGCGTGCGCAGCACGTTGGTGCGGTGCGGCAGTGCCGCCACGTGCTCGGCGGTCAACCGGTCCCGGTTGTCGTACCAGAAGCCCCGGTTGACGCAGTACTGGTACGCCACGTCGTCGGGCAGGTCGGCCAGCGGCCCCTGCGCGTCGAGGTCGAAGATGTTGTCCCAGTAGACCTCGACCAGGTGGCGCAGCGGCACCCCGGCCGGGCCGGGTCGGCGGGCGGTGTCCAGCAGGGTCGGGTACACCGACCGCATCGCCTCGTACGACCAGGAGGTGCGCTCGCCACCGGTGCGGTCGACACACCGCGCGCAGGCGCAGCTACCGTAGTCGCCGGTCTCGAAGTTGATCCCGCCGACCGGCAGGGTGTCCAGCAGCCAGTCGATGGCGTCCCGGTGCCACGCCAGGTTCTCCGGCTGCGACGGGCAGGCGGCCATCATGTACTCGCTGGCCGGGAAGTGCAGGTCGCCGAACTCGTCGATGTCGAAGCCGACCTTCTTCGGCAGTTCGGCCGCCAGATCGGGGCGCTGCCGCAGCCAGGTCGCGAGGTTGTAGCGGTGCCGTCCGTCGAAGTAGATGCCGCCGTAGGCGTTGATGCCCACCCCGGCGATGATGCGTACGCCCCGGGCGTTGGCGTACTCGCACAGGTCACGGGCCGCCTCGACGCCACCGTGGGCGTCCCGCAGCAACCCGTAGACCACGATCCCGCCGATGCGTTCGGCGCTGCAGAAGTCCACCAGTCGCCGGTAGTCGGCCCCGAAGGCGTCGGCGCCCTTGGCATACGGGTTCAGCGCGCCGATCTCCTGCTGGCCGAGCTGGCGCAGGTCCCAGTTGGTGGAGTGGTCCCAGGTCCACAGTGTCCGCAGCGGCAGCCCGGGTGCGCTCTGGTGTGACCCGACCGGCAGGCCGGCCGGGGTGGCCCGGGCCAGCAGGTCCCGGACGGCGTAGACCAGGCCGGCGAAGGGATCGCCGACGACGCGGATCTCCCCGGTGGCCGGCACCTCGACCCGGAAGCCGCCCTCGGGCAGCGTCGGGTCGGGGACGAACCGGACCGGCTCCGGCCCCTCCCCCAGCGTCTCGACCAGCAGGGTGGCCGCGAACGGCGCGTGCTCGGTGCCGTGCACCCGGACGCCGGAAATCTGGCGGTACGACATCATGACCTCCCGAGGGACTGCGGAGTGGCGGCCAGGTAGTCGACGACGTCGAGAGCCGTCCACACCCGGTGTCGCCAGTACGGATCGTGTGCGACGAGGGCGCGGGCGGCCGCCGCGTCGGGTGCCCGCAGCACGAGGACGGAGGCGCTCAGATCGGCGCGGGCCCCGGCGAGCAGGGCGGTGCCGTCGGCGAGCAGTCCGCGTACGTGGGCCAGGTGGGCCGTGCGGTGCGGCTCGCGTCGGTGGACCGCGTCGGCGGCGAAGGTGGCGGTGACCAGGAAGGTCGGTTCGAAGATCACGTGTCCGCCCCGATCGCCCCGACGAGGCGTTGCAGGGCCACCCGGTAGACACTCTGCGGCCGACCCGCGCCGGTGCTGACGTGCACGCCGACCTCCTCGGCGAACCCGGCCGCGCGCAGCGCCTTGAGCAGCCGGCGGGCCGAGCGGGTCTCCACCCCGTACGCGTCGGCCAGACCCCGCGCGGTCACCTGGTGGGGGTCCATCTGGTGCAGCGCCTCCAGCAGACGCCGGGTGGACAGCGGCCCGAGGCGCAGTTGCTCGGATACCCGCAGCACCCCGGGGGTGGTCTCGCGCAGCCGCTGCTTGACCGCGCTCTCCCGGGTGGAGTAGATCTCCCCGTCCGGGAAGACCACGTGCGTCTCGCCGCCCCGGCCCAGGGCGAGAGCCTGTCGGGCGTTGGCCTCGGCGGCGGCGATGGTGGTGCCGGCGCCGAAGCCGACGGTGTGGTCGCCGTCGACTCCGCGCAGGCTGAGCAGCGAGGCGTGCCCGGCCCGGTGCCGGGCGATGGCGCTCTCCACGGTGCCCCGGCTGGTGGTGATGACCAGCGTCCGGTCGTCGATGGTGTTGAGTCGCCCGCGCATCCGCTCGGCGTGTTCCAGCAGTGCCTCGCGCAGCCGCAGGCGCTGCCGTTCCGCCTGGTAGGGGTCCTGCGGACGGTTCGCCGACTCGGCCACCTCAATCATCATCACCGCGATCTGGGTGGCCCGGGACTGGCGTACCTCGGCGGCGAGCCAGGCTCGGCGCAGCGCGTCGCGGACCGAGGCACGGGTGTGCTCCACGCGCCAGACCGGCACCCCGCGCTCGCGCAGTTCCCGGTGCACCGCGCCGAGGCAGGTCAGGCACGCCTCGACGGCGCCGGACTCGTACCGCTCGCGATGGTAGGCGGTGATCTCGGCCAGACCGGAGAAGAGCAGGCCGGACGAGTCGGCGATCGGCAGGATCTCGGTGGGCGGGCTCAGTTCGATGTCGTGGTACGTCTCCCGGACGGTCTCCGCCTCGATGGTGTCCACACTGACCCGGGGCAACTGCCCGCCGCCGGCCAACAGCATCCGGGACAGGGTGCGGTACAGGTCGATCCCGGCGTGCCGGATGTAGTCGATCTCGGCACGCAGCCCACCGGCCGCCGCGGCGAAGGCGTACGGGATGCGCCCGGTGAACAGCAGCACCTGGCACAGGTCGTCCAGCTCACGGGCGAGGTCAGGGGCCTGCTCCGGGTCGGTGTACGCGCGGGTGGTCACCTCCTCCGCACGACCCTCCCCGGCCGCCACCTCCTGCACGAGCCGGATCGAGTCCTCCGGGCCGATGATCCCGATCACGCTGCCGCCTCCACGTCGTCGCCCTCGCCGTCGGTCGGGCTGCTCAGCCGGTGTAGACGGTGCCGGCGATGCCGGCGCTGGCCGGTGCCGCCAACAGCGTCAGCACCGACGCCACGTCCTCGGGACGACCCAGCGCCGCCTCGATCCGGGCGACCTGGGCACCGTCGGTGCCGTTGGTCCGTGCCTCGTCCAGCGACCGCCGCATCAGCGGTGTGTCGATGTCACCGGGACAGAGGGTGTGCACCCGGATCCCGCGTGGACCGAGGTGCCGGGCCAGCGTCAGTGCCAGGCCGTGCAGTCCTCCCTTGCTCGCGCCGTAGGGTACCGACCCGGATCCGGTCAGCACGCCGGCCTTGGAGCCGACCAGGACGAGCACCCCGTGACCGTCGGTCAGGTGCCGTACGGCGTGCTTGGCGACCAGGAACGGTCCGGTCAGGTTGACCTCGATCACCCGCTGCCACAGCTCCAGCGGCAGGTCGGTGACGTCGGTGCCCTGCCCGCGCATGATCCCGGCGACGTGCAGCACCGCGTCGATGCCGCCGAGGTCGGCGGCGACCGCGTCGAGCACCGAGGCGACCTGCGTCTCCCGGGTCACGTCCACGGCGTGGGCCACGGCCGTCGCCCCGACGGCGCGGGCCTGCGCGGCGGCACCGGCGGCACCGTCGGCGTCGGCGTCGAGCACCGCGACGGCCGCGCCCGCCGTGGCGGCGGCCCGGACCGTGGCGAGCCCGATGCCGGAGGCACCGCCGACGACGACCACCCGGCGACCGGTGAGCAGGCCGGCCGTCGGGGCGACGCCGGTCACCGGCGGACCGTTCCGCGGACCGCCTCGGCGACGTGTTCCGCCTCGGGCACCACGGCCTTCTGCAATGCCGGGGCGGCCGGCATCGGCACGTCCGGGGCGGCCACCCGGGCCACCGGGGCCCGCAGGTCGGCGAAGCACTCGGACGCGGCCCGGGCGGCGATCTCCGCACCGAATCCGCCGGTCAGGTTCGCCTCGTGGGCGACGACCAGGCGGCCGGTGCGCGCGACCGACGCGCCGACGGTGTCGAAGTCCAGCGGGTTGAGCCACCGCAGGTCGATCACCTCGGTCTCGATCCCCTCCGCGGCGAGCTGGTCGGCGGCGGCCAGGGCTGCCGGGACCATCCGGGACCAGGCCACCACGGTCGCGTCCCGGCCGTCGCGGACCACGCGGGCGCCACCGATCGGCTCGACCGGTGCGTCGGTGCGTACCGGGCCCCGGGTCGGGTAGAGCATCCGGGCCTCCGCGACCACCACCGGGTCGTCGCTGACGACTGCGGTACGCAGCATCTGGTACGCGTCGTCCGGGGTGGACGGCAGCGCCACCCGCAGGCCGGGGGTGTGCGCGAAGTACGCCTCCACCGAGTGCGAGTGCTGGGCACAGGCGCCCGGCGAGTACCCCTGCTGCATCCGGATCACCAATGGGGCCTTCCACCGGCCGGCGCTGGAGTAGCGGATGGTGGCGATCTGGTTGACGATCTGGTCCATCGCCACGAAGGAGAAGTCGGCGTACATGATCTCGGCGATCGGTCGTAGACCGGTCATGGCCGCGCCGAGCGCCATGCCCAGGAAGCCGGTCTCGGAGATCGGGGTGTCGAAGATCCGGTCGCTGCCGAACCGCTTGTGCAGTCCCTTGGTGGCACCGAACGGGCCGCCGGGCAGGGCGACGTCCTCACCGAAGTAGACGGTGTCGGATCGGCTCTCCAGCGACCAGGCCAGGGCCGCGTTGACGGCCTGGATGTACCGCAGCGACTCAGACATAGACGTACTCCTTGATGGTCGCCGGGTCGGGGAACGGCACCTCGCGGGCGGCCACGACGGCGGCCTCCACCTCGGCCTCCACCTCCGCGTCGACGGCGTCGAGCCGGGCGGTCAGCGCGGCGTCGGCGGCGGCCCGGATGCGGGCCAGCGGCTCGCGTTCGCGGGCGGCGGCGATCTCCCCGGCCGGCCGGTAATGCTGCACGTCGCCGCTGTAGTGGCCGACCAGGCGCTCGGTCATGGCCTCCACGATGGACGGGCCGGAGCCCTCGCGGGCGCGGGTGACCGCCTCGGCGACGGCCTCGGCGACCGCGTCCGGGTCGTTGCCGTCGACGACCCGGCCGGGGATCCCGTACCCGGCGGCGCGCTCGGCGAGCTGTCGGATGCGGACCATGTCCTCGATGCGGGACATCTCCGAGTAGACGTTGTTCTCCACCACCAGGACCAGCGGCAGGTCGAGCACGGCGGCGAGGTTGATCGCCTCGTGCACGTTGCCCTGGTTCATCGCGCCGTCACCGATGCTGACCACCGAGACCGCGCCGCTGCCGGTGCGTTGTGCGGTGAGCGCGGCACCGGTGGCGATCGGTACGCCGGCGCCGACGATGGAGTTCTCCCCCATGAACCAGCGTCCGGGGTCGGAGAGGTACGGCGAGGCGGCCCGGCCGCCGTTGACCGCCGAGTCACGACCCATCATCTCGGCGAACAGCCCGGTCATGTCCACGCCCCGGGCCAGCGCCCAGCCGTGCCCCCGGTAGGTCGCGGTCACGTGGTCACCGTCGCGCAGCGCGCGGGCGGCACCGACCGGGATCGCCTCCTGACCGTTGCACAGGTGGATCGAGCCCGGGATCTCGCCGTCGTCCTTGAGGGCGGCCAGCCGCTCCTCGAACCGGCGGATCCGGGCCATCGCCCGGTAGTCGTCCGGCAGACCCATCACACCCCCATAGATGAATTAGAGCCCTATTCCGGCTCGTTCGGATTGGAGCCTAGACCAGGGACATCATGCTATGGAAGAGTGCATGAGCAAGTTTGTGGCCGTTATAGGGCTCTAATTTGGGGGCAGCATGGAGATCACCGCCGTCGAGTCGGTGGTGCGGGGCGACGCGCACTTCGTCGCGGTGCACACCTCGACCGGACTGGTCGGCGTCGGACAGTCCGCCTGCTGGGGGTATCCGGGAGCGGTCCACGCGGTCGTGGAGGCGTTCCGTCCGCACCTGCTCGGCGCCGACCCGAGCCGGATCGAGTACCACTGGCACCACCTGTACCGGATGGGACCGTTCCGGGGATCGGTGCTCACCGCCGCCGTCTCCGCGATCGACCTTGCGCTCTGGGACCTGCTCGGCAAGCGTCTCGGCGTACCCGTCTGGCAGTTGCTCGGCGGTCGGGTCCGCGACCGGATCCGCCTGCACCTGCTGCTGCCCGGCACCGGCGCGCAGGACCTCGCCGCCCAGGCCGCGGCGGCGGTCGCCGACGGGTTCACCGCGGTGAAGTTCGACCCGCTGCCGGCGGACTACGGCGACCTGTCGCTGGCCCGACTGGTCACCGACACCGAGGCCACCACCGCCGCCGTCCGCGACGCGGTCGGACCCGACGTCGACCTGCTCATCGAGCTGCACCGCAAGCTCACCCCGTTGCAGGCCGAGGCGGTCGTCCCGGCGGTCGGCCGGCTGCACCCGCTGATGGTCGAGGACGCGATCCAGATCGACAGCGTCAGCAGCCAGGCTGAGCTGAGCCGCCGCGCGCTCGGGGTGCCGATGGCCAACGGCGAGCGGCTGCACACCATCTGGGAGTTCAAGGAGCTGCTGGCGCAGGGCGGGGCCCAGTACGTCCGGCCCGACCTCGGCCTGGCCGGCGGCATCAGCCACGCCCGTAAGATCGCCGCGCTGGCCGAGTCGTACCACGCGGCGGTGGTCAGCCACAACTGCCTCGGACCGCTGCTCACCATGGCCTCGGTGCACCTGGACACGGCGATCCCGAACTTCGTGACCCAGGAGTACTCCCCGCTCGACGACACCCTCGCCGACGGTCCGGCGCGGGCCTGCGTGCGCCGCGAGGGCGGCTTCCTGCCCATCCCCGAGGAGCCCGGCCTCGGCGTCACCCTGGACCTCACCGACGAGACCCCGCTGGACCTGACCGGCCGTCCGCTCACCCGCATCCCCCACCGCGCCGACGGCTCCATCGCATACGCCGTCTAGACGCATGTAAGGAGGGGTCCCCTGCTATACACGAGGCGTTAGCAGGGGACCCCTCCTTACATCCGACGGCCGGGATGGTGGAAGACGGGATACGCCCACAGCGGCTCGCCGTCGGCGTCGGCGATCTCGGCGAACAGGTGCGACAACGACGCCGTCCAGCGCGCCTGCACCTCGGAGGCGCCGGTGACCCGGCCGGCGTGCGCGAAGCCCCACCGGGTCCGCAGCACACAGATCAGCAGCAGACCGTGCCGGTAGATGTGGTAGTCGTACACGCCCGCCTCGTCGAGCAGGGCGGCCATCTCCGGCCACAGCTCGACGTGCCGGCGCTCGTACTCGGCCTCCGCCCCGGGACGCAGGCGGTACAGGTGGCACACCTGCACTCCCGGCCCACGGGCCGGTCCCGCCCCCGATCCGGTGCCGGGATCGGGGGCGGGACCGGGGTGACCCGCGCCCGGACAGTGAGGAGTATCCGGGTCGGGCCGGTCGGCCGGTGTGCTCACTTGCCGGAGCCGGCGAGCGCACCGGAGACGAGTTGGCGCTGGAACACCAGGTAGATGATGAGCACCGGGAGCAGGGCCACGATCAGGCCGGCGCTGACCAGCGGCACCGACACGTCGTACTGGCCGCTGAGCAGGGAGACGCCGACCATCAGCGTCTTGGAGTCCGAGCCGCCCATGATGACCAGCGGCAGCAACAGGTCGTTCCACATCCAGACGAAGTTGAAGATGGCCAGCGCCGCCAGTGCGGGGGTGGCGATCGGGGCGAGCAGCCGGAACAGGATGGTGAAGTGTCCGGCGCCGTCGACGCGGGCGGCCTCGATCAGCTCGTCGGGCACCTGCTGGAAGTAGCCGGCGAGCTGGTACGTGCCCAGCGGCAGACCGAAGGCCGCGTACGCCAGGATCAGGCCCTGGTACTCCCCGGACATACCCAGGTCCAGCACGGTCTGGTAGAGCGGGTAGATGATCGCCTGACTGGGGATGGTCAGGGTGATGATGATGAACAGGAAGACCAGCTTGCCGCCCCGGAAACGCAGCTTGGTCACCGTGTACGCGATCAGCATGGCGGCCAGCACCGACAGCACCAGTCCGCCGACCGTGGTGATGATGGAGTTGAACAGCAGTCGGGGCATGTTCATCCGCTTGAACGCCTCGACGTAGTTCTCGAAGGTGATCCCGGCCGGCAGTCCGAGCGGGTCCCGGGCGAACCCGGTCTGCGTCTTGAGCGAGCTGACCACGGTGAACAGCAGCGGGTAGAGCGCCGCCACCGCGACCACCACCAACGCAAAGACCAACAGGTAGCGCCCGATCTGGGCGGAGTGTCGCCGGTTCATCGCGGCTTCCGGGTCCCCTCTTTGAACATGTGCCGCACGCTGAAGATCGACAACACGGCGACGAAGACGAACAGGGCGATGCCGATGGCCGAGCCGTACCCCCGGTCGAGGAACTGGAAGGTGGTGAGGAAGACCAGGTACTCGGGGAGCATGGTGGCGTTGCCGGGGCCGCCCTGGGTCAACGCGTAGATCAGCGGGAACAGCCAGATCAGCACGCCGGAGGCGCAGAGCACGCTCCAGTACGCCACGGTGGGGCGCAGCATCGGCACCACGACGGAGTAGAGGCGCCGCCAGAAGTTGGCCCCGTCGAGGTACGCGGCCTCCAGCACCTCCTCGGGGATGGTGGCGAGCCCGGCCAGGTAGGTCATCACGCCGAGGCCGAAGAAGCTCCACAGGGCCACCGCGACGAGGGAGAAGAGCGCGCTGTTCTGCCCGTTGAGCCACTCGATGGCCAGCGGCTCCAGCCCGACGGCGCGAAGCAGGGCGTTGATCGGTCCGTCCGGGCTGAGGATCTGCCGGAACATGATGCCGACCACGATGGGCGCGATGGTGTACGGGACGAAGTAGACGGCCCGGAAGAACTTCCAGCCCGGTGCCCGCTGGTGGATCAGCACCGCCAGCACGAGTGGCAGCACGATCCAGACCGGCAGGGTGGCCACCACCAGCAGGGCGTTGCGGAAGCTGGCCAGCACCACCGGGTCGTCGAACATCCGGGTGTAGTTGTCCCAGCCGGCGAAGGAGCTGTCGCCGAACCCGCTGGAGGATTCGAAGCTGGTGATGACGCCCCGGATCAGCGGCACCAGTTTGAAGGTGACCGCCAGGGCCATTCCCGGCAGGACCAGAAGGGCGCCGAGCCACCATTCCCGGGCGTGCCGGGGTCGCCGGTTGCGGCGTACCGGCGGGGGTGGGTTCGTCGCGACGGCCGAATCGGCGGCCGACGCGGTGGAGATGCTCATCGGGCTGTCCTCCCCGGAGGCTGGCGGGTGGGGTGGCGCCCGGCCACCCCACCCGGTGCGACTAGTTGCCCTGCTTCTTCGTCGGGCTGCGCTCCAGCGCCTGCTGCATCTGGTCGGCCCACTTGTCGACGGTGAGCTGACCGAGGGTGATCTGCTGCCAGCCTCGGGCCAGTGCGTCGGCCTCCGGGCCGGAGAGCATGACACCGGCGTGCAGGGTCGGCTCGGCCACGAACTCCTGGATCTTCTTGAAGGCCGGCGACGAGGGCAGCAACGCGGGGTCGACGTTCTTGTTGAGCGGCTGACCCTTGGCGTGCTTCACCCAGAGCTCGCCGTTCTCCTTGCCGGCCAGCCAGGTGATGAACTCCAGGCCGGCTTCTTTCTTCTCGCTCCACTGCGTCACGCCGTAGACGGCGCCCTCGATGCCGGAGAACTTCCCGGCCAGCGGCGCGGACTGGTTGATCACCGGCCACCGGGTGACGCCGAGCTTGTCGTCGCCGAGGGCCTTGCCGAACGCCTCCCAGTTCACCGCGTCGGAGATGATGGTGCCGGCGAAGGCGGCGTCACCGCGCTGGAAGATGTCCGCGCCGTCGGGCAGCATCGTGATCGACGGTGCGTTCTTGTTCGTCCAGCCCTTGGTGGTGATCTCGGCGAGCTTCTCCAGGACCTGGACCAGCTTCGGGTCCTTCCAGGACAGCGTGCCGGCGAGCAGGCCGCGGATGTCGTCCTCGGTCAGGTAGTTGCGGGCGATCTCCGGGAAGTCCCAGTACGCCGGGAAGGTGCCGGACAGCCCCAGCGCCAGGCAGGTCTTGCCGGAGTTCTTGATCGCCTCGCAGGCGGTGCCGAACTCGTCCCAGGTGGCCGGCGGGTTCTCCGGGTCCAGCCCGGCGCCGCGCAGCACGTCCTTGTTGAAGTAGAGGACGTTGCCCTGGTAGGAGAAGGGCACGCCGAAGCAGGCCTTGCTGGTGTCGAAGCCCTCGCAGGCGCCGCTGTAGGTGACCAGGTCCTTGTTGATCTCGGCGGCCCGGTCCCCCAGTGGCACGTACGCGCCCCGCCGGTCGAACAGCTCCAGTCCGGCGTTGTTCGCCATCACGTCCGGCCCGGACTGCGAGGTGATGTACGGCCCCTGCACCTCCGGGTACTTGTCGAACGGGACCGACTGCAGGTCCAGCTTGATGTTCTGGTGGCTGGCCTCGAAGGTGGTCTTCACCTGCTGCCAGTACTCGGAGCCGCCCGGCTCCCAGGTGAGCACCTTCAGGGTGACCGGGCCGTCGGCGGCGTCGCCACCGCCCCCGCATCCGGCCAGCATCGCGGCGGTGGCCACACCGGCGGCGAGAACGCCGGTCAATCTACGTCGAAACATCGGCGCAAGCTCCTGTCAGGAGAGGGGTTCGAGGGAGGAGATCCGACGGGGTTCGCCACCGGCGGCGGCGCTGTCGGCCATGGCCGTGGCGACCTGCACCACGTGCAGTCCGTCGGCGAGCGGGACGACCGCCGACGACTCGGTGCCGGTCACCTGACCGACGAAGTGGCGTAGTTCGGCGGCGAGCGCGCCGCCGCCGTCGGCCGGCGAGAGCAGCCAGTCCGGCGCCTCGGTCCGCTCGGCCTGGACGAGCAGCGTGGGGTGGCCGAGGTCGACGTGGGCGACCCCGTCGGTGCCGTACACCTCGACCAGGTCCGAGGTGTGGTTGGGCGTGGTGTCAGGTAGGAGATAGCTGTTGCGGATCGACGACACGACGTCGTTGGCGTGCCGAAGCTCCGCCCACACCAGGACCGGCGAGGCCGGTCCCGGTCGGGTCCGGGCGGTCGCGCGGACCTCGACCACGGGCGACTGGGCGTACCAGATGGCCAGGTCGACGTCGTGCACGGCGGTGAGCAGGGCCGGGTGCTCGTCGGGGAAGAGCCGGCTGAGTGCGCGCGGCCGGTCCCGACGGGAGGAGACGGCCAGCACCTGGCCGAGCCGGCCGGCGCGGACCGCGTCGTACAGCGCCCGGTGCGGGGCGCTGTGGCGCAGGATGTGTCCGGGCTGGCAGAGGACCCGGTGGGTGCGGGCCGCCGCGACGATCGCGGCGGCGTCGGCGACCGTCGCCGCGAGGGGCTTCTCGACCAGGACCGGCACCCCGCCGGCGAGCAGCGCGACCGCGACCGCGCGGTGGGCGGGTCCGGGTACGCAGACCGAGGCGGCCTGCGGGGCGCCGGCGGTGAGCAGTTCCTCGACGGTGCCGAAGGTGCGGGCGACGCCGTGCGCGGCGGCGGCCCGGTCGCGCACGGCGGGGTCCGGGTCGACCAGCGCGGTCACGGGTACGCCGAGCGACCGGTACGCGGCGACGTGCCGCAGCCCGAACGCTCCCGCGCCGACGACGGCGACCTCCGGCACGGCGCTCATGCCGCGCCTCCGCCGGAGCGGGTGCCCTCGACGGGTACCGGGGCAGCGCGCCCCGCCACGCGGTTCACGCCGTCACCGCCGCGACGGTCGCGTCCGGCCCGGCGGGTGCCGGTACGGCCACAGCGGCACCGGCGGCGGTAGCGCTGCCGGTCGGATCGACGGTGAGCCGTCCGTCCAACACCGCCCGGGTGAGCCGTTCGAAGGCGGTCACACCGACCTCTAGGCACCGCTCGTCGACGTCGAACGAGCCGGAGTGCAGGGGCGCGCCACCACGCTCGCCGGTGACGCCGAGCTTGACGTACAGGCTGGGGCCAAGTGCGCCGAGCAGCGCGAAGTCGTCGGTGGTCAGCGGCGGCACCGCGAGGTCCGTCACCTGCATGAGGCCGGGCAGCTCGGCGTGGGCGAGCGCGACGAGTTCGGCCGCGTTGCGGACCGGCGGCATCTCGTTGGCCCAGGTGAAGCGAACGCCGAGGTCGAGCGCGGCGGCCTGCTGGCGGGCGACCCGCTCGATGACCGTCTTGAGCCGCTCGCGGGTGCCCTCGTCGAGGGTGCGCAGCGTGCCGGTGGCCTCCGCGTACCCGGCGACCTGGCTCTGGCTGGCCCCGCCGGAGATGGTGCCGATGTTGAAGGCCACGAGTTCGTCGGCGTTGCGTGACCGGGCCACCGCGGCGTGCAGCATGTTCACCATGCCGCTGAGCCCGAGGATGGCGTCGCGGCCCAGCGCCGGGGTGGCGGCGTGCGCGGCCCGGCCGAGGACCTCGACGCGGAACGCGTCCTTGGCCGCCATGGCGGTGGTGCGGTCCACACCGAGCGCGCCGACCGGCAGGTCGGGCCAGCAGTGCAGGCCGAGTACGGCGTCGAAGCGTCGGCCGCACAGCGCCTCGTCGACGAGGACCGCGGCGGCTCCGGAAGTCTCGCCGAACGGGATCTCCTCGGCCGGTTGGAACAGCACGGTGACCGAGCCCCGGGCCGGCGGTGCGGCGGCGAGCCGGGCGGCGGTGCCGTAGGCGACGGTCATGTGCACGTCGTGTCCGCAGGCGTGACAGACCCCGGGGTTCGTCGACGCGTAGGGGGCGGTCTTGGCGTCCTGCACGGGATAGGCATCCATATCGGCCCGAAGAAGGACCGACGGCCCCGGGAGGGACCCTTCGAGTTCGAGGAGCAATCCGGTACCGGCGATTCCGGTCCGCAACCGCCCAAACGGCTGAAGCTTCTCGGCCAATGTCCCGGCCGTACGGTGTTCAGTAAACCGCAGCTCGGGGTGGCGATGGAGCTGACGCCTCAGCCGTACCAGCTCATCAACCCCGTCGTGTCCCCGCGCCACCCGGCCCACCCCTCGCTCGCGACCTGCAATCCGGACCTAATTGAGACAAGAACCTAAGTCAGGGGGGTGTCCGCGTCAATAACCCGCCAGAATTTGGGTTATCGTCCGTGACCATGGACCGCGCTGACGCCCATCTGCACCTGTTCGCCGACGGCTACCCGGGCCGGTACGGGCGCTCCCCTGCCGGCGGCCAGGAGATCGCCGCATATCAGGACATCCGTCGTGTGCACGGCATCGATCGGGCCCTCGTGGTCGGATACGAGGGCGAGTCGCGCTTCGCCGGGAACAACGACTACCTGGCCGGTCTCGCCGCCCGGCACCCCTGGATTGCCCCGGTCGCCTACGTTCCACCAGGTGGACCGGCGGACGGGCAGTTGGCCCGCTGGTGGGCAGCCGGGTTCGTCGGGCTGGCCGTGTACCTGACGGACGCCGAGGCGGCCGACCGCTTCACCGACTGGGTGGCCGGCTCCGCCGGCGACCTCATCACGGCCGGTGCGGTGCTCAGCCTCAACGCGACCCCGGCCGCCACCCGCCGACTCGGCACCGCGCTCGCCGCCCTCGACGGATGCCCGGTGTTGTTCAGCCATCTCGGGTTGCCCGGGAGCCGGGCGACGCCCCCGAACCCGCAGCAGGCCGCCGAGACCCTGACACCGCTGCTCGACCTGGCCCCACTGCCGCACGTCGGGGTGAAGATCTCCGGCCTGTACGCGGTCAGCGAGCCGCCGCACGCCTGGCCGCACGCGGCGGCCCGCCCCTTCGTCGAGCTGCTCCTGGAGCGTTTCGGGAGCCGCCGACTGTACTGGGGCTCGGACTTCCCGCCCAGCCTCGACCACGTGTCGTTCGCGCAGACGCTGGAGCCCGTCGGGCTGAACGACCTCGCCCCCACCGAGCGGGCGGACGTCTTCGGCGCCAACCTGCGCCGCGTCCTCGACCGGGCGACCGCCACGGGAGGCGACGTGTCAGCGGCCTAGCCGTCGTCCTGAAGTCGCGCCGGGGCGCAGCAGCACGCCAGCCGGCAGTCCTACCGGGTGTCGCACCGGCGAGCCGGGGGCGGCCCGCCGGTGCCGACGCTCAGATCACCGACGCGTACCACTGGGCGCCGGTGACGCGGATCCGCTGGGACTGCTTGCGGTTCCACTCCACCCGCAGGCCGTGCTCGCGCAGCACCGGGAAGACGAGGTCGTCCAGGAGGCGTTCCAGGTCGGCCTGGTAGCCGGCCTGCTGCTCGGCCTCGGAGAGGGCGGCATAGGCGGCCTCGTCGAAGTCCACCGGCGGATAGGCGCCGTAGCCGAGCCAGACCTGGCCGTCCTCGCTGTCGATGAGCGACTCGGTGTCCTGCTGGTGATACCAGAGGTAACCGTGCCAGTGCCGGGAGTCGTCCCGCTCGTCGTGGATCTCGCCCGCCGCGCAGGTGCCGCAGCAGCTGAAGTTCTCCCTGGCCACCACTCCGCGCCGGTGGAGTTCGGCGAAGGCGCGGGTGAGGTTGCCGCACACCTCGCCCCACCCGCGTTGCTGCTCCCGCCGCGCCGCCAGCGCCGTCCCGTACGCCGCGCGTAACTCCTCGTCGGTGGCACCGTGGCGCTGCTCGTCCTGGTCGAAGAAGTCCACGAACTCGTCGGCGTCGGTCTCGCCGCGCACGATCCAGGCCCAGATCTCGGCCTCGATCTCGTCGCGTCCGGGCTCCCCAATGCGCTCGGTCAGGAACCGTACGCCCGCCGGACGCTCGTTGTAGATCCATTCGGTCACGGCGAGGATCTTCACACGCCCCTCCGACAGCCGCGCCCGCCCGACGTCGGCACCGGACGCCGGGCGGGACAATCGGGGTTCACCCGTCGGTGGCGGCACCGGGTCCCTCGGTGTCGCGTCTCAGCGGGACGCCTTGCGGACGCCGGGCAGCTCGCCGCGCAGGGCCATCTCGCGGAACCGGACCCGGGACAGCCCGAACCGGGCGAGAACACCTCGGGGGCGACCGTCGACCATGTCGCGGTTGCGCAGCCGGACCGGGCTGGAGTCGCGGGGCAGCCGGGCGAGTCGGCGTACCGCGTCCTCCCGGTCGGCCGGGTCGGTCCCCGGGTGTGCGATGGCCCGCTTGAGAGCGGCGCGGTGCGGGGCGTACCGGGCCACGAGTTCCACCCGGCGTTCCTGACGACCGACCAGGCCGGTGCGGGCCATCAGCGTGCCTCGCGGAACTCGACGTGCCGGCGCACGATCGGGTCGTACTTGCGCAGCACCAGCCGGTCGGGGTCGTTTCGGCGGTTCTTCCTGGTCACGTAGGTGTAGCCGGTGCCGGCCGTGCTGCGCAGGCGAACGATCGGCCGGACGTCGGTCTGCCGGGCCATCAGACCGTCACCCCCCTGCCGCGCAGTCGGGCGACGACCTTCTCGATGCCGTCGCGGTCCACGGTCCGCAGCGCCTTGGCGGTCAGCGTCAGCCGGATCCAGCGGCGCTCCGAGGGCAGCCAGTAGCGGTGGTTCTGCAGATTCGGGTTCCACCGGCGGCGGGTCCGCCGATGGGAGTGGGACACGGCGTTGCCGAAGCTCGGCTTCGCCCCGGTGACGTCGCAGCGTCGCGACATGGCCTGCTCCTTCACAGATGGAAACGACAGGACCGCTCCCGACAGGTCCGGGGTCCACGCCGAGGAGGCGGGCGCGACGGGCTTCGTCTCGGGAACGATCACGTGTCTATAATGACAACCGTTTTCAACTACGTCGAGAGGGCTGTGATGTCCACGTCATCCGTCACGTCGACCGGCCCGGCCGCCGTCCAGCGAGCCGGACCGCCCTCACTGACCGTGCTCAGTGGCTTCTGGCCGGCCGCGACCTACGCCGTCGCCCGCACGCTGCTCACCGCGGACCCGGCGCTGCTGCTGGTCCGGCACGACCTGGGCGACGTACGGGCCGGTGTCGTGCACCGGGTGGTCCGCGACCGGTCGGGGGTGCTGGAGGACGAGCGGATCACGCTGGCCCACGGCTGCGTCTCCTGCACACTGCGCGACGACGTCCTCCCCACTCTCGCCCGGCTGGCCGGCACCCATCCGCACCGGGACCTGGTGTTGATGCTGCCGGAGGTGGTCGAGCCGGAGGCGGTCGCCGCCGCCTGCGCCCACTGCCTCGTCGACGGCACGCCGCTGACCGACCTGCTGCACGTCGACTCCTACGTCACCGTCGTCGACGCCGAACACCTGCTCGACGGCCTGGCCAGCACCGACGACCTGAAGACCCTGGACATCCACGCCGCCGCCGACGACGACCGGGCACTCGCCGACGTCGTCGTCCGGCAGATCGAGTACGCCGACACCCACGTCCTGTGGGGACACTCCCCCGACGGCGGCTACGACACGCACCGCCTCGCGACGTTGCTGGCACGCATCGCGCCGTGGGCGATCCAGATCCGCGTCGACGACGACCTGGTCGACGCGCACGCCCTGGCCCGGCGGCTGCGCCGGACCGACCGGCACCGACCGGAGACCCCTGGCGTGCTGGTCCGCGGCCTGGAAGGGCACCTGCTCGGTGTCCACGAACCCCACCCCGACCAGGGGATCGTCTCGGTCGTGTTCCGGGCCCGCCGGCCGTTCCACGCCGAGCGCCTGCACGCGGTGCTGGAGGACGTCAACGCCGACGTGATCCGCTCCCGGGGGCACCTCTGGCTGGCCAGCCAACCCGAGGCGGTCGTCGCCTGGGACTTCGCCGGCGGCGGCCTCGGCCTCGGCTCGCTCGGGCGCTGGCTGACCTGCCTGCCGGACACGCACTGGGACGAGGTCTCCGACCATCGCAGGCTCGCCGCCGCCCTCGAATGGGATCCCTACTACGGCGACCGCAACCAGCACCTGGTCTTCGTCGGTCTGGACCTCGACCCGGCCGCGCTGCGGCACACCCTCACCGGATGCCTGCTCACCGACGCCGAACTCGCCGACGGCGAGGACGTCTGGCGCGGTTACCCCGACCCGTTCGCCGGATGTTTCCCGATGACCGACGCCTGACCGGCGTCACCGGTCCGCGCGGCCGCTGCCCAGGTGGCAGTGCTCGCGCGGACCGCGTCCGGACGCGGCCCGTCGAACCCGGCCGGGCCCGCTGTCGCGATCAGGCGGATACCGTCGCCGGTCCCATCTGGAAGTTCGGGTCGATCTGCATGCTGAGGTCCACACCCGTACGGTCGTTGGCCCAGGCCACGGCGTTGCGCCGGTGGAACTCGTGGGCCCAGCGGGTGAAGGCCGCCCAGTCCTGGGTGGTGGCGTCCACGACCTCGGCCAGCCGGCCCAGCGCGGCCCGGTTCTCCGCCTCCACCTCCTCCAGCGGTCCGAGGACGCCCCGCTCGGCCCGGCGCACGTACGCCGAGCGCCCCACCCAGGTCAGCAGGTCGTCGCCGACGTGCGCGCGGAGGAACTCCACGTCGGCGGCGTCCTCGACCTTGTTGCCGATCACGGACAGGGCCACCCCGTAGTCCCGGGCGTAGCCGGCGTACTGCTGGTAGACGCCGACTCCGCGTACGGTCGGCTCGCAGACCAGCACGGTGCGGTCGAAGCGGGTGAACAGCCCCGAGGCGAACGAGTCGGCACCGGCGGTCATGTCCACCACCACGTACTCGCCGGGGCCGTCGAGCATGTGGTTGAGCAGCAGCTCCACCGCACCGACCTTGGAGTGGTAGCAGGCGACCCCCAGGTCCTCGGCGGTGAACTCGCCGGTCACCGCCAGCCGCACCTCACCGACGGGCGCCACACAGCTCGTGTAGATCGGGTTCTCCTCGTCCACCCGGAGCAGGCGTGACCCCCGCCCCGCCGGGGTGGTCTTCACCATCTCGGCGGCGGAGCCGATGCGCGGGTTGTCGCCGCGCAGGTACTCCTTGATCGCGGGCAGGTGGGCACCGAGCGGCACGGGGGTGGCGGCGTGGTCCGATCCACCGAGGGCGACGGCGAGGTGCTGGTTGATGTCGGCGTCGATTGCCAGCACCGGCCGGCCCGCGGCGGCGAGGTGACGGGCGTAGAGCGCGGTGAGCGTCGTCTTCCCGCTGCCGCCCTTGCCGACGAACGCTACCTTCACCGCGACCACCCCTTGACGCTAACGGGAACCGTTTCCACAAGCGCGATGGTAACGGGTGGTGCGGCTTCCGCCGCGCGGAACCCGCTGATCGCGTCAGAAAATGGTCACCGGGAATCCGTCTCGATTACGGGGCGCCACCCCCGGCAGACCACGCCGTCTCCGGCTCGGTCTGCGGGACGGGCAGGTCGAGGACGTCCACGGCGAGCCGACGGATCGTGTCGAGGGTGGCGTCCCGGCCACCGGCCGCCTCCACCATGAACAGCAGATGGCGTACGCCCGGCAGCGCCGTCGCCCGGGCAACCGCCTCCCGGCATCGATGGGGCGAACCGACCGGGTGGATGTCGATCAGATGGTCCACATAGCGCTCCGGATCGCGACGCCCGCCTGCGGCACCGTCCAGCCGGACGTACTCCCGGGTGCCGGCCAGCAGCGGAGGGAGACCGGCGCGAACCGCCCGCGCCGCCGCGTCGTCGGTCGCCGCCACCTGGGCGACATGGGCGCTGGCGTGGTGGATGCCGGCCGGATCGTGCCCGTACGCGGTGGCCACCCGCGCGTGACGGGCCAGCAGTTCCGCCTTCTCGGCCAGGTCGGCGTGCAGGCCGAGCAGGAGCGGAAGGCCGTACCGGGCGGCGAGGTCGACGGTGCCTGGGGTGGTCGCGGCCACCCAGAGCGGCACCCCGCTGCGCGGTCGCGGCACCACCGGCACCGGCCGGAACGGGAAGCGCGCGTTGCCGGCCACGGTCGGTTCGCCGGAGAGCCACCGCAGCAGCAGTTCCACCGAGTCGCCGAAGCCGTGCCGGAACCGGTCCAGGCCGGTACCGAAGACCTCGAGGTCCACCCAGGGGCCACCCCGGCCCACCCCCAGCCGGAACCGGCCGCCGGAGAGTTCGTGCAGCAGCACCGCCTCCTCCCCGAGTGCCACCGGGTGCCGATTGGACAGCACACAGGCGGCGGTGCCGACCGTGATGCGCCGGGTGGCGCCGAGCAGGTGCGCGGCGAAGGCGACCGCCGAGGGACAGACGCCGTACGGGATGAAGTGGTGCTCGGCGATCCACACCCCGGTGAATCCGGCGGTCTCCGCCGCACGGCCGTACCGGTGGGCGTCGGCGAGCGCGTCGGCGTGGGTGTCGCCGGGCCGCTGCCCGGCGAGCAGGAACAGGTGCGCGTGCACACCGCGTTCCGCTCGCCGGGTGCGGTGGTGATCAGCAGTCACGCAGCTCGGGCGACTGGTTGAGCAACTGGCCCCGGGTGGAGACGAACCGGCGGTAGGTGTCGGAGTCGACTGCCGCCGGCCGGAAGGCCGCGACCCGGTGGCAGTTCTGGAAGGCCAGCTTCACGCCGAAGTGACGCTCCAGGCTGGACCGGATGGCGTCGCTGGCCAGGGCCCGCAGCAGTTGCCCCCGCTCCGCCTCGCTGGGTGGCGGGAGCACGTTGTCGGCGAACTCCTCGCCCGAGGCAGCCAGATCCGACGCCACGCGGCTGACGGTCTGCCAGGCGTACGGCAACGACTCCCGTACGCAGGCCACGAACTCCTCGTCGTTGACCGGGCCGGACTCGGCGGCCCGCAGCAGGTCGGGCGGCACGGTGAGAGACATGCTCCTCCTCAGTTAACGATCACGGTTTTCGCTTTCGTTAGACTGAGCACACCATGCCGGTGACCACCCGTCAATGCCCGAACACGGAAAGCCACCACGGAGTCCGGCGAGCCACCCCGGTCAGCCCCGAGAGGAGCCGCGCTATCGGGCCGCGCAGTCGGCGCAGACACCCACGATCTCAAGCGTGTGGTTGAGGTCGGTGAAACCGTGCTGGGCCGCGACACCTTCGGCCCACTCCTCCACCGCCGGGCCGACGACCTCCACGGTGCGACCGCAGTCGCGACAGACGAGGTGATGGTGGTGGGTCCGACTGCACCGGCGGTACAACTGCTCACCGGAGGGCAGGCGTACCGTGTCGACCTCCCCCGCGTCCACCAACGCCTGGAGCGTGCGATAGACGGTGGTCAGGCCGACCGACGCCTTCTGGTCCCGCAGTTGGGCGTGCAACCCCTGGGCGCTACGGAACTCGGTCAGCTCGTCGAGCAACCCGACGACCTCGGCCCGCTGCCTGGTGTTGCGGGCAGCGCCCGGAATCGATTTGATCGCCATCGCCACTCCCCTTCGTCCGGGCCTCGGGCCGGCGTGCCACCCTCGCGGCCGGGTCGGCGACGCGAGGCACATCGACTCGTCGCCGGGCCATTATGATAGCCACCGTCGCGCCGGCCTCCGGCCACTGCGCGTCTCGGTGGTGTCCGCCACCGAGGCGGGCGTGTGCGGCATGAGGCGGGCATACGGTGGGCACCGACATCGACGGCGGCGTGGAGGTCCGGCCGGGAGGCGCGGGTTCGTCATGGTCGTTGGCCGACGTGCTCACCGCCGACCTACCTCGTGACTACGACGCCTTCGGCCTGCTGTTCGGGGTACGCAACTACGCCGGCTTCACGCCGGTCGCCCCCGGCCGTGGCCTGCCGGAGGACACCAGTCCGGAGTTGCGTCGACTCTGCACCGTCGAGCCGATCCACGACTGCACCTGGGTGACGTGGGCAGAGGTGGCCCGGATCGACTGGACGGCGAGTGCGCCCCAGGTGGACGACCGGATTCACGAGTACCGGCCGACGAGCGCCGGAGAGCTCCTGGTCGGCAAGGCGAGCCATCACGGGCGCGCCTGGCACGCGGTGGCCGGTGACCACGTGCGACTCGTCGTCTGGTTCGACAGCTGACACGGCGGGTCGACTCCCGATCGCGACGACGGGAACTCCGGAGGCTCACCCCGCCGGCTCGTCGGGCGTGCACGGCCACCCCTGATCGCCGGTGCGGCAGCTCCGGCGCGGGGGTGTCGAGTCGGGAACGTTACGACTTGACGAACGGCATGTTATCGCTCACAGTCGATGCCTAAGGACGGCGCCTGCGGTCTACCGGGCAAGCTCGCTACGCCGGATCTGGGATCGGGCGCGCCCGAGGAGAGCGGCGATCATGTTAGCGCTGCCATCCCGTGCTCGCGTCCGACCCGTGCGTCACGGTGCGCCCGGCTCCGGGTGGACCGCTCATCTGTTGGTCATTGAAGGAGGATCATGTCTGCCTTCGGTAGATCTCCATCGATCGCACCGCCGTCGCGGCGGCGCCGGTGGTTGCCGCGGGTCATCGCTGCCGGCGTGGCAGCGGTGATGGTCAGTGGTGCCGCCGCCGCGGTGCTGGCGACGCCCGCCGCTGCGGCCACGGTCGACACCAACGCGTGGTACGTGTTGGTCAACCGCAACAGCGGTAAGGCCCTGGACGTGTACAACCTGGCCACGAGCGACGGTGCGCGAATCACCCAGTGGACCCGGAACAACGGTAACCAGCAGCAGTGGCAGTTCGTCGACTCCGGTGGTGGCTACTACCGGTTGAAGTCCCGGCACTCGGGCAAGGTGCTGGACGTCTACAACTTCTCCACCGCCAACGGCGCGAACATCGTGCAGTGGAGCGACGGCAACGGCACCAACCAGCAGTTCCGGTTGGCCGACTCCGACGGCGGGCACGTGCGCCTGATCAACCGCAACAGCAACAAGGCGGTGGAGGTGCAGGGCGCCTCGACCGCCGACGGCGGCAACATCGTGCAGTACGACGACTGGGGCGGCGCCAACCAGCAGTGGCAGCTCGTCCGCGTCGACGGTGGGACCACGCCCACCACTCCGCCGCCGTCGGGTACGTGTGGTCTGCCGTCGTCGTACCGGTGGTCGTCGACGGGCGCGTTGGCGCAGCCGCGGTCGGGCTGGGTGTCGTTGAAGGACTTCACCCACGCCCCCTACAACGGTCAGCAGCTCGTCTACGGCACCACCCACGACTTCGGCACCAGTTGGGGGTCGATGAACTTCGGCCTCTTCTCCAACTGGAACCAGATGGGCTCGGCCAGCCAGAACGCCATGCCGTTCTCCGCCGTCGCGCCGTCGCTGTTCTACTTCGCGCCGCGCAACGTCTGGGTCCTGGCCTACCAGTGGGGCGGCCCGGCGTTCTCCTACCGCACGTCGACCAACCCGGCGGACGTGAACAGTTGGGGGCCGGCGCAGACCCTGTTCACCGGATCGATCTCCAACTCCGGCACCGGCCCCATCGACCAGGCTCTCATCGGTGACAGCCAGAACATGTACCTCTTCTTCGCCGGGGACAACGGCCGCATCTACCGGGCCAGCATGCCGATCGGGAACTTCCCCGGCAGCTTCGGCTCCAACTACACCACGATCATGACCGACACCACGAACAACCTGTTCGAGGGTGTGCAGGTCTACAAGCTCCAGGGCGAGAACCGGTACCTCATGCTCGTCGAGGCCATCGGTTCCCAGGGCCGCTACTTCCGCTCCTTCACCGCCACCAGCCTGGGTGGCACCTGGACTCCGCAGGCGGCCACCGAGAGCAACCCGTTCGCGGGTAAGGCCAACAGCGGCGCCACCTGGACCAACGACATCAGCCACGGTGAACTCATCCGCACCAACGCCGACCAGACGATGACCGTGAACGCCTGCAACCTGCAACTGCTCTACCAGGGCCGTTCACCCAACTCCGGCGGCGACTACGGCCTCCTGCCGTACCGCCCCGGACTGCTCACCCTGCAACGCTGATCACCCTGCAACGCTGAACCACCGCCACACACCCGGCGGGCCCGCAGTGGGCCCGCCGGGGTGAGCACCCCGGCGGCCCTGTCCCGTACCCGTGGGACAGGGCCGCCGGTGGCGTTTCCGCCGGTCAGGTCTCGGGCCGTCCGGCGGTGGCGGCGAGGTCACCACGGTGTCTGGCGGCGATCACCCCGGCAGCGCGTCGCACCAGTTCCGCCGCGGCCGGGGAATGGCCGGTCACGCCGCTCAGATCTTCGGCGTGGTGGCACGCGCGGCGTCGAACCGGGCGATCACGTCCGACCAGTTCACCAGGTTCCACAGCCGGTCCACGTAGTCCGGCCGGACGTTGCGGTACTGCAGGTAGTAGGCATGCTCCCACGCGTCGAACACCAGCAGCGGCGTGCTGCCCTGCCCCACGTTGCCACGCTCCACGATCAGCCGCCGCCCGAGCGGCTCCCAGTCCGAAAGCGGGGAGCGGGGTCTACGCGGATGTCACAGGGCGGGTCGGACCACGAAAGTGGCCGAGGACGCGGAGGCGCCGTCGCCGATCGGGGACACCTGCATCTGCCGCTGACCGTCGTGGCGGAGGTACCGGTTCGGGTAGTTGTAGGAACGCAGTGACGTGTGCGTACCGCCGATGCCGCCGACCTGGCAGAACGTCGCGTCGGCGCGGAACACGTCGCCGCCTTCGGCACGGTGCAGGAACACCCGGAACTCGTGGTGCCGCAGGTAGTGCCCGGGGAAGTTGACCGATTCGAAGGAGAGGCAGGCGCCGGCGAGGCCGGTACGCACGACGAACCCGGAGTCGGCCCTCGCACCGGCGCTGCTGCCGGCGTCGACGGCGTCGACCTGGGCCTGGAAGCCGGCGTGCCGCACCCGACGGCCGGGCAGGGCGGCCACCTCCAGACCGATGCGGGTACCCGGGGTCAGGGCGGTGCCGGCCGGAGCCGTCGGCGTCGACGAGGGACTCGCGGGGACGCTCACCACCGGTGGCGGCACGGCGGGGACGGGACCCGCGGACGTGGGGGCCGCAGTGGCGCGGCGGGACACGCTGGCACCGCCGCCGTCGGTGGTCGGGATGGCGCCGGGAGACAGGGTGGGCACCCCCGTGGCTGCCGACGGTGTGATGGCGCCGAGGTCACCCGGGCCGAACGGTGGCCCGTCCACGTCCGGGCCGGGCACCGCCGCAGCGAACTCGCCGCGTACCGGTTCGGGCGCGTCACCGCCGTACAGTGCCGTCGCGCCGACGACGGTGCTCACGGCGACCACGGCGACCCCGCAGAGCAACAGCTTGCGCCGAACGTCGGCCGCGCCGGCACCGTCGGGCCGGTGCGGCCCGCCGGGCGGCGGAAGCAGGTCGGTGGCGGGCGCGTCACCCGCGAGTGCCGGACCGGACACGGTGCCGGCCTCGGCGGAGGTACGGGTCGGCCGGGCGGACGCGGACAGCACGATGCGGGGCAGGAGCGGGGACGGAGTGCCGCGTCGCGGCAGATCAGCGGGCCGGTCATGGCGACCGCCGCCCGATCGGACGGAGGCTGTCGGGGTGGCATCGGAGTCGGACGGGGAGAGCCAGCCGCCGATACGGAGACGTGGCTGGTTGGTGCCCTTCTCGGACATGGTGGTCTCCTGCCGCTTCCCGCGCACGCGCCCGCCCGGACAAGTCATCTGGTTGCGGCCCATACGCTCTCATCACCACACGGGTCGGCGCCAGTCCTCGTCGAGGACCAGGTGCCGTGCCGACGCCCCGGCCGACCTAGTGGGTGTCGAGGGTACCGGCGACGGAATCGCGGACCAGTGGCTCACCCAGCACCCTGGAGAGCGGCGCAAGACGACGCGCGTCGGCCTCCACGTCGGCGGGTGCGATGTCTCCCGACGGCGGTTCGACGCCGGGCTCCACCGTGCCGCCGGCCACGTGTCCCTGCGCGTACCGCCGGACGGCGTCCAGGATCCCGGCGGCCTCCCCGGCGGCGGCGGCCCGCGCCTCGTCCCAACCGGCCTCCTCGGCGCGCCGCCGGGCCTGCGCCACCACCATCGGATCCGGGGGGCCCACCGCCTGGAGGCCGTCGCCGATCTCCACGCACCGCCGGTACAACCGTTGTCCGATCCCCCACACCCACCGGGGGTTGCGCTCCGGCCGGCGGGGCGGGTGCAGCGCGATGCTCGGCACGGCCTGGTACAGCAGGTGCCACAGCGGATGCAGGTCGCGGTGGAGCGCGCTCTTGCGGGGGAACGCCCGCAGACCGTCGACGGTCCGCCACACCGTGGAGAGCACGAAGCTCGAACAGATCAGGACGACCGAGAGCGTGACCAGTGACTGCGACGCGACCGGCTCGGACCAGGCGGGTGTGGTGTCGGCCAGTCTCCAGGCGAGGAACAGCGCCTTGTGCGCCACGAAGGCGGCGCCGAAGAACGCACCGGCACTCAGCAGCCGCATCACGACCTTCAGCCGGGTGCCGGCGAAGCGCGCGTAGCCCAGCGACATGCGCAGGATGTCCACCACGGAGACGCCCAGGTACGCCAGGAACGCGAGCATGTAGACGATGACCTGCGGCTTGTCGCCGTAGCTCTCGGCGAAGTGCATCGGCTCGGACTCGGCGAAGTCGGCCGCCCAGAACATCGTGATCATGACGGTGGCCACCACCGCCAGGAACAGCCATCGCCGTCGCATCGACCGACGCGCCCGCTGCGGATCCCCCAGGTGCAGGAAGAGGAACTGGATGGCGGTGGCGGTGATCAGCGCCGCGCCGTGCTCGACGGGCTTGGCCAGGTTCGGCACCCCGGACACTCCGTCGATGAAGCTGTGCACCGGGGCCCACCCTGCGGTGACGGCGACGCCGCAGCCCAGGCAGATCCCCAGACTGGCCAGGATCCTCGGGTTCGACGGGTCACGCCGTAGCGCGCCCAGCTTCACGACGAACGCCGCGACGGCGACCACCAGCGCCACGACGTGGCCCGCCGCCACCAGCATGCGTACCTCCCGGCTCAGTCGGTCAGCGTGGCGGCGATGCGGTACATCACCGCCGCCGTCTCGTCCGCGAGGTCGTCGAAGCCGCCCACCTGGCCGGCGGTGGCCATCTGTGCGCCGAGGTAGGTGGCCAGCAGCTCGGCGTCGTGTTCCTGGCGGTCGTGGAACGTCGACGACGAGCGGGCCAGCAGTGCCTGCACGTCCGCCGCGTCGGGCGGCTCCGGCGTGGTGGGCGGCAGCACCACCTTCCCGGTGTGTCGCAGGGCGATGTGCATCAACTCGTGCAGGATCGTCTGGGTCTGCAGGACCGGGGACGAGTCGCGGCTGTAGAGCACGTAATCCGTCTCCGTGGTCGCCACCCACAGCCCACACGGACCGGCCTGCTCGCCCATCGTCATGGCGAGGACCTGGATGTCCCGGCGACGGGCGGCGGCCAGTGCGGAGATCGTCGCGGGAAGCGTCAGCGGTGCCGGCAGGTCGACCACGAGTTGGCGGATCAGCTTCTGGATCTGCCGTCTCTGCCGCCACATCGTCGCCGCGCCTCCCCCGTGCGAGCCTCCACCGAGACGATCCCGTGCCTGCCGTCCGCCCTCGTCCTGGTCCGACGTCCGGTCCGTCGAGCCTCGCGCCGCGCCACAATAGTGGCGGCACAAGGGGGCAGCATAACCAACCGGCGTCGATCGCGGGATCCCCACGCGGCGCGAGCCCCTGCCGCGATGTCCCGGCCCGACGGGGCAGAATGCGGGACGTGCACGACACCAGGGAGGTCGAGGCCGGTCGACCGGCGCTACGGTCCGCGCGCGTGGTGACCGAGGTGTTCGCACCGGCACTGTTGGCCGCGGCCATGCCCGTCGTCATCGGAGTGACGAGTGTGTCGCCCCTCGTCGACGGCCTCGGCTGGGCGCTGGTCGGCGCGCTGTTCTGCTCGGCGATCCCCAACGCGTTGATCTGGTGGGACGTCCGCCGTGGGCGGCTGACCGACCACCACATCCGGGTCCGCGAACAGCGCCGGACCCCTCTTTTGTACGGCCTGCTCTCCGTACTCGTGGGACTGTCTCTGATGATCGGTCTCGGCGCGCCCCGACCGGTCACCGCGATCATCGTGGTGATGTTCCTGCTCGGGGTGGCGGTGACCGCGGTGAACCTCGTCTGGAAGCTCAGCATCCACGCCGCGGTGGCCGCCGGGTCGGCGGGGGTGCTCGTGGTCGCGTTCGGTCCCGTGCTCCTCGCCACCGCCCCGTTGGTGGCGCTGGTCGGCTGGTCGCGCGTACGGCTGCGGGATCACACCGTCGCCCAGGTGATCGCCGGCACCGCAGTGGGGGTGCTCGTCGCGGCGCCGACGTTTCTCGCCCTGCGGTGATCGGGGCGCGCTACGGGTCGAAGCGGTCCCGGCGCGCCTTGCTCCGTGCCTCCAGCGCGGCGACCTGCTCGACGATCGCCCGCAGACTGGCCCGGGGCGCGCCGGGCGGCATCCGGCGGGCGAGCACGGTGATCGTCTCCAGATCCGGGTCGCTGACGGACTCGGCGTCGGTCACCCGGTCGAAGAAGAAGTTCGGCTCCACCCGGAAGAAGTTGGCCAGTTGCTGGATGGCCGAACGCGACGGATTGTCACGCTCTCCCCGGAGCAGGTAGTTGACGTAGCTGGTGGACAGACCGGTCGCCCTGGCCACCTCGTCCGGCGAGAACGCCTTGTCGGTGCCGGGCTTGAGTCGCGTCTCGAACAGGTGCCGCAATCGGGCCGCGAACGAGGTCGGCCCGTCGGCGCTACCAACGTCGGCCATGACCACCTTCCGATCCACCTGCGACATCCGTCGCGACCCGTCCGGGGTCGACCACGATAGTTGCTGAACGTCGCGGCGCTGTGCTCTACTGAGCTGCACCCGACAACTATTGTGGCAGTGACACCGTAGCGGACACTGCCCGATACCCAAAGACATCCACGGCCACCGGCAGATGTCGAATCGGTATCAGTGTCGGGTGACGAGCGTCAGTGGTGGGCACGGCACGGGGAAACGCAGGCTGTCACGGCGTGCGTTGCCGCATCTCGGGCGGCCGGTAGCGGGCGCAGGGCTCGTCTGCCCTCCGCGTCCGGAACGCCCGCCCCCCCCCTGGCGCCTGGCCCGGGGCGGTGCACGCCCCGGGCCACCTGGATCACACATCACCCGACCGGCGGCGCCATGATGCGCTTCCCCGAGTCCGGTCAGGCGCTCGCGGATACCGGGCGCAGGTGCCGGGCGAAGAACCGGGCCGCGTCCTCCCCGGCGAACTGCGGGACACCGGTGTGTCCGCCCATGTTGGCGTGCAGCGTCTTCTCGGTCGAGCCGAAAGCGTCGAACAGGTCCAGGGCCGCCTGCCGGTCGTTCCCCTCGTCATCCCACTGCAACAGCACGTGAAGCGGAATGGTGACCTGGCGTGCCTGCTCGAACATGATGCGAGGCACGAGACTCCCGGCGAAGAAACCGGCGGCCACGATACGGGGCTCGACCACCGCGAGCCGGATACCAACGGAGATCAATCCCCCTGAGTACCCGACCGGGCCGCCGATCTCGGGCAGCGACAGAAGCGCGTCCATGGCGGCCTGCGTCTCCGGGACCGCCTTGTCGACGAGCGGTAGGACGAGGGCGTCGACGATCTCGTCGCTGACCGGCTCACCGGCCTCCAACGCCCGGCGCAGATCGACACGGGCCTGCTCGGCGGCGGCCCAACGGGGCCGGTCACCGCTGCCGGGAAGCTCGATGGCGGCTGCCGCGAAGCCCTCTGCCACGGCGTGCCGGGCTCGCGCCACCAGACGGGGGTACATCGTGCGCAGTCCGAGCGGGGGGTGGCCGAGCAGAATCAGCGGGACCGGCGCGGATGCGGACGCGGGCGTCCACAGAATGCCGGGAATCTCGCCGAGGACGAATTCGCGTTCGCGGACGCCGTCGTCGAGCCGATGCGCGGTAGTGAATCGCATGGTCGTGCCTTTCGGGAGTGCTCGTGAACGGCGCTCCCGGACGACCTATCGCCCGACCGTGGCCCCAGAGGGGAGCGCCCATTTCCACAACGTCACGGGTGCCACCTCCTCGGTCTCTCGCACGGACTCGGAAGAAGTCTACGCTGGGCGAGTGATCCGGGCCGTGATCGTGGACGTCGACGACACCCTGTGTCTCACCCAGGCCGCCGCGCTCGCGTTGGAGAACGAGGTGCTGGCGGAGATGGGCCGACCTCCGATCCCCCCGCACGTCCACCTGTCGACGTGGGGCGCACCACTGCTGGACGCCATGCCCATCCGATCGCCCGGCCTCGACCTGGCCCGGTTCACCGCGTTGCACCAGCGGGCGCTGGAGCGGCACGTCGCCGACGGTCGTCTGGACGTGGTCCCGCCGGAGAACCTGCGGGCACTGGACGAGTTCGTGCTCTCCGGCCGGAAGGTGTTCCTGTTGACGTCGCGGACCGAGGCCGAGATCCGGCACATGCTGGCACCGGACCACGTCCTGGCCACCCGGATCAGCGGCGTCTACCACGCCGGGAACATGCGCTTCCGCAAGCCGGACCCCCGCGCCTTCGACGAACTCCTGGCGTCCGCGGGACTGCCGCCGGCCCAGTGCGTCTACGTGGGGGACTCTCCCGGAGACGCGCTGGCTGCCGGCGGCGCTGGCCTGCACTTCATCGGCTGTCTGCAGAGCCGGATCCGGACGCCCGCGGACTTCGACCCCCGGTACGTCGACGCTTTCGTCGACGCCTTCCCCGCCATCGTCGACGCGGTCCGGCAGCTCGATCCGGTCACCCCGGTCTCCAGCGGGTGACCTGCGGCGGAGCAGGGGTCGCCGGACGGCGATCCCGACCCCGGTCGGCCACTGCGGCACCGGCGGGCGTGGCATCGGTCGCCGGCGGCGGGTACGGTCGAGGCAAGGCGTCCTACGCGCCACGTCGAGGTCGGCACCTGAAGCGCTGTCCTCCCCGGCGCCGGATCGATGGTGGCAACCTCATCCGGCCGCGCCAGTGCCCTTCGCCAGGGCAGGGACCGAGCATTCGCATGAATGTCGTCACTGACCAGGAACTCCTGCAATTCCACCACTATGACGCCAGCCCGAGCACCCGGCACGTGACCCTGTCCGGTGAGGCCGATCTGGCCACCGCCACGCGCATCCAGCACCACCTCGGACTACTCCTGACCCCCGAGTGGATCACCCATCTGGTGCTCGACCTGACTCCGCTGAGATACCTCGACTGCGCCGCTCTCTCCGCGCTGCTCGTGATCGGGGAGACCGCCGCCGCACGCGGGCAGCGGATCACCGTCACCGCCACCAGCGGCACGGCGAGGGTGATCGCGCTCAGCGGCGCGGAGCACGTCCTGCGGGCGTCCGGCCACCTCGCCGGACAGACCGCGTCGATCACGCGCGAGGTGACCGGCCCCCACCGCCCGCCGGCCGCCGTCGTTCCGGGACGTCTCGTGGACGCGGGACAGCCGGATCGACCGGCATCCTGCTGACAGGTCAACCCGGCAGACAGCGTCCACGCCGGTGGCGGTCGGCCTAACCGGCGGCCCCGATGCCGCCGACGGTCAGTCCGGCCGCCAGCAGCACCGCCAGCGCGCTACCGGCGGCGATCCACTGGCGGCGACGGCGGACGCGATGCTCCACCAGGTTGAGTCGGTCCTGCGGGGGCCGCAGGACCGGCACCGCCTGGGTCAGCAGAATCCGGATGTGGTCGTCGTCGTACGTCACGCCCTACCTCCAGACCGCGAAGAGTTCGAGATGCGGATCCGCCTGCACCGTCTGTGACGCCGTGTGCTCCTGCGCCTCGACAGTGCTGGCCGGACAACCGAGGATCTCCGCCGTCCGCACGACCGTCGTCGCCACCATGCGACGTACGTGGTGAACAACGCCTTCCGCAGGTACGCCTCCGGCTGCCCACCGTCGGCGATCGCGGGCCGCGAGGTTAACGCCGGGTTCCCCGTCGTCGCACCTGCCGGGTGCGGGTGAGAGAGCGCACACTTCCCGTAGAGCATCCTAGGAGGATGGCCTGGTGGTCGGCGGATGGTGGGACGACCTCGGCGCGGCGGGATGTCGTACCCGTGGGCCATGATCTTGTCAGCACGGCGGCGCCGGGACCGGTCGGCGCACGCATCACCACGGCGGACGCCGAGTCCGCAGCGGGCGGGAGGATTGCGGTGACGGACCTGGACGGGACCGCCTGGCGGCGGCGGAGCGTGGTGGCGGTGGTGCCGCCGGCCCGCCCCCGCAAGCTGGCTAAGGTGCCCTTCGTCGAACTGGCCGACGGCCGATTGCAGGGAGTCGTCTCCAGCGGCTCGGACATCGAGCGGGTCTACGTCTCGTCGGTGACCGCCGGCACCCACGCCTACCACTGCAGCACCAACAACAACCGGCCATGCGGCGGGCTGCGGGGTGCGCCCTGCAAGCATCTCCAGGCCCTCGCCGAGGAGGCCGTCCTGCAGTACGGTGTCGCGCGCGTCGCCCGGTACCTGCGAGTCGACGCCGGTGACGAGGTGCGCGGCGGGGCCGACCTGCTGGCCCGGATGGACACCCGGCACGAGCCCACCCCGGCCGCCGTGGTGTTCAGCCGGTTCCTGCGCCACCTGGCCTACCTCGAACTGCCGGACAGCAGCACCGCACTGCCCGAGCTGCACTGGTTCCCGGCAACCGGGGCGGTTCGCTGATGCTCGGCACCCAGTTGGCACACCTGCAGCAGGACCTTCCGGCGGGCCTGGCCGATGCCGACACGGTGGTGGCCGGCTTCGACGCGGCACTGGTCAGCGGATTCGCACGGGTCGGGGACGAGGCCACGGCAGCGTTGACGGCACTGGCCGACGCGGTGGCGGGCACCCCGTTGGGCGCCTGCGCGGCCGACGCGGTGGGCCGGGTGACGGCGGGCGGGTTCGGCCCCGACGACCTCGCCGTCCTGGCGGGCACCCGGTCAGCGCTGCTCGGTGCGGCGCACGACGCACTGCTCGACCGGTTCGACACCGCAGTCGGGCGGGACCGGGCCCCGTGGGCGGCACCGGCCGGTGCACCGGTCGAGCCCACTGCCGCGAGCGGCGCGGCCGCAGCCTGGCTGCACGAGGTGGCCGTGGCCGGTTGGCGCGGCGTCGACCACGAGTTGCTCTCCGCCGTCGGCTCGCCGGTCGAGGCCGCCCTGGCCGAGCCACGGCTGCGCCGCATGGCAGTGCTGCTCGACGGGCTCGCCGCCGAGGTGCGGGCGAGCCTGCCGGTGGCCACGATGCCGCAGGTGCCGGCCCGACGCTGGGGTGACCTGTGGAGCCGCGCCGTGCTGCTCGCGCAGGACCGGTCCGGTCCGGTGGACGACGTCGAGCGGGTCTCCGGGCGTCTGCTCCCGCTCGGGGTGGACGTGCACGAGCACGCCACGGCGGTGCAGGTGCAGGTGCACGCCGTGCTCGAACCCTCCGACGGCGGACCGGCCCGACTGGTCCGTACGGCGGTGGCGGCGGCGAAGGTCGAGACGATCACCGGGCCGGCGGTGTGGCGGCTCCTGGCGGCGTACCCCGTGCTGCTGGCGGCGGTGGCGCAGCGTCGGTCGGCGACCGTCACCGACCTGCCGGTGCGCGGCGCAGACCTGACCTGGTGCGAGGCGCAGGCCCGGCCGGGCGAGCCGGCCGACCCGTTCGCCACCGGCCGGTTGTTGCTCGCCGACGCGACGGCGGCGGCCACCGCCCCGCTGGACCGGCATCCGGCCGCGATCGCCGAGCCGGTCCTGCTGGAGGGCTACCGGGTACGCAAGGGTGGCGACGGGCTCACCCTGGACCGGGACGGCGAGTCGATCGGCGTCGCCGTCGAGCGGCTGCCGGCGGCCGGTCCGCTCACCGCCGCACTCGTGGCCGCCTCGACCGCATGCCTCGGCCTGGCCCGCTGGGACGACGGGCGGTGGTGGGTGCAGCCGCTGGCGGTGCAGGCCAGCGTCAAACGTGCGCCCGTCGAGGCGCACAACGGTGACTGGGCCGAGGGTGTCACCGACCCGAAGGTGGCCAAGGCCGAGGCCAGGGCGGGCGACGCCGTGGCCGTGCTGCGCGAACGCGCGGGACGGTTGCTGCGCCGATGACCCACTCCCCCGACGACCGGGCCGCCGCGAACCGGCGGCAGGTGCTCTACTGGCGGCTGCTGGGTCGGATCTTCGACCCGGACGAGCAGCCCACCCTGGAGTCGGCGAGCATGGCCGTGGTCGAGGACCTCGGCCTGCCGGCCGCCCTGCTGGACCCGTCGGTGTCGGTGGACACCGTGGTGCAACGCTTCCCCGAGGTGGCCGACGAACTGCGGGGCCTGCTCGTAGACACCGGCCCCAAGCCCGAGGCTGAGGCCGGCACCGACGCTGAGGCCAACCCCGAGGCGGAGGCCGGCACCGAGGCGGAGGCCGGGTCGACCGGCGGGCCGTATCAGCCCGGTGAGGCCGAGGTCCGGCGAGCCGCGTTGGTGTCGAAGTTGCTGCTCAACGTCTTCGCCACCGGTGCGGGGCCGGTCACCGCGAGTCAACTGGCCGGCTGGCAGGCGGACGCCGGGTGGTTCGAGCAGGCGCTCGGCAGCGCGCCCGGCGAGCTGCGCCGGCAGGGCACCGGGCTCGGCCCCACCCTCGCCGGGATCGAGGGTGACCTGGTCCGGCGGATGCGCCTGCGGGAGGTGCTGGCGGACCCGACGCTGGCCCGCCAGCTCACGCCCAGCATGTCGCTGATCGAGCAGCTGCTGCGGGACAAGTCCAATCTCTCCGGCGTCGCGTTGGCCAACGCCAAGGCGCTGATCCGCCGCTTCGTCGACGAGGTCGCCGAGGTGTTGCGGACCCAGGTCGCGCAGACCAGCGTCGGCAGCATCGACCGGTCGGTGCCGCCCAAGCGGGTCTATCGCAACCTCGACCTGGACCGCACCATCTGGCAGAACCTGACGAACTGGAGTCCGGAGGACGAGCGCCTCTACGTCGACCGGCTCTACTACCGGCAGACGGCGCGCAAGACCACGCCGTCGCGGCTGATCGTGGTGGTGGACCAGTCCGGGTCGATGGTCGACTCCATGGTCAACTGCACCATCCTGGCGTCTATCTTCGCCGGGCTGCCCAAGGTCGACGTGCACCTGATCGCGTACGACACGCGGGCGTTGGACCTGACCCCGTGGGTGCACGACCCGTTCGAGGTCCTGCTCCGCACCAACCTCGGCGGTGGCAACGACGGGCCGTTGGCGATGGCGATGGCCCGCCCGAAGATCGTCGAGCCGAGGAACACGGTGATGGTCTGGATCTCGGACTTCTACGAGTTCGGCCGGTCCCAACCCCTGTTCGACGGCATCGAGGCGGTGCACCGGTCGGGGGTGCGGTTCATCCCGGTCGGCTCGGTCAGCAGCTCCGGCCAGCAGAGCGTCAACCCCTGGTTCCGGCAGCGCCTCAAGGACCTGGGCACCCCGGTCGTCTCCGGCCACATCCGCAAACTCGTCTTCGAGCTCAAGAGCTTCCTCACCTAGGAGAGACACCCCTGATGTCCGAGATGCTGCGTGCCCCCGCCGAGGTCAAGTACGCCGACGAACTCGACTTCCTGGAGTCGGTGGACACCGGTCCGAAGCCGTACTCCTGGCGGTTGAGCCCGCGCATGGTCCGGCTGTTCGTGCTCGGTTCGGAACGCGCCGACGGTCTGGACCGGGAGATCCCGCAGAAGTGGTTCGGCGACCGCAGCTTCGTCGAACGCAGCATCGTGACGCTGGCGTCGGACCGGGGCCTGCTGCTCATCGGTGACCCGGGCACCGGTAAGAGCTGGCTCGCCGAGCTGCTGTCGGCGGCGATCTGCCGCAACTCCACGCTCGTGGTGCAGGGCACCGCCGGCACCACCGAGGACCACATCAAGTACTCGTGGAACGTCTCGATGGTCATCGCCAAGGGACAGTCGCGCGAGTCGATGATCCCGTCGCCGATCATGACCGCGATGGAGCAGGGCGTGGTGGGGCGTTTCGAGGAGCTGACCCGCTCCACCAGTGACGTACAGGACGCGTTGATCTCCATCCTGTCGGAGAAGTACGTCTCCATCCCCGAGCTGAACGACGACAACATCGTCTTCGCCCAGCCCGGATTCTCCATCATCGCGACCGCCAACAGCCGGGACCGGGGCGTCAACGACCTGTCGTCGGCGTTGAAGCGACGCTTCAACTTCGTCCGGATCCCGGTGGTCACCAACAAGCGCAGCGAGGCGGAGATCGTCCGGTTCCGCACCGAGGAGCTGCTGCGCCGGCACCACGTGGAGCTGGACGTGCCGCCGACGCTGCTGGACATCCTGCTGCAGAGCTTCGCCGACCTGCGGGCCGCCGCCGCGTCGGCGACCAGCGACGACGAGAAGTTGGAGTCGGCGCTCTCCACCGCCGAGCAGATCGGGGTGCTGGAGGACGCGATCCTGCACAGCCAGTTCTTCGGCGACCGGACGCTGCGCGCCGAGACGCTGGCCGGGTCGCTGATGGGGTCGCTGGCCCGACGCAGCCCGGAGGACCTGGCCATCCTCAACAAGTACCTGCACGCGGTGGTGGAGCCCCGGGCCACCCAGGACGGTGGTGAATGGCGCGGCTTCCTCGACGGTGGCCGTCAGGCGATCGCCGCCCTGTCATGAGCGCCCCCGCCGCCGTCGGCGCGTTCGGTGCCCTGCGTGACCAGCTCACCGATGCGGCCGCCGCCTTCGCGGGCGGTCCGGACGCGCTGGCCGACATCCTCGCCGGGATCGTCGACGACGTGGACCGCGCCCTGGGCGAGCGGCTGGAGATCTTCCCGGTCTGCCACCATTCGCCGGCCTCGGCGCTGGCCATGGTGCGCCGGTTGCGGAGCAAGCAGCCTCGGGTGATCTATCTGGAGCTCTGCGAGGACCTCCGACCGTTGCTGGGGGAACTGCGCAACTGTCGGTTGCCGGTGGCGGTGCAGGCGTTCGCCTCCGAACTCGACGGCTTCCCCGCCGCGTGGGGTCCGCTCAGCGTGATCGCGCCGGTCACCGAGGCGTCCGCCGAGTACCAGGCGATCGCGTACGCGTTGGAGACGCCCGGGGTGGAGTTGGTGCTGGTCGACCGCTCCACCGATCACGTCTTCCAGTGGTCGCCCCGGGGCGGGACCCCGCCCCAGGGCGAGGTGGCCGGCGCGGAGAGCGGTGCCGAGGCGGGCGAGCAGGCGGCCCTGCACGGCGACGCGGTGGGCGTGGAGATCGGCGACCTGCGTCCCCGGTTCGCCGAGTTGGAGGCGCACCTGCTGCACCACGGCAAGGTGCGGCACTGGTCGGAGTGGTGGGACCAGTACGTCGAACGGCCGCTCACCGTCGCCGACCACGACACCTACCGTCAGGTGATGGTGCTGATCGGCAGCCTGTTCCGGCGGCTGCGTCCCGTCGGGTCGGACCGCACCGACCGCGACGAGGACCGGGAACGCTACATGTGGACCCGGATCCGGCAGCACCTGGCCGCCTCCGGGGCCGACCCCGAGGACTGCCTCTACGTCTGCGGCGCCTTCCACGCCGCCAGCCGCGTCGCGCAGTTCGGCCTGGACTCCACCGCCCCGGACTTCGACATCTCCCCGCGTACCGCGACGCGGTGGCGGTACGGCCTGATCCCGTCCAGCCACTCGGCGATCGAGGCCCAGTTCGGTCTCGCACCCGGATCGGTGTCGATCGCGGCCGCGAGCTGGACCAAGGCGGTGAGCGGGTCGCGCCTGACGCCGTACCGGCTGGACGGTCAGCGGGGTGGCACGCCCCGGGGCCGGCGGGGACGCGCCGCGCCGGATCCGGCACCGGACGAGGCGGTCAGCGACCGGCTCTCCGGGTTCCTCGCCGCGCCACCCGCCCTCGACGGGCTCGACGAGGCGGAGCTGCGCCGGTGGTGCGTGGACATCGTCCGACTGGCCCGGCGCAACGGCTACCTGGCCAGCACCGCCGACGCGATCGCGGTGTTCGAGACCTCGATCCTGTTGGCGGGGTTGCGCAACCGGGCCCGGCCCACCCCGTACGACTTCGCCGACGCGGCGGTGAGCTGCATCGAGAAGGACGTGGTGCCGGGTCGACGTGACGTGCGGCGGCTCTGCGAGATCCTGCTCGGCGGGGACCGGATCGGGCAGGTCGGCTACGACGCCCTGCCGCCGTTGGCCCGCGACGTGCTGGACCGGCTCCAGCCGCTCGGTCTGGACCTGGAGAAGCGGACCATGCAGCGGGCGTTGCTGGATCTGCACGGCAACCCGGAGCTGGCCGGCTGCTCGGACCTGCTCTGGATGCTGCGGCACGTGCTGCCGCCGGACGCGGTCCGGCCGATCATGGGTGAGCGTCGGCTCGGCCACCGGTCCATCCAGGAGAGCTGGGATCTGGCGCTGGGCCGTCACCAACGCGCGTTGATCGAACTCGGGTACGAGGGGGTGACCGTCGAGCAGGTGCTGGAACAGCGCCTGCGTCGGGCGGCACACGGCCCGGACGCCACCGCCGCCGGTGCTCTCGCCGCCGTCGAGGACGCCATCCGGCTGCTGGACAGCCCTCGGCTGGTCGACGAACTGGGTGCCCGGGCGGTGGAGCTGCTCGCCGCCGAACGCACCGTCGACGACGCGCCGCGCGTGCTGCGCCGGATCCGCCGGCTGCTCGCCCACCACCAGGCCACCGCGCCGACGCTGCCGGCCTGGTGCGCGGCGTTCGTGACCACCGGGTACGCCCACTACTGCACGTTGCTGCCGACCGCGTTCGTCGAGGAGGAGACCGGCGTCCGGCAGGTCGGGGCGATGCTCGGGTTCCTGTTCAGCCTGGAGAGTCTGGCGCTCTCCCTCGGCTGCGACCGGTCCCAGCTCGAACTCGCGGTGGGTCAGTCCCATCCGGAGGCGCCGGCCAAGGTGGCCCTGCTCTGGGCGGCCCGGCACCAGCTCGGTCTGCTGCCTCTGACCGAGCTGCGGGCCCAGTGCCAGGAGCTGCTGGCCAACCCGCTGGTGGTGCCGGCCTTCCCGCAGTATCTGTCCGGGTTCGTGCACGCGCTGGAACCGGTGCCGGGGCTCGCGCCGTTCGTGGTGGAGACGATGTCCACCGCGTTCGCCCGACTGCCCGACCCGGTCCTGCTGCCCTGGCTGCCCAACCTGGTCACCACCCTGCGGCAGCACGGCGCCGAGTCGGTGCCGTTGCTGGTCCGCGAGGCGGGGCGCACGTTCCCGGGCACACTCTCCGAGTTGGACTCGTGGGTCCCGCCCTGGCTGCGTACCTCCCCCGCCGTCCCCACCGTCGCGCCGCGCGCCTCCGGTGGGGCGGCCGGGCCGGTGCACGCCCTGCTGGCCGCTCATCCGGAGCCGGTGGACGCGGTCGCCGGCCTCCTCGGTGTACGGGGCGACTGGTGTGCTCCCCGCAGCGGTGCGGCGGTCCTGGTGGAGGCGCACCCGAGCACCGCCGAGGCGGTCGCGTCACTGTTGTCCGACAGGTAGCACCGGCGGCGCGTGGGGCATCTGCGCCCCACGCGCCGCAAGCGGCGTCTGCGGGATGCATGGCGCCCGACCCCGTGCGGCGCGCGGTATGTATGCGTCGCCGCCGGCTCACTCCGCTCGGCCGCAGGCCACTCGTCCGTGCCCCCGGTTGATGCCCATCGACGCAATCCCGGATTCGGCTGTCACGTCCGCGCTACGGCGGCGTCGCGATGCCCCGGGCTGCTCAGCGTCGACCCTTCGCTCACAGAGCGTCTACCAGCGCTTTCGGGCGTCCAGACCCGGCCGAACTGACCTCTTGACGGGTCATTCATGTTACGGCTACGTTTCCGTCTACCGTACACCGTCGACGATAAGTCGCCGGGCTTCATCAAATCCGGGCCCCCTTCGGGAAGGTTGTCGCATGGTCAACTCGGCCGAACCCGCATCGTCCGTCACCGCGCTGCGCGTGCCCCAGAAGGTCGTGCTCAGCGAGTCGACCTACGACGTACTGCGGGCGGCGATCCTGGACGGCACTCTGCCGCCGGGCACCCGGATCGTGGAGGAGTCGCTGGCCCGGCAACTCGGCGTCAGCCGCGCGCCACTGCGCGAGGCCATCTGGCTACTCAAGCGGGACGGCCTGCTCGTCGAGGAGTCCGCGCGCACCACCCGCGTCGTCCAGTTGACCGAGGACGACGTCCACGAACTGCACATGGTCCGCACCGTGCTGGAGACCCTGGCCTACCAGCAGGCGTCACCGCGGCTGCGACCGTCCGACGTCTCCGACCTCGAGGATCTGATCTCCCAGATGCACGAGGCGTCGGCGGCCGGTGACACCCGCCGGATCGCCGACCTGGACTACCGGTTCCACCGCGCCCTCTGCGCGCCGTGCGGACTTCCCCGGATCATGAAGGCCTGGGACGAGCAGCATGTGCTCTTCCGTCTGTGGCTCAACATGGTCGGCCCGACGTTGGGCGTGCAGGACATCGCGGAGTCGCACCGGGTCCTGCTCGGCGTCGTGCGTGACGGTGACGCCGAGGCCATCTCCGAGCAGGTGATCCACCACGTCTACCTGGTCGGCGGCGTGATGGCCGACCAACGCAGCCGCTGGGCGGCCGCCCAGCCCCGTCTCTACTTTCCGCAGGCTGCCCCAGGCGCCTGATCGACCCCGTGCGCCGCCGGCGCCTGATCGACCCTGCGCCGCAACCTCGCCAGGCCGATGCCCCGGACCGCACCGAGAGATAGCGAGGCCCGATGAGAACAGTCAACCTGACGCTGCCGCTCTATCCGTTCATGCCGGTCGGCAACGTGTGGGCCTGGGACTCCCCGTTCCAGCTCACGCCCGTGACGACTCACGAACGGCAGGGTGTCTCGACCCACCACATGAGCTTCCACAGCGAGGCGGGCACCCGTCTCATGCTCGGCGCCTGCTACGACGACGACGCACCCCGCATCCACGAACTCGACTACGGCACGCTGGTCGACCGCGAGACGGTCGTCATCGACATCCCGAAGCAGGCCGGCGAGGAGATCGAGGCCGACGACATCGAGCGCGCCGTCGTCGGCGATCCCGACTACCGCGACGGTGACGCCGTGCTGCTGCGCACCGGGTGGGGCGACGACGAGCGCTACCGCACTCTCGGTGACGACTACGCGACCACCACCCCGCACTTCTCGCTGGACGGCGCGAAGCGGCTGGCGGAGGTGATGACCGAACGCGGTAGCGACCTGATGCTGACCGACTGCGCGTACATCGGCAATCTCGGCGAGGGCTTCATGTTCCCGGAGTGGGCCTCCCGCAAGCCGTGGGACCGTCCGCCGTTCCCCTCCCCGCAGGCCCGCATCTACATGCGGCACTACACGCCGCAACGCGGGGCCGGCGGCGGTGCCCCGGACTGGGGGTCGTCGGTCGTCCTGCATCTCGCGATGTCCCCGGTCGCCGCGGTGGCCAACTGCGGCGCGCTGCGCAGCAAGCGGGTCCGGATCACCGTGCTGCCCCTGTTCCTCGCGGGAGCCGAAGGAGCCCCGTGCACCGTGCTGGCCGTGGACGGCGACGAGGCGGGAGAGGCCCGATGACCCTGCGCACCATCAACCTGACCCGCCCGATCACCACCGAGTCACCGGCCGGCAGCTTCTTCCCCTGGGAGGCGCCGTACCGGACCGAGGAGATCGCCACCCTGACCTACAACGGCGCGAACCTCTTCCACATCACCATGGGCAGTGGCTCCGCGACCCGGTTGCTGGGTCCGGCGCTCGGTTCGCCGACCGGAGCCACCGTCGACCAGCTGCCACCACAGCGGCTGCTCGGCCGGGCGGCGGTCGTGCTGTCCTGCCCGGTGGGGCCGGGCGGCGAGATCTCCGCTGACGCGATCCGTGCCGCTCTGGACGACGCCGACCTGCGGGCCGGTGACGCGGTGGTCCTGGCCACGGGGTGGGGGGACGATCCGGATCGCTTCGCCGACGCGGCGTACTACCTCGACGGGCCCTACCTCAGCGTCACGGCGGCCCAGTTGCTGGTCGAACGCCTCCGCGCCAACTCGTCGGACATGCTGCTCACCGACTGCCTGTACCTCGACCGGCCGGGTGGCGACCACGCCCGGACCGAGTGGACCGCACTACAGCCCTGGCTTCGCCCGGCGTACCCGTCGGACGCTGCCACGATCTATCTCCACCACTACCGGCCCGAGAAGGTGCGGCACGACTGGGCCGCCACCCTGGCTCTGACCGAGTCCATCTGGACCGTGGCCGGACTGGTCGGATGTGGCGCCCTCGCCGGGCGCCGGATCCGGCTCACCCTCGCCCCGCTCAACGTGCAGGGCGTCGGCGAGGTGCCCTGCACCGTGGTCGCCCAGATTTCCGGCGACGACGGTGCTCCCGAAGCACCGGTCTTCTCGTCAGGAGAACCGACATGAAACAATCATTTCGATCGATAACACGAACCCTCGCGATAGCCCTGACCGCGACGCTGGCCGTCACCGCCTGCGGCGGGGGCGGCGCCGGGAACCAGGGTCCGGAATACACCGGCGACACCTTCGACTGGAAGCGCTACGACGGCCAGTCGATCAAGGTCTACGTGGCCGACACCGGTCAGGTGGAGAGTCTGCGGGCCGGGCTGGCCGAGTTCACCGACCTCACCGGCATCACCGTCGAGATCGAGGGGTCCGACGTCACCAGCTACCGGCAGAACCTGCCGGTGCGGCTCACCTCGCGGGCCTCGGACTTCGACGTCATGGCGACCTTCCCCGAGGTCGACGGCCTGCAGTTCGCCAAGAACGGCTGGTACACCGACCTCGGCCCCTATCTCACCAACCCGGGGATGACCAACCCGGAGTACGACTTCGAGGACTTCGGGGCCGGTATCCGCAAGGCGATGACGGTCGAGGAGCAGACCGTCACCGTCCTCTGGGAGATGCAGACCGACCTGGTCTACTACCGCAAGGACCTGCTGGAGAAGGCGGGTCTGGAGGTGCCGACCACCTTCGCGGAGTGGGACGCCGCCGCTGCGGCCGTGCACGACCCCGGCAACCGGGTGTACGGCTTCGCGCTGCGCGGCATCCCGTACCAGACGACCACACCGTTCTCGTCATTCCTGTACGCGCACTGCGGTGAGTGGGTCGCCGACGGCAAGGCCGCGATCAACACGCCGGAGGCGCTCAAGGCATACGAGGCGTACGGACAGCTCGGCACGAAGTACGGGCCGCCCGGCATCGCCGGATTCGACTGGCCGGTGCCCTCCCAGCAGTTCGCGCAGGGCAACGTCTTCGCCTTCCTGGACGTGAACCTGTTCGTCAAGGACCTGGAGGATCCGACGAAGTCCCGGGTGGCCGGCAACGTCGGGTACACCACCGTCCCCCGTGCCGACTGCGACGCCGCGCCGTTCATCGGCGGTTGGGGCTACGGCATCAACCCCTTCTCCGAGAAGGGTGACGCCGCCTGGTACTTCATCCAGTGGGCCACCAGCAAGCAGATGAACCTCGACCTGAAACTCACCGGCTGGCCCAGCCCGCGTGCGTCGGCCTGGGGGTCGCCCGAGTTCAAGCAGGCCGACAAGACTCCCGAGTTCACCCAGGTGGTGCTGAGCAGCACCGAGACGGCACGGGCCCGGATGAACCCGCCGGTGACCCCGGGCGTCGAGGCCCGCGAGATCGCGGGACTGGTCGCCAACAAGGGCCTGGAAGGCCAGACCGGCGACGCCCTCAAGCGGACGGCCGACCAGCAGAACGACAAGCTGCAGGGCCTGCTCGACGCGATGCGCTAGTGATCGGTCGCGGCCGGAGGCCCAGCCTCCGGCCGCGGACCTCGCAAGGGAGGACCTGGTCCGATGGCTCCGCTCACCGAAAGCCCCCCACGGTCTGCGCGCAAGCCCCCGCAGCCCGTACCCCGCCGCACGTTGCTCGACGTCCTGGACCGCTACGACCGGTACATCCTGCCGGCCCCGGCACTGATCGTCGTCGTCGCGATGCTGGCGTTCCCGATCGGCTACACCGTCTATCTCAGTTTCCACGAGTGGTCCGGCGGGCTGCGACCACCGGAGTTCGTCGGCCTGGACAACCTGACCCGCTCACTGGGCGACAGCCAGTTCTGGGGCAGCATCTGGCGCACCGTCTACTTCGTCACCCTGTCGGTGGGGCTGCAGGTCGTCCTCGGCGTCGGCGCGGCCCTGCTGTTCCACCAGCGCTTCCCTGGTCGAGGGGTGGCCCGCACCCTGTTCATGTTCCCGATGATCGCGACGCCGGCCGCTGTCGCCCTGGTCTGGAAGATGATGTTCGACCCGACCATCGGCATCCTCAACTACCTCGTGCAGTCCGTCGGTGGACCGACCCTGCTCTGGATCAGTGACGCCAACCTCGTCATCCCGGCGCTGGCGATCGTGGACACCTGGATGTGGACACCGTTGGTGATGCTCATCGTGCTGGCCGGGCTGGCCGCACTTCCGCAGGAACCGTTCGAGGCGGCCAAGGTCGACGGTGCCGGGCCGGTGCGTACCTTCGTCAGCGTCACGTTGCCGCTGTTGAGCCCCGTCATCCTCGTCGCCGCGCTGTTCCGACTCATCGACGCCATCAAGACGTTCGACATCATCAAAGTCATCACGGACGGCGGTCCCGGCACCGCCTCGGAGACCCTCAACCTGTACGCCTTCAAGCAGGGCCTGTCGTACCTGCACTTCGGGTACGGGTCGATGCTGCTGGTCTGGCTGACCCTGCTGGTCTTCGTCGTGGCGATCGTCTTCACCCGCCTCCGGGCGCGGACCGACCAGGGGTGAACCGATGTCCGAGATCCTGACCGCCACCCGAGCCACCGCGCCACCGCCGACCCGACCGGTGGCCAGACCTCGCCGACGGCGTGGATCGATCCTCGGTCGGATCGCGCTCGCCGTCACCGTCACCGTCGCGCTCGCTCCGGCGCTGTTCGTGTTCTTCTGGATGCTGACGTCGTCGTTCAAGCAACAGGTCGACATCTACACGATCCCGCCGAAGTGGTTCGACTTCACGCCCACGCTGGACAACTACCAGGCGGCGCTGACCCGCACCCCGTTCGCGCGCTACATGACCAACAGCCTGGTCGTCGCCACCTGCTCCAGCCTGCTCGGGCTGCTCATCGGTGTGCCTGCGGCCTACAGCATCGCCCGCTACCGGCAGACCAAACTGTCGCTGTCACTGTTGACCGCCCGTCTGCTACCCGGGGTGGCCTATCTGGTGCCGTTCTTCGTCGCGTTCACCGCGTTGCGGATGGTCGGTACCTACCCGGCACTGATCCTGTCGCACGTCATCATCACGTTCCCGCTCACCGTCTTCATCATGGTGAACTTCTTCGCCGCCCTGCCCGACGAGGTCCACGACGCGGCGCAGGTCGACGGGTGCGGGAAGCTGGAGACGTTCTGGCGGATCGCCGTGCCGCTGACCCGACCCGGCATGCTCACCGCCGGCATCCTCGCGTTCATCTTCAGCTGGAACGACTTCAAGATGGCGCTGATCCTCTCCGACGGCGACAGCCGCACCCTGCCGGTGGCCGTCTTCAACTTCGTCCACGAGGCGTCCCTGGACTGGGGGCCGATGATGGCCTACGCCTCGATCATCATGCTGCCCGTCTTCGTCCTCACCCTCGCCGCGCAGCGGCACATCGTGACCGGAATGACGATGGGCAGCGTCAAGTAACCAGCACCTCGGGAGGCACCATGACCAGCACCGTACCCGCCGTCGTCAGTCGCGCCGCCGGCAACGGCCGTGTGATCGCCGCGAGCATCAAGCCCGGCGCCCAGTTGACCGACTCGATCGAGCAGGTGTGCCGTGACCACGGCGTACACACCGCCGTCATCCTCTCGGTGATCGGCACCATCCAGGAGGTCTACCTGCGCAACCCCCGAGACATCACCACGCTGCCGATCCACCGCGAGCACGAGTTCGCCGACGAGATCGACACCGTCGTGTTGCAACGCCCGATGGAGATCCTCTCCATCCAGGGCAACGTCACCACCCTCGACGGCAAGCTGTGGGCGCACTGCCACGCCCTGTTCTCCGAGGCGGGTGGCAACGTCCGTGGCGGACACGTCTTCCGGGCCACCGTCTGGAGCCAGGGTGAGGTCTTCCTCCAGGAGCTGACCGACATCCGCATCGACCGCGAGTACGACCGGGAGGTCACCGGTCTGCCGCAGATCCGCCTGCACGGGTGCGACGCGGGACCTGCCGATGGCCGGTGACCCCTGCCTGCTCGGCGTCGATATCGGCACGTCGAGCAGCAAGGGCGTCCTCACCGATCCGGCCGGGGCCGTACTGGCCGTCGCGACCCGCCCGCACCGGGTGTCGCGGCCCCGGCCGGGCCACGTGGAGCACGACGCCGAGGCGATCTGGTGGGCAGAGTTCGTCGCCATCGTGCGGGACCTGCTCGCGGCGGCTCCCGGGCCGGTCGCCGCCGTCGCGGTCAGCGGCATCGGTCCGTGCGTCCTGCCGGCCAGCGTGGAGGGACGGCCGCTGCGACCCGCGATCCTGTACGGCGTCGACACCCGGGCGACAGCGGAGATCGCCGAACTGACCGACGCCATCGGTGCCGACGAGATCGTCCGGCGCGGCGGCAACCGGTTGACCAGTCAGGCTGTTGGCCCGAAGCTGCGGTGGGTCCGACGGCACGAGCCAAAGGTCTGGGCGGACACCTGTCGGTTCTTCATGGCCAGCTCGTTCCTGGTGTTCCGGCTCACCGGCGAGTACGTCCTCGACCACCACTCGGCCAGCCAGAGCGACCCGCTCTATGACCTACACGGGCAGTCCTGGATCGACGACCTGGCCACGCAGATCGCCCCGGGACTGGAGTTGCCGAGACTGCTGTGGCCCACCGAGATCGCCGGCCGGGTCACGCGTGACGCCGCACGGCTCACCGGCCTGCCCGAGGGCGTCCCGGTCACCGCCGGCACGATCGACGCCTGGGCTGAGGCCGCCAGCGTGGGTGCCACCAGAGCCGGCGACCTGATGCTGATGTACGGCACCACCATGTTCCTCACCCGCACGGTGACCGCACCGGTCGTCCATCCGAGGTTGTGGGCGACCACCGGCCTCTTTCCCGGCAGCTTCTGCGTCGCGGGTGGCACCGCCACCTCGGGTGCGGTGGTCGAGTGGCTGCGCGATCTCGTCGGCGGGACCGACTACGAGCGGCTGGCCACCGAGGCCGCCGTGGTGCCCGCCGGCGCCGACGACCTGGTGGTGCTGCCGTACTTCGCGGGCGAGCGAACTCCGTTGTTCGACGAGAAGGCGCGTGGTGTCGTCGCCGGCCTGACCCTCGACCACGGGCGTGGACATCTCTATCGGGCGGTGCTGGAAGGAATCGGGTACGCGGTCCGGCACCACCTCGACGAGATGGCCGGTCTGCTGACGCCACCCGAGCGGGTCATCGCGGTGGGCGGGGGCGCCCGTCCGCTGTGGACCCGAATCATCTCGGACGTCACCGGTCAGCCGCAGCTGGTCCCCGAGCAGACGATCGGGGCCAGCTACGGCGACGCGTACCTTGCCGGCCTCGCGGTCGGGCTGGTCGACAGCGACGACGACTGGACACGGTGGGCTGCCCGGGTGGAACCGGATCCGTCGACGGCCGCCGCTTACCACCGTGGCTACACGGCATACCGTTCCCTGTATCCGGCGACCCGGGACATCGTCCATGGGATGACCGAACGGGCGGAGGCCGGCTGAGACCTCCAGGGCCACGATGCGGAGTGACCTCCGGGGCGAGGGTCACTCGCAGAAGACCTGCACCTTGGCCTCGGACTGGTCCACGTCGATGGTCATGTCGTCGAGCTGTTCGACGAGGTCCTCGATGTGCTGGGGCTTGAGCTGGGTCAGGTCGATGGGTACGCCCGACTTGGCCAGTTCGACGTTGACCTTGCTGAGTGCCTGCGGGGGGACCAGGCTGGTGAGGCGTACCCCGGCGCGCAGCAGTTGCAGCGGGACCCGGATGTTGACCCGGCCCGGACCGTCCTCGTCCTGCGTGGTCACCATCACGCGCAGGTACTTGGGGCGGGCCTTCGGGCGGGTCAGGGTCGTCGCCGTCGGGGATTCCGGCTGCTCACGCTCCAGGGCGCCGATGAGCTGTTCCGCCTCGTCTGCGGTGATCTTCCCGTCGGCCAGCATCTGCAGGATCTGGCGTCGCTGCTCGTTCATGTCGGTCCCTCTTCCTCGACTCATCTGACGCTTACCAGCAGGGTCTTGTCGCCCTGCGCGATCTCGATCCGGGTGCCGGGCAGTGCCCCCAGCACCTGTCCCACGCCCCGGAACGCGGCCACCGGGTTCACCCGGGTGACCAGGCAGGCGACCAGTGCGACCGGCACGGCGAGCAGCAGTAGTGGGCTGATCAGCAGAAGGACCGGCAGCACCGGCACGAACCGTCGCCGCCAGCGGCCGTCGGAGCGGCGGTGACGGATCGTCACCAGCTGCGGGATCACCGCGATCTCTCCAGCTCCGCCAGCGCCTGCGCGACGTCGATCTCCCCTCGCCGCAGTCGGTCGACGACGTCGGCGCCGGTGGGCGCCGGGTCGGTGTCGACGAAGTCGAGCTGCGCGGCGATCCGGTTCAGGCGGGACTTGATCGTCGGGTAGCTCACCCCGAAGATCCGCTCCATCTCCTTGATCGACCCGTGCGACCGCACGAAGGCGGCCACGAACACCTGGTCGTCGACACCGAGTTGCGCCAGTTGCGGCGGCTCGAACTGTCCTTCGACCGCGACGCCGCTGTCGGTCAGGCGGACCCGTTCGACCACGAACGGTTGCCCGCGGGTCAGATCCGTCAGTTCCTGCCAGTCCACCTGTGCCCCCTGTCGCCGTCAACCCGCGTGCGATTTATTTGTACCTTGATTTTCTTAATCGTGCAACGTCTAAAACTCAGGATAGTTAATGCGATCTTGATCCAACGACCTCGCCGACCCGAGTCGAACGACGCGCGAAGGCTGGAACGAATACCGTGATCGTTAAGGTCCGGGCGAGCGGGGTATAGAGGCACGACGATCGATGATTCGACGGCACCAGCAGAGACGCAGGGGGAAGCCCGTGAGTAACCGAATCAGCGTGAGCCGCGCCAGCCACGACACGGCGGCGGTGTTCGACCGCAGCGCCGCCACCTACGACCGCGTCGGTGTGGAGTTCTTCGGCCCGATGGGGCGGGAACTGGTACGCCGGGCCGGGGTCCGCCCGGGACAACAGGTCCTCGACGTCGGATGCGGACGAGGCGCCGTCCTGATGCCCGCCGCACAGGCGGTGGGGCCCGACGGCGATGTCGTCGGCATCGACCTGGCTCCGACCATGGTCGACCTGACCCGCGCCGACGTGGCCACCGCCGGCCTGCCGAACGTCCGGGTCGAGGTCGCCGACGCCGAGGACCCCCCGCTGCCGGAGGCCACCTTCGACACGGTGCTCGCCGGACTCGTCGTGTTCATGCTGCCGGCGCCGCTGCCCGCACTGCGCGCCTACCACCGGCTCCTGCGCCCCGGCGGGCGGCTCGGCGTCACCACCTTCGCCGCCTACGACCCGCGCTTCAGCGAGGCACTCGGGACGCTGGCCCGACACGTGCCGCCGGAGCGCCGCCAACCACCGGCCACCGGCCGGGAGGACGACTTCGCCACCCGCGAGTCGACCGGCGACCTGCTGCGGCGTGCCGGCTACCACCAGGTCACCGTCGAGGACGTACCGTTCGAGAGCCGGTTCCGCGACAGCGACCACTTCGTCGCCTGGGTCTGGTCACACGGATCCCGCGCGATCCTGGAGAGCATCCCGCCCGAGCGGCTGCCCGCTGCCCTCGCCGACGTGGCAGACGTGCTGTCCCCCGGCGGCGGAAGCCTCCGGCTGACCACCACCATCCGGTTCGCCCTCGGCACCCGCGCCGATTCCTGATCGGGGCAGAATTTCCGACAATGCCGGGAACTCCGGGCGGGGCGTGCCCGACCAGGTAACCGAGGTGCGTACGCACCGGTCGCCGCACCCCCTCCCGGAAGGTCGTCCAGACATGTTCTTCACACGTCGTCGGGTCGCACAGCTCGGTGCTCTCGGGCTCTTCACCGCCGCGACGGTGGCGCTGACCGGCTCACCGGCCGCCGCGCACGTCACCATCAGCCCGTCGGTGACGACCGCCGGCTCGTACGCGGTGCTGACGCTGGGTGTGCCGCACGGCTGCGACGGTTCGGCGACGACCAAGGTGTCCATCCAGATTCCCGAGCAGATCGTCACGGTCACGCCGACGGTGAATCCGAACTGGACGGTGGAGAAGGTGATGGCGGACCTGAACCCGCCGGTCAAGGACAGCCACGGCAACGAGGTCACCCAGCGGGTCGCCGAGGTGGTCTACACCGCCAGGACGCCGCTGCCGGACGACCTGCGGGACACCTTCGAGCTGTCGGTGAAGCTGCCTGACGCCGCCGGTGAGACGCTGGCGTTCCCCTCGGTGCAGACCTGCGAGCAGGGCGAGACGCCCTGGGTGCAGCTGCCCGCCGAGGGCCAGAACGCCGACGAGCTGGAGTACCCGGCACCGAAGTTCGTGCTGACCGCGCAGGCCGACGGCGACGCCGACGACGCCTCGGTGCAGCCGGTCGCGCAGACGAGCACGGAGTCCAGCGACGGTGGCACCGGCGCGGTCGGGTGGATCGCCCTGGTCCTCGGCGCGCTGGGTCTGCTGGCCGGCGGGCTGGCGCTGGTGCGTACCCGCAGGACGGCCTGACGGGCGGAGACGCAGGTGACGTCCCCGAGCGGCCTGACGGCACGGCGGGCGGCAGCCGGCAGGCGGGCGCGGTGGGCGTGGTCCGCCGTGCTCGCCGTCCTGCTCGGCCTGCTGGCGGCCGTCGTGCCGGCGACCCCGGCCGCCGCCCACGCCGTCCTGCTGGGCACCGACCCGGCCGACGGTGCCGTGCTGGCGACCACGCCGGGCCAGATCACGTTGACCTTCAACGAACCGGTCGCGGTCCGCCCGGGTGGCGTGCGGCTGCTCGACGCGGCCGGCGAGGAGCTGTCCGGCGACAGCCGGTCGGTGGACACCACGGTGGTCCTGACCGTGCCGCCGGAGCTGCCCGGCGGCACCTACATCGTCACGTTCCGGGTGATCTCCGCCGACAGCCATCCCGTATCGGGTGGGTTCAGCTTCGCGGTGGGCGCGCCGAGCAGTTCCGCCGTGGCGGTGCCGGAGAGCAGTCCGGGACGCGGGCTGGACGTGCTGCGTCAGGTCTTCGAGGCGCTCGCCTACCTCGGCCTGTTGGTCGGTGCGGGCGTACTCGTCTTCCTGCTGGTCCTGCTGCGCGCCGACGCGCCGGTGCTGCGGCGGCGGCTGCGGCGGCTGGCCGCCTGGTCGGTGGGGCTGACCCTGCTGGCGCGGCTGGTCCTGGTGCCGGCCGTCCCCGCCTGGCAGGACGGCCGGAACCTGGACGGACTGGTCGACCCCGACCTCTGGACCGCCGGGCTCGGTGCGGAGGAGTCCCTCAGCTCCCTGTTGGTGCTGCTGGGTCTGGCTGCCGCCTGGTGGGCGACCGCTGCCGCCGGGCCGCTGCCCACCACCGCTGCCGCCGGGCCGCTGCCCACCACCGCAGCGGCCGAGGGCACACCGACGGCTGAGGGCTCACCGACAGCCGCAGGCACACCGACGGCCGACGCCACCGGTGGCCGGCGGGCGGCGCTGACGGCCGTGGCGTTCGCCGGTGTCGTCCTCGCCTGGGGGGCGGTCGCCCTGGTCGGGCACACCCGCACCTATGGTCCGGCCTGGTTGGTCGTCCCGGCCGACGTGCTGCACGTGGTCACCGCCGGTGTGTGGCTGGGCGGGCTGGTGGCCCTGGCCTGGACGCTGGCCCGGTCGGCCGACCTGCCGCCGGGAGCGGCGGCGCGTACGGTGTCCGCGTTCTCGCGCACCGCCGCCGTCCTCGTCGGCCTGCTCGGCGTCGCCGGGGTGCTGCTCGGGTGGCGCATCCTGGGGTCCTGGGAGGCGCTGTGGGGCACGGCCTACGGTCTGGCCCTGCTGACGAAGGTCGGGCTGACCGTCGTGGTGCTGGCGGTGGCCGCACACAACCGTTTCCGGCTGGTGCCCCGGGTGGTGGCCACCGACCGTGACGAGGGACCTCCGGCGGCGTGGCGGCTGCTGCGCCGCTCGGTCCGGTGGGAGGCGGCGCTGCTGGTCGGTGTGGTCGCCGCGACCGGGTTCCTGGTCACGCAGAGCCCGGTCACCGACACCGGCACGCGTCCGCCGGCCGACGCCGGGGACCGTCCGATCGTGGCGGAGGCGCCGCTGGGGTCGGGTCGGGCCGTCGTCCGGCTGACCCCCGGGGTGGTAGGAGTGAACTCGATGGAACTGAATATCCTCGATGCGGCGGGCCAGCCGATCGCACCGGTCGACGACCCGAGGTTGACGGTCCAGTTGCCCGCGATGGACGTCGGTCCGCTGGAGCGGACGCTCTCGCCGACCGGGCCGGGCCGGTACGAGGCGGTCGTCGACCTGCCGCTCGCCGGTTCCTGGGTGGTTCAGGTCAGCGTGCGGACCTCCAAGTACGAGAGTCCGGTCGCCCGCGTCACGGTGGACGTCGGATGAGGTCGCGACGGTGGATCCGGGCGGCTGCCGTGGCGACCGGTGTCGTCGCGTACCTGGCGTGGGGGGCGGCGCCCGCAGCGGCGCACGTCGAGGTCGCGGAGGCGAAGCCGAACGGCGACGGCACCACGACCCTGACGTTCGCCTTCGACCACAGTTGTGACGACTCCCCCACCACCGAGCTGGTCGTCGCGCTGCCCGAGGGGGTGACCGCGACCGGCACGGTGGAACCGGAGGGGTGGTCCGCCGCGCTCTCCGGGAATCGAGTCACCTTCACCGGGCCGGGGCGGGAGACCGCCGAGGTGGGCGTGACCACGCGGATCGTGGCCCAGGCGGGCGACACGTTGCACTTCCCGGTGCTGCAACGGTGTGCCGACGGCAACTCGCTCGACTGGATCGACCGCACCGCCGACAGCGACTACCCGGCGCCACGGTTGATCACGACCAACGCCGTGCTCGAGACCCCGCCGGAGGCGACCGTCGCGCCGCCGGCCGCCGCTGGCGGCGGGACACCGTCGGAGGGCGGGGGCGCGACGCTGGGCCAGGCGTTGACCGTGGTGGTCGTGTTCGTCGTGCTCGCCGCCGGGGCGGGTCTCCTGGTCGCCCGTCGTCCCGCGTAGGGCGTCGGCGGGTTCTGCGTGCCCGTACGGTCTTTCGAAACGGGAGGGGCCCCGGTCGATCGTCGACGATCGGCCGGGGCCCCTGCGGTGCGACGTGGATCAGGCCAGGTCGAACCGGTCGAGTTCCATCACCTTGGTCCAGGCCGCGACGAAGTCGGCCACGAACTTGCCGTGGGCGTCGTCGCTGGCGTAGACCTCGGCGAGCGCCCGGAGCTGCGAGTTGGAGCCGAAGACGAGGTCGACCGCGGTGGCGGTCCACTTCACCTCGTCGGTGGCCAGGTCGCGGATCTCGTACACGTTCTCCTCGGACTCCGACGCCTTCCACCGGGTGCCCGGGGAGAGCAGGTTGGCGAAGAAGTCGTTGGTGAGCACGCCGGGCCGGTCGGTGAGGACGCCGTGGCGGCTGTCGCCGACGTTGTTCCCGAGGGAGCGCAGGCCACCGATCAGGGCGGTCATCTCGGGCGCGGTCAGGTTGAGCATGTAGGCCCGGTCGACGAGCAGGACCTCCGGCTGGGTCTTCTCACCCGGACGCAGGTAGTTGCGGAACCCGTCGGCACGCGGCTCCAGGACCCGGAACGACTCGACGTCGGTCTGCTCCTGGCTGGCGTCGGTGCGACCCGGGTGGAACGGGACGGTGATCTCGACCCCGGCGTCACGCGCCGCCTTCTCGACGGCGGCCGAGCCGGCCAGCACGATCAGGTCCGCCAGGGAGATCTTCGCGCCACCGGCGGAGTTGAACTCCCGCTGGATGTCCTCCAGGGTCTTCAGCACCGCGGCGAGCTGCTCCGGCTGGTTGACCTCCCAGCTGCGCTGCGGCTCGAGACGGATCCGGGCACCGTTGGCGCCGCCCCGCTTGTCGGTGTAGCGGAAGCTGGCGGCCGAGGCCCACGCGGTGGAGACGAGCTGGGCGGTGCTCAGCCCGGACTCCAGGACCTTGGCCTTGAGTGCGGCGACGTCGGCGTCACCGACCAGCTCGTGGTCGACGGCCGGGACCGGGTCCTGCCAGAGCTGGGCCTCGGGGACCCACGGGCCGAGGAAGCGGCTGACCGGACCCATGTCGCGGTGCAGCAGCTTGTACCACGCCTTGGCGAAGGCGAGCGCGAACTCGTCGGGGTTCTCCAGGAACCGGCGGGAGATCCGCTCGTACGCCGGGTCCACGCGCAGCGACAGGTCCGTCGTCAGCATGGTGGGCTTGTGCTTCTTCGACGGGTCGTGGGCGTCCGGGATGATCGCCTCGGCGTCCTTGGCGACCCACTGCTTGGCACCACCCGGGCTGGTGGTCAGCTCCCACTCGTAGCCGAAGAGGATCTCGAAGAAGCGGTTGCTCCACTCGGTCGGCCGGTCGGTCCAGGTGACCTCGAGGCCGCTGGTGATCGTGTCGGCGCCCTTGCCGCTGCCGTGCGTGCTCAGCCAGCCCAGGCCCTGCGACTCCAGCGGGGCGCCCTCGGGCTCGGGGCCGACGTGGTCGTCGGCGACGCCGGCACCGTGGGTCTTGCCGAACGTGTGGCCACCGGCGATGAGCGCGACGGTCTCCTCGTCGTTCATCGCCATCCGGGCGAAGGTCTCCCGGATGAAGTGCGCCGCCGCCAGCGGGTCCGCGTTGCCCCGGGGGCCCTCGGGGTTGACGTAGATGAGGCCCATCTCGGTCGCGCCGACGCCCTGGGACATCTCCTGCTCGGAGACGTAGCGCTCGTCACCGAGCCAGGTGTCCTCCGGCCCCCAGAAGATCTCCTCGGGCTCCCACACGTCGGGGCGGCCGAAGGCGAAGCCGAAGGTCTTGAAGCCCATCGACTCCAGCGCCACGTTGCCGGCGAGCACGAGCAGGTCGGCCCAGGAGATCTGCTGGCCGTACTTCTGCTTGACCGGCCACAGCAGGCGGCGGGCCTTGTCCAGGTTGGCGTTGTCCGGCCAGCTGTTGAGCGGAGCGAACCGCTGCCCGCCGTCACCCGCGCCGCCACGGCCGTCCTCGATGCGGTACGTGCCGGCGGCGTGCCAGCTCATCCGGATCATCAGACCGCCGTAGTGGCCGAAGTCGGCCGGCCACCAGTCCTGCGAGGTGGTGAGGACCTGGGTGATGTCCCGCTTGAGCGCCTCGACGTCGAGCTTGGCGAACGCCTGCGCGTAGCTGAAGTCGGCGCCGAGCGGGTTGCCCTTCGACGAGTGGGCGTGCAGCACCGAGAGGTCGAGCTGGTTGGGCCACCAGTCCCGGTTGGTGTGCGGGCGACCGCCGGTCTTCGGGGTGGGCGAGTCGATCGCCGGGTTCTCGCTCTCGCTGCCGTGCGCGGTCACCGAGTCGTGCGCGACCGGGCAGCCGGACTCGGCCTTCTTGTCCACGCCCTGGGCACTCGACGGACCGTCGTGCTGTGGGTTACTCAATGTGCTTCCTTCCGACCTGGCGGATCACTGGTGGTGCGTGTCACTGGTGGTGCGTGCGGTCGCAGTCGGGGCAGGTGCCCCAGTAGACGACCTCCGCCTCGTCGACCACGAAGCCGTGGTCGTCGGAGGCGGTGAGACAGGGTGCGTCGCCGACGGCGCAGTCCACGTCGGCGATCGCGCCGCAGGAGCGGCAGACGACATGGTGGTGGTTGTCCCCGACCCGGGACTCGTATCGGGCGACGGCTCCGGCGGGCTGGATGCGCCGCACCAGACCGGCGTCGGTCAGCGCCCGCAGCACGTCGTAGATGGCCTGGTGGGACACGGTGGGGTGGTCGGCCCGGACCAGCCGGGTCACCGCATCGGTGTCGACGTGCGGGTGGTCCCGCAGCGCCGCGAGCACCGCCAGTCGGGGCCGGGTCACGCGCAACGAGACCGCGCGGAGCTGGGCCTCGAAGTCGGACGTCATGCCGGCCAACCTACTCCACTCTTTTGGAATCAATCAAGTTTGCTGACGCTCCGCACGCCCGTGTCACGGTCTGTTCGCGTCGGCCCTCGCGTGGGCGACGGGCGACGCCGGTGAGCACCGTCACAGAGGCAACGGACGGCGCACGGTGCCGGACACGGCGCCCTGCTCCGGGCGTGGCCGGAGCCACCATGGTGCGGGTTTCGCCGCCGACGCACCGGAAATCAGAACAGATTGGTCGAGCCGCCGGTTCCGCCAGGCCGGGAGCGCGCCTGAGGATGACGTGCAGACGCCCGAGGGCGTGGCTCACACCGGGACGGAGAGCGCAGATGAACCGAGACAGGACCGCCGACGGCACGGGCACCGGTGACCGGCGGCACCGGGTGGTGATCGTCGGATCCGGCTTCGGCGGCCTCTTCGCGGCCAAGGCGCTCCGCCGCGCACCGGTGGACGTGACGATGGTCGCGCGGACCACCCACCATCTGTTCCAGCCGCTGCTCTACCAGGTGGCGACCGGCATCCTCTCCCCCGGCGAGGTGGCGCCCGCCACCCGCGAGATCCTGCGTCGGCAGCGCAACGCCGAGGTCCTGCTCGGCGAGGTCACCGACATCGACCTGGAGACCCGGACGGTCACCGCGAACGCGCCGCTGACCACGTTCCGCGTCGAGTACGACAGCCTGATCGTCGCCGCCGGGGCGACGCAGTCGTACTTCGGCCACGACGAGTTCGCCGAGCACGCGCCCGGCATGAAGAGCATCGACGACGCGCTCGAACTGCGCGGACGGATCTTCGGGGCGTTCGAGCTGGCCGAGCTGGAGACCGACCCGGCGACCATCGCCCGGTGGATGACGTTCGTGGTGGTCGGCGCCGGACCCACCGGCGTGGAGATGGCCGGGCAGATCGCCGAGCTGGCGCACCGGACCCTGCCGGGCGAGTTCCGCCGCATCGACCCCCGCAAGGCCAGGATCATCCTGCTGGACGCCGGTGACTCGGTCCTCGGCACGTTCGGGGACCGGCTCTCCGGCAAAGCGTTGCAGCAGTTGCACCGCCTCGGTGTCGACGTGGAGCTGGGCGCCACGGTGGTGGGCGTGGACGACGACGGCATCGAGGTGGCCGACCGGGACGGCCGGCGACGGCGCATCGAGTGCCGGACGAAGATCTGGGCGGCCGGGGTGTCGGGGTCACCGCTGGGCGCGCACCTGGCCTCCCGGGCCGGCGCCGAGACCGACCGGGCCGGTCGGGTCAAGGTCGAGCCGGACCTGACCCTGCCCGGGCGTCCCGAGGTGTTCGTCGTCGGCGACCTGATGTCGCTGGACCGGCTGCCGGGTGTGGCGCAGGTGGCCATCCAGGGCGGGCGGTACGCGGCCCGGCAGATCCTGCGCCGGCTGCGGGGCGAGCCGGCGGATCAGCCCTTCCGGTACCGCGACAAGGGCAGCATGGCGACCATCTCGCGCTTCTCGGCGGTGGCCACCGTCGGTCGGCTGCGGTTGGCCGGACTGACCGGGTGGCTGCTCTGGCTCGCCGTGCACCTGTTGTACCTGGTCGGCTTCAAGAACCGGGTCACCGCCGTACTGCACTGGTTCGTCAGCTTCATCGGTCGGGGCCGCTCCGAGCGGACCGTGACGTTGCAGCAGGTGCTGGCGCGTACCGCGTTGCGGGAGGCCACCGAGTCCGCCACGCCCGCGGTGACCGCGGCCGCCACCGGGTCGGACGGGTCGACGGGTACCGACGTACCCGGGCAACGGGCGGCCGTGCCGGGACCGGAGGCCGCGCGGCACGGCGCGCCGGAGCAGCCGACCGGCTGACTCCGGCACCGACGCGGATGGTCAGATCGGGAAGTGCCCCCGACGCCAGTGCCAGTGGCTACCCGCGCGCAGGTGGTCGACGACCGCGCGGTGCAGCACGGTGCGGCGCGGCAGGTCGTCCAGGGGCGTGCTCAGGCTGCGGAACACGAACCGCCGCACCTCGACATCTGCGTCCAGTCCCTCCGGCTCCTCGTAGGGCTCCAGCGTGAACCGGCGCTGGAACTGGACGATGTGGGAGTCCTCCGGCAGGTACTCCCGCAGTTGCGGGTCGAGCAGCCACGAGCCGCAGGAGAACGCCGTGTACTCCTCGTCGGGGAAGTGGCGCGGGAAGAAGACGCGGGCCCGGTCGAGCGAGTCGTCGACCGCCTGCGGGCTCAGCGGCCCCGACTCGGGGACGTGCAGGCCGATGGTGTCGCCGCGTTGGTGCTGCAACCGGCCCAGCTCGTAGACGCTGCCGCGCGCGTGCAGGGTCAACCAGCTCTGCATGACCGGCCAGCCCTCGCGGTGCATCCGCCGGTCGATCGCGAGGTTGCGGCCCAGGTCCGCCAGGGTCGTCCAGGACACCGCGTCGGGGACGCCGTGGTCGCGGTGGAAGGCGCGCACCACGTCGAGCAGGGCCAGGTACGCGTACACGTACAGGTGCCGCCAGGCCGGTCCGCGATCGCGGGGCACCTCCGGGCCGGGCGGCAGCCACTCGTGGCCGCCGAGGTCGGCGCGGACCAGGGCGATCGAGCGGTCGAGCAGCCACCGCAGCTCCGGGGTCCACAGCGCCGAGTCGGGATCGGGCCAGCCGGCCAGGATCTCGGCGGCGTCGTCCGGGCGTACGGCGAGCCGGTCCAGGATCTCGGGCGCGTCGGCCTTCGCGGGCAACGGGGCCGACGGCCGGTCACCGGCGAGCCGATCGACACGCGTGACGTCCTCGACGGGTACGCCGAGCCGGGCGGCGATGTCCTCCAGGTCCACATCGACGAACCTACTCAGCGAGGTGACCGCCGCAAGCCCCGGCGACGCGCCTGCCCCGACCGCCACGGGCACCGGGGCGGCCCGCAGTCCGGCCGGCTGGACGAAGACGGCGCGACGCTCGACCGCCTCACCCCGGGCGTCCGAGATGACCCGCGAGGAGATACAGCGAGGCGTGGCCGTACGCCTTGGTCGACAAGCTCTCCTGACACGTCTCACGCCACGCGCTCCACAGTTCGACGTACTGTGCTCGACGAGTCCACCGAAGCGCAGTCCCGCAAGCTCATCGCATCGATCGCGGAGGAACAGACATGACGGCACTGAGGTGGAAGAAGAGCACGCGCAGCAACGGGGGCGGCAACTGCGTCGAGGTTGCCACCCCGTCCCAGATCGTCATGGTCCGCGACAGCAAGGATCGGCAGGGGTCGCCGCTGTCCTTCACCGCCGACCAGTGGACCGGCTTCGTCCGGGGCATCAAGGCCGGCCGTTTCGACGCCTGAGCATACGAGTGTGGTGACAATCGGTCACCACACTCGCCCACTACCACCTTCCACAGCGCTGCCCGGCACCAAGCCGAGTGATCGACCCGGCACCGCGTGCCTCAGGACAGCGGAACGACGTAGGAGTCGACGCGGGCGATGAACCCGTCGTGGAACGTGAACAGATCGTTGAAGGCGAAGCGGAACGGCCCGTGATCGACGCTGGTGCCACGTCCCTCGCCGGTGGCGACGACGACCGGGCCGTCCTCGTAGACACGCTGCACGTCGAGTTCGGGGCTGCCGGTGAAACCCGGGTTCTCGATCTCGCCGTCGAACGCCGTCTTGCCGTGGGTGGTGCGGTGGCCGTGGATGACCCATTCGACGTCGTCGCTGAGGGTCGCGAGGATTCGCCGGTGGTCGCTCGTCCGGAATCCCTCGAAGTACTCCGCGACGAGGTGGCGTTGGGTCTGCTGGGTCATCGGGTGCTCCGTCCTGGCATGACATCGGAATGGTGCAAGTGAGTGGCTAGTGCGTCGAGAATCGAGGCCAGCCCGTCGGCTGCCTGGGCCGTCCGCAGTTCGGGCGGCAGTCGGCGCTGGTGAACCGTGAGATCCGCGCCGCCGTCGGCAGGGTGAACGGTGACGGTGGTCCGCAGGCCCGTGGTGGACTCGTCGAACACGAGCCGGTGCGGTGCGTCGACGCTCACATAGACGAACCGGAGCCGCCGGGTCGCGCCGTTCGGCCCACGGGTGTCGAGCGCGAACTCTCCACCGGGACGCAGGTCGACGGTCACCGACTCGGGCGGCACGGTGGCGTGCGTACCGCCCCAGAACGCCGCGATGCCGGACGGCGAGGTGAAGGCGACCCAGACCCGCTCCGGTGCCGCCGGGAGACGCCGCCGTGCGATCAGTTCGTCGCCGTGCAGTTCCGCGCGGGCGGTCATCGTGGCGCTCCGTCGTCGGCGAGGTGCTGCGCCAGGACGTCGAGCCGGTCGTCCCAGATGCGGCGCTGATCGTCGATCCACGTGCTGAGCTGCGACAGGTGGTCGACCCGGAGCCGACACGGACGCTTGGTGCCCTCGCGCCGCTGCTCCACGAGACCGCACCGCCGCAGGACACCGACGTGGTGCGAGATCGCCTGCGGGGTCATGGCGAACGGCGCGGCGAGTTCACCCACCGTGGCATCACCCTGTGCGAGGCGAGCCACCAGGGCACGGCGGACGGGATCACCGAGTGCGGCGAAGGCCGAGTCGAGGTCAGGCCCGGGTGCGACGAGCGAGGCTGGCATGACACCAACCCTAATACAAGCCACTGTTTGCACAAGCACTTGCTTGCCAATACGCCGTCGACGGGCAGGCGTCACTCTGGCGGAGAAGGCCGGGTGTCAGTGCCCGGCGTCGTCGGTGCGCGGTCGGGCACCGGCGACGAAGACGTCGAGCGTCGGTCCGTGCAGCACGTCGCCGGGTACCGGGTCACGGCGTGCCCGCTGCGTCAGGCGCGCCACCGGCAGCCGACCCGGGCTCCTGGCCGCCGCGAGCACCAGGTTGCCGTACCGCCGGCCGCGCAGCATCCGCCGGTCGGCGACGACGCAGACGTCGGCGAAGACCGCGCGCAGGGTGGCCGCCTGCACCCGGGCGAGGACCAGCGGCGGCAGGTCGGTGACGTTGACCAGGTAGACGCCGGCCGGCCGCAGCACCCGGGCGACCTCGACGGCGAACGCCACGGTGGCCACGTGCGGCGGCATCCGGGCCGCCCGGTAGATGTCCGCGAACACCAGGTCGTACGCGTCGGCGGGGGCTTCGGCGACGGCCTCGCGCGCGTCGTCCACCCGGATCTCGACCCCGGGCTGCCGCAGCGGCAGGTCCCGGGTCACCAGGTCGACCACGGCAGGGTCCCGCTCGACGACCACCTGTGCCGAGCCGGGCCGGGTCGCACCGACGTAGCGCGGCAGGGTCAGCGCGCCGCCGCCCAGGTGCAGCACGTCGAGCGGATCACCGGCCGGCGCGGCGAGATCGGCCACGGCGGCCATCCGACGCACGTACTCGAAGTGCAGGTAGGTGGGGTCGGCGAGATCCACGTACGACTGCTCGACGCCACCGGCCAGAAGCGTGCGCCCGGTGGGCCGGGTCGGGTCGACGACCAGCTCCAGCCGGTCGTCGGTGGCCTCCATGAGCAGGCAGGCTAGTCGACCCGCCGGGGCCGGGGCCGCACGACCCGGCGGCGTCAGCTCCCGAGCATCGGCGGGCGGTCGCTGTTCAGGTGGAAGGCGCGCTCCTCGGCCTCCTGGCGGGCCGCGACGAAGTCGCGTTGCCAGTCGGGAGCGCCGTCCGGGATGCGGGCGACCACGTTCTCACCGTGGATCCGGCCGTCGGCGTCGGTGAGGCTCACACCGACCACGGTGTGCCCACGCCCCGGGATGGCGTAGTGGCGCACCGTCCACCGCGCCGACACCTGCGCCGCGTGACGGCGACGTCGGGTGCCCGCCGTCAGCACCCCTCCGATGAGCGCAACGGCGGCCAGCACGACGAGGAGGACAGCCATGAACGCGATGATCCGCACCCGCCCGAGGGTACCCGGACTCCCGCCGGACCTGCACATAACGGCGACGCCACCGGACGGGAATCGATCACTTCTGATCCTCGAATACGATGCGTGCATGCCCACCTCCTGGCCGGAGTTCCTCCTCGTCGCGGGCGTGCTCGCACTCTTCGGTCTCGCGGGCAACATCGTCGCGGGCCTGATCAACCAGAAGATCCCCAGCCTCCACGTCCGCACGGTGGCGCTGTGCGCGGTCGGGTTCGTCGCCGCCAGTGTGGCGTTCGCCGCGTACCAGGCCGTTCGTTCCGCAGGTCCGGACGCCGCCGACGTCGATGCGACCCCCACCACGGCGGACCCGGCCGCCCCGCAGAGTTCGTCGGCGGCACCTCGGCCGTCGTCCGGGACGCCGAACCGGCCGGACGGCTCGGCGTCCGCGACGCCGGGCCACACGCGCACCGAGTACGTCGTCAGCGTCAACTCCTCCACCACCGGCACGATGCCGGAGCACCCGAGCAGCCCGACGTACCGCTACTGGTACTACAAGTCGGCCAACGACGTGATCGGCGAAATCCGGTACGAGCCCTCGGGCGGCGCGACCGGACGATGGGGCTGGGTCCCGGTGGCGGTCGGCAGGGATTGCACGGTTCCCTACGTGATGTTCTCGTTGACGGGCCTGCCCAAGGGCACCTACGAGGTCAGCGTCCACGTGCCGGACGTGCCGAACCTGGCCGACCAGGTGGAGTACGGGGAGACCATCGTCGACCAGGCCGCCAACCGGGGTTCCTGGGTCTCGCTGGGCCGGCAGAAGGTGACCGACGACAACCGCGAGATCGGCGTCACCCAGAGCCAGCCGCACGCCTCGTTCGGCGAATCCAGCGGCTGCCGCCGCAGCGAGCAACGGATCGCCTACGACGCCGTCCGGGCCAGAAAGGTGTAGCGCGGCGAATCGGCCGTCGTGAAACGGTGACGGTACGCCACCGACACCCCTACTCACCTGGCAGGAGGGCCGCCCGCACCTCCGCGTCGTGGGCGCCGAGCGCCGGGCCGGGCCAGCGGATCGTGCCGGGGGTGGCCGACAGGCGTGGTGCCACGTTCTGCATCGGGATGGGACCGAGGTCGGGATCGGGCACCCGCACGATGCTCTCCCGCGCCTGGAACTGCGGGTCGTCGAGCATGTCGCGGGCGGTGTACACCCGGCCGGCCGGCACCCCGTGCTGCTCCAGGACCGCCAGGATCTCGTCGGCCCGGTGGTGCGCGGTCCAACCGGCGATCAGGTCGTCGAGCTCACGCTGGCGTACGCCACGGGCGGCATGGGTGGCGTACTCCGGCGAGGTGGCCAGGTCGGGTCGTCCCATGGCGGCGGCGAGGCGGCGGAACACGGTGTCCTGGTTCGCCGCGACGAGCACGAAGTCGCCGTCGGAGGTCGGGTACACGTTGGACGGTGCGATGCCGGGGAGCACGGCACCGGAACGCTGCCGCGTGACACCCGCGATGGCGTAGTCGGCCACCAGCGCCTCGGTCATGGCCAGCACGGACTCGTAGATGGAGACGTCCACGACCTGGCCGGCGCCGGTGCGCTGGCGGGCGTAGAGCGCGAGGAGGGCGCCGTACGCGGCGTGCATCCCGGCGAGCATGTCCCCGATCGACAGTCCGGTACGGCTGGGTGGCCGGTCCGGGTCGCCGACGAGGTGCCGCAGGCCGCCCATCGCCTCACCGATCGAGCCGTATCCGGCCCGGGTGGCGTACGGCCCGGTCTGGCCGAAGCCGCTGACCCGGATGAGGATCAGTCGCGGGTTGGCGGCGGACAGCTCGTCCCAGCCGAGCCCGTAGCGCTCCAGGGTGCCCGGTCGGAAGTTCTCCACCAGGACGTCGGCCTGTGCGACGAGCGCGAGGACGAAGGCCCTGCCGTCGGCGGACTTCAGGTCGGCGGTCACGCTGCGCTTCCCGCGCGCGATCACGCTCCACGACAGCGACCTGCCGTTCTTGCTGTGGCCCCAGTGACGCATCGGGTCGCCCTGGTCGGGCTGTTCGACCTTGACGACGTCGGCGCCGAAGTCGGCCATCAACTGGCCGCAGAACGGTCCGGCGATGAGCTGGCCGAGTTCGACGACCCGGACCCCGTCCAGCGCCGGTATCTGCTGCTGCATCGATGTTGCCCTTCAGTCGATCCGGCGGAGTGAGGTGCGGTACCGGCGTGCCGACTCGACGTAGCGCGCGGCGTTGATCCGCAGGACGTCGGCATCGGGCGGGGTGTCGCGGATCGACACCGGCACGCCGAGTGCCATGGTGCGGGGCGGGACGACGAAGCGGGGTGGCACCAGCGCCGCCGCGCCGACCAGCGCGCCGGCACCGACCACGGCATCGGCGAGCACGACGGCCTGCGAACCGACGAGCGCGTCGTCCTCGACGACGCAGCCTTCCAGGTGGGCGAGGTGCCCGATGACGCAGCGCTCGCCGACCCGGGTGGCGTGGCGCTCGCTGGCGTGGACGACAGTGCCGTCCTGGACGTTCGTGCCCGCGCCGATGACGATCTCGTTGCCGTCACCGCGCAGCACCGCGCCGGGCCACACCGAGGTGTCGGCTCCGAGGCGGACACGGCCGATCACGACCGCGTCCGGGTGGACGTACGCGGAGGGGTCGATGTCGGGGACCAGGTCCCCGAGGGCGTAGATCGGCACGGGTCACAGCTCCAGGGACTTGCTGATGATGCTCTTGAGGACCTCGCTGGTGCCGCCGTAGATGCGGGTGACCCGCGCGTCGGCGTACATCCGGGCGATCGGGTACTCGGTGACGTAGCCGTACCCGCCGTGCAGTTGCAGGCACCGGTCGACGACGCGGCCCTGCATCTCGGTGCAGAACAGCTTCGTCTTGGCCGCGTCGGCCGGGGTCAGTTCCCCGTCCAGGTGCGCCCGCACCGCCGTGTCGAGCAGGGCCTGCCCGGCCTCCAGTTCGGCCGCCATCGCGGCCAGCTCGAACTTGGTGTTCTGGAAGTGCCCGAGCGGGCGGCCGAAGACCGTCCGCTCGCGGACGTACCGGATGGTGTGTTCGTGAGCGGTGGTGGCCTGCGCGACGGCACCGACGGCGATCGCGAGGCGTTCCTGGGCGAGGTTGTGCGTGAGCGCGGTGAAGCCGGCGCCCTCCGGCCCGAGCCGGTTGGCGACGGGGACGCGCGCCCCGTCGAAGGCCAGCTCCACGGTGTCCTGGGTGGCGAGTCCGATCTTGTGCAGTCGACGCCCGACGGTGAAGCCCGGCGTGCCCTTCTCCACGACGAGCAGGGAGAGCCCGGCCCGGCGGTCGTCCGGTTCCCGTCCGGTGCGGACCACCACGACCACGAGATCGGCCAGTTCCCCGCCGGTGATGAACGTCTTCGCACCGTCGACCACGTAGTGGTCGCCGTCGCGGACCGCGACCGTGCTGATGCCGGCGAGGTCGGAGCCGACGCCGGGTTCGCTCATCGCGATCGCGGTGTACAGGTCACCGGAGGCCAACCCGGGGAACCACCGCTCCCGCTGGCCCTCGTCGGCGAAGGCGAGCAGGTACGGCAGCACGATGTCCAGGTGGGTACGCAGACCGCCGAGGGTGACCACGGCGCGGGCGGTCTCCTCCTGGATCACCACGTTGTAGCGGTAGTCGACGGTGCCCGCTCCGCCGTACTCCTCCGGGACGGAGAATCCCATCACCCCCACCGCGCCCAGGGTGCGGAACAGGTCGCGGGGCACGATGCCGTCCTCGCACCACTGCTGGTGGTACGGCGACACCTCCCGTTCGATCACCTTGCGGACCAGGTGCCGGAACTCCTCGTGTTCCGGTGCGAACAACGTGCGCCGCATCGGTCAGACGCTCTCTTCCTGTGCCGGCCGTTTGGCCTGGTCGTGGTCCTCCCAGAAGATGATCTTCCGGTTGAGCAGCGCGAGGATGCCGTGCACCGCCAGGCCGATCGCCGCCATCACCACCAGCAGCGCGAAGACCCCGTCGACGTGCAGTTGGGCGTTGCGCTGCAACAGCATGTAGCCCAGCCCCTGGGAGGAGCTGATGAACTCCCCGGTGATCGCGCCCAGCAGGCTGAACACGGCGGCGACCCGCAGACCGGCGAAGATGTACGGCAACGCCACCTTGACCCGCAGCATCCGGAACGTCTGCCACTCCGATGCCTGCAGCATCCGCATCAGGTCGCGTTGTTCGCGGGTGGAGGACTTGAGTCCCACGATGACGTTGACGAACACCGGGAAGAAGGCCAGCACGGTGGCCAGCGCGATCTTGGGTGCCATGCCGAAGCCGAACCAGGTGACCAGCATGGGCGCGATGGCGATCTTGGGGAAGTTCTGGAAGGCGATGATGTACGGGGAGAAGCCCTTCTCCAGAGGCGGGATGCGCACCAGGACCGCCGCGACGATGATCGCCGAGACCGAACCCAGCACGAACCCGATACCGAACTCGGAGACCGTCACCAGCAGGTTCCGGTACAACTCCGTGCCGGTGAGCATGATCCACAGTTCGTCGAGCACGTCCAGCGGCGGCGGCAGGATCAGTGGCTCCACACCGAAGATCTCGATGGCCGACACCCAGGCGGTGAGCGCGACGAGCGCGATCAACGGACTGACGATGAGCGTGGGGTACCGGCGCACGAGTGACCGGGACCGACGCCTGCGCGCGGCCGGCTGCTCGGGACCGGTCGCCCCGGCCTCGCCCTGGACGGGCTCGCTCCTGGTCACGGTCATCCCACCGCTCCTCGTGCATGCAGGTGTCCACGGATGTGGCTGGTCAGCCTCGACGCCTCCGGCGAGTCCATGACGTCGAACGTGCGGGGACGGGGCAGGTCGATCCGGACCTGGTCGAGGATCGTGCCGGGACGGCCGGAGAGCACCACCACGACGTCGCTGAGGAACACCGCCTCGGCGATCGAGTGCGTCACGAACAGCGTGGTGGCGCCGGTCTCCGACCAGATCCGCAGTAGTTCGGAGTTCATCGTCTCGCGGGTGAGGGCGTCGAGGGCACCGAACGGCTCGTCCATCAGCAGCAGGCTGGGTCGGCTCATCAGGGCCCGGACGAGCGCGGCACGCTGCTGCATGCCGCCGGACAGCTCACGGGGGTAACGATGCTGGAAGCCGTCGAGACCGACCAGTTCCAGCAGGTCGGCAGCCCGTTGGCGGGCCTGGGGCGAGCGGTCCCGGGCGACGTCGGCCGGCAGCATGACGTTGCGGAAGATGGTCAGCCAGGGCAGCAGCACCGGCTGCTGGAACACCATGCCGAAGTCCCGTCGCGGCCCGTCGACCGGTGTGCCGGCCACCTTGGTCGTGCCACCGCTGCTGGTCTCCAGCCCGGCGACGATCCGGAGCAGGGTGGACTTGCCGCAGCCGCTCGGGCCGACCAGCGACACGAACGAGCCCTGCCGGACCTCCAGGTCGATGTCGGTCAGCGCGACCACGTCACCGGCGTTGGTGCGGAAGGTCTTCGACACCCCGCTGACCTCGATCCCGGGGGCCACGCCGACGGCACCCGGTCCGCTTGTGGATTGCATGGTCACGCTGACCTCCATCAGCTGGGTGCTGTCACGGCACGTACGGCCGCCTTGTCGAAGGTGTTGACGCCGGCGATCAGGGACCCGTCGTAGATCGCGCCGACCTCGACCGGCTTGGTGAGCTGCCCGTTCTCGGTGAGGTAGCCGACGATGTACTCCAGTTGGTCGGGGCGGATCGAGCCGTACTCGCCGTTGTCCGCCGCCTTGATCGCCTGTAGTCGGGCCGTCACCTGGGCCACGCCGGAGGCGATCACCGCCGCGTCGTCACCGGCGGGCTTGGTCTCCGGGAACTTGCGGTAGTGCAGCTTGACCGCTTCCTCGGGGTTGGCCTGCATCCACTCGGTGGCCTTGGCGACGCCCCTGGCCCACGCCTCCAGCGCGTCCTTCTTTCCGCTCATGTTGGACGTGGTGGTCGCCGCGACGACGCCGATGACGAGCTTGTCGTTGATCGCGCTGTCGAGCAGCTTCAGCTCGGTCCCTGCCTGCTGGAAGCCGACGACCGAGGTGTCGGTGTCGCTGACCGCGTCGACCTGACCGCTCCTGATGGCGTTGGCGGCCTGGGCGCCGGTGCCGATCGCGACGAACGTGATGCTGTTCGGGTCGACGCCGGCCTCGGCCGCACCGGCCTTGGTGAAGGTGACCGCACCGCTGGCGAGGTTCGGCACGCCGACGGTCTTGCCGCCCAGGTCGCCGAGACCGTTGATCGCGCTGTTCGCGGGCACGGCGGTGACGACGATGCCGCGCTGGCTCAGCGAGTACGGGATCACGAAGGGCTGTCCCTCGGAGATCGGCGGGACGACCGCCTCGCCGGAGACGACGGCGACGTCGATCTGGTCACCGACCATCGCCGACAGCGCCACGGCGGTGCCCTCGATCCGGGTGATCTCGACCGTGAGCTTGTCCTCGCCCCAGAAGCCGAGCAGGTCGGGCAGCGAGGTGTACATGGCGGCACCGGGCGACAACACCGCTCCGGCGAATCCGAGGCGGAGCGTCATCTCGCCGTCGGCACCCGTGGTGCCGGAATCGTCGTCGCCACACGCGGTAAGAGGTAGGAGAGCGAGCGCGGCCACCATCGCCAGCGCCCTGCGCCTTTTCATCGTCGAAGCCACCGAATTCCTCCAAAGCCTGGAATAAATCCTGCGAATGCAGATGCGTGAGGGTCACAGGAAATGTGCTCGAAATCATCGTCACGGCCTGGGGAGCGGTGGTCAACGTACGATTCGGTCTACCGCATACCTAGTTCGACTGCACCCATAGCGGGGAAGTATCGGTCGCATTCGGCGACGCGCATGCGTCAGCTTGCGAGGCGGACCTGGCGACTCGCCGCGGCCGCGCGGGCGTCGCGGATCCGCGCGTCGACGGCGGCACCGGCGGCGACCAGACCGAGGCCGAGGTCCTGTTGCTCCTGTAGCGCGGTGACCCATCGTTTCGCGTCGGTGTGGATCACGCCGGTGAGGGCGTTGACGCCGACCGACCGGTCCCCCGGACGGCGGAGCAGCCGCAGCCGGCGGACCTGCGCGGGCGTGATCTCCTGGACCACCGCGCCTCGTGCCCGAGCCTCGATCGCCAAGCGCAGGGTCAGGAACGTCGAGCCGACCCCGGCCAGCACGAGCGGGATGGTGGAGGAGGTGCGGGCGACCTCCACGACGACCGTGGCGGCGACGCCCCGCGCCGCCATCGCCCGTTCCACGTCCGTCCAGGCCTGGCCCCGACGGTCACCGACGACCATCGGCACACCGGCGAGTTGTTCCAGCGGCACCGGCCCACCCGAGCAGGGCGTGCCGGGCGGCGAGACCAGCACGACGTGTTGTTCGCTGACCAGCAACTGCTCCAGTTCGTCGCAGACGATCAGGCCGGCGGTCAGGCCCAGCTCGCAGTCGCCGGAGCGGACGAGTTCGGCGACGCCGTCGTCACTCTCGCTCTCCTCGACCCGCACCACGGTGTCGGGATACTTGCGACGGAAGCGGCCGAGCCAGGGGGCGAGGGGGTCGGCGACGAGTCCCGCCCCGGCGGCGACGGAGATCTGCCCCGCGTGCAGTTCACGGACCCGCTGCACGGCGACCTGCGCCCGCTCCACCGAGCGGACGACCTGGCGGGCGGGGCCGACCAGGGCCTGCCCGGCCGGGGAGAGCACCAGCCCACGGCCGACGCGGAGGAACAGGTCGGTGCGCAGTTGCCGTTCCAGGCTGCGGATCGCCTGGGACAGCGACGGCTGGGACAGGTGCAGGGCCTTGGCCGCGCGGGTCACCCCGCCGTAGTCGTGAACGGCCAGGAAGTACTCGAGCTGACGAACCTCGATGCTGGTCATCCCGCACCTCACGCATCATCGCCGGGGGTTCTAGCCGGCGAGTGTTCCAGAATCAAGTCTGGTTTTCAACGGTTGCGTTAGCGCGCGATATCGCCGATAGTGCCTGGTCAGAGACAGCCGCAGCGATCAACGTCACGGAGAGACAGAACCGGTTCTGCTGCCGACCGACTCCGGCGGCAGGTCCAGCAACCGGCACGCCAGCGCGATCTCGAACCGCGCCTCGTCCGCCGAGAGCAGACCGGCGATCCAGTTGCGGGTGGCCGAGCCGAAGCAACCGGCCACCACCCGCAGCACCATCCACGCCTCGTACCCGGGGGTGCTGTCGTGGCCGTGCGCGATCACCGAGAGCAGCCGTAGGTGCATCTGCTGGACCTCGTCGTGGGTCTCGCGGTAGTCCGGGTTCGTGCCGATCAGCACCCGCGCCAACGCCGAGGTGACGTGCGGTTGACGCTGCTGCGCGGCGAACTCCCGCAACAGGTACGCGCTGACCCGCTCGCCCGCGGTCGAGCCGGCCAGGTCGATGTCGGCCTGCTGGACCCGGACCAGCGCCCGCTCGAACCGGGCCCGGGCCATCGCCAGGAGAAGATGGTCCTTGGACGGGAAGTAGCGGTACACCGTCGCCAGCGACACCCGCGCGTCCTCGGCGACCCGCTTCATCTGCAACGCGTCCTCGCCACCCGTGGCCAGCATCGCCGAGGCGCTGGCCAGGACGCGACTACGCCGGTCGTGCTGGGCCGGGGTGCGGGGCTGAGCCGGAGCTGCGACCACGCGCGACGCGGCTACCTTCACCGCGGAGGCTTTCACCGTCACGTCGGACATCGTGGCGACGGAACGGCCCGCCGTCCACTCCGCAGCACCGGACTTGTCCGTCATCGCCCCTCGAACCGGGCGGGGCGGCGTTCACGGAACGCCGCGATCCCCTCCTGCGCGTCCGCCGAGAGCCGGTTGATCGACTGGGCCATCGTCTCCGCGGCGAGGGACTCCTCGACGCCACGGGCGAACGAGTCGCGAAGCAGTTGCTTGGTGAGCCGGGTCGCGATCGGTGGGCCCGCCGCCAGTCGCGCGGCGAGGGCCTCGACCCGTCCGGGCAGTTCGTCCGGCTCCACGACGTCCTCCAGCAGACCCCACGCGTGGGCGCGGTCGGCGTCGACGATCTCCGGCAGCAGGCACAGCCGGGTGGCCAGGCGTGGCCCGACCAGCCGGGGCAACAGCCACGATGTGGCGAAGTCCGGCGACAGACCACGGGCCAGGAACATGGTGCCGAATCGTGCCCGCCTGCTGGCCACCACGAAGTCGCAGGCCAACGCCAGGCCGAAGCCGGCGCCGGCGGCGAGCCCGTCGACCTGTGCGATCGTCGGCTGCGGGAGCGACACCAGGGTCTGACAGGTGCGGGCGACGGCCGCGAGCTGCGCGTGCGGATGCGGCGCCCGGTCGCCGCCGTCGAGGTCGCCACCGCTGCAGAACGCCCCGGCGGTGCCGGTCACCACCACCACCCGGGCGTCGCCGGCCGCCGCCTCGCTCAGGGCCGCGCCCAGCTCGTCCCAGGCCGCATAGGTCATCGCGTTGCGTCGTGCCGGACGGTCGATCGTGACGGTCAGCACCGGTCCGTCGCGGGTCACCCGCACCGCCTGCGCATCGGTGTCGCCGGACGCGGCCCCCGGGTCGGCCGGTCGGGCCGGCGGGACGCCGTGCTCCGGGGCGCTCACGTGGTCACCGCCAGGTCGGCGGCGAGTGCGGCACGGACCGTCTTTCCGGACGCGTTCTTCGGCAGCGCGGCGACGACCACGACCCGCGCCGGTGTCTTGTAGCCGGCCAGCCGGGACCGGCAGTGGGCCCGCAGCTCGTCGGGGTCAGGCACGGCACCGGGCGCGGCGACGACAGCCGCCACGACGATCTGCCCCCACCGCTGGTCCGGCAGGCCGACCACCGCCGCCTCGGCGACCGTCGGGTGGTCCACCAGCACGTTCTCGATCTCGGCCGGGAAGATGTTCTCGCCGCCGCGCAGGATCATGTCGTCGACGCGGCCGGCGAGATAGAGGTAACCCTCGTCGTCCCGCCAGGCCATGTCTCCGCTGCGGATCCAGCCGTCGACCACCTTGGTGGCGGTGAGCTCGGGGTTCCCGACGTAGCCGCTCATCACCGTGTCGCTGCGCGTACGGATCTCGCCGACCGTGCCGACGCCGACCTCGTTGCCGTCCGCGTCGCACAACCGCAGGTCGACGCCGAACATCGGACGGCCGATCGAGCCGAGCAGGTGCGGCTGCCCGGCGAACGCGGCACGGTGGTCGGCCGGACGCAGGATCGTCTGGCCACCTCCCTCGGTGCCGGCGCCGAAGGTGTTGTACAGGTCGCAGCCGAACGTCTCGTGCAGCCGACGGACGAGCTCGGGAGGCATCGCGGAGCCGCCGTAGGCGATGCTGCGCAGGGCGGGGACCGCACCCGCGTCCGGATGGTCGAGCAGTGCGACGACCATGCTCGGCACCAGCAGGCACCGGGTCACCACGCCGCTACGCAGGCAGCCCAGCACCGCCGCCGCGTCGAACTGCGGGAGCAGCATGAGCGCCGCGCCCCGGGAGATCGCGTAGTAGAGCCAGCCCATCCCGGAGACGTGGAACAGCGGGGTGCCCGCGTACAGGCACTCCCCCGGCTGGAATCCCTGTTCGAGCACGCCCTTGGCGGTGTTCGCCTTGAGCATCCGCTGGGTCTGCGCGACCACCCGAGGGGTGCCGGTGGTCCCGCTGGTCAACATCCACAGCAACACGTCGTCGTCGCTGGTCGCGGCCGGCAGGCTGGCCGGGCCGGGCGGGTCGTGCGCGTCGCCGAACTCCTCGATCGAGGCGATCCCGGCCGACGGTCCGTCCAGGGTCAACACCAGGCGCAGCCCCGGTGCCGCAGCCCGCAGGTCGTCGAGCAGGTGTGCGTAGCGCGACTCCAGCACCAGCACGGCCGGGTCGGCCAGCGCCGTCAACGCGGAGAGCTCGGCAGCGGCGAGCCGGTAGTTCAGCGGCGCGCCGATCGTGCCCAGCTTGAGCGAGGCGAAGAGCGTCACCGCGTAGCCGACGCTGTCGGTGCCCAGGATCGCTATCCGTTCGCCCGGTGCGATGCCGGCCGCCCGTAACGCGCTCGCCAGCCGCGACGCGCGGGCCTCCAGGCCGGCGAACGTCAGCGCGACCCCGTCGGGGGTCCGCAACGCCGGTGCGTCCGGGTAGGCGTGCGCACTCATGGTGGGCCAGTCACCCGGTCCGACCGAGGCCAAGGATCTCACCGGCTCACTCCCGCAGAATGTGCTTCCGAATATGCCCGCGCCACTGCCACGGACGACGTTAGTCGGCACACAATCCGTGTCAAGACGAAGGCGCCGAACCGTCCGATAGGCATCCCCTATCTGTTCGGCGCAGAGGTGTATTGGACGTGGCCGCGTTTTACCGTAATCGTCAATGGCGTCAGTGGTGCAATGGCGGCAGGAGAACTGAACGTGAATCTGGACAAGGCCACCGTCGTGGTGACCGGTGGGGCCTCCGGGCTCGGCCTGGCCACCACACGCCGACTCGTCGCCGGAGGCGCGACCGTGGTGATGGTCGACCTGCCCACCGCGACCGAGGCCGGCACCGCCGAGGCGAAGGCGCTCGGCCCGGCCGCGACGTTCGTCGCCGCCGACATCACCAGCACCGAGGAGATGTCCGCAGCCGTGGACGTCGCGCGGGAGCGCGGGCCGGTACGGGGGTTGGTGCACTGCGCCGGCCGGGGCAGCGACCGCCTGCGCATCCTGGACAAGGAGGGTCGACCCGCGCCGATCGAGGGCTTCGCCGAGGTGGTCCGGGTCAACCTCGTCGGCACGTACAACGTGCTGCGTCTGGTCGCCGCGGCGATCGCGGAGGCCGAGCCGGTCGACGGGGAACGCGGCGCGTGTGTGCTCACCGCGTCGGTCGCCGCTTTCGAAGGTCAGATCGGCCAGGCGTCCTACACCGCCGCGAAGGCCGGGGTGCACGGGATCACGTTGGTCACCGCGCGGGACCTGGCGAGTCGGCAGATCCGGGTCAACACGATCGCGCCCGGGGTGTTCGACACCCCGATGCTGGGGCGGCTGCGCGACGACCTGCGCGCCGGGCTGGCCGCGAGCGTCCCGAGCCCGAAGCGGCTCGGCGCGCCCGACGAGTACGCGGCACTCGCGGTGCACATGCTCTCCAACGGCTACCTCAACGGTGAGACCGTTCGCCTCGACGGCGCGATCCGGATGGCGCCACGCTGATGGCCGGCGCTCCGCACGCACCAGCCGACGCGCCCGCCGTCCTCCTGCACCGCCACGGTCACGTCGCGGTCGTGACGGTGAGCCGGCCGCACCGACGCAACGCGATCAACCGGGTCACGGCGGAGGCGCTGGCCGAGACGTTCATCTCGCTCGACTCCGACGCGAGCGTCCGGGCCGTCGTGCTCACCGGCGCCGGTGGCACGTTCAGCGCCGGGATGGACCTGCGGGACTTCCCGGTCCAGGGCCGGCCGAGTGTGCCCGGCCGGGGGTTCGCCGGGTTCGTGCAGTCTCCGCCGCAGGTGCCGCTCGTCGCCGCCGTCGAGGGCTGGGCCCTGGGTGGCGGCTTCGAGATGGTGCTCGCCTGTGACCTGGTCGTGGCCGCCGAGGACGCCCGGTTCGGGCTGCCGGAGGTCACTCGCGGGTTGGCCGCCCGGGGCGGCGGCACGTTCCGGCTCCCCCGCCGGCTGCCCTACGCCCTCGCGATGGAGCTCGTCCTCACCGGCGCACCGATCGACGCCCCGCGCGCCGCCGGGTGCGGGCTGGTCAACCAGCTCACGCCGGCCGGTGGGGCGCTCGACGGGGCACTCCGGTTGGCGCAGACCATCGCCGCGAACGCACCGCTCGCGGTCGCCGCCAGTCTGCAGGTGCTGCGGCGCAGCCCGGACTGGTCCGACGACGAGGCGTTCGCCCGGCAGGACGAGTGGTTCGACCCGGTGTTCGCCTCGGCGGACGCGGCCGAGGGCGCGCGCGCGTTCGCCGAGCGGCGCGCGCCGGTCTGGGCGGGGCGGTGACCATGCCGGACCCGACTTTCGACGCGCTGGTCACCGAGATCCACGCGTTCGCCGCCGCCGAAGGGCTGGTCCGTCACGACCCGGAGGCCGTGGTGGACGAGCCCGGCGGCGGTGACAGCGGGCTGGCCGTCTCCTCGGCGTTCCAGCGACGGCTCTTCGACGCCGGCCTCGCCTGGTTCGACGGACCCGTCGAGCACGGCGGCCGGGGCCTGGACCCGGACGTCGCCGCCGCGCTGCGTGACGTCCTGTGCGGGTACGCGCTGCCCGACCAGGCGTACTTCACGGTCAGCCGGCGCATCGTCGCGCCGACGATCCTGGCCCACGGCACCGCGCCGCAGCGGGACCGCTGGGTCCGGGCCCTGTGGCGGGGGGACGCCCTCGCCTGCCAGCTCTTCTCGGAGCCGGAAGCCGGTTCCGACCTCGCCGCGCTTCGCTGCACGGCGGTACGCGACGGTGACGACTGGGTGCTCAACGGCCAGAAGGTGTGGTCCTCGTGGGCACATCTCTCCGACGTCGGCGAGTTGCTCGCCCGCACCGGGGCGCCCGCCGACCGTCACCGGTCCATCACCGCCTTCCTGGTCGAGATGGACCGTCCCGGCATCACCGTCCGGCCGATCCGTCAGATCAACGGCGACAGCCACTTCAACGAGGTCTTCTTCGACGACGTCCGGATCCCCGACAGTGCCCGGCTCGGTGCCGTCGACGACGGTTGGGCCGTCGCGATGTCCACGCTGACCAGTGAGCGCGCGGCGATGGGCAGCCGGGACAAGACGTACCTGAGCCAGCCGTTCCGGCGGCTGCGTGCCCTGGTCGGCGACCGGAACCCACTCGGCGAGGCCGACCGGGAGCTGCTGGCCGAGGCGTGGATCCGCGAGCAGCTCGCCGGTGTGACGGCGGACCGGGTCGCCACCGCGGGGCTCTCGCCGTCGGTGGGCAAACTCGCCCTCGTCGACGACCTCGGCTTCTACGGCCGCGCCGCCGCGCGGCTGCTCGGACCCGACCTGGTCGCCGACGACGGCGGCTCGGGCGGCTCCGCCTGGTCGGACTTCCTGCTCAGCTCACCCGCGCAACGCATCGCCGGCGGCACCGACCAGATCCAGCGCGGCATCGTCGCCGAGCGGGTGCTCGGCCTGCCCCGTGACCGGCACCCTCGAACGAAAGGACCCGCAGCGCCATGATGACCGGGGAACAGTACCGGCAGAGCCTCCGTGACGGCCGTCAGGTCTACCTCGCGGGCCGGCGGATCGAGGACGTCACCGAGGAGCCGCTGCTGCGGCAGAGCATCGCGATGACCGCCGCGAACTACGACGAGTTCTACCGGCCCGGCGACGACGCGTACGGGCCGCTGTTCTTCATCCCGCGCAGCGTGGAGGATCTGCGTTACCAGGAGGTCGAGCAGCTCAAGTGGGCCAATCCCACCCGCACCACGTCGGTGAGCCTGCTGATGCTGATGACCGCCGCCAGCCGGATCCGGTCGCAGTTGCCGGAGTACGCCGACCGGGTGATGGACTACTTCGAGCACGCCAAGAAGGTCGACCTGCGCTGCGTGCAGACCATCACCGACGCCAAGGGCAACCGGGCCCTGTCGCCGATGAAGCAGGACGACCCGGACCTGTACGTCCGGGTGGTCAGCCGGGACTCCGGCGGGGTGGTCATCCGGGGGGCGAAGCTGCACATCACCGGTGCCCCGATCGACCACGACCTCATCGTGATGCCGACCAAGCGGATGAAGCCGGGTGAGGAAGACTGGTCGATCGCCTGCGCGGTGCCGGTCAACTCGCCCGGCGTGAAGATCGTCGCCACCACGTACGCGCCGCGTCCGGACCTGCCGACCGACTACTTCCCCTACAGCGGTCGGCGCAACATGGCCGAGGGGTTCGTCATCTTCGACGACGTCTACGTGCCCAACGAGCGGGTGTTCCTCGACGGCGAGGTGGAGCACTCCGCCACGTTCGCCCACTCGCTCGGGCTGTGGGAACGCATCGGCAGCGTCGCGCACTACGTCGAGATGGCCGACACGCTCGTCGGCATGGCCCAGCTCATCGCCGAGGCCAACGGGTTGCAGCGCATCCCGCACATCCGCCAGAAGATCGCCGAGCTGATCAACTACGCGACGATGGTGCGGGCCGGGCTGGAGGCCGCCGTCAACAACGCCCAGTTCACCGCGGAGGGTTGGGCGTCCCCCGACGAGCTGATGACCAACGCGGCGAAGTACTTCGCCGCGTTGAACTACGCCGAGATGGTCCGCAACCTGCACGACGTGGCCGGCGGCAGCATCCTCACCGCGCCGATGCTCGACGACCTGCGTCACCCGGAGACGGGCGAGTTCGTCGCGAAGTACATGCGCACGATGGAGGGCGTCGACGCCGAGCACCGGATGCGGCTCTTCCACGGCATCCGCGACTTCACCGCCGACACGTTCGGCGGCTGGCAGAGCGTGACCATCCTGCAGGGCGGCGGAGGGTTGCACGCGCAACGCCTCATCGTCGAGAAGCACTACGACATGACGCACGCGAAGCACCTGGCCCGCAAGGTGTGCGGGATCGAGGAGCCGACCGCCGATCCGACGCCGGGAACCGTGTCGTGACCGCTGCGGAGGAGGTGGCCGCGGAGCTGGGCTCCGCGCTGCGGGACTTCCTCGGCGCGTACGCCCACCCCGTCGTGCCGGTGGAGGACGGCGGGCACGTGTGGTCGCGGCTCAGCGGCGAGCTGGGTCTGGCCGGGTTGCTCGTCCCGGAGTCGCGGGGTGGGCTGGGCTTCGGCGCGGCCGAACTGGTCGCCGTCGCGGCGGAGTTGGGCCGCGCGGTCGTCGGCGGCCCGTTCGTGCCGGGTGCGGTCGCGGCGGCGACGGCACTGTCGGCGGTGGACACGGCCCGCTCGGGTGAGCTGCTGGAGGGCATCGCCGCCGGGTCCCCGCTGCCCACGCTGGTGCACGTGCCGTTCGCCTCGGGCCGTCGGGTGGCCGCGTCGACGGCGGCGGACGGCGCGCTGACCCTGACCGGCACGGTCGGGCCGGTGCTGGCCGTCCCGCCGCCCTGCCCGATGCTGGTGCCGGTCGACGTGGCGGGGTCGCCGGTGCTCGCCCTCGTCGCGCCGGACGCACCCGGCGCGACGCTGACCGCCCTGCCGTCGCTGGACCTGAGCCGACCGGCCTGGCGGGCGGGGTTCGACGAGACCCCCGCCACCGTCCTCGCCGACGGTGCCACCGCCGCCGGGGCGATCCGGCGGGCCGAGATCGCGACCTGCATCGCGCTGGGCGCCGAGTGCGTGGGCGTGGCCGGGCACGCGTTGGAGCTGACCGTCGACCACGCCAGGACCCGCCACCAGTTCGGGCGGCCGATCGGCGCGTTCCAGGCGTTGGCGCACACGCTGGCCGACCTCACCGTCACGGTCGAGGTGGCGCGGTCGGCCGCCGCGTACGTCACCCGGTGCGGCGGGGACGAGCGCAGCGCGCACACGCTCGCGGTCAAGGCGTCCGAGGCCGCCGTGACGGTCACCACCGAGGCCATCCAACTGCACGGCGGGATCGGCTTCACCTGGGAGTACCCCGCCCACGTCCTACTGCGCCGGGCGCACGCCGCCGCGGTGCTCGCCGGAACGCCGGACCAGCACCGGCGCGCACTGTTCGCACTGGTCGACGAGAGGTGAACGATGAGTACTGACGACCGGTCCCGGGTGCGGTTCGTCGCGCCCGCCGCCGTGATGGGCGGTGGCTTCTCCACGAAGTCGTTCCGCGCCGCGCTACAGACGAAGCCCGACTTCATCGCCTGCGACGCGGGCAGCACCGACTGGGGTCCGTACTACCTGGGCGCCGCGGCGAGCTGGGCCGGTTACCGGCAGACCCGCCGGGACCTGGAGCGCATGGTGATCGGCGCGCTCGACATCGGGGTGCCACTGCTCATCGGGTCGGCCGGATTCACCGGCAGCGACGCCGGGCTCACCTGGTTCCGTGGGATCGTGACGGACATCCTCGCCGCCCACGGCCGGACCGCCCGGATTGCCACGATCCGCACCGAGCAGCCGAAGGACTGGGTGCTCGGCAAGGTCCGGAGTGGACAGACGTGGGGACTCGACGGCCGCCCCGAGCTGACCGAGGCCGACGTCGAGCGGGCGACGCGGATCGTGGCGATGATGGGCCCCGAGCCCTACGCCGAGGCGCTCGACGCCGGTGCGCAGATCGTGCTGGCCGGCCGTTCCTCGGACGCGGCGATCTATGCGGCCGTCCCGCTGCTGCGCGGCATCGCGCCCGGCCCGGCCTGGCACATGGGCAAGACCGTCGAGTGCGGGTACGCCATCGAGGAGCCGATCGGTGCCGGCGAGTGCATCGTCGGCGAGGTCGACGACGAGGGCTTCACGGTACGCCCGGTCGGCGGCCGGTCCCGCTGCACCATCCGGTCGGTGGCCGCGCAGATGCTCTACGAGAACGCGACGCCGTACCTGCTGCGGGAGCCGCCGGGGACGCTGGACACGTCGGCGGCCCGGTACCTCCAGCTCGACGACCAAAGCGTCCGCGTGGTCGGGGCGACGTTCACCCCCGAGCCGTACAGCGTGCGGCTGGAGGGCGTCGAGCAGCTCGGCTACCGCAGCATGTGCCTGTTCGGGGTCCGCGACCCCGCCGTGGTGGCCAACGTCGCCGACTACACCGCCGCGATCACCGACCTCGTGCACCGCACCGCCCGGGACCGGTACGGCCTGGACGAGTCGGCGTACACGTTCGGGTTCCGCCGTTACGGATACGACGCCGTCCTCGGCGCCGCCGAGCCGAACGCGGCCACCGGGTACGCCGGCTGCTACGAGATCGGGTTGGTCGCCGAGGCGGTCGCCGCCGACCAGGAGATCGCGCACGAGATCGTCTCGGGGGCGATGCCGTTCTTCATGCACGGCGTACGGGTGCCCGGCGTCGCCAACTCGGCCAACGGCGCGCTCGCCTACGCCCCGTCGGTCGTCGACGTCGGCCCGGTGTTCACCTGGAGCATCTGGCACGGCGCGGCACTGGAACACCCGATGGAACCGTTCACCCTGGAGATCACCGATACGGCCGCCGTGGAGAAGGTGACGGTCAACGCATGAGCGACATCCGATCGGACTGCAGCACGTTCCGCACCCGCAACGCCGGGGCGTTCCTCGTCTCGGTGGACATGGTGTTCCGCACCGAGGAGGCGTACCTGACGTGGCGCGACTCCGGGGCCGTCACCGCCGGGACGGTCGCCGACCTGCTGCACGTCGACCCCGCGACCGTCCAGGTCATCGACTACCCGGCCGCCAACGCCATCAAGGTGACGATGCCCCGCCGGACGGTCGCCGGTGGCCCCGACGACACCGACCTGGACAGCGCGGCGCAGTTCGTGCCACTGCTCGCGCTGCGCCTGCCGTGAGTCGGGGGCCGCTCGCCGGGGTTCGCGTCGTGCTGCTCGCCGGTGCGGGCCCGGCGCCGTTCGCCGGGATGCTCCTGCGGGACCTGGGCGCGGAGGTGATCCGGGTGGACCGCCCGGGTGGCGGCGTCGGGGTCTCCGGGCTGCCGGCGCACCACGACTCCCGGTCGTCGGGGGTACGGGCGGTCACCGTGGACCTGAAGACCGACGAGGGTCGGGAGACGGTACGCCGCCTGGTGGCCACCGCCGACGTGTTCGTCGACCCGTACCGTCCCGGCGTCGCGGAGCGGCTCGGGCTCGGTCCGGCCACGCTGTGTGCCGCGTGTCCGGCGCTCGTCTACGTCCACATGACCGGCTGGGGCCACGAGGGGGCCTGGGCGCAGCGGGCCGGGCACGACATCAACTATCTCGCCGTGGCCGGGGCGCTGCACCCGACCGGTCCGGCCGACCGGCCGCCGCTGCCGCCGTTGAACCTGCTCGCTGATTTCGGCGCGGGTGGCACGTACCTCGTGATGGGGGTGCTCGCGGCGTTGCTGGAGCGGACCCGTACCGGACGGGGTGCGGTGCTGGACGTCGCGATGACCGACGCGGTGGCGTCGCTGACCACGCTGCTGCACGACATGCGGGCGGCCGGACTGTGGTCGGACGAGCGGGAGTCCAACATCTTCGACGGTGGCGCACCGTTCTACCGCACGTACCGCACGGCGGACGGCGGGTTCATGGCCGTCGGCGCGATCGAGGCGGCGTTCCACGCGGCGTTCCTCACCGTCCTCGGGATCGACCCGGCCGGCTGGCCGCAGCACGACCGCAGCCGCTGGCCAGACCAGCGGCGGGAACTGGCCCGGATCTTCGCGTCCCGGACCCGGGCCGAGTGGGCGGAGGTCTTCGACGACGTGGACGCCTGCGTGACCCCGGTGCTCACGCCGGGTGAGGCACCCGAGCACCCCGCGCTCGCGTCGCGGAGCACGTTCGTCGACTCGGGCGGGCGCCCGGCCCCCGCTCCGGCCCCGCGCAGGGTGGTCCGGTGACTCCCGCCGCACAGACGCTGCTGCTGGAGGTGTCGGCGTTGCAGGCGGCGTACTGCCGAGGCATCGACGACCGCGACCCCGACCTGCTGCGCGCGGTCGTCACCGACGACGTCGAGCTCGTCGGCGCCGACGGGGTGCGGCGGACGGGGGCGGAGGAGTTCGTCGGGCTGTTCGCCCGGTACTGGACGGCCGCCGCGTCACCGGGCCTGCACCTGGTGTCCAACGTGGAGGTGCTCGGCGACGGCGATCCGGTGGCGGTCCGGTCACTGTTCCACGCGGTGTCGAAGGACACCGACGGCCAGATCGTGCAGACCTGGGGTCGGTACCAGGACCTCGTCACCCGGGCCACGCACGGCGGTCTGGTCCTCGCCGCCAAGCGGATCTCAGTAGTGCACCGCCGCTGACGTCCCGCCGGAGACCGTGAGCACCTGCCCGGTCAGCCCCGAGGACGCCGTGGACGCGAGGAACACCACCACCGCGGCGACCTCGGCGGGCTCGACGAAGCGACGCAGCGACTGGCGGGCGGCCAGACGTCGCAGGTGGTCCTGCGGGTCCGTGCCGGACGGAGCGGCGGCCAGCAGCATCGCCCGGACCTCACCGGTGAGCACCACACCGGGCTGGACGACGTTCGCGGTGATCCCGTCCGGGCCCAGTTCACGGGCCATCGAGTGGGTCAGGTGGACGAGAGCGGCGTTGCGTACCCCGGAGCTCACGTTGTGCCGGGCGATCCGTGCCGCCTCGCCGCCGATGTTGACCACCCGGCCGGAGCCACCGGCCCGCAGGTGTGCCACGGCGGCACGGACGACACGCAGGTAGCCGACGACCTTCTCCTCGAAGTCGGTCCGCAGCAACGCGTCCGTCGTCGAGAACAGCCCGTCGGGCACTCCACCGGAGACCCGGGCGGCGTTGTTCACCACCACGTCGACGCCACCGAGCGCGTCTGCCGCGTCGGCCACCGCGCGCCCGCACCCGACCGGATCGGTGATGTCCGCCGCGTGCACCGACGGTGCCGGCAGGCCGGCGTCGGTGCACGCGGTGACCGCTGCGGCGGCACCGGCGGGATCCCGGCAGAGCACCGCGCAGCGGGCCCCCGCCACTGTCGCAGCCTCGACGATCGACCGGCCGATCCCCCGGGAACCACCGGTGACGAGCACCCGCCGACCGGCCAGGGAGGTCACTCGGCCAGCTCGACGATCGTGGCGTTGGCCAGGCCGCCCGCCTCGCACATCGCCTGCAGGCCGTACCGGATGCCCTGGTCGCGCATGTGGTGCAGCAGCCGGGTCATCAGGATCGCCCCGGACGCGCCGAGCGGGTGGCCGACCGCGATCGCACCACCGAGCGGGTTGAGCCGCTCCGGTTTCGCGCCGGTCTCGGCGAGCCAGCCGAGCGGTACCGGCGCGAACGCCTCGTTGACCTCGAACGCGCCGATGTCGTCGATGCCGAGGCCCGCCCGGGCGAGCACCTTCTGCGTCGCCGGCCAGGGCGCGCTCAGCATGACGACCGGGTCGTCGCCGACGACCGTACCGCTGTGGAAGCGGGCCATCGGTGTCAGGCCGAGCGCGCGGGCCCGGTCACCGGTCGTCACGAGAAGGGCGGCGGCGCCGTCGGAGATCTGGGACGAGTTGCCCGCGTGGATGACGCCGTCGGGGCGGAACGCGGGTGTGAGACCGGCCAGGGTCTCCACCGTGGAGGTCCGGCGGATACCCTCGTCGGCGGTCAGCCTGGTGTCCGGCAACGTGACGAGTTGGCCGGCGAAGGCGCCCGCGTCGGTCGCCTGCGCGGCGAGCGTGTGCGACCGTACCGAGAACTCGTCGAGAGCGGTGCGGGACAGTCCGTACCGCTCGGCGATCATCTCCGCGCCCTCCCCCTGGCTGAAGGAGTCGCGGGCGTAACGGGCGCGGACCTTGGGGCCGTAGGGCATGCCGGTCGCGCGGGCCGCGCCCAGCGGCACCCGCGACATCATCTCCACGCCGCCGGCGACGACCGTGTCGGCCATGCCGGACAGCACGCTCGCGACCGCGAAGTGCAGGGCCTGCTGGCTGGACCCGCAGGCCCGGTCGATCGTGACGCCCGGCACCGTCTCGGGCCAACCGGCGGCGAGCGCGGACATCCGGCCGACGTTGGTGGACTGGTCACCGAGCTGGTTGACGCACCCGAACATGACGTCGTCGATCTCGGCCGGGTCGACCCCGGTCCGCGTGACGAGTGTGGTGAGCACCTCGGCGGCGAGATCCACCGGGTGCCACTCGGCGAGGCCCCCGTTGCGTTTGCCGATCGGGGTACGAACGGCGTCGACGATCACCGCATCACGCAAGACTGCTCCTCAGGCCGCAGGGCTCCCTTCCCCCATCCCACCCGGCCGGACCACTGGTGCACAAAGACGAACCGCGTATCGCTCGATAGGCACTACCCATCACCGCGCGACCGCCGACGGTCTCCGGCCGGCCCTATGGTCGCCTGATGGGACAGGGACTGTACGTCGACGGCCGCTGGCGCGCGGCCTCCGACGGTGACACGGCGGACGTGGTGAACCCGGCGACCGAGGCGGTGATCGGCACCACGGCCGTCGGCACGGTGTCCGACGCGGCCGACGCGGTGGCCGCCGCACACCGGGCGTTCCACGACGGTCGCTGGTCCGGACTGCTGGCGGCCGACCGTGCCGCCGCCCTGCGCCGACTGCGGCGGAGGCTGAGCGACCGGATCGACCACCACGTGGCACTGTCGGTCGCCGAGTCGGGTGCGCCGCGGGGCCAGTCGGCGGCGTTCGTGGCCGCCGCGCTGGCGCACCTCGGGTACGCGATCGAGGTCGCGACCGGGGAACACGACCGGATGCTGCCCCCGCCGCCCGGTGCGGCCGGTAGCCCACCCCGGACGACGGCGAGTCTGGTGCGCCGGGTGCCGGTCGGGGTGGTCGCGGCGCTCACCCCGTACAACGCGCCGTTGCTGCTGACCCTGCCGAAGGTCGCGGCAGCCCTGGCGATGGGCAACACGGTGGTGGTGAAGCCGTCGCCGTACACGCCGTTGGAGATCCTCGCCCTGGCCGAGGCCGCCGACGAGGCCGGGATACCGCCCGGTGTGCTGAACGTGGTGACCGGTGGCGCCGACGTCGGCGCGGCGCTGAGCGGTGACCCCCGCGTCGGTCTGGTGACGTTCACCGGCTCGGACACGGTGGGGGCGCAGGTGATGGCCCAGGCCGCCCGCAACGTCACCCGGGTCGTGCTGGAACTCGGCGGCAAGTCGGCGCTCGTGGTCAGGGCCGACGCCGACCTCGCGATGGCGAGCCGGATCGGTGCCGTGAACACGACCACGCTCGCCGGTCAGGGCTGCGCGTTGCTCACCCGTCACCTGGTGCACCGCGCCGTGGTCGCCGACTACGTGGCGGCGCTCGCGGAGCGGCTCTCCGCCGCCGTACCGGGTGACCCCGCCGACGAGCGGACGACCCTGGGCCCGTTGATCAGTGCCGCGCACCGGGACCGGGTGTCCGCAGCGGTCCGCGCGGCGCGCGCCCGGGGCGCCCGGGCGGTCGTCGACGGTGGACCGGTCGGCGTCGACGGCCGTGGCTTCTTCCACGAACCCGTGGTCCTGACCGGTGTCGGCAACGACGACCCCGTCGCCCGGCAGGAGATCTTCGGCCCGGTCGCGGTGGTGATGCCGTTCGACACCGACGAGGAGGCGGTGGCCCTGGCGAACGACTCACCATACGGGTTGGCCGGTGCGGTGGTGTCCGCCGACCGGGTGGCGGCCGTCGCGGTGGCCGAGCGGCTGCGCGCCGGACGGGTGAGCGTCAACGACGGTGCGACCCCGGACGTGCGGTTGCCGTTCGGCGGTTTCGGGCGCTCCGGGATCGGCCGGGAGTTCGGCCTGGAGGGGGTGCTGGAGTACACGGAGGTCCAGACGTTGCAGTGGTAGCCGATCCCGGGGCCGGGTGGAGCCCCGGGGCCGGCAGCGTGGGTCAGCAGCCGAGGCGGCGGCTGGCCAGGGCGATGTCGTCGATCCAGAGGTCGAACGCACCCGGGGTGGTCCCGCCCTGGTAGAGCTGCCAGCCGATCTTGACGGTGTTGACGGTCGGCAGGATGAACGGCACGTCGTTGCCGCCGTGTTCGGTGGTGGAGGCGGTCAGCTCCGGGTTCGCCACCCCGTCGATCCAGACCGTGACGCGGTTGTCGGTCGGGTCGATCTTCCACTCGAAGCACTGCCAGGTGTCCTCGACCACGGGAGCCGACTCCCGCCAGTTGGTCCAGTCGCCGGTCGGACCGCCGTCGGCGCCGACGCCCCAGAAGATGCCGGGGACGGTGGGGGCGTACTGGCCGCCGACCGGCCGGACGACTTCGGTGCTGCCGCTGCCGGTGGCCTCCACGAGGGTGAAGTGCGCCCAGTCGGGGGCGGTGGGGAAGGCGTCCACGCGCAGCCGCATCCGGCCGTAGAAGCGGTTGCCCGGTGCGGCGAAGTCGTCGACGCGCAGGAAGGCGCGTCCGTTGTCGACGGTGTGGACGTGCAGCACCTGGTTGCCCCGGTGGGTGCGTTCCACGGTGAGCGTGCCGTTGCGGGTGTCGATGCCCCAGTTCAGGCTGCTGGCACCGCCGCGCGGCAGGCGTTCGAAGTCCTCGCAGAACAGCAGGTGCCGGGTGCAGGAGCCGCGTTGCGAGGCGTTCGCGGCGTCGGACGGGACGCTGCCGGCCGTGACGGCGAGCGTCAGCGCGGCGGTCAACGCGGCGAGAAGTGTGCGCATGCCTGTCCTCCGATGGTCGCCACTGCGGCGGTCCGCCGCCGGGCACCCGGCGTCCGACCTCCGGTGCGTCACGGGTGCCCAGGCGGGACGGTGGGACACGGGCCCGTCGACCGCCTGTGGAAGCGTTCCCATATATAGCAGACGGTGGATGTCATTGCTGACCGCGCCCGGCCTTTGGGCCCGGTCGGCGCGAGTCGGCACGGTTCGCGCGAGGAGGAGGCGCGTACTCGACGGACCGCGCACCTGACAGCCGGGACATTCATACGATATAGCCCATATGGAGACGCAAGGGGAATCCGCGGTGACGGTGCCGGCCGACGGCCGGATACCGCGATGACCTCTGTCAACAGCCTGCTCCGCAGTGCCGCCACCCCGCGCCGGGCCACCTTCCTGGAACTCTTCTTCGACCTCGTCTTCGTCGTCGCGCTCGCGCTGCTGTCCGAGACCCTGGTTGCCGAACTGACCTGGCGGGGCGTCGCCGAGGCCGGCGTCGTGCTGCTCGCCGTCTGGTGGGTGTGGGTGCTGACCACCCTGGTCACCGACCTCTACAACCCGGACAGCTGGGTCATCCAGGTGGTGACGGTCGGCGTCATGTTCGGCGCGCTGATGATGGCCGCCGCCCTGCCGGCCGCGTTCGGCGACCGCGCGGGCATCTTCGCCGGGGCGTACGTGGCCAGCCACCTCGGACGAGGATTCCTCTTCTTCCTGACGTTGCACGAGCCGGTGCCCCGCCGACGGGCGGTGCGGATCTGGGCGTGGTTCGGGATCTCCTCGGTCGGGTGGATCGCCGGTGCCTTCGCCGACAGCGACGCGCGCCTGTGGTGGTGGGGTGGGGCGGCGGCCGTCGACTACCTGGCCTTCGCGTTCGGTTACCCGTTCCCCGGTCGACGACGGATCGGCGCGGCGCAGTTCAACCCGATCGCCGAACACACGGCCGAGCGGTACCACCAGTTCTTCATCATCGCCCTGGGCGACATCATCCTGGTCGCCGGCCTGACGTACAGCGCGTACCCGGTCACCGCCGAACGGACCGCGGCGATCGTGGTGGCCTTCGCCAGCGCCACGCTGCTGTTCCGGATCTACGTGCACCGGGCCGCCGCACAGTTGACCCAGGCCATCGAGAAGGCCCGGGAGCCGGGCCGGTTCGCACGGACCGCGCCCTACACCCACCTGCTGATGATCGGCGGGGTGGTGACCGCCGCCGCCAGCGCGAAGCTGATCATCACCGAGCCGGCCGGCACGGTCGGGCCGGAGTTGCTCGCCGTCGTCGTCGGCGGACCGGCGGTCTTCCTCCTCGGTCGGACCCGCTTCGAGTACGAGGTCTTCGGCCGGGTGGCCTGGCCGTTGCTGGCCGGCATCGCGCTCCTCGGCGTGCTCGCCCCGGTCGCGTTGGCACTCACCCCGCTGCTGGCGGTGGTCTGCGCCAACCTGGTCCTGTTGGCGATCGTCCTGTTCGATGTCGCACTCGGCGGACGCCGCAACCCCGTACCGGCCGCGCCACCGCTGTGACCCGCCGCGACAGCGGCCGGGCCACGCCTCAGGGCAGCAGGATGACGTGCAGCGTCCGGGGGCCGTGCACGCCCTCGACCCGGTGGAGTTCGATGTCGCTGGTGGCCGAGGGTCCGCTGATCCAGGTCAGTGGGCGGTGCGGGGTGAGGCGGGCTAGCGCCGCCGGCACCCCGGCGACCACCTGGGCGGCGCGGACGACGCAGATGTGCAGGTCCGGCAGGAGGCTGAGGACACGTCGCCCCTGGTCGGGTGAGCCGTCGAGGACGACGGTGCCGGTCTCGGCGACGGCGACGGCAGCGGCGGTGACGACACCGTCCGCGGCGGCGATCCGGGCGTTGTCGAGCCCGTCGTCGGGCAGCACGGTCACCGTCGCGGGCAGCCAGGCCGACGGCAGCCCCGGTGGGACGACGACCGTCGCGGAGGCCGGCAGGAGGTCGGCGATCGTGTCGGCGACCGTCGTCTCGGGCACCCGGTGCACCCGGGCCCGGTAGTCGGTCAGCCGGTCCACCAGCAGGTCCAGATCGACTGCACCCTCCCGCCGGTAGTCGCGCGGCACCGGGATGCCGGCTCCGCTCTCGCCGATCGCGGCGCGCAGCCGACCGAGGACGACCTCCCGGCCGCTCACCGCTTCGACCACCATTCGCGGAAGGACTCGGCGGGCGGCTCGGGCAGGTCACGGCTGGCGGTCCAGCCGTCCAGCGGCGGCGGCAGGCCCCGCCCGCGCCGACCGAGCACCCGGCTCGACCGGGCGGCGCGCTGGGCGGCCGCGTACAGGGCGGGATGGTCCATGGTGTACGCGGCGGCGGCCATCGCGGTCGCCTCGGCGCGCGGGTGGGGTGCCTGGTCGCGGAGGTGCACCAGCAGATCCGGGATGTTGATCTTCACAGGACAGGCGTCGTAGCAGGCGCCGCAGAGCGTCGAGGCGTACGGCAGGGAGGCGTTGTCGGCGATCCCGGTCAGTTGCGGGGAGAGCACCGCCCCGATCGGACCCGGGTACACCGAGCCGTAGGCGTGCCCGCCGGTGCGTTCGTACACCGGGCAGACGTTCAGGCAGGCCGAGCAGCGGATGCAGTGCAACGCCTGCCGGCCCACCTCGTCGGCGAGGACGGCGCTGCGCCCGTTGTCGAGCAGCACCAGGTGGAACGCCTGCGGGCCGTCGCCCGGGGTCACGCCCGTCCACATCGAGGTGTAGGGGTTCATCCGCTCGCCGGTCGAGGCCCGGGGCAACAGTTGCAGGAACACCTCCAGGTCGCGCCAGGTCGGCACCACCTTCTCCACACCCATCACGGTGATCAGCGTCTCCGGCAGGGTCAGACACATCCGCCCGTTGCCCTCGGACTCGACCACGGCCAGAGTCCCGGTCTCGGCCACCGCGAAGTTCGCCCCGGACACCGCCACCGGCGTGGTGAGGAACGTCTGCCGCAGGTAGCGTCGGGCCGCCGCCGCCAGGACCACCGGTTCGTCGGTCAGGGCCGGGTCCACCCCGGGCATGGCACGCAGGAAGATCTCCCGGATCTCGGCCCGGTTGCGGTGGATCGCCGGCACCAGGATGTGGCTGGGTCGGTCGTCGCCGAGTTGCACGATCAGCTCGGCCAGGTCGGTCTCCACCGGGGTGATCCCGGCGGACTCCAGGGCCTCGTTGAGGCCGATCTCCTGGGTCGCCATCGACTTGACCTTGATCACCCGGTCGCTGCCGGTGGCCGCGACCAGCTCGGTGACGATGCTGTTCGCCTCGGTCGCGTCGGCGGCCCAGTGCACCACTCCCCCGGCCGCCGTGACCCGTGCCTCCACCTGCTCCAGCAACTCCGGCAGCCGCGCCAACACGTCGGCCTTGATCGCCGAACCGGCCGCCCGCAACTGTTCCCAGTCCGGCACCTCGGCGATCACCGCAGCGGACTTCGCGCGGATCGTCGCCGTGGCGTGTCGGAGGTTGCGGCGCAGTTGCGGGTCGGCCAGGGCCCTCCGCGCGCCGTCCGGGAAGGGTTCCGCACCCCGCAACTGCCCCACACCCTGCGGTGCCGTCGCCGGCATGCCGAGAATGGTCCGGCTCACGACCTCACCACCAGTTCGCCGCGTTGGTCAGGAGTATCGCCGCCCGGCTCGGTCGAGGCCAGGATCTCCGCCAGGTGCACGGTGCGCACCCCGGTCCGCAGCCGGGACAACCCACCGCCGATGTGCATCAGGCACGACGCGTCCCCCGCCGTGCAGACGTCCGCGCCGGTGGCGAGCACGTGCCGCATCTTGTCCGCCAGCATGGCCGTCGACGTGTCCGCGTTCTTCACCGCGAACGTCCCGCCGAACCCGCAGCACTGCTCGGCCGCCGGCAACTCGACCAGGTCCAGACCCCGCACCTCGCGCAGCAACCGCAGTGGCCGGTCCCCCACCCGCAGCACCCGCAGCGAGTGACACGTCGGGTGGTAGGTCACCCGGTGCGGATAGTACGCACCGACGTCGGTCACCCCGAGCACGTCCACCAGCAACTCCGACAGCTCGTACGTGCGCCCGGCCACTGACTCGGCACGCGAGGCCAGCCGCTCGTCACCGGCCCGCCGGGCCACCACCGCGTGCTGGTGGCGTACCGACCCGACACACGACCCCGACGGCGCCACGATCACGTCGTACGGATCGAACACCCGCGCGTACCGGCGCACCAACGGCAACGCCTGCCCCTGGTAGCCGGTGTTGACGTGCATCTGCCCGCAGCAGGTCTGCCCCTCGGGGAAGACGACCTCATGCCCGAGCCGCTCCAGCAACCGCACCGTCGCCTTCGCCGCCTCGGGGAACATCGTGTCCGCCAGGCAGGTCACGAACACCGCGATCCGCACGTCACACCTCCGCCCGCCCCGCGATCGTCCGTGCCGCCGCACCGCCACGGTCAGACCGGCGGGGCGCGATCCGGTTGAGTCTGCCGCACCGGCCGCCGCCGCGCAGCCGGGTCCCCACCGTCCGACCGCCACCGGTGTCCGGGAACCGGCCGGACAGCAGACGGTCGGGCCACCGTGGGCGTACACCACCCCCGACGAAGGAGAACCGATGCTGAGAAGAAGTGGGGCGCTCGTCGCCCTGGCCGCCGTGGCGCTCGCGTCCACCGCCCTCGCGGCGGCACCGGCGGCGGCCGCGACGAGCTCCGGACCGGACATCCGGGTGCCGGTCACGTCGACCACGACGTATCCCGCCAGCGCCACCGTGCTGCTGACGTTCCCCGGCGGCCGGTGCAGCGGCTTCATGATCAGCCCCCGAACGGTGGCGACCGCCGGGCACTGCGTGCACACCGGAGGCTCCCGGGGCAGTTGGCGGACGAACGTCGTCGCGTACCCGGGGCACAACGGGACGACCGCACCCTTCGGCTCCTGCGCGGCGACCCAGCTCTTCGCACCACAGGGCTGGACCGGCTCGTTCACCCACCCCGGCGGCAGCGACCCGGCCTACAACTACGGGGCGGTGCAGCTCAACTGCGGCATCGGCAACGTCACCGGCTGGTACGACCTCGGTTACACCACCCAGCCGCTGACCGGCTCGTGCACCACGACGCACGGGTATCCGGCGGACCGGCCCGGACAGTGGACCAGCGTCGACCGCATCCGCTACGAGACCTCGACGCAGCTCTACACGTCGCACAGCTTCGGCGGCGGGCAGGACGGCAGCCCCGTCGCCTACACCCCCGACCCGGAGGACTGGTGCCCGCTGCCGCCGCGACTGGACTTCCCCTGGCCGAAGCCGCCCTGCCCGTGCCCGCTCGCCCGCACCGCGCTGGGGATCCTGACCAGCGGCCCGGACGGGGTCGGCCCCGGCGTGGCCTACAGCGTCGCCACCCGGCTCACCCAGCAGGCCGTGGCCAACCTCGCGCAGTGGCGGTGACTCCTGCCCACTCCGGCCGGGGCGGCCGTTCCCGAGTCCGCCCCGGCCCGGTCAGGCCGACCGGGCCGGCGCGGCGGTCAACCGCGCCCGGACCTGCGCGGCGTCCGCGTGGTCGAGTTGCTCCAGGATCTCCAGCGCCCCACACCAGGCGGTACGGGCCAAGTCCGGCTCGCCGGCCGCGCGGTGACTGTCGCCCAGGTGGGTCAACGTGGTCGCCTCGAAGTAGCGTTCCGCCGACTCCCGCCACAGCACTAGCGCCTGGTGATAGCACCGGATCGCCTGCGGCTGCCGGTCCAGCCGGTAGTGCACGAAGCCGAGGCTGTCCCAGGTGTGCGCCTGCCAGTACCGGTTGCCGACCCGCTGTTGCAGCGCCAACGCCTGCTGGCAGTGCGCCAACGCCTGCGGGTATTCGCCGAGCTGGCTGTGGTACCAGCCGATGTTGTTCAGCGCGTTGGCCCGGCCGCCGACGTTTCCCGCCCCGATGAACAGTTCCAGCGCCCGCCGGGCCTGGTCGAGGGCGTCCCGCAACCGTCCCTGACGTTCAGCAAGGATGCCGAGGTTCAGATGCACCCGGGCGCTGCCGACGGCGTCACCGAGACCGGCGTAGAGCGCCAACGAGGTGTCCAGGTGGGACCGGGCCTGCTCGTGGTCCTCCCGCCGTAGGCAGGCCACGGCCCGGTTACGGTGGGCGCGGGCCTGGCCGTCCCGGTCGTCCACCCGTGCTGCGGCGGCCAACGCCACCTCCTGCACGACCAGTTGCTCCGGCCAGGCGCCGATGCGGTCGAGATAGGTGTTCAGGGTCCAGGCGAGCTGCCAGGCGTGCGTGTCGAAGCGGGCCTGTGCGGCGAGAGCGACGAGCGTGAGCAGCACCCGATGTTCCCGGACGAGCCAGTGCCACGCCCCGGCACGGTCGGCGGGCGGATCGACCACCGCCCCGACGCGTGCCGGGACGAGGTCGATCGGGTCACGATGGTCGTACAGGAGCAGCGCGGCGGCGTACGCGGTGTGCAGGTAGTGGTCGAGGAGACGGCCGAGGGCCTCCCGGCGTACCGGATCGGGGTCGTGTGTGGCCGCCTGCTCGGCCGCGTAGGCGCGCAACAGGTCGTGCAGGACGTACCGGCCGGGCCGTGCTTCGGCGACCAGGTTCGCCTCGACGAGGGCCGTCAGTGCCCGTCCCGCCTGCGCGGCGGGCACGCCGGTGAGACTGGCCAGCGCCGCGACGGTGGCCTCCGGCCCGGGGTGCAGCCCCAGCAGGCGGAACGCCCACGCCGTGGTCGCGTCGAGACTCCGGTACGACCAGGAGAAGACCGCCCGGATGTCGAGCGTCCGGTCGCCGCCGGTGAATCCGTCGAGGCGCCCCGGCTCGGTCAGCTCGTCGGCGAGGCGACCGAGGCTGAGCCCGGTCCGGGTGGCGGCCCGTCCCGCCACGATGGCCAACGCGAGCGGCAGTCCGGACGCCGCGCCGACGATCCGCGCCGCCGCCTGCGGCTCGCCGGACACACGCTGCGGACCGAGCCGCGCGACGAGCAGCTCGTACGCCTCCGGCGGCGTCAGCGGTGCGAGGACGAACGGTTGGGCGGCCTCGATGCCCACCAGTCCCGGCAGTTGGTTGCGGCTGGTCACCAGCACCAGGCACCCGGGCGAGTTGGGCAGCAGTGGACGCACCTGCGCGGCGTCCCGGGCGTTGTCGAGCAGCACGAGCACCTGCCGGTCGGCCAGCAGGCTGCGGAACAGTCCGGAGCGGCCGGACAGTCCCGCCGGGATCCGCGGCGCGGACACGCCGCACGCCTCCAGGAACTCCCGCAGCACCTCCGCCGGTTCCGGTACCGGCCCGTCCGGGTCGAACCCGCGCAGGTCGACGTAGAGCTGCCCGTCGGGAAAGCGGTCGGCGACCCGATGTGCCCAGTGCAGTGCCAGCGCGGTCTTGCCGACGCCGGCCGTACCGCTGATCAGCGCGACCGGAACGGTGCCCGGCGCGCCGTGCTGACGTGCCAGCAACATCGCCAGCCCGGCGAGCACCGTACGCCGCCCCACGAACACGGGTACGGCCGCCGGAAGCTGCCGGGGTGTCACCGGCGGCGTCACGTGCGGGGCGGTGTCCTCAGCACGCCGGGCGAGCTGCGCGTGGGCGGCGGCCCGGAGCCGGTCCTCCGCACGGCCGGCGTCGACGGCGCGCAACAGTCGCCAGTGCGCCGCGTCCCAGCGGCTCAGCTCCGCCATCTCCGTCGGCACCGGGCGGCCGGTCTGCGCGGCGTGGGCCAGGCAGGCGGTCACGTAGGAGACGACGAACGGCCACTCGGGCAACGACTTCGCGTTGAGCTTGTCGCTGAGCGTGGAGCGGGCCAGCGCTGATCCCAGCGCCGTCGACACGGCCACCAGGGTGTTCAGCGACGGGGACCCGCAGTGTTGCCGCAGGCGCCTGAGGTCGTCGACGAACCGGGCCAGAGCCGCCTGCGCCTCCCCAGCCGGTCCGCTCATCCCGCACCCCTCCCCAGCCGGACGCGATCGCCAATCCATAGAGGATTGTCGACCCACTCGCTCCCGTCGCGGGTCGGCGAATCCACTGATGTCGCGACATCTCGGGAAAACGTGTCCTGGCAGAGCGAGGCAGCGGGCGCTGGATACGCCTGTCACTGCGCCTCGAAGTGCTCCTTCATCGCCGGGTAGTAGTCGTCGAAGTTCGGCCTCGGCTGACCGGTGTGCGCGGCGACCAGGGCGTCGAGGTAGTACTCCCACCCCGGCCCGACCTCGCCGGCGTGCTCCGTGCCGGTCAGGTGGTGGGTGAACCGCAGCTCGGTCACGCCCGCGCTCTCGACGAGCGTCATGTCCAGGTGCCAACTGCCGTACTCGTCCACCGCGGAGACCGTGAGCCGGCTCGGCGGTTCGCACGCCTCGATGGTCACGTCCATCCAGGGCTCGTCCTCCTCGTACGCCATCTGGACCTTGATCGTCCGCCCCGGTGCCGCGTCGCCCTGCCACGGGCCGAACCAGCGCGCCGTCCGTGGTGACTCGGTGAGGCTCGCCCAGACGTCGGCGACGGGTGCGCGGAACGTGCGGGTCAGCACGAGGTCGTCGCCGAACAGTCGGCCGGTCGGTGTCGGTGTCACGCCGTCTCCTTCGTCGATGGATGCCGTTCGGTGGTGATGGTGCCCCGCTCGGTGGCGGGGCGCCGTTCGCGGCGGGTGCGGTAGACCTCGGTCTCCAACGCGTCGAGGTGCTGCTGCCACCGGGACGGGCGCATCAGCCGTCCCAACCACCCGACCAGTTCGTCCAGGGGCGCGGTGGTCAGGGTGTAGACCCGCCGCCGCCCGTCGGCCGTGTCGCGCACCAGGCCGGCTTCCCGCAGCACACGCAGGTGCCGACTGACGGCCGGCCGGCTGATCACGAACCGGTCGGCGATCTGCCCGGCCGAGAGCGACTCGTCGCGCAGCATCAGCAGGATCTCCCGACGCACCGGATCGGCGATCGCCGCCGCCACCTCGTCCACGACTAAAGCGTAACCCATAGGTTACGCTTTAGACCACTCTCGCCTGAGCTGATCCCAGGTTCGATGCTGAGCTTCAGGCCACGAGGAGTCGCAGGCCCAGTTCGGCCGCGTCAAGGTCGGTGAGCTCCCGGTTGCGGTCGGCCCACCGGCCGGAGGAGAGGTCCTGTCGGAGGGCGCGCACGGCCCGCTGCTCGGCCGCCGGCCCGACCCGGGCCCACACCGACACCGCGCGGCGGACCTGCTCCTCCAGGTACGCCTCGGGCCGGCGCCAGTACGCCTCGAAGAAGCCGTCGGCACAGTCCCACGGGACGAGCACCGGCTCCATGCGGGCCCCGATCGCGCGGGCCAGCTCGTCCACCGAGGGGCGGCCGACCACCAGGCCGGCGACCTCGGGGAGGTAGTCCCGGCTGAGCCAGAACCGCTGACGCCAGCCGGTGTCACTGGCGTCGTGCGTGAACACCACGACACGACGGGCCACCCGCCGCATCTCGCGTAGCCCGGCGATCGGGTCGTGCCAGTGGTGGACGGTGCTGAAGGCCAGCGCGGCGTCGAACGCCCCGTCCTCGAAGGGCAGGTTCTCCGCGCTGGCAGCCACGCACGGTGCCGCGTCCACGGGACGTTGCGCCCTCATGGTCGCCGCGGGTTCCACTGCGGTGACCTCACGATCGGCGGGCTCGTACGAGCCGGTGCCCGCCCCGACGTTCAGCACCGTACGGGCGTCACCGAGCGCTTCCCAGACCCGCGCGGCGATGCGTGGCTCGGTGCGGCGCGTCGCCGGGTACGCGGACCCGATGGACTCGTACAACTGCGCGCCGCTGACCCGCAGATGCTGCTCCGGCGTCATGCTGATGCCCATCGCCCGGGCCTCCAGTTCCCTGTCAATGGCGGTGACCGTGGCGATGGCCCGGTCCCGTTGTGCCAGCAGCAGGCCACGCAGTCGGTGCAGATGGGCCACCGCGTCGCTGGTCGGATCGTCGACCAGCGCGGCGATCTCCCGCAGGCCGAAGCCCAGCCGCCGGTAGGCGAGCACCTCCCGCAGTCGTTCCACGTCGCTCGCGGAGTAGGCCCGATGGCCGGCGCCGGTCCGGGCGACCGGTCGCAGCAGGCCGATCTCGTCGTAGTGGTGCAGCGTCCGCACGCTCACGCCGGCCATACTCGCCACGCGTCCCACGGTCAGGTACTCGGTCACCTCGTCGACGATGCGGCATGACGTCACGTGAGGTGCAAGGGCTACTGGGTCGGTGGCCGCCGCGAGCGCCTCGCCTCGGGCGAACGGCTGTGCGGGATCGGAGTGACGGCAACCGAGTACGTCGGCGGGTCGGTGTCGTCGGGCTAGCTGTCGTGCGACGGTGTCGGGACACCGGGCCGACCGATGGTTCGAGTCGGCGTGCCCCTCGTCCGTGCCGCCAGGACTGCGAGCGCGGTGACACTGACGAGTACGGCCAGGACGGCGACCGGACCACCCGACCCGAGCGCGGGCATGACCGCAGGAACCGTCCCGTCGAAGAAGCTGCTCGCGTCGTCGTAGCGGATGGCGATGGCGACGGCAGAGCCGGCCGCGACAAGTCCAGCCGCCGCGCTGACCGCGAGGGGTCGGCGTGCGGGGGGCCGAAGCAGTGCCCCCAGCGCCGCGCCGTACAGGACGATGACGGCGGCGAGGTGGACGAACCAGCCCGGGAATCGGTGCAGCGGAATGTCGATGCTGCCGTAGCCCGCCCACGGCAGCACCAGGACCGCCAACAGGTTGCCGAGAGCGCCGACGATGACGGCGATCCGGATTGCCACTCTCATCTCCCGTCCTTCGCGTGCGCCGGCGTGGCGGGCGCTCCCGTCCGCCACGCCGCCGCCCGGTCACGAGGTCTGGAGCGAGACGCCCAGCACGGCGGTCGCCGCAGGTACCTCGGTGGACAGGATGTACTCGTACGAGCCGGTGCCCGCCCCGACGTTCAGCACCGCGCGGGCGTCACCGAGCGCTTCCCAGACCCGCGCGGCGATGCGTGGCTCGGTGCGGCGCGTCGCCGGGTACGCGGACCCGATGGACTCGTACAACTGCGCGCCGCTGACCCGCAGATGCTGCTCCGGCGTCATCCCGCACCTGCTCGCGATCGTTCGCACTCCATGATCGCGAGCAGGTGTCGTCGGGTCAGTTGGACCAGGTGAATCCCGCCAGGTGCGAGATCTCCTGGGCCTGGTCGACACCGAGGGCGGCGACCACCCCGGCGGCGGCCAGCAGGATGAGGGACACGACCGTGCGGCGCAGGCGCATGATGACCTCCATGACGAGCAGCACGAGCTCGATTTCCTCGAAGAGTATCAATCCTTCGCGCAAGCCGGGGGACGCCTCAGGGGATCGACTCGGTGGCTTCCCTGCGGGCCGGGCCGGCCAGCGAGTAGGCGATCAGCCCGCCGAGGGCGAACACCGCCGCCGTCACCGTTGCCGCAGTGCTGTCGGTCGGTTGGGCCTGCCAGGTCAGGACCGCTCCCCCGGTGCCCTGCTGGGGATACATGACCGCGACGGTGGTCCAGCCCAGCGGCAGAAACCACGATCGACCGGCGCCCACCACCGTGGCACACAGCGCCGTCAGCCCGAGCAGGCCGGCGGCGTCGCGGAACACCAGCGTGGCCGGCCCGAAGCGGGCCCCGGTGTACCGCGTGGCGAGCAGGGCCAGCAGAACCACCAGGAGGCCGGCCAACAGGTGCGCCGCACGCCGTGGCGGCCATCGCCGCGCGGCGGTCCGGTCCAGGTTCTCGTCCGGGGCGGTCAGGGTGGCCGAGAGCACCGCGACCATCAGCAGGACGGTCAGCACCACCATCGTCGGGGCGACGTCGCGCTCGTCGGCGATGGTCCGCCACAGCGTCCAGATCACCGCCGCCCCGCCGACGGCGACGGCCAGGGCCAGGGGTACGCGCCGGGAGCGCAGGTAGAGCAGCGTCCAGGTCACCGGGAACTCCGGGACAGCAGTTCGCTGGTGTCCTCGCAGGCGCGTTTGGCGTCACGGACCGCCGTCACCCGGGCCAGCGCCTCCTCGGCGGAGACCTCGCGCAGCCCGTTCCACAGGGCGAGCGCCTCGGCGTTGAGTTCGAAATCCTCCTGGATCATGCCCGGAATCAGCCCGACGTCGGATCGCGGCTCGCGGCCCAGCAGCCAGTACGCCGCCGCTCGGTCGACCGCCTCGTGGTGTTGCCGGCACTCGATGTCGACAGGTACGCCCAGACCTCGGACGACCTCGACGGCCACGACGTCCGGGTGCGCGAGCCCACCGTACTTGTCGATCCGGACCGGCACCTCGACGACGTCGGCGCGGGACGGCGTCTCCCCGTCGCGCCCGTACGTGGAGGTGTCCTCGTGCACGGCGGTCGGGGCGTCCGGGAGTTTCGCCAACGCCACCAGACCGTCACGGGCCAACGGGGCCAGATCGTCGAGGACCCTGGCGTTGACCCGGCTCACGCACACCGTCGGAGCGTCCTCGGTGCAGACCATCTCCCGGGCGACCGGGTCGACCGGTGCGTCGAGCACGGCCGGGTCCCGGGGCACCACCGCCACCGCCCCGACGAGCCCGAGCAGCACCGGCACCAACGCCGCCGTACGGGTCCGCCAGCTATCGGCGACGAACAGCACCAGGCCGGCGACGGCGAGCAGGGCGAGCCAGATCGTCAGCGCACCACTGACCCGGTTGTCGATCGTCTGATAGGCGTGGAACTGGCTCGTGCCGTGGATCGGGGACAGCGCCGCGGCCAGCCACTCCGGGCGGAGGAACATGCTGAAGGAGACGAACAGGACGCCGGCCACGCCCAACGCGGGTGCGGTCGCCGGAACGGGGAGCAGACGCCCGATCCCCAGACCGAGCCAGGCCGCGGCGACCAGGGACAGCGCGCCGACGCCGGTGACGACGGTGAAACCGAGCAGAGGCAGGTAGCCGGCGCTGGTGGCGATCCGGGCGACGCCCGCCACGGTGACCAGCAGGTAGGCGCTGCCGAGGGTGAGGGCCATCGCGCCGAGGACCGGCAGCATCCGCTGGACGGGCGGGCGGGCGGTGGTGCCGAAGAGTTCGGCGACGTTCGAGCGGTGCTCCCGACGACCCTGCCAGGCGCCGGCGGCCAGCGCCAGCGGCCACATCAGCAACAGGTACTCGCGGGCGACCAGGGCCAGCGACATCAGGCCACCGGACCATCGGGCCGGAGCCACGTAGAGTGCGCCGACTCCGGCGAGCACGGTGATCAGCGCGGCACCGAGCGCGGCGGAGCGGCGGATCTCGACACCCAGGATGCTCATCGGGCGGCCTCCGCGCGGTGCCGACGCAGGATCGCGGAGTAGCCCCGCTCGGTCGGGCTGTCGCCCGGGTGGCTCTGGTCGCCCTGGGCGCTGAGGGCCTCGGCGGTGCCCTGCCAGACCAGGCGGCCCTCGTTGATCAGGATGACGTCGGTGCAGGCCGCCGCCACGTCCTCGACCATGTGGGTGGAGACCAGTACGCAACTGTCGGTGCCGAGGTCCCGCAGCAGCTCGCGGAAGTCGAGTCGTTGTTCCGGGTCGAGGCCGACGGTCGGTTCGTCGAGCAGCAGGAGCTGCGGGTCGTTGACGATGGCCTGCGCGATGCCGGCGCGGCGCAGCATGCCGCCGGAGAGGGTCTTCAGCCGGGTGTCGGCCCGGTCGGTCAGGCCGACGCGGTCGACGGCCCGCTGTACCGCCGCCGGGATCGCCGCCTTGGGCATCTCCTTGAGCCAGGCCATGTATCCGACGAACTCGCGCACCGTGAAGCGCGGGTAGAAGCCGAAGTGTTGCGGCAGGTAGCCCAGGCCGCGACGGACCGCACGCAGGTCGGCGCGGCCGTCGACCGGGTGTCCGAGCAGCGTCAGGCGCCCGGCGGTCGGCGCGAGCACGGTGGCCAGGGAGCGCATCAGCGTGGTCTTCCCGGCGCCGTTGGGGCCGAGCAGCCCGTGGACCCCGGTGGTCAGGGCCAGGTCGAGGCCGTCGACGGCCAGGCGCCGCCCGGCGCGGACCCTCAGGCTCTCGGCGTGGACGACCCAGGGACTGGTGGTGACGGCCGTTTCGGCCACGCTCAGGGCACGCATCGACATCTTCCTTCGTTCGGGGTCGGTGGAGAGGGACGCGGCGTCGCGCGTCCGGTGGCGGAGACGTCCTACTGCTGGGCGGCTTGTCGGAGCCCGTCGGTCCGCAGCAGCACGGTGAGGGTCAGGGCGACCGTGGCCAGTGCCCAGACACCGGTGCTCTCCTCGGTCAGCACCAGTGGTGTACGGGCGGCGGCGAGGCTGGGGGTGATCACCGCGAGTGTCCAGATCGCGATCAGTCCGATCGCTGCCCGGCGTACGCCGACGAGACTCCCCAGCACGAGCGTGGCGGCGGTGAACGTCAGGCAGGGCAACAGCGTCAGCGCCGGTGGCACGCCGGTGCCGTAGCCGGCGAGGGCGAGGGGCGGGATGACGACCACCAGCACCGTCGCGGTACGGCGCAGCAGGGTCGTCAGACCGGCCCCGGGGGTGGTGGCGATCAGCTCCCAGGCGGGATCGGCCCGGCGGTGCCAGGCGACCGCGACGCCGGGCAACGGGGCCAGTGGGGCGAGCAGCAGCACCAGCGACGGCAACGCGGTCCACAACTCGCTGAGCAGGACGGCGCAGGCGAGTACCGCGGCGGTCATGGCCAGCCAGGGGGCGAGCGTGCCGACCAGCCACCGGCGGCGCAGCACCGTCCAGGACCGGCTGCGGGCGACCGGGGCCGGGGACTCGGCGATCTCCCGGTCCAGGGTGACGGCGACCTGGGCGAGGATGGCACGGGTGTCGGCGGTGGTGCTGCCGGCCAGCCGCGCCCGGCAGTCGGCGCAGTCCTCCAGGTGCACCTCGATGGCCCAGACGCCGGGCTCGTCGAGGCGGGGGTCCGCGGTGGCGTACCGCTCGATCTGGGTGAGGGTCGGATGGGGGGTCATGACAGGGCCTCCCGTAGCGCGATCCGGGCTCGGCGGACACGGGACTTGACGGTGTTCTCGGGTACGCCCAGCAGCACGGACGCCTCCCGGGTCGAAAACCCGTCCAGGACGGTGGCGCGCAGGGCGGCCCGGACCTCGGGCGGCAGGGTGAGGAGCGCCTGTTCGAGTTCCTGTCCGATCCGCGCCGCCATCACCTCGTCCTCGGCGGCGGGTGCCGTCGTCGGCGCCAGCGGCACCTGCGGCAGTTGCGCCGTGCGGGCCCGGCGACGGAACGCGTCGACCAGCCGGTGGGCGGCGATGGTCCAGAGCCAGCCCACGGCGGTGCCCCGCGCCCCGCCGCCGCTTCCCGTCCGGGCTCCGGCGAAGGTGCCCGAGGCCCGCCAGACGGTCAGGTAGGTGTCCTGGAGGACCTCGGCGACGATGTCGGGGTCGGCGCACCGGCGGCGCAGCCGCACCTCCAGCCACGGCGCGGTACGCCGATACAGCTCATCGAAGGCCCGCCGATCACCACGGGCGACGCGCCGCACGAGTTCACCCTCGTCCGCTGCGTCCATGCCGGTACTCACACCGGGTAAGACGACGGTCGGACCACGATCGGGTCCCGGATCACTGTGACGGCCATCACCTTCGTCCTGCCAGTCGGGCGCGGCGGCGGGCGTGCCCACCGGTGTCGGTGTCGCGCGTAGTCCGTCAGGTCCAGGGCAGGGCGGCGCGTTCCTGCCAGTAGCGGTCCGGCGGCGACGCCAGGTCCGCCCACCGGGTCGGGTCGACGGTGAGCGTCTGCGCCCGCAGGTTCGAGGCCAGTTGGTCGGCGGTGGCGGCTCCGGACAGGACGATCGCCGCCCACGGCTGGTGCAGCGCCGCCGCGAGCGCGGGCGCGTCACCGACGTCCTCACGTACGGCGAGACGGCCGTTGGCGAGGGCCTCCTTGACGATGACCAGGCACCCCGCGTCGTGCGCCTCGGCCAGGGCCGGGCCGGCGCTGGGCTCCAGCAGGTTCCAGGTGGCCTGCACGCTGCGGAACAGCGGCTCGCCGTCGACGCGTACGTCGAGCGCGTCGCGGATGACCTCGGCCTGCCGCGGCCCGCTGGTCGAGAGTCCCACCAGCACGCCCTGCCGGCCGAGGTCGGCGAGTCGCCGGTGCAGGGCCACGTCGTGCAGGGCGGGACTCTCCGGAGTGACCGAGTGGATCTGGTAGAGGTCGAGGTGGTCGCCGAGCAGCGCGGTGGTCTCCGCGTACTGCCGGTCGAAGGTGGCGAGGCGATGGTCCTTGACCTCGTGCGTCTCGGCCTCGACGCGCCAGCCTGCGGTGTAGGTGTAGCCCCACTTGCTCCCGACGACGACGTCGTCGACGTCCGGCCGGCTCCGCAGCCAGTGCGCGAGGAACTCCTCGGCCCGGCCGTACGAGCGGGCGACGTCGACGTAGCGGACCCCGGCGGCGTACGCCTGGTCGAGGAGTTCGCTCGCGCGGGCGCGTAGCGCCTCGACGGTCCGCTCGGCCGGCAGGTCCGCGGCGCGTCCGAGATTGATGTAGCCCGGACGGCCGACGGCCGCCAGTCCGAACCCGATCCGGGAGCCTGCGGCCAGGCGCGCGATGGTTGCCATCAGCCCATCCAACACCGCAGGCCGCGCGCCGTCGTCGCCACCCGCGTCGTTCCCGGCCGGCACACCGGTTCAGCGGTGCAGGTAGGCGGCGAGACCGCCGAGTTCCTCGTTGGCGATGAACACCGAGCGGACGTTGATGATGGCTTCCTCGACGTGGGTGGGGCAGCCCCACGCGGCGTCACCCCAGGAGTCGGCGATCTTGATCTCGGCCGGTGCGGCGCATCCGGCCGCACCGCCGAGTTGGCAGTGTTCGGGGTGCGGCACCGCGACCTGCGCGGCGGCGGCGGACTGCATCCGGGCGTTGAGTTCGGCGGCGGCGGCAGCACGGCGCTCGGCCTCGGCGCGGAGTTCGCGCTCGGCGCGTACCGCCTTGGCGAGTTCGTCGTGGGCTGCGGCGGCGCGTTCCTCGGCGGCCTTCTGCGCCCGCTCGATGTGGTGGCGTTCGATGGCGAGTGCCGCGGTGCCGGCGAAGAGCCGGGCGATGGCGAGATCGGTGTCCTGCGGGACGCGCGGAACGCGGTGGTACATGGCGAAGGTGCCGAGCAGGCCGCCGTCACGGGCCAGGATCGGCGTGGACCAGCAGGCGGCCAGCCCGGCCCGGTCGGCCAACTCGCGGAAGTCGCTCCAGAACGGGTCGGTCGCGATGTCGGTGACGACGACCGGCTGACGCCGGTGGGCGGCGGTGCCGCAGGAACCGACGCCCTCGCCGGTGGCGATGCCGTCGATGGCCTCGTTGTAGAAGTCCGGCAGGCTGGGCGCCGCCCCGTGGCGCAGGTGCCGGCCGTCGGGGTCGGCCAGCAGGACCGAGACGAGCACCTCCAGCGGCGCGAGGTTCTCGATGCAGCGGGCCATCCCGTCGAGAACCTCGGTCAGCGGTGCCTGACGGGCGATCTGCTCCAGCAGTGCGCGGTGTTCGGCCATCAACCACTGGGCGTGCTTGACCTGGGTGGTCTCCACACCGATCACCCGGATCCCGATCACGGTGCCGTCGGCGGCGCGGCGCGGTTCGTAGGTGAAGTCGAAGAAGGTCTCCCGGGCCTGCGGGCCGGTGCCCAGCACGACCCGGACGTCACGTCCGGTGTAGGGCTCCCCCACGCGGTAGACCTGGTCCAGCAGGCCGATGAAGCCCTGACCGGCGAGTTCGGGCATCAGGTCCGCCAGCGGGACCCCGGTACGCGCACGTTCCTGGCCGATCGTCGTGAAGAATGCCGGGTTCGCGGCCTCCAACACGTGCGACGGCCCGGCGAGTGCGGCGAATACGGCGATGGACTGGCCGAACAACGTGCGCAGGTCGTCCTCTGCCGCAGGCGTGGTCCCCGCCGGACCCGCAGCAGCAGGGCTCCGGCCCGATAGCGCCGTCATGATGTGTGGTCCGCCCCTCGCCGTCGATCCCGTTCCGAGCGCTGTCAACCTACGGGACGACGCCCATCTGCTCACAAGTCGTGGCCGTGCTGCCGCGCACGCCTCCTCAACCGCGTCGCGGACGGTGCAGGCGGTCCGTGACCACGGCCGTCACCGCCTCCGATTGCCCGTGCGACGTGGGATGTGCATTCCGCAGCGCCCGGAAAATCGTCGATCATCCTATGTCGACCTGTCGAGATCGAGCCGAAGCAGCGCCGCCCGGGTGAATCCCGGCGACCACTTCGGTAGTTCCGAAACACCGAAATCGAATAGACGATCATTGATATGCGCTACCCTCGATGCAATACTCGTTGGAAGCGCTCCCACACACCGTCCCGGAGCGCTCGGAACGGAGGATGCACCGTGCGTTCACACCACCCCCCTCGATCCCGGCCGGCCGTCCGCCGCCCCCTCCAGGTGCTCACCCTGGCGCTCACCCTGGTGGTCGCGATGCTGCCCTGGGCCGGCGCCGCCCAGGCTCACGGCACCGTCATCAACCCGGCGACCCGCGCCTACCAGTGTTGGCAGAACTGGGGCCACCGGCACATGGATCCGGCCATGCAGACGCAGGACCCGATGTGCTACCGGGCGTTCCAGGCCAACCCCGACACCATGTGGAACTGGATGAGCCAGTTGCGCGACGGCCTGGGCGGGCAGTTCCAGGCCCGTACGCCCGACGGCCAGCTGTGCAGCAACGCCCTCTCCCGGAACAACGCCCTGAACCAGCCGGGCGCCTGGAAGGCCACCACGGTCAGCCGGAGCTTCACGCTCCAGTTCTACGACCAGGCCAGCCACGGCGCCGACTACTTCCGGGTCTACCTGACCCGGCAGGGGTTCAACCCGGCCACCCAGCAGGTCGGGTGGGGGAACATCGACCTGATCCAGACGACCGGGCGGTACGCGCCGACGCAGAACATCTCGTTCAACGTCTCGACCTCCGGCCGTAGCGGACAGCACGTCCTCTTCGTGATCTGGAAGGCGTCGCACATGGACCAGACCTACATGTGGTGTAGCGACATCAACATCGTCTGATCCGCAAGGTCGCAATTACGCCGCTACTCCGGTCCGGGCATCTTCCGGGCCGGAGTAGCGGTGCGTCGGGCGACACTCGCCGCCACGAATGCGCCCCCACAATTCGTTCCGCCGCCCCGGCCAGCCGTTCCGCGAACAGTTCCTCGGAGCGCCACCACAGCCGCGCGAGGCCGGCGTCGAGGGCCTACACGGCACACGCCGACGACACGCGGACCGCGATCTCCCCGGGACGGGTGTCGCCGGCCTCCCGGCACCGGAAGAAGAAGGCCCGGCGGCAGCCACTTCCTCCAGCCGGAGATCGCCCGGCGGATCGCGCCTCCGCCGCGACACATAGTCGCCGTCCACTTACCGCACCGAACATTTTCGGCTCTCGCGGGACGGGCAGATCCGCACCGGGGATGGGACCGGTCAATACCTGGGCTGTTATGTGGATCCCGTTGACGCGACAAGTATCGCAGGCGCTATTGTGACTACCACGTTCGTGGAACTGTCTCCACTGGAAGGGAATGTGCTCAGACGTGGCTAAGCAGATCATTCATAAGCTGGTCGACGACCTGGACGGCGGCGACGCCGACGAGACCGTGAAGTTCTCTCTCGACGGCGTGCAGTACGAGATCGACCTGTCCAGCAGCAATGCCGCGAAGTTGCGGGAGGCGTTCGCCTCCTACGTGGCCCACGGCACGAAGGTGGGTCGCGGCGGTGTGGTCGTGGGTGGCCGGGCCGCTCGTGGTCAGGGTTCCGCCAGCACCGACCGGGAGCAGAACAAGGCGATCCGGGAGTGGGCCAAGAAGGCCGGTAAGGACATCTCCGACCGGGGCCGCATTCCGCAGGAGATCGTGGACGAGTACCACGCGAAAGCCGGTCGCTGACCGACCGCACGGCACCTCTCACACGGCGCGACGAAACGCTCGTTCCGGTGCGGTGAAGCTTCTGCCCACACACGGGGGCACGCGCACCGTGACGGGCCTTTTACCGGTGGTGCATGAATCTGCCCCGGTGACACAGGAATCGCATCGACGTCCGGTCACCGATCTCCCCATCGGTGCCGGCGTAGCGAAGGCGATAAGGCGCTCGCCACCGCAGTCACTGACAGACGTCGCGGCTTTTGCGCCGCGCAGGCCACCACCTACCTTCAGGCCGCGGCCGGTACAGCTGCACGCACGATCACACCGCCGACACCCGTCGCCGGTGCGGCAGTGCCGGATCGCGCACACGGCCGGCGTGGACCTGGTAGCTCACCCGCGAGTTCAGCCCGGACGTTCCCGGCGCGAGGGCACCAGCATGGTCGGTGGTGGCGGCTGGTGGCCGTCACCACCGACCTGTCGCGGTGCGGGTCAGGGGAACGGGTGCGGGTGCGGGTTGATCTCCTCGGGCGGCAGCGACGTGGACCGGTAGCCCAGCCGTACCGGGAGTTCCCTGAGCCGGGGCAGGTCGACGCGGCGGTTCCGATGCCCGAAGACCATCGGCAGCGTGCCCGGGATGATGACCTTGACGCAGGTGAGGTCGACGGTGGCCTGTTCCCGGGCCGTCTGTTCGACGACGACCACGTCCAGGCCGCTGTCGAGGTACCGGTCGACGACCCAGCGCAGATCGTCGAGCAGGTCGGTGGCGGGCCGGTACCGCTTCGCGGGCGGGAACGCGGTCTCCATCGAGAGGATCTCGTCGCGCTGGTAGAGGAAGGCGAAACGGTCCCAGCTCTGCGGGGCGGCGGCGACCAGCGCGTGGTCCTCCATCGATCGGACCAGGTCGGAGTCGGCGACCAGGTCGGGTGCGGTGGTGTCGGCGGCCACCATCTCCTTCGTGGCGTCGGCGACGCTGGCCAGTTCGACCAGTCCGGACCAGAGTGCCCGTTCGGGGTCGAGGTGTGCGCCCGCGCCGCAGAACGCCTTGGGTTCGCCGGCCCGGTCGTCCTCGTCCACCAGCATCAGCCAGAGCGCGGGGATTCCCTCCGGCATGGTGGTGTCGAAGACGTGCAGCCGGCTGCCGGTGGTGCGTTCCAGCCAGCGCACCAGCAGCCGGGTCGCCGGGTCCGCCGAGGTCAGCGGGTCGATCCGGGGCACCGGCAGCCGGGCGAACCAGGTGGCCAGGAAGGCGTCGCGCTCGGCCACCTCGAAGATGCCGTGCAGGACGGCCTCCTCCAGGTTGCCGCCGAGCGCGCAGCCGTTGGAGCTCTCCAGGCCGAACGCCGTGGCGTGCGAGCCGTAGTAGGCCGTGCTCTCCGGGACCAGGACCGGGCCGTCGCGGCGGAAGGAGTACGCGTACACCCACTCCACCGGCAGGTCCGGGTGGTAGCGCACGGCGTTGTGGTGCGGCGGCGAGTCGGGCAGACCGAGCGCCGGGGGTGCGACGGCGCGGTCCGGGCCGAGTTCGCGGAACGAGGCGTGGACCCGGGTCCGGCGGGCCCGGGGCAGGGTGCCGCCCAGCCGTTCCAGTGCCTCGGCGATGGCGACCGACACGCTGGCCGGATAGCTGAACGTGCGCCCGTATCCGGACAGTTCGGTGCAGCAGGCCGGGCCACCGATGGCGGCGGCCAGGATCATCGGGTGGTTGTGGTGGAGCGTCATCGACGAGATCAGGCCGGTCTCGACGTCGACCATGGTCTCCAGCAGCCGCTCGTGCTCGGCGGGGAGGCTGCGGGCGCGGTAGTTGTCCGGCGCCGACTTGGGGCGGGACACCAACGTGAAGGTGCCCGCCTCGGGACCGTCGTCGGGCAGGGTCGCACACGACGGGCACTCGGGGTCGGCGATGAACCGGTGGCGGCTGACCGCCAGCGTGGCGGTGCCGACCTCCAGCACCGCGCCGGCGCAACGCGGAGCGGCACCGCGGGCCACCCGCGCGAGTTCGTCGGTGACCAGCGCGGCCACGGTGGTGCGCACCGGTGGGCCGAGGACGGGGGTCGGCGCGGTGACGGATCCCTCGTACAGGGCACGCCAGAGCGCCGAGCGCTGGGGTGTCCCGGTGACGCGGGCTCGACGTTCGCGGACACGGACGCAGTGGTGGCAGCCGGGTTGCCCGACCGTGACGTACGGGCCGACCCGCACACCGCGCAGCGTCGGGTAGACCGGAAGGAAGTCCCGTCCCTCCTGGTGGGCGCGGCGGGCCGCGTCCTGCACCCGGTCGGTCTGGTCGTCGACGACGAACAGGTCCACCGGGCGGTCGGTCCGGATCGCTTCCGTCGCGTCCGCGACGGCCTGGAACAGGGCGCCGTCGCCGTGGACGCGAACGGCGTGCGTCAGCGTGGTCGTGTCGGTCATCCAGCGCCTCCGGGTCGTGGCGTGAGCATGGCTTCGACGAGGAACGGGAGCACGTCCCGGGTGTCGGGCAGGTGGTCGACCGGCCGTAGGAGAAGGCGCTGCCCGGCGGCGTCCACCTCCTTGAGCAGTGGCGGGAGCCAGGCGTCCCACTCGCCGGCACCGAGGTCCGGGCCGACGTCCGCACCGGCCGGTACGCGTCCGGTGAGGGCGGCGACCGCCGTCTGCATGGCCTGTTCGAGGGCGGTCGCGGTGTCCGGGGCGGTGCTGTGGGCGAGCCAGCCGCCGGTGGTGCCGACGAAGACGGTCGGCGTGCTGGAGGTGTCAAACCAGGCGGCGAGGTCGTGTCCGAGGACGCTCATGTCCGCTGCCCTGGTCCGGACCGGTTCCGGCCAGTCGGCGGGGTCGAGTGCGGAGCCGGCCGGGTGCGTCGCGTCGGAGGGTGGGTCGGACAGGTGACCGGCGTCCGGTGCCGTCGCGGTCGTGCGGCGCAACCTGAGCAGCGCCCGGCCCACCGCCTCAGTCCAGGTGAAACCGGCGGCCAGCAGCACGGCGGTGGGCTCCGCCGGGACGACCTCCCCGGCGACCGGGTCCCACCAGTGGGTCGGGGTGGCGTCGGCGACCGTGGCCGCCTGCCCGGCGAGCGACTCCACGGCGGCCACCGCGGCGCGGTTGAGCGCCTGGCGGCGGTCGTCGCCGATGGCGGTCACGGTCGCCGGTCCGGTCCCGGTGCCGGTCACGTCGGCGACGGTCGCCTCGATGCAGCTCACCGACGTCTGTGACTGACGGCCGGTGCCGATGTCGAGCACCGGACCTAGTCGAGGGTCGATCAGGGTGGCCACCCGGGTGGCGAACGTCTCGGCGTCGACCGCCGGACGTCCGGTCATCGTGGCGATCCGCTCGGCGAGGTCGACGGCCGCTCGGTCGCGGCGGCAGGCTCGGCAGCGGGGATGGACGGTGAGCAGGTGTTCGCTGGTGACGGCCGATGCCAGGTCGATGTGGGTCATGCGGTTGGTGGTGTCGGTCTCGGCGCCGACGGCGTGCCGGAAGTAGCCGAAGCCGAGGGCGGTGCCGACGAGGGCGCCCACCGGCGCGGTCAGGTACTCCGGGACCTGGTCCGGCCGGTCGTCCCGCCACGGGGCGTCGCCGGAGCGGCTGGTGCCGTGCAGGCTCCAGACCACGCATTCCCAGCAGCCACCGGCTGCCCCGCCGCCGGTGGGGCCGACCCATGCGCTGCCGCTGAAGGCGAGGGCGTGCAGGGCGGCGACGCCGTGGGCGCGGGCCACCCGGTTCAGCGTCAGCGCCCGGCCGGCCATCAGCCGGTCGGTGCAGTGCAGGACGGCGTCGTGCGTACCGATCAGGGCGGTGAGCGCGGCGGCGTCGGTGAGCGCGGCGGCGAGGTCCGGACGCAGGTCCAGCTCGGCGGTGGGGTCGTCGGCGCGGTGGCGGTCGAGGATCCGCCGACAGGCCGCCGGGTCGGTCGGCGACTCGGCGGTCGTGACCAGGGTGGCCCGCCGGAGTCCGAGGTCGAACAGGGTCTGGACCAGTGCGGTCAGGCCCGCACCGGCGCCGACCAGCAGGACCCGACTGTTGCGGAAGGACTCAAAGCGGTGCGGCGGAGCGTCGGCGGCGTGCTCGGCGAAGGAGATGGCCTGGCGGTACCGGTCCAGTTCCCAGTCCTGAAGTCCGTGTGGCGGGTCCCGGTCCAGGTCGCGGGCGATGCCCCGGTCGACGAGCATGGTGACCAGGTCGGTGACCAGGCGCTGTTGCGGGGCGGGCAGGCCGGCGGTCAGGTCCGCGACGGTGCGGGTGCCGTCCAGGTGCGGGGCGATCCGGCGGATCAGGCCGTACGCGGATCCGCCGCTGATCTCGGTGCTGGTGGTGCCGGTCTCCAGGTAGACGCCGTCCTCGGTGGGCACGTACATCAGGTCGTCGCGCAGTTTGGCCCTCATGCCGCCACCGCCCGGTCGAGCATGCCCATCCGGACCAGGACGGTGCGGCCGGTGTCCTGGAACGCCTGGCGGCCGTGCAGGTAGCGGGAGTTGTCGACGACCAGGACGTCACCGGCCTGCCAGGGCACGGCGACGGTGAGATCGGCCGCGACCTCGGCGGCGGTGGCGACGAGGGCGCCGTCCACGGGTGGTCCGTCCGGGGTGCGCACCCGTAGTCGCCGATCGTGGTACTCGTCGTCGCGGGGGCGGCTGACGAACAGCGAGTTGCAGAAGGCGGGTACGGCGCCGAACCTGGTCGGCGGCGTGCAGTGGGTGCCGAAGCCGGTCGTCATCCCCTCGTCGGTGACGTCGACGTGGATCGACTCCCACGGGCGCAGGTACGGCTCCCACCGTCGCAGAGCGCCCCGCGCCTCGGCCGGGTCGGTGGTGCCGAACATCCGTTGCCAGTCGGCGGTGGGCATCCGGCTCTCCCAGACGATCTCCATCTGCGTGAACCGCTCACGCGCCGGTGTGGGGAGGGCGGCGAGCAACGCGACACCGTCGCAGAGCGTGGTGCCGCCCCCGCCGTCGGCGGCGGGCCGTTCGCAGAAGAAGGTCATCAGGTCCGGTGAGCCCGGGGCGTACGACGCCTCGCGGTGCAGCGGCATCCCCTGGGTGCCACGGGTGACCGTGGTGGTGGTCGGGTCGTCGTCGACGACGTCCCGCTCGTCGTGGAAGGCGCCGTCGTACGGCAGGGGCGACATCACCGCGTCGCCGAGCCGGACGAACGCCTCGCGTCGGCGGTCGCCGTCGCGCAGCAGGGCCGCCCCGTGCCGAGCCACCGTCGCCAGGACCGTCTCCGGCGCCGGCTGACCGGTGAGCACCGGGATCCGTTGGTCATCCATTCGTGGTTCCTTCCGTGAGTGCCACGGCCAGCAGTCCGGCACGCGACGTGGGCGCGCCGAGCAGGAGTTGCAGGACGGGGGTGTCTCCGCCGGGCAGGCCGAGTCGTGCGGCGATGTCGGGGGCCGAGAACCCGCCGATCGGGCGGATCGCCGCGCCGACCGCCTGCGCGGTCAGGGCGGCCAGTTGCACGACGGTCCCGGTGAGCAGGTGGAGTCGGCGAAACTCCGCAGGGGTCAGCCCGGTCATGGGTCGTCCTCCCCCGGCGACGACGACGATGCTGACGCCGGCGGTCGCCATGCGGTGCGCGACCACGGTGGTGGGCGGTCCCGGCCGGTCGGCACCGGTCGACGGTCGGAGCAGGTGGTGTCGGGGGTCGTAGCGGTAGGCGCCGGGCGGCAGCCCGTCCACCTGGCCGACCAGGCACCACAGTGTCGGGTACAGCGGGTGCCGGGCCAGCTCGTCCAGGGCGGCGGTGGTGGGCCGGTGGCCACCGGCGTACGCGAGGACGTCGGCGAGCTGCGCGAGGCGCAGGCCAGGGGCGAGGTCGCAGGCCGACGCCCGGCCGGCAGCGGCACCGGTCAGGTCCAGCGCCGCGACCTCGGGCAGGTGGACGGGGGCCGCGTCAGACGGTGTCATGGCCTGCGGTGCAGGTGGTGGCACCGCGCGCCGCGGCATGTCGGTTTCGGCCCAGGCGGCCCGGTGCAGGGCCACCGCGTGTGGATCGGCGTCGGCCAGGACGAGCCGGTCGTGGGTCAGGCCGACCGGCTCCGGTGGCGCGGTCCGGCAGGGCGGGGTGCCGGGTCCGGGCGGGGTGTCGGGTCCGGGCGGGGTGCCGGCTTCGGGCGGGGTGTCCGGCGTGGCGGCGGTGGGGATCTCGATCACCGCGTAGACGGTCTCCAGCATGCCGTCGAGTCCCAGCAGGTCGTCGGCGGCCCGTGGATCGGGGGCCAGGTCAGCGGTGCCGGTCTGCGGCCACGTGAGCAGTTGCCCGAGCAGCACGCCGACGTCGACGGTGGCGAGCTGGTAACCGAACGCGCGGTACTTGCTGCCGTTCTTCCACGGTCGGCAGGCCAGCAGCAGCGCGCTACGTCCGGCGCCGTCCGTGGCGGTCGCCGGGCCGAGCAGCCGGTCGACGTCGGCGGCGGGATTCGTGTCGCGCAGCAGTTCGAGGCAGTGGTGGACGTGGTCGTAGTGGTAGACGCCGGAAGGCAGGTCCCCGGATCCGGTCCAGGCGAGGTAGATCTCGCCCGGGTAGTAGGCGCCGCCGGACGGTACGGTCCAGCGCAGGGTGAACCAGGCGGGCAGGACGCGGGTGAAGGCCGGCCCACTGAACGGGGTGCCGGTCAACGCCGACATCCCGGCCTGGGTGAGCATCTCCACCCGGCGCGGTCCGTAGCCCAGCAGCAGCGTGCTGATCCGGTCGAGGCCGGTGTCGGTCAGCGGTGGTGCGCCCGGCCCCGGCCAGGGCAGCGACGTACGCGGGCTGCCCGGGTAGCGTTTGCTCTGCGGCGGCAGGTAGGAGGTGGGTGCCGCGCCGGTCTGGGCGTCGACCGCGTCCAGGTAGCGCGCCACGACGTCGCTCTGTGCTTCGGGTGTCATCTCAGGTCCCCGCGCTCTCGTAGCGACGCAGCCCGGCCTCGAAGATCCGCCAGGCGGCGAGGGCGCAGGCCAGCGCGACGACCGGGGTCAGCAGGCCGATCGTCGTCGAGACGCCCTTGTCCAGCAGCGCTGCGGCGGGAAAGTAGCCGACGAAGGCGACCGGGATGACGACGAGCAGCGCCCGTACGCCGGTGCCGTAGACGGTCAGCGGGTACCGGGCAAGGTCACCGAGCATGTGCACGCTGACCGCGACGGAGTTCGACGGGCTCAGCAGCCAGAACGTCAGCGCGTTGGTGGCCAGGCTGACGGCGATCTTCACCAGCAGACCGCTGGCCAGCAGCAGCACCGCCCACAGCACGGTGACCGGCGACCAGACCACGTCCGTCCGCCCCACCGCGCCGGCCAGCAGCACCGTGCCGATCACGACGTTGCCGAGGCCGTTGACGCCGACCGCCGCGCCGGTCACCTGGAGGATCACCGGGTAGGGGCGGACCAACAGGTAGTCCAGGGCACCGAGGTTGACCATGCCGCTGAGGTGCCAGGTGCCCTCGAAGAACAGGGAGCCGACCCCCTCGGCGAGCATCACCATCGCGCAGACGCAGAGGACCTCCCACTGTGTCCAGCCTTCGAGGACGGGCACCTGCCGGAAGATCGTGGCCACGAAGATCAGCCCGGCCAGTTGGCCGAGTACGGCTGCGGCGATGGTGAGCATCGCGTCGGCCCGGTACTCCAGGACGGCCCGCAGGTGGGCCCCGAGCAGCCGCCGGTAGATCCGTACCGCCTCGATCGTTGCGAGCATGTCAGCCTCCGTGCACCACGAGTCGGCGTACGGCGACGCGCCAGAGCAGCCGGGCGCCGGTCCAGAGCACCGCGACCCAGAGCACCTGGACGCCGATCAGGTACAGCGACTCGGTGCCCCGGACCTGGCCGAGGAAGATCAGTGCCGGGGTGGAGACGATGCCGGGGAACGGCGACCAGGCACAGATCGTCTGGAGCCAGTCGGGGTACAGGGCGATCGGCACCAGCGCGCCCGAGAGGATGTTGGTGATCGCGATCCGGGACATGCTCAACCCGTGGAAGTTGCCCGTCCAGAAGCAGGCCAGGCCGACCAGGTAGACCAGTGCGAACTTCAGCGGCACCATGGCGAGCAGGCTGAGCAGGAAGAGCCCGGCCTGGGTGGGGTCGGGCAGCGGCATCCCGCCGAACGCCAGCAGGAGCACCGAGCCCATCACCGCGACCACCAGCAGTTCGCCGACGAGATAGCCGATCGTCTCGGCGAACCGGGCCACCTGGTAGTCGATCGGGCGGAGCAGGTCGATGGCGACCGAGCCGTCCAGCACCCGCAGGGCGACCTGCCCGTCGGTGAAACTGGACAGCAGGGTGCCGGCCAGGAAGGCGACGAAGAGGTACGCCTTCATCTGTTCCCAGGTCAGGCCGGCCATCTCGCCGCCGGGGTCGGCGGCGAACAACGCCCGCCACACCGCGAACAGCGCCACGGTCTGCACCGCGACCCCGGCGAGTTGCAGCAGGAACTCGCCCCGGTAGACCAGGACCGTCGACCAGGCCATCCGGGCCAGCGTGCGGTACGCCCTCATGCCGGTCGTCCCACGGTCGGCTGACCGAGTTCGCCCGCGTACGCCCGGCGGACCACGTCCTCGATGGAGGGCTCGTCGATCCGCAGGTCGACCACCGGCACCCGGGCGGCGATCGCGGCCACGATCTCGCCCGCGCCGTAGGTAGCGTGGTCGAAGGCGATCGAGACGTGTCGCGGTGAGGTGCCCGGGGACAGGCGGGTGCCCGGCAGGTGGGGGTCGTGGGCGGCGGACCAGTCGGCGTCCAGGGTCAGGTGCAGCGTGCGGTGCCGGGCGACCTGTGCGCGTACGGCGTCGATCGGTCCGTCGAAGATGGCCCGACCACCGTCGATGATCATCAAACGTTGGCAGACCTGCTCGATGTCACCGATGTCGTGCGTGGTCAGCAGCAGTGTCGTGCCGTTACGGCACTGGGCGCGCAGGAAGTCGCGGACCGCCTGGCGGGCGATGATGTCCAACCCGATCGTGGGTTCGTCGAGAAACACCACCGAGGGTGAGTGCAGCAGGGCGGCGGCGAGGTCGGCCCGCATCCGCTGGCCGAGGGAGAGTCGGCGGGTCACCACCGGCAGCAGCTCCCCCAGGCCGAGCAGGGCGTCGAACTCGGCGATCCGCTCCGCGTACCGTCGTTGCGGAATCCGGTGGATGTCGCGCAGCAGCGCGAGTGAGTCGCGGACCTGGAGGTCCCACCAGAGCTGGCTTCGCTGGCCGAAGAGCACGCCGATGTTGCGGGCGTTGGCGAACCGGTTGCGGTGCGGCACGATGCCGCAGACCTCGACCTGTCCCGAGGTCGGCTGGAGAATGCCGGTGAGCAGCTTGACGGTGGTCGACTTGCCGGCACCGTTGGGTCCCACGTAGGCCACGGCCTCCCCGGCCGCGACCGTCAGGTCGATGCCGTTCACGGCCGTGTGCGAGCGGTGCCTGGGCCGGACCAGATGGCGCAGCGATCCGGCCAGTCCCGGTTGCTTGTCGGGCGTCCGGAAAGTCTTGGTCAGGCCACGGGCCTCGATCACGGTGGTGGGGGTCATCGGCGTCGTGGGGTCGGCGTCACTCGGCCGGGAGGGCCGGTGGGACGCGCGGGCGCAGGCGCAGCACCGTACCCAGGCCCTCGACCTCGCCGACGGTGCTGTCGAACGCGGTCCGCAGGACGCGGGTGAGATAGCCGAAGGTGGACATGTCCGGGTCGACCGCCTTGGCGAGTTCGGCTCCGGTGTCGACCAGATGGACCTCCCCGGCGAGGGCACCGCCCACGTTGACGAACTGGCAGAACTCCTCCCACCTCAGGTAGCGCCAGAAGTCGACGCTGACGACCGCGTCGAGGCTGCCGGGCGCGATCGGCGGGTCCATGCCGATCAGGTGGTGGTTGGTGGCGCTGACCGGAACGGAGAAGTCGAAGGTCACGGCCCCCTCGGGCAGCGTCGTCCGGTCACTGCCCGTGCCGACCCAGAGCACCCGCTCGCCCGGCAGCTGCGGGGTGAGAAGCGCGACGGCGGTTCCGATCCGGCAGGCCGACCGGGCCAGGCAGTCGGCGATCGCTGCCCGGTAGCCCACCACCCGCTCCGCCGAGTCGTAGACGTCCAACATGCCGAAGAACTCCCACTCCAGGATGAGGTACTTCTCGGCGGCGAGACTGCGGTTGGTCCCGAACTCCTGCCAGTTCCGGTCGACGTTGCGGTGATGGGGCAGGTGGTAGGCGGCAGCCGCTTCGTCGAAGGCGAAGTTGCGGTCGTGCAGGCCGAGGTGTTCGTGCACCCGGTAGAACAGCTCGATGTCCTCCAGCCCCCAGCGCAGGCCGAACCGCTCGTCGAATCCGCCGACCGCGTCGAACAGCGCTCGGGAGACCGAGACGTTGTGGGTGTAGGCGAACATCCATCCCGCCTGGAGCCATTCCTCCCCCACCGGGGCCACTCCGGCCGGGAAGCGCAGGTCACCGCCGCCGTCGGCACGTCGGTGCGGCACCGGAATGGTCGGCTCGCCGGCCAGCGCGGCGTTGACGTACGGCAGTCCCAGTTCGTCCCGCCGCCCCAGCAGGACTGCGGGGCGGCCCGCGCCCCGGTGGTGCACCAGGTGCCGTTCCACCAGCTCGGGTGTGGCGTACGAGTCGGAGTCGAGAAAGAGCAGCAGGTCGGCCGAGGCGTGCCGCACCCCCGCGTTACGTGCCGCCGCCCGGCCCTGCCGCTCGGGCAGTTCGACCAGCCGTAGGTTCAGCCCCTTGCCGGCATCGGCCACGTCGGTGTACTCCCCGCCGTCACCGCCGTCGCGCACCACGATCACCTCGAACCGCTCCGGTGCCAGGCTCTGCCGACGCAGCGACCGCAGCGTCAGCTCCAGACACTGGGCGTCCTCGTACGTGGGGATCACCACGCTGATCTCGACGCCGGTGTTCACCTCGGAGGTCATTCCTGAATCCCTTCCCGGATCCGCACGTACTGGCAGGGATTGGGGCGTCGACGTCGACGTCGACGCCCCAACCGGGCGCTGGACCACCGCGTCGCGGCTGACCAGCGCCCGCTACCCGATCAGTGGCAGTTGACGCAGCACCAGCTGATCGGTCGACCGCCGCAGCCGCAGGAACCGCCGCCGCAGGTCTTGCCGTCGCTCGCGCCCTCGGTCAGGACGACGCTGCCGACCGGCGCCACCGCGTACAGGCCGGTCGACTGCTCGTCGCCGTCCGCCCACGAGATGTCGGTGGCGTCCAGGTCGGACAGATCCAATGCTCCACTCATCACAAACTCCTTTCGAGTGAGGTGATCATCGCGACGAGTGTAGGGAGCGCTCCCAAAGTCGCTCCACTCAAGAAAGGTAACAGGACGGTAAACCACCGTTGACGTGTCTCTTTGTCGCACAATTCTCAGCGTTCAACCTCAGTTGAACAGGGCAAATGCTGCTCGGCACCACTTGAACATGTCGCAATGCAATGACTTTGATCGATGTTTGCAGCATTCTTTCCGGGGTCGCACACATGCAAGGAGGGGACCCTTGTAATACACCAGGCGTTAGCCGGGGACCCCTCCTTTCACGCGCCGCCCCCGTGCAGCGAGACGGGCCACACCGGGAAGGCGCGCGGCATCTAGTACGTTTGTACTTGTACGGACGTACTAGATGGAGAGGCTGAGCATGACCACCGGACGGCCCGCATGCGGGAAGCGCCCATGACCCCCCGACGGGATCCCGAGGGGCGTCGGCGCGCGATGCTCGACGTCGCCGCGCAGGAGATGATCGACAACGGCTGGGAGGCGCTGACCCACCGCCGGGTGGCCGAGCTGGCCCAGGTGCCACTGGGCGCCACCACCTACTACTTCGACTCCCTCGACGACCTGCGCACGAGTGCGTTGGAAATCGTCGTCGCCCAGGCCGACGAGGAGATCCGGCAGGTCGCGCAGGCCGTCCACGCCTGTGCGGGAAGCCCCGAAGGTCTTGCCGCGCTGTTCATGGAGTACCTGAGCGACCGCGCGCGGCTCAAGGCCGAGAACCTGCTCTACTACGCCGGCGTCCAGCAGCCCGAGTTGCGTCCGTACGCCCAGCGCTGGATCCGGGGCACGACCGAGATGCTCTCGGCGTACGCCACCCCGGAGGCCGCCCAGGCCACCGCCCTCTACCTGGACGGCGTCATCCTCTACACCCTGCTGCACGACCGGCCCGTCGACGAGCGGGCCCTGCGCATGGCCATCACCGCCCTGATGGGCACGTCCCTCCCGGAGAACCAGTGAGTACGACGCACACCTCGGACGCACCCGGGGCCACCGCCGGGCACCTGTCCCCCCGGCGCCGATGGGCCGCCCTGGCCGTGCTCTCCACCAGCCTGCTGGTGGTGGTCATGGACATGACCATCCTGAACGTCGCCCTGCCCGACATGGCCGCGGCGCTGTCGCCGACCGCCGCCCAGCAGCTCTGGATCGTCGACATCTACTCGCTGGTCCTGGCCGGGCTCCTGGTCAGCATGAGCACCCTCGGCGACCGGTGGGGTCGCCGCAGGTTGCTCCTGGCCGGATTCTCGATCTTCGGCGGGGCGTCCCTGCTGATTCTGGTGGCCGAGTCGGCTCCGATGGTGATCGCGGTACGCGCCCTGCTGGGCGTGGGCGGGGCGATGATCATGCCGGCGACCCTGTCGATGATCCGGAGCCTCTTCACCGATCCGGCCGAACGCGCCAAGGCCCTCGGCATCTGGGCGGCGGTGGCCTCGCTGGGCGCGGCCGTGGGGCCGATCGTGGGTGGCGTACTCCTGGAGCACTTCGCCTGGCAGGCGGCGTTCCTGCTCAACGTGCCCTGGATGGTCGCGGCGATCGTCGCGGCGGTGCTGCTGCTGCCGGAGGCCCGCAACCCGAACCCGGGCCGCTGGGACGCGTTGGCCACCGTCCTGTCCATCGCGGGCATGACCGCCCTGGTGTGGAGCATCAAGCGCATCGCCAAGGAGGGGCCGACCGATCTGCTGGCGCTGGCGGCCCTGACGGCAGGGCTCGCCCTGCTGGTGTGGTTCGTGCTGCGGTGCCTGCGCAGCGACTCGCCGCTGCTGCGGGTACGCCTCTTCGCTGTCCCCTCGTTCACGGCCGGCACGTTGGCGGCGTTGTTCACCATGATGGCCATGGGGTCGGCACTGCTGCTCGCGGCCCAGTGGCTCCAACTCGTGCGGGGCATGTCGCCGTTGCAGGCGGGTGTCGCGTTGCTGCCGCTGGCCATCGCCGCGACGGTGGTCTCGCCGCTGGCACCGGCGCTGGCCCAGCGCATCGGTGCCCGTACCGTCCTGGTGGGGGGCCTGGCGCTGGCGGGCCTGGGTTTCGCGGTCCTGGCCGTGGCCCCCGAGCCGCTCGGCTACACCCCGGTCGGGATCTTCCTGGCCCTGCTCGGGGCCGGGATGGGCTCGCTGGCCATCGCCTCGGCGATCATCATGTCCGGGACACCGGCCGAGCACGCGGGCAGCGCCGCCGCCATCGAGGAGACCTCCTACGAACTGGGCGCGGTGCTGGGCGTGGCCGTGCTGGGCAGCACGGCGGCGGCGTTGTACCGCGCCGAACTCCCGGCCTCGGACCTGGCCGCCGCCGGGCTGAGTCCCGAGCAGGTGGGGGTGGCCCAGGAGTCGCTCGGTGGCGCCCTGCACGTGCTGGACGGACTGGGCCCGGCCGGGGCCGCTGCTGCCGCCCAGGCCCAGGACGCCTTCACCCACGGACTGATGCTGGTCGGTGGCATCGGCGCCGCGATCATGCTGGTGTCGGTGGTCGTGGTGTTCGCCCTGACCCCGAAGGGACTGGACGTGACCAAGGGCCACTAGCTCCGGCCGCAGTCGCCGCCCGGGCCGGGCAGGGTTGTGCCGCCCGGTCGGACCCGGGCGGCACCGTGCGCTGTCGGCTGCCGTGCCGGACCCGGGAAGGTCCGGCACGGCAGCCGAGGTCAGCCCAGGGTCACCCGGTGCGCAGCCGGTACGCCCGGATGATCGTCTGATCGAGGCTGTTGCCCTCGCGATCGGTGACCGAGGTCCGCAGCGACACGTACCCGCCGGAGCGGGGGTGCTGGACCGTCGCGGTCCACTTCGTGCCCGCCGACGTGACCGTGACCGGCTGCCAGGTCTCTCCGTCGTCGTAGGAGACCTGCACGGTGACCTTCTTCGGCGTCACCGCGGCTCCCTCGTTGCCGAGCACGCGCAGCGGGATGTCGAGGCGCTTACCGGCCGGCGCTGCGGCATCGCGGTCCAGCTTCGGATCGAACCGCACCACCATGACCGGGAGGCGTTCCCAGTCGTCCCCGGCCGGTCGGGCGGACCGGAACCGCCAGGTCAGAGCGACCTCGGTGGACAACTCGGTGAAGCTGCGCCGGGACGCCGTCTCCAGTCGGTACGACGCCGCTTCCGGCGGCACCTCGAAGAAGCCGAAACCGGCGTCGAGCGCCCCGATGTACTCCTCGACCAGCTCGTCGCCCCGGTACAGCGCGGTGCGTCCGCTGTCCCCGTTGGAGACGCCACCGTGCCCGGCCGCGTCGCCGTGCAGCGGGATGTCGATCCGCATGAAGTCCTCGATACGGCTCGCGCTGCTGAACGGGGTGTCGTTGCGTAGCAGGGTCGGCCCGATCGGTGCGGCGTTCCAGACGTCCCGGTAGCTGCGGCCGGCCCGGTATCGCTCCGACGCGCCGTAGAGGATCTTCCGGAACTCCTCGTCGAGTTCCCCGTCGCCGCTCTGCGCGACACTGACTGCGCCCGACCAGGCGGAGTCCGTGGTGCTGTGGTACTCGGTCCAGGCGTCGCCGACCGGCAACGACGCGCTCGCGGTCCAGCCGTACACCCCGTCGAACTCCGCCGACATGCTCCGCTCGATCATGTCGCCCAGGCGTTCTCCGCGCAGTTCGTGCCGTACCGTGGCCAACTCCGCGCGCCGCACGTCCTTGCGGTAGCCGGTGGGCAACCGGCCGGGGAATCCCTCACCCAGGTGATAGATGTACGGGCTACCGGCGAAACCGCCGTCGCCGTCCGGCCTGGCCCACTGGTGTGCGACGAAGCCGCTGATGTGATCGTGGGTCGCCCGGTCTCCGAGTTGGGCCGTGTAGAGGCCGTCGAAGCCGCCGGCCCACACGTCGATCTTCGCCGGTGAGTTCTCGTACATGTCCACCAGCACCCCGGCCTGCACCAGCACCGGGCGGGCGGTGCGTTCCGGCACCGTCGCCGTGATCCGCTTGCCCTTCCGGGCGTCCAGCGTGACCGTCAGGTCCCGGTTCAGGTTGATCTCCGGGCGGCTCAGCACCGTGCTGCGCTCCCGCTCGCCGAACTCCTCGACGAGGCCGGTAACGGCGTAGCGGCCGGTGGGGATCCGGATGGTGGTGGGTCCGCCGGACGTGCCGTCGAGCGACTCGTACGCCGGACCGTCGATCCCGTTGACCAGCGTCCAGTACGTGTCGGCCGCCGCCCCCGTCGAGTCGAGGTGTCGGACGGTCAGGTCGTAGCTCTCCACCTCGCGGTGCACCCCGACCGGGACGACGGTACGACGTTGACCGGCGGTCGCGACCAGGTGCCCGCTGTAGTAGCCGTCCACCCCGTCGACGCTGGTGTCGACCGTGGCGGCCACCTCGGCGGTGCCACCGGCCGGCACGGTGACCTGCGGCGCTGCGGTGCGGAACATGCCGGCGGGGGCGGCCTTGCCGTCCGGCCCGATGATCTGCCAGGTCAGGTCGAGGGTGAGCGGCTCGCTTCCGTCGTTGCGCAGGGTGACCGTCCGGGTGATCGGGTCGTCGTCGTGGTGCGGCCACCGGGTGCGGCCGTACGACACGCTCGGCGGATCGGCGGTCACCGCCTGCCCCACGGCACGCGCGACGTCGACCAGACCCGATCCCTGCTGGTAGGCGGTGTCACCCGGCCGGGGGTTGGCCGAGCCCATCAGGGTGGACTTGAGGCGCGTCGCGTCCCAGTCGGGGTGCTGCTGCGCGAGCAGCGCCGCCGCGCCCGCCACGTGCGGCGCGGCCATCGAGGTGCCGGACTCGGCGACGTAGTGCTCGCCGACCGGTACGCCCATCACGCCCTCGGCCGCCCGCGCGGCGACGATGCCGACGCCCGGCGCGGTGATGTCCGGTTTCACGGCGTCGTCACCGACCCGCGCGCCCCGGCTGGAGAAGTCCGCGAGACTTCCGTCCCGGTCGACCGCCCCGACGGTGAGCGCGGCGTCCGCGCTGCCCGGCGAGCCGACCGTACGGTCGCCCGGTCCGTCGTTGCCGGCGGAGACCACGAAGAGGGCGCCGGTCTGGGCGGTGAGCGTGTTCACCGCCTCCTCCATCGGGTCGATCTCCGGCCCGTCCCACCCGCCGAGGCTCATGTTGATGACCGTGGCCTGCTTGTCCACGGCCGCCCAGTGCATCCCCGCGAGGATCGCCGAGTCCTCGCACCAGTCGTCGCAGACCTTGGCGGAGACCAGGTCGGCGTCCGGCGCCACACCCCGGTACGTGCCGCCGGAGGCGGTGCCCCGGCCTGCGATGGTCGAGGCCACGTGCGTGCCGTGCCCGTACCGGTCGACCGGATCGGTGCCCGGCACGAAGGTGACCGCCTCGCTCACCGCGTCGGCCAGGTCGGGGTGGGTCAGGTCGACGCCACTGTCCAGGACCGCCACGGTCACTCCGGCTCCGGTGAAGCCCGCCTCGTACGCGGCGGGCGCGCCGATCTGCCGTACACCCCGGTCCACCGCCGGCCGGCGCTTCCCGTCTAGCCAGATCCGCTCGACGCCGGGAATGCGGTCGGCCGTCTCCGGTCCGCCCCCGGTCAGCGCCGTCCAGACGTCGGCCAGGTCGGTCTTGTCCGCGCTGACCGCGACGCCCTCGATCGCCGGTAGCGCCCGGTCCACCCGGACCTCGCCACCGGGCACCGGCGAGCCGCCGCGCCGGGCCGCCGCCCCGTCCGGATACGCCATGATCATCGGCAGCCGGTCGCGCGCGGCGTCGTGGTAGCCGTACTCGATCAGCTTGCTGACGTTGAACAGTCGACGGTCCAGCACGCCGGAGGCGATCAGCGGCACCGCGTCCACGGGTACGACGTGCAGCTCACCGTCGATCTGGTGGGACCGGAAGCGGATGTCCGCGCGGTCCTTCGCCGGACGGATCGTCACGCGGCCGCCCCGGTCGACGGTGATCCGGTCCCCCGTGATCAGCGTGACCGTGGCCGGTTGGTGGCCGGCCCCGGCCGGTGACCCGCCACTGCGTCCGGTTCCGCCGTCACCGGGCGCACCACCGCCGCCCGGCGCAGCACCGCCGGGTTGCCCCAGCCCCAGCACGAGAGCGGTGGCCAGCCCGGCCGCACCGATCCGTTTGAGTCCCCTCATCAGACCTCCACATCAGACGATCACGACGTAGAAGCATCATCCGGACCACTCATCAGATTCCTGTTAGGACGGTGATTCTGCGGGCACGAGACGACGCGGTCCGCTGGCATGGCTGGTCATGGAACGGTGATGGATCCACCCGCATCCAAGCGTTCCTCGACGAGTTCCTCCGGTCCCGCGTGCCCCGCGCTTTTCCGCACTGACCGCGATCCCGCAATGTCGGACCGTGACCGAGAAAATCTATGCCCGAAGCGCTAGACATTCGCTCCGGGCTTGGCTAGTGTTCCTGGTGTTGAGAGATGAGGTCCGAGAAAGACGCAGACGACCAAGACCGAGCATCACGCAGGGCCCGGACGTTCGCGGCTCGCTCGGCAAGCGGTGCAAGGACCTGCAACCGCAGCAGTAACCTGACGAGATTCCAGGTCAGGGCAAGACGGGCAGGGCACTCCCCGGCCCGGCAGGACAGCTCGCCGCACGTGTGCGGGGCCATGAAGTCGCGTGGGCTCCGACACCGGCGGGCAGCACGACACATGTGGAAGCAGAGGAAAGGGAGGGCTGAACACCGTTGGATCGCCCGCTGCCAGGAAACAGATGCAAATCTGGCGCGGACACCGCAGTTTCCATCGAACGAGAGGTGGTCTCCGGTCACGCTTATGCGATCCTCGCACCCCACGCCTCTGACGGCGTCAGGTGCGGACACGACAAACCGACGAATCAGTCGGTAGATGGTGTTTCCAACCCGTAACCCCGGGCCCCGGCGCTGACGCGCCGGGGCCCTCGTCATGGAGAGATTCGTATATGGCCCAACCCGATGACATGTTCGGCGACGACGACTACCCCGCCTACACGATGGGCCGCGCTGCGGAGATCACCGGCGCCTCGCAGGACTTCCTGCGCCGGCTCGACGAGGCGAAACTCATCGCCCCGTCCCGGTCGGCCGGTGGGCACCGCCGCTACTCCCGCTACCAGTTGCGGCTGGCCGCCCGGGCGCGGGAGATGGTCGACCAGGGCACTCCGCTGGAGGCCGCCTGCCGGATCATCATCCTCGAGGACCAGCTTGAGGAAGCCCGCCGGCAGAACGAGACGTACCGGCGCCAACAGGAAGCCGGCACCTGAGTCGTACCGGTGTGAAGTAATGGTGGGCATGTCTCAGCAGACCTCGCACCGGCACCATGCCATCGACTACGTCGAGCTCACCGTCACCGACCTGACCGACGCCAAGCGCTTCTACGCCGACGCGTTCGGGTGGCGGTTCACCGACTACGGGACCGCCTACGCCGGAATCCACGGCGCGACGCCCGGATCCGAGGTGGGCGGTCTGCGCCTGGACCAGCAGGCGCGGACCGGCGGTCCGTTGGTGCTGCTCTACTCGACCGACCTGGACGAGAGCGTCGAGGCCGTCCGGAAGGCCGGCGGTGAGGTGGTCGAGGGGCCGTACGACTTCCCGGGCGGTCGTCGCTTCCACTTCACCGACCCGAGCGGAAACGAGTTGGGCGTCTGGGCCGAGGCGTAGGGGTACGCGGACAGTGACGAGAGGTCGGTCGGGCCGGCCGATCCTCTCGTCGTCGGCGGCACGCCACGGCGGTAGGGGCGCAATCGGCACCGGTCCCGGATACCCTTGCCGCATATGGCTACTTATCGCAGCGCCTCAGTGCTCCTTTCCGCAGACGGCACCCGGACCCCCGGCACCGCCGCGCTCTTCGCCGAGCCGGCCCGCAAGGGTGGGATCCCGCCGTGGGCGGGTGACTTCCGGCCGGCCAACAGCGCCGGTAACGGCCCCAAGAACGCGGTCGGGAAGACCTTCACGTTGGAACTGCCCGACGGCAGCACCGGCACGGTCGTGGTCCAGGGCCTCAAGCGCGGTAAGGGGGGCGTCGTCCTGGCGCTGATGGGCGAGGACGCACCCCCCTTCTGATCACTGAGACGGATCGCCGCCGCCTGTTGACAGCACCGGTGACAGCCGGCGGCGGCGTTTCGTCACGACCAGGCGCCGGCCGCTGCGGCCCGCTCGGCGTAGGTGTCGAAGTGGATCGGTTCGCGCCCGAGGAGCCGCCGCACCGTGTCGGTCGGCTGGGCGAGGTGCCCGGCCCGCATTCCGGCGAACATGCTGTTCAGCGCCGTCGCGTCGGCCTCCGACCAGCCCTCGGCGAGCACCTCGGTCCGGTACTCCTCCGGCGTCAACTCCACGTACCGGATCGATCGGCCGGACGCCTCGGCGATCGTCGCCACCGCCTCGGCGAAGGTGAGTGCCCGCGCGCCTGACAGCTCGTACACCTGCCCGTGGTGGCCGTCCTCGGTCAGCAGGATCGCCGCGACGTCGGCGATGTCCTGGACGTCGATGAAGGGTTCCGGAGTCGCGCCCATCGGCAGGGCGAGGCGACCGTCGACCAACGGTTGGCGCCACAGGTCCTCGTCGAAGTTCTGGTGGAAGTTGTTCGGGCGGATGATCGTCCACTCCGCGCCGGAGTCGCGTACCGCCTGTTCCGCGCCGAGCATGCTCGGCGAGAAATCGGGGTCGAGCTTGTCGATGCCGCGTCCGCTGAGCGCCACGAAGCGGCCGACGCCCCACTTCACCGCCGACGACACGAAGTCGTCGGCCACCGCCGGATCCGCCGGAGCAATCAGGTAGACGGCCGACGCTCCCGTCACCGCCGGCTGCCAGGTGTCCGGCTGCGTCCAGTCGAAACGTACCTCGCCCGAACGGGAAGCGGCCCGCACCTGCTCGCCGGACGCCCGCAGCGCGCGTACCAGTCGACGTCCGGTCTTCCCGGTCCCCCCGATGACGAGGATCTCGTTCGTTTCTTTCGTCATGTCCACGAGTCAACCCGCCCGGCCAGCGGCGGGACATGGCTCGTCGTACGCCCGGCATGTGCGATCGTCCGCACCCCTATGGTGGAGCGATGGACCCGTTCGACACGCTGCTGCGGGACGTCCGCGCCGAGGGTGCCGCCTTCGGCAGGTCGGTACTCTCGCCGTCGTGGGCGCTGCGGTTCACCGACGGCGCACCCCTGACGCTCTGCGTACCGCTGCGTGGCGAGGCGTGGATCGTCCACCCGGAACGCGACGAGCCGGTTCTGGTCCGGGTCGGCGAGGCTGTCGTGGTGCGGGGGCCGCAACCCTTCGTCCTCTCCGCCGAGCCCCGGTCGACCTTCCGACCCGACGAGCTGCGCGACGTCGACTGTCGCCAGTCACCGGGCATCCGGACACCGGAACCGGAACCGGAACCGAACGAGCAGATGCTGCTCCTGGCCGGGGCGTACCACGTCCAGGGGCAGGCCCCGCATCGGCTGCTCGGAGTGCTCCCGCCGGTGCTGGTCGTACCGGACGACCACGACTGTTCGTCGCTCCGTGACTACCTGGACTTCCAGCTCGGCGGGTGCCGCCCGGGTCGGCAGGTCGTGCTGGACCGTCTGCTGGACTGGCTGCTGGTCTGCACGATCCGGGACTGGTTCGACCAGCCGGGCGCCGAGGCTCCCCGCTGGTATCGGGCGCTGGGCGACGACACGGTGGGCCCGGCGCTCCGCGCCATGCACGACGCCCCCGGTGCGCCCTGGACGCTCGCCTCCCTGGCAGCCCGGGCCGGGGTGTCCCGCACGACGCTGGCCAAACGATTCACCGAGCTGATGGGTGAGCCACCGCTGACCTACCTGACCGACTGGCGGATGACACTCGCCGCCGACATGCTGACCGGCACCACCGCGACGGTCGCCGCCATGGCACGCCAACTCGGATACTCCGACGCCTTCGGCTTCAGCACGGCCTTCAAGCGTGTCCACGGGGTGAGTCCCCGCGAGCACCGCAGGCTCGCGCAGTCCGGGAGTCAGGTGGCGGTGACGATACGGTCGACCAGTTCCGGCACCCACTCGACGTACTCGACCTCGGCCCCTCCGGCATGCCGGACGTACAGGTAGCGGCCGGTGGGGCTGGTCGCCTCCGGCGTGGTGATCACGCCACCCTCGGCGGTCAGCGCGGCCACGACGGCATCCAGGTCGTCGACGACGACGGTCGCCGAGGCGTGCGCGTAGCGGGCGCGTTGCGCTGGTGGGCCGGCGATCACCAGGAAGTCACCGAGCGCGGCCAACTCGACCGAGTCGAAGCCGAACCGCAGATCCGGCTCCGCGCCGACCAGGGTCCGTAGCGACGGCAGCGAGGTGTCGAGGTCGTCCACCCAGAGCCGGGCGTACGTCTTCAGGACGGTCATGTCAGCTCCTGTACGTTGACGTCGTCGACCAGACCGTAGGCCCGCACGACGGCCGGGGTAAGTACGCACCTTTCGGTAACCGGTGCGGGTGAAGGAGCAGCGGCACGTGGACGAGCCGTCTCCCGGTACGCCGACGGCGGCGCAGGTGGCCCAGGTGCACCTGGTGGCCATTGAGGTGTTCGGCGTGGTCGGCACCAAATGGGCCCTGCCGGTCATGGAGGCCATCGGCACCGACACGCGTCGCTTCGGTGAACTGCACCGCAAGGTCACCGGCATCAGCCATCGGCTGCTGACCGCGACGCTTCGTCAACTGGAGCGGAACGGGGTGGTCGACCGGACGCTCCACCCCACCGTGCCGCCTCGCACCGATTACCGGCTCACCCCTGCCGGTCTGGAACTCCATCAGACGATCAACGGGTTCTGCCGGTGGAGCCGCCGTCATCTGGACGACGTCCTGGCCTCCCGCCGCCGGTTCGAACAGACGTGACGCCGTCCTCTCCGGCCGCGCGGTGGCGGCCCGGACGAGGAAGACTGCGGGTATGGCTGACGAAGACGACGCGAAGGCGGCGCTGCTGCACTACCTGCAGGCAACGCGCGACGACCTGATCTGGAAGCTCGACGGACTCAGCGAACGCGAAGTCCGACTCCCCCGCACGCCGACCGGCAACAATCTGCTGGGGATCGTCAAGCATGCGCTGAACACCGAAGCCGGCTACTTCGGTCCCACCTTCGGTCGCGCGTTCCCGACCCCGGAGGAACTCGTCTCCGAGTCGGATTTCGACGAGGACCCGCAGGCGGACTGGTACGCGCGGGAGGACGAGACGAAGGACGGCCTGATCGACCTGTACCGCCGCGTCGCCGTCTTCGCCGATCAGACGATCACCCGGCTACCGCTGAACACGGTGGGACAGGTGCCGTGGTGGCGGCCGGAGCGGCAGGCGGTGACGTTGCACCGGGTCATCGTCCACGTGACCTGGGACCTCGCGCGTCACGCCGGGCACGCCGACATCCTGCGCGAGCAGCTCGACACGAGAATCGGCCTGCGGCAGGAGAACACCAACATCCCGACCGACTATCCGTGGCCGGATTACCTCGCCAGGTTGACCCGACTGGCCGACCGCTTCGCCTAGCGCCTGGCCGATCGCCGTGTGCGGACGGGGTTACGCTGGCCGGGTGCGGTTGGTCATCATGGCGGACACCCACCTGCCGAAACGTGCCCGGGACCTGCCGGCCGAGCTGTGGGCGGCCGTCGACACCGCCGACCTCGTGATCCACGCCGGCGACTGGGTCGACGCGTCGTTGCTGGACGACCTGGAGCGACGTCGTGCCCGACTGATCGGCGTCTTCGGCAACAACGACGGCCCCGAGTTGCGTACCCGGTTGCCGGAGATCGCCCGCGCGGACGTCGACGGCCTGCGGATCGCGGTGGTGCACGAGACCGGTCCGGCCGGCGGCCGGGAGCGGCGGTGCGCGGCCCGGTTCCCCGACTGCGACCTGCTCGTGTTCGGGCACTCCCACATCCCCTGGGACAGCGAGGCGCCCGGTGGCCTGCGGTTGCTCAACCCCGGTTCGCCGACCGACCGGCGGCGCCAGCCGTACGCGACGTACCTCACCGCCGAGGTGACCGAGGGTCGGCTCGACGCCGTGACGCTGCACGAGGTGCCGCGCTGACACGGGGTGAACCGGCGCGCGGATCGGCATAGTCTGGGCCCATGCCGAAAGCGATCTGGAACGACCTGGTCATCGCCGAGAGCACGGACACCGTCGTGGTCGAGGGTAACCACTACTTCCCCCGCGCGGCGCTCCGCGACGACCTGTTGCGCGAGTCCGACACGCACACGCACTGCCCGTGGAAGGGCACCGCGTCCTACTACACGCTCGATCACGACGGGAAGACCAGCGTGGACGCCGTCTGGTACTACCCGGAGCCGTTGCCGGAGGCGGAGATGGTCCGGGACCGGGTCGCGTTCTGGAAGGACGTCACGGTCGTCGGGTGACCACCAGCGCGGTCGCCCAGAGCACCACGGCCGCGCCGAGCGAGGCGACAGCCGCCGCGAGTTCCGGCATTCCCCAGACGTACGCGCCGAAGGACGCGACCGCCACCAGGGCGAGTGCGAGCGCTGTCCACACGTACTCGCGTTGGCGGAGGATCGCGACGAGCGGCACGAAGTGCGCCGCGACGATGACCAGGACGAGGGTGGGGATCAGCCTCGGGTGTCCGGTCGGCACGGCGACCAGGCAGACGCCGCCGATCAACAGTCCCTGCACGACGCCGACCCGGTTGAACCGGCGCATCCAGGACGCCGACAGTCGGCGGTGGTCCTGCGGTCGAGGCCGGGTCATCCCCAGGGCGAGGACGATGGCGGTGATCACGGTCGCGGCGACGAGCAGCGGGATGCGCGCGGCGGTGGGCGCGAGGTGCAGTCCGGAGACCGCCCAGAGCAGGGCGAAGCCAGCGAGGACGAGGGTCCCGGTGCGGGCCAGGGCGCGCTCGGACACGGCGACGTCCTCGGTGCGCGTGCGGGTTTCTCCGGTGTCGGTCATGACGTCCCTTCCCTGGTCACGGAGCCGGGCAGCAGGTGTCCGAGCAGAAGTTTGAGGATGAGCATCGGTGCCAGCCAGGCGAGTGCCGTCGGGACCGGTGACAGCGTGACCGCCGCGACGAGCAGCACGGTCGCGGCCGCGAACGCGAGTGGGCGTTTCAGCGTCGGTCCGGCGATGGCGATCGGTACGGCGGCGGCGAGGGTGCCGGCGTAGAGCACGATCGCGGTCGACCACGGGTACGCGGGCAGGACTAACGCGACGACGGGCAGGTGGACGTGGGCCGCCACGAAGACCAGTTGTCGTCGGACAGCGTCGGTGCCGGTATGGAACCGCCTCGACGCGGACACGGTGGCGTTCACGACGGCACCACCGAACAGGTCGAACCCGAGCACCGTCAGCAGGAGCACGATCGGCACCGGGTAGCCGGCAGCGGCGCCGACGGCCCCGGCGACGGTCGCGCCGATACCTGCGGTGAGGTAGCTGAGCCGACTTTCCGCCCGCGTGGCCCCGGGCGCGACGAGCAGGTCGTTGAGCCGCGAGACCGGACCGCGCGACGGAAGCGGGGGCGTTGTCGTGGGCATGGCTGCCGTTCGCTCGCAGGACGGGTGGTGAACTATCGCTCAGCATAGTGAACGTTTATGCACCCGTCGAGTCGAGGGTCTGTCCGGAGGAGCCCGACTCGACGACGTCACTCAGCCGTCGGCCGGGACGGGCTCCTGGATCGCCGTGCCGGAGTAGAGCCGGTCGATGGTGCCCCACCAGCGCCGCAGGCCGTCGTGGCCCATCGGATCGGTGCCGAGCACGTCGGTGATGCGGTCGCGCAGCAGGATGATGGAGAGCTCGTGGGCCAGCAGCACGACCGCGAGCTGTGCCCGGTCCACGTCCGGGGCGACCGCGCCCGCGTCGGCCATCCGGTGCATGAGCGAGTCGGCGAACCCCTGCAGCATCCGATACGCCTCGACCGAGCGCGACGTGGTGCCGACGAGCAGGTGCGCGAGATACCGGGTGGCCGACGGGGAGGACAGCGCGTCGGCCGACGCGAGGAAGCGGTCGGGCGGGCCGGAACCGGCTGTCTCGGCGAGTGCCTCCAGCGCGTTGCCCAACACGCCCAGCACGTGCGCGTCCACGGCGGCGACCAGGCCCTCCCGCGACCCGTAGTGCTTGATGATGAGCGACTGCGAGACTCCCGCGCGCTCCGCCACCTGCTTGAGCGACGCGGCCGCCGGCCACTGTTCGCCGAAGAGTTCCAGGGCCGTGTCCCGAATGATCGCCTTGGCGGTGCGATCCTCGGGTGCATACATGTTCACCACAGTAGCAATCCCGGCGTTCGCTGCGAACGGGCCGGCAGTGCCACCGGCGTCAGGTCAGTGCCCCGGCCATCCGCCGCACTCCTTCGGCGACCAGTTCGGGGGTGGTGCCGAGGTTGAATCGCGCGTGTCCCGCTCCCCCGGTGCCGAAGACGGGGCCGGGACTGAGCGCCACCCGGCCGCGTTCGAGGAAAGTCGCGGCGGGGTCGTCACCGAGACCGAGGGCGCGGCAGTCGAGCCAGGCCAGATAGGTGCCCTCGCCAGGGCGGTATCGGACCGCGGGAAGGTGTTCGGCGAGTAGCCGGGCGAGGAGACGACGGTTCTCGTCGAGATCGGCCAGGAGGGCGTCGAGCCAATCGCCGCCGTCCCGCAGGGCGGCGACGTGGGCCAGCACTCCGACATGGCTGGGGCTCTCGTTGACCCAGGCGGGGATGCGGGCGAGATCGTCGACCGCGGCGGGTCCGGCGACGGCGACGGCGGCCTTGAGACCGGCGAGGTTCCACGCCTTGGACGCGGAGATCACCGAGAAGCCGTTCTCGGCGCCCGGCACGCTCAGGTACGGCGTGAACCTCGCCCCGGCCAGCACCAGCGGCGCGTGGATCTCGTCGACCACCACACGCACACCATGTCGGTCCGCCAGTGCGGCGACCTCGGCGAGTTCGTCGGCGGTGTGCACGCTGCCGGTCGGGTTGTGCGGGCTGCACAGCAGGTACGCGGGCCGGGAGCCACGACGTGCCGCGCGCCGGAACGCGTCGTCCAGGACCGTCATGTCGATCCGGCCGTCCGCGCCGAGCGGGGCCTCTTCGATGGGGCGACCGGTACGCCCCACCACCTGGTAGAACGGCGCGTAGACCGGGCAGTTGACCACGACAGCGTCCGTCCGGCCGCAGATCACGTCGAGGACCTCGACGATGCCGCTCATCACGTCCGGGACCATCGTGGTGCGGTCCACGGCGATGCCGTCGAAGTCCCAGCGGTCGCGGGCGAAGTTGGCGAGCGCCTCGGCGTAGGCGGTGCCGGCGGGGTAGCCCGTGTCACCACGTCGGACGGCCTCGATGATCGCGTCGACGACCGGCCCGGCCAGCGGCGCGTCCAGCTCCGCCACGAACATCGGCAGCACGTCGCCCGGGTGGGCGCGCCACTTCTCGCTCGTCCGCTTCCGGAGCTGATCGAGGGTGAGCTGCCGCAGGGGCGTGGTCTCGGAGGTCACGACACCGAGACTAGTGACTCGATCTTCCGGCAGCGCCGACGGACGACGGTGTCCGGTAGGGTGCTCGGCGGCACGAACTGTTGCGAGGTGCCCCGCCGGTGGTGGGGAGAATCGGGAAGCCGGTGAGAGTCCGGCACGGGCCCGCCGCGGTGACCGGGGAGCTGCCGCCCACGCGCGTCACGCGCAGCCACTGGCCCGGCTCGGGCCGGGAAGGCGGGCGGTGAGGTGACGATCCGGAAGTCCGAAGACCGGCCTCGCGCCTGGTTGCCCTGCCGTGAGGGCAGGGCCTGGAGCGCAGCGGGAGCCTGCCCATGTTCGACGATGTGTACGAGGTCATCCACGCCCGCCGGGACGTACGGGGCGAGTTCACCGGCGCGCCGATCCCGGCCGAGGTCCTCGATCGGGTGCTGGCCGCCGCGCATGCCGCGCCCAGCGTCGGCCTGTCGCAGCCGTGGGACTTCATCCTGGTCCGCGATCCTGGGTTGCGGGCGGAGTTCCACCGCCACGTGCAGCAGGAACGGGACGTCTTCGCCGCCGGTCTGCACGGGGAGGAGGCGCGCCGGTTCAGCCGGATCAAGATCGACGGGGTGTTGGAGTCGACGCTCTCCGTCGTGGTGACGTACGACCCGGACCGGGGGTCCCCGACGGTGCTGGGTCGGCACGCCATCGCCGACGCCGGCCTGTACTCGGTGTGCCTGGCGATCCAGAATCTGTGGCTGGCGGCCACGGCCGAGCGGCTCGGCGTGGGGTGGGTCTCGTTCTACCGGGAGCCGTTCGTGCGGGACCTGCTGCGGATCCCGGCGGGTGTCCGCCCGGTGGCCTGGCTGTGCCTGGGTCCGGTCACCCACCTGGAGCAGGTGCCGGACCTGGAGCGACACGGCTGGCGGCAGCGCCGTCCCTGGCAGGCAGCGGTGCACCGGGACCGGTGGGAGCCGTCGGACCACTGACCCCGGGTACGCGTCAGCCGGGGGCGAGGAGGCAGAACTCGTTGCCTTCCGGGTCGGCCATGACCGTCCACGGGAGATCGTCGCGGCCCACGTCCACGGTGGTGGCGCCCAGGGCCCGCAGCCTGTCCACCTCGACCTGCGGGTCGTCACCGGGATACGGGCGGACGTCGAGGTGGACCCGGTTCCAGCCGGTCTTCGCGTCGGGCGTGCGGAGGAAGTGCAGGTACGGGCCCACGTCGGCGGCGGAGCGCAGGACCGCTGCGCGGTCGGTGATGTCGTGCAGACGCCAGTCCGTGGCGGTGCTCCAGAAGTCGGCCATGGCGCGCGGGTCCGCGCAGTCGACCACGACGGCGGCGACCGGTCCGACGTCCTGGAGCGTCGGCCGGGGTTCCAGGACGCAGAACTCGTTGCCCTCCGGGTCGGCCATCACCGTCCACGGGACGTCGCCCTGACCCACGTCGGCGGGGGTGGCGCCGAGTTCCTTCAGACGCGCGACCGTCGCGGCGTGATGGTCCGCCGAGGTGGTGGCGAGGTCGAGGTGTACCCGGTTCTTCGCCGTCTTGGGTTCTGCGGAGACGACGAGGTCGACGAAGACGGCGACCGGGTCGGGATAGTCGACACCCTCGGGTTCGAGGTTGGTGACGCCTGGCTCCTCGCTGGAGATCCCCCAACCGAGCGCCGCCGCCCAGAAACCGCCCAGCGCGGAGTCGTCCCGGGCCTTCATGTTGATCTGCACGAGTCGCGTTGCCATCCGGCGATGCTAGCGGCATCGCGAAACGAATTCGATTTACTTGATGCCAGTCGATACACCTCCGTGAAGTTTCGGAATTCACGCCCGACTTGTCCGTATTAGAGCTTTATCGTGTCCCTGCGTGACAGCACGCCAACGGGGATGCACGAGGAGGACAAGTTGACTGGACCGACAGGGATGACGACGGGCGAGTCGAGCAGTCGAGGAGGTCGTCGCAAGCTCAAGGCGATCCTGGCCGGCGGGCTCGCGCTCGGCCTCGGCGCCACGATCACCCTCGCCGCCTGGAACGACTCCGAGTACGCCTCGGGCACGTTCACCGCCGGTAGCTTCAGCATGGAGGGCAGCACGGACGGCACCACCTACGCCGAGCACCCGACCGCCGGCACGGCGGCGGCGTTGGCGTTCAGCACGGGCTTCGACAACATGAGCCCGGACGACGTGGTCGCCGCACCGTTCGCGGTGCGCCTGACCGCGGCCACGACGTACGACGCGACCGTCACGGTGGCCTCGGCCACCCCCGCACCGCCCACCTTCGTCGGGCTCACCTACGGCATCGCGACCGTCCCGACGTTCGGCGACTGCAGCCCGGAACCCACGACTCCGACGTGGATCGTGGCCGAGGGCACCGCACTCGACTCGGTGACCGGTGCGGTGTCGTTCAACCTGACCCAGGGCACTCCGCCCACGACACCCGGCGCTCCGGTGTTCCTGTGCTTCGTCGTCACGGCGGACGACGGTCTGGTGCAGGGCACGTCGGTCACGGAGACCTGGCAGCTCCTCGCCGAATCCGTGTAGGTGGTGGCCGTGGTCAACCGTCGCACGCCGGCCGGGACACCACGGCTCCGCCGGACCCGTGCCGTACTCGCCGGTGCCCTGGTCATCGGCCTGGGCACGACGTCCACGCTCGCCGCGTGGACGGACGGCGAGTACGGCACCGGGTCGTTCGCGGCCAGTGTCTTCGGCACCGAGTCGCAGACCGCGTCGAGTACCTGGGCCAGCCACACCCCGGCGGTGAACGCCGCGACGCTGGCGTTCACCGCGACGGCGATGTCCCCCTCGGTCTCGTTCTACGCCTACCTCGACATCCGGACGACAGCCACGACGAACGTCGGCGGCACGGTGGCGCTGACCGGTTCGTCCAACAACGCCGGTGCCCTGCTGCCGGTACTGGAGTACCGCGTGGTGCGGACCGCCACCACCAGCACCACCTGCGCGGCCGCCGCCTTCACCGGTACGCCGACATGGATCGTCGGGCCCAGCTACCTGGGCATCACCTCGGTTCCCGGGTCGCCGGTGTCGTCGGCCATCACGGCGCCGGCCGGCGCGACGCCACAGTTGCGGTTCTGCTTCGAGGCACGTGTGCAGTCCGGAGCCGGCAACGCGTACCAGGGCACCACCGGTGCGGTCACCTGGGAATTCACTGCCACGTCTACGTAAAGGACCGGTCGGATGGTGGGACCAGCGCGTCAGCGGCGTCGACTCCTCGCGAGGGTCGGCGATCTGGCGCTGACCCTGCTCGCCGTCGGCGGGACGGTGTGCGTCGTCCTCGTCCCGCTGGCGTTCTTCTTCGACATCTCGCTCATCCTGTTCAAGACCGGGTCGATGAGCCCGAGCATCCCCGCCGGATCACTGGCGGTGGTGCGGGAGATCCCCGCGTCCGAGGTCGTCGTGGGAGACGTCGTGACCGTCGACCGTTCGCCGCTGGCACCGATCACCCACCGGGTGGTCGAGATCGCCGACGGGGGTGGGTCCACGCGCCTGCTCACCCTGCGCGGGGACGCGAACGACTCCAACGACACCGCTCCGTACGCGGTGACCCACGTACGGCTGGTCGAGTGGTCGGCGCCCCGGCTCGGGTACGCGGTCCGCACCGTATCGAACGTGTACGCGATGAGCGCGATCACGATCAGCACCGCCGCGATCGTGACCTGGGCCTTCTGGCCGCGCAGCGAGCCCCGGCCACCGGCTCGCCATCGGCGGACGGGGCCGGACGGGGCGACACCGGATCGAGAGACGGACGCGCACCCGAGTTCGACCCTGCGATGCCTCCTTCTGGCCGTGGCGGTGCTGCCCGGTGTCACCGCTGCGGTGCTCGCGGCACCGAGCCCGGCCCGCGCCGACCCGACCGAGGAGGTCATCCGGAGCCGGTACCTCACCCTGGTCTCGATCGGCGACGAGGCGCGGATGACCACCATGTCGCCGGAGGAACCCGTGCCCTGGCAGGTGGGTGTCTCGGCACACGCGCCGCAGCCGGGCACGGTGACCATCTCGCTGTCGGCCTCCGGCCCGCTCGCCGCCAGGCCGGACGGACTCCAGGTGACCGCCGCCGTCTGCCCGCAGCGGTGGGTGAAGGGCGGCTGCCCCACCGGCCAGGAGAAACAGGTCCTCGCGGACGGTCCGGCCACCAGGTTGACCACGGCACCGGTCACCATCGACTCGATGCGCGCCGATCAGCAACGGTGGGTCCTCGTCACCGCGAGCCTGCTCGCCGGCGCGACGGCCGCCGGGTCGGCGGACCTGGTCGTCACCGCGACCGGGTTCGGCGACCGGGCCTCGGCCGGCGGCACGGTCGGCCCGCTTCCGCGCACCGGACCCGACCTGCGGACACCGTTGGCCGTCGGAGCCGGTGCGCTGCTCGCCGGCCTCCTGCTCGTGCTCGCCGTACGCCGACGCCGCATCCGGGTGGGGCGGCCGTGAGGCGTCCGGGCACGCCGGCTCGACCAGCCACCGCACAGGTCGGGCGCCGGTGGCTCGCGGGTACGGCCGCCCTGGTGCTCGCCTTCACCGTCGGGGTGCTCGCGCCGCCGCGATCGACGATGGCGGCGTGGACCGGCACCGAGTACGGCCAGGGGACCCTCCAGGCCGGCACCGTCAGTCCACCGACCAACCTGCAGTGCAGCGCGGGTACGCTCACCCCGCCGACCTTCACCTGGACACTGCCCGTCGGGGGCCTGACCCGCAGCGGCTTCACGTGGTCGCTGTCCGGCAGCTTCACCGGCGGCGGGACACTCGGTCCCACGGCCACCAGCGTCACCGTCCCCGGCGGGCTGCTCTCCATCGGCACCGGCACCTTCCGACTGGTCGCGAACGGACCCGGCGGTTGGACGTCGACGCAGGTCACCGGCTCGCTCGGCATGCTGACCGCGGTGCTCTACACCTGCAGCGTGCCGTAGGCCCTGTAGCAGGGCGACGGCGGCGGGCTCAGGGCTGGCCGAGCAGCGCGAGAAACCGGCGCAGGGCCGGGTTCGTGCTGTCCCGGGGCCAGGCGAGGGCGACGTCCACGGTGGGTGTCGGGGCGGTGAAGCGGCGCAGGCGTACCCCGCGCATCCGTAGTGCGCGTGCGCGACCGGCCGGGACTGCCGCGACCACGTCGCCCTGCGCCACCGCCCGCAGCAGCTGCTCGTCGTCCGGCTCCTGCCGGACGAGCCGGAAGCCGCCGTGCGGCCAGACCTGTGCGATCGTCCGGTCGAACATCCCGGGGCCGTTCTCCCGGGGCCACATCACGGCCGGCAGGTCGACCACCTCGGCGCGGCTGATCCGGCGGCGACCGGCGGCGAGAGCGTGCCCTGCGGGCAGCGCCAGCAGCAGTTCCTCGGTGTCGACGGTCCGGCAGGCCAGCGCCGGTTCGTCGAGTGGCGGGCGGACGAACGCCGCGTCGAGCCGGCCGGCCAGCAGTCCGGCCACGTTCGGTGCCGTCCAGGCCGTCTCCGGGACCACCTCGACCTGCGGGTGGGCGGCCCGGAACCGGGCCACCAGGTCGTCGACCCGGCCGCCGCGCGCCGAGCGGGTGTACGCCAGGCGCAGCCGGCCGCCCCGTCCGCCCGCCAGGCCCCGGATGCGGGCGGTCGCCGCGTCCACCTCGGCGAGCAGCCGCGCGGCTTCGTCGGCGACCCGCGCGCCCACCTCGGTCAGCGTGCAGCCCCGGCTGGTGCGGCGCACGAGCGGCACGCCGAGCTGACGTTCCAGCGCGCGGATCTGCTGGCTGAGCGCGGGTTGGGCGACGTGCAGCCGCGCGGCGGCCCGGGTGAAGTGCAGTTCCTCGGCGAGCACCGCGATGTACCGCAGTCGGCGCAGGTCGGACCAGGCTTCTCGGGCCGGCACGTCGGACATGGAGCCACCATAAGCGCCGCTTATCGCCGACTGCCCCATGTCGTCTTGGACGTCAGCGTGGCGTCACCGCCACGATTCGAGACAGGCGGCACGACAGACGGGAGCGAGCGATGGCGGCAGCGGCGGACGTGGTGGTGGCCGGCGGCGGCATCGTCGGGATGACGGTGGCCGTCACCCTGGCGCGTCGCGGGGCACGGGTGGCCGTGCTGGCGGCGGACGAACCGGCGGACACGGTGTCGGCGGTGGCCGCCGCGGTCTGGTATCCGAGCCACACCGACGAGGACCCACGGGTGTCGGACTGGGCACGCCGGACCCGGATCGAGTTGAGCCGCCAGGCGGCCGACGGCGTGCCGGGGGTGGTCGACCGGCCGACCCGGATGCTGCTGCGCGGCCCGGACACCGGGCCGCCGTGGTGGTCGGCGGCGTGCGCGGACCTGGTGGCGGAGCCGGCGACGCCGCCGTACACGGCAGTGCTGCGGTTCACCGCTCCGACGGTGGAGATGACGCCGTACCTGGCCTGGCTCCGGCATCGGTTGGAGGCCGACGGTGGGCGGCTGCTGCGCCGCCGGGTGGACCGGCTCGCCGACGCGTTCGACCTCGCGCCGACGGTCGTCAACGCGACCGGCCTGGCCGCCGGCCGGCTCGCCGCCGACCCGGCCGTGTACCCGGTGCGCGGGCACCTGGTGTTGGTGGCGAATCCGGGCCTGACCGTCTCGGTACGCGACGAGGACGACCCGGCGGGGATCACCTACGTGCACCCGCGCCGACACGACGTGGTTCTCGGCGGCACGTACCAGCCGGGCGTGGGGCACACCGCGCCCGACCCGGACACCGCGACGGCGATCCGACGGCGCTGCGTCGCCCTCGTGCCGGAACTGGCCGACGCCCCGGTGCTCGGCGAACGGATCGGACTGCGTCCGGCACGCCACGGCGGCCCCCGGGTAGAGGTGGACCGGTCGATCGGTTCCGGGCATCGGCTCGTGCACGCCTACGGTCACGGCGGAGCCGGGGTCACGCTGTCCTGGGGGTGCGCCGACGAGGTGGCCGATCTCGCGGTGGGCGGTTGAGCGGGACACCGGCCTCGGAGCCGATCCGGGAAGGGCTTGACGCTCCGCACAGCATCGAGCAAAGTCGATTTATGTAGCTGTCTTGACACGGGGAGGACACATGAAGGCCCTCGTCACCACCGTCTCGGCTGCGGCCCTGCTGTTCCTGGCCACAGGCAGCGCCCCCGCCGATCCACCGCCGACCGACGCGCCCTGCACCGGGCAGATCCACGCCAACCCCGGGTTCGAACGCGGCACCACCGGCTGGACGGCCGGCCCCCGCATCGTCGTACTCGGTGACGCGGCGCGGCCCGCCCACTCCGGCCGCGCCTACGCCACCTTCGCCGGGCTGGACGTGACCCGGTCGGATCTGCTGCGGACCACCGTCACCGTGCCGGCCGAGTGCGACCTGACGGTCCGCTTCCGGGTCCGGACCACGACCACGGAGAGCAGCCGGAGCGACTACCTGAACGTCGGGCTGGCGGTCACCGGGATACCCCCGAAGACGAGATTCTCACTCGCCTTCGACGGTGGGGCACAGTGGCGCGAGTACGCCATGTCGAGCGGGACGGCGACGGTCGAGCGCACCGCGACGGTCAGCTTCCTCGCCAGCGAGACGGCCGGCAACGGCGTCACGACCTTCGACCTCGACGACGTGACCTTCACCTTGAGCTGACGCCGGAGTGGCCGTCGCGGCCGGGCTCGGACGCCTCCTCGGCGTCCGACATCGCGGCGAGGACCTCGTCGAGGCGCTGGTAGCGCTCCTCGGCCCGCTGGCGGTACCGCTCGATCCACCCGGCCATCAGGTCCAGGACCTCCACTTCGAGGTGGGCGGGCCGGCGACGCCCGTCCCTGCCACGGGTCACCACGCCGGCCTCCTCCAACACCGCGAGGTGCTTGGCCACGGCCTGGAGGCTCATGTCGAACGGCTCGGCCAGCTCGGTCAGCGTGGCGTCCCCGGCGGCGAGCCGGGCCACGATCCGCCTGCGGGTCGGGTCGGCCAGGGCCGAGAAGACGGGCGACAACGTGTCCGCGCTCATGTCGGCCGCCGTCGCACGGCGATGCCCGGCGGTACGACGGCTTCCGCCACATCGGTCTCACGCATCATGCGACCCGTTCGACCAGCAGACCGTCGAGCTGCTCGTAGCCCTCACGAACCCCGACCTCCATACCCGAGGCCAGGAACGCGTCCCGATCCTCGAACGAGTCGACGAGCGAGGTGGCGGTCAGCCGGGTGCGCCCACCCAGGTCCTCGAAGGAGAGTCGTTCCAGCGCGACGCCGTCGGGCATCCCCTCGAAGGTGAAGGTCTGGACGATCAGCTCACCCGCCCGCACCTCGTGGAAGCAGCCCCGGAACTCACCCTCGAACCCCTCGGCCTGCTGGACGTAGCGGTACGATCCGCCGCTCCGGCAGTCCCACGTGTCGATCACGGTCGCGATGTCTCGGGGACCGATCCAGCGGGCGAACAACTCGGGATCGGTGTGCGCCCGGAACACCGCGTCCGGCGGGGCGTCGAACTCGCGGGTGATGATCACCTGAGGGACCGTGGGGTCGGCCACGATCCGGGTCTCACGGGTGCTGGCGGTCATGGTGGCGCTCTCCCTCGCGGCAACGTCGACAAGCATGTTGAACTGCTATTTCAACTACGCGGTTGAGCATCGCAGCACGCCCCGATGATTGTCAACCAATTGGTTGAGTAACCTCGGTCGGGTCTCGTCCGCCGCCGAAGACGGCTCTCAGAGACCGACGTCGCGGGCGAGGAGAGCCGCCTGGACCCGATCGGAGACCCCTAGCTTGGCGAAGACCGCGGAGAGCTGGTTGCGGACCGTCTTCTCGCTCAACCCGACCCGGCGGGCGATGCGGGCGTTGGTCTCGCCGGCCGACAGGTACCGCAGGATGTCCCGTTCGCGCGGGGTGAGCTGGTTGAACGGTGCTGGCAGTTCCACCGGCCGGCGCTGCAGGTCGGCCAGCACCCGAGGGCCGACCCGGGGGCCGAGCACGAGTCCACCGCCGGCCACGGTGCGCAGCGCGTCGACGATCACGTCCGGGTCGGTGTCCTTGAGCAGGTAGCCCCGGGCGCCCGCGTGCAGCGACCGGCTCACCACCTCGTCGTCGTCGGCCATGGTGAGCATGAGCACGGCCGTCGCCGGACGGTCCCGCACGATCCGGCGGGTGGCCTCGACGCCGTCGCCGTCGGGCAGACCGACGTCCATGGCGACCACGTCGACCGGCTCGGTCATCACCAGCCGGATCGCCTCGGCGCAGGTGGCGGCCTCCAGCACCGCGCTGACCCAGCCCTCCCCCTCCAGCATGATCCGCAGTCCACGGCGGACCACCGGATGGTCGTCCACGATCAGCACCCGACCCTGTCCGGACATCTCTCTCGCCCCACTTCCGGCCCGACCGCCTCGACCAGCCCGGCTCATGGTGTCAGCCGGGTCCGTCCACCGGAACGGGGGCCGACGCGACCGGCTGGAACGGCAGGCGTACCCGTACCAGGGTGCCCTGCGGTGCGCGGTCCACCAGGTCGCACTCGCCGCCCAGTTCGGCGGCGCGTTCGCGCATGGAGTCCAGACCGACGCCGCCCGGGCGTCGGGCGCGGACACCGACACCGTCGTCGCCCACCTCGACGACCAGGGCGCGACCCCGGCGTACCACCACGTCGCAGGTGGTGGCCTGGGCGTGCCGGGCCACGTTGGCCAGTGCCTCACCGACGATGCGGTACGCCGCCACCTCCACGGCGGCGGGCAACCGGTCCAGTTCGTCCTCCACCCGCAGGCGCACCGACAGGCCGGGGCCGTCGAAACGCTGGCACTCCGCCCGTAGGGCCGATTCCAGCCCACGGTCCAGGGCGGGTGGGCGTAACTGGTCGACCAGTTGGCGTACCTCGGCGGTGCAGGTCCGGAGGTCCTCGGCGAGCCCGTCGAGGATGCCGACCAGTCGCTGCCGGTCGGTGGCGAGCTTGCGGGCGGCCCGTACCTGCATGGACATGCCGGCGAAGGTGGGACCGAGCCCGTCGTGCAGGTCGCGACGCAGCCGGCGGCGCTCCTCCTCCCGTGCGGTGACCAGTCGCTCGCGAGAGGCCCGCAGGTCCCGGATCAGGCGCGCGGTCGCCGCCGCCACCGAGGCGTGCAGGGCGACGTCGCTGAGCAGGCGTCGCTCGACGGAGGTGAAGCGGGTCCCGGGGGTACGGTGTGCCACCACCAGCGAGCCGACGCGCTCGCCGTGGGTGACCATGTCGAACCGTTCCACCGAACCGGTGGGCCGGCCGTGTTCGGCGTGCACCTTCGGGGGCCGATCCGGGTCGTGGTCGGCGGTCAGCTCGACCGCGACGTAGGGCACCTGGAGGGAGCCGGCGACGGTCCGGGTGAGCAGCGGCAGCACGGCCTGCGGCTCGACGGTCCTCTCCAGCAGGTCCCCGAGGCGGGCCAGGACCGCGTACGGCTCGTCGCGCTCCCCGTAGAGCAGGCGGTTGACGCCGCGCTGCACCCGGTGCCGCAACGGTTCGAAGGTCACCGCGATCAGCCCGGTGGTCACCAGCGAGGCGTTCGAGGTGTCGCCGCGCAGCACCAGGTCGCGCAGCAGGCTCACGGTGGAGACGAAGGCCACGATCAGCAGCAGGCTCATCACCAGCCAGACCAGCGTGCGGTTGATCACCTGTTCCAGGCCGTAGAGCCGGTAGCGCAGCACGGCAAGGGTCATCGCCCCGGGAATGGCGATCACCATGAGCACCCAGGCGCCGGAGAGGTTGAGCGCGTCGAGCACCAGTCCGAGCAGGAACAACACCGCGGCGGCGAGCAGGCAGGCCAACTGCTGGCGGGTCTCGCCGGTGGCACGCCGCCAGCGACCGGCCAGCGCGACCAACACCGCCAGCAGCGCCAGCACCTCGACGCCGATCGCCAGCAGCGCGATCTGCACCAGCGTACGGGCCTGGGCGGTGGCGGCCGGCTCGGCCGAGAGCAGCAGCCGACGGGGGTCGCTGAGCGCGGCAACCGCCAACGCCACGGTGGCCACGACGGTGGTGACGACGATCAGGTACGCGACCAGACGCCACCGCCGTCTCGGCAGCCGGCCGTCGGGGAAGACCAGCAGGGCGAGGATGACCAGTCCGTACGGCGGCCACCAGAGCCACTGCCCCACCCAGGCGACCGGAGTTATCCCGGACCAGCTCAGCGACAGGGCGGCGACGGCGGCGGTGAGTCCGGCCGCGGTCATCAGCCGCCCGACCGGATGGCCCGGCACACCGGCGAGCACCAGCGTGCCGAGCGCGGTGAACGCGGCGGCCATGCTGGCGGTCACCGCGACCGGGCCCTGGGCGGCGGCGTCCCGGCTCCACAGGTGGCCGATGACCACGAGCAGCGCGACGGCCGTCCCCGCCACCGCCAGGGCCCGACGGCGGACGGTCACTGGTGGCGGGGTCGGCGACAAAGGAGCCTCCGGGACGGGTCGGAAAGGGGTCGGGTCAGCGAGCCCAGCCCGCCGCGTGCATGGCATTGTGCAGCAGGTTGCCCCGATGGCCGTGTGAGTGCCACGGCAACGCGTCGACGACGTCGGTGAAGTTCGGAGCGTCGCAGTCGGGCAGGTCGGAGAGCACCTCCTCGACGTCGATCCGGTGGTCGCCGAGCACCTGCGGGCGTTCCCGGACGAACTGCTCGACGTGCGCCAGCACCGCCTTGAAGCGTTCGCGCAGGACCTCCGGCGCGGCCGGGCGGTGCGAGGGGTGCAGTTCCACCAGCTGCCAGTCCTGCGAGAAGGCCGGGATCAACTGCCGGCCGGTGGGGTCGAAGAACTCCACCGGACCGTCGAGCTTGTCGTAGTGCCTCTGCTCGTCGAGCAGTTCGGCGAGGTTGCGGTAGACGTGGCAGAAGGTGTCGTCGCCGGCCACCAGCACGATGCGCGGGTCGGTGTCGGCGGAGGCACGGTCCGGTTCACGAGTGGGCAGGGTCATGGTGGTCTCCTCAGGATCACGCGAAGCGTAGACACGCGCGGGGTCCACGGTGGCACCGTCGCGGGTGTCGCGTTCGTCGGCGAAGGTCCGACCTGCCCATCGTCACCCGGTGGGTGTCCCGCCGACCCGGGGCGGATGTCCCGGGTCGGCGGGATCGTGGCCCGTCCGGTCAGCCCAACCGGATCGCCCGACTGGCCGCACGGGTCATGTCGACCGTCGCGGTCACGTCCGGCAGCCCTTCGGCGTGCGCTCCGGCGTGCACCCGTCCCGACCAGTGGCCGTACCGGGCGGCGAGCTGGTTGGCCCGCAGCTCGGCGGCCCCGAACAGGCACGCGCTGAGCGGGTCACGGGGGGCACCGCTCGTCGCCTGCGGGCAGCCGGCACCGTACTGGCCCTGGTTGGCCAGGGGGTTGAACCCGGACCGGTCGCCGCCGCACGGGTCCCATCCGTCGACCTGCGTGCAGCCGTCGTAGTTCGCCAGCGCCTGCGCCATCGCGTTGTGCAGGTGCCGGTTGGCGGACTGGTCGGCGTCGCTGCGGGGCCGGGCCCAGTCGGCCGGCAGACCGTGGCTGCCGAAGAGCAGACCGCGCAGGCCGTCGTCGGACTCCAGGGCAGTGCCCCAACCCAGCTCGGTGTACGCCTGGAGCAGCCGCAGCGCGTTGGAGACCTTCTTGCCCTGCTGCCACAGCGCCTTCGCCGAGTCCCAGGTGCCGGGGTCCGGCGCGGCGGTGCCGGAGCCGGCCAGCATCACCCGGTAGAAGTACTTCTGCCGGCCGGCGAGCATGCTGGCGGCCTTGGCCCGGGCGGTCGCCGTCTGGGCGTCGACCGTCGGGATCGCGGCGGACTCGAAGGCCGTCCGATAGGTGGTGTTCCACCGCTCGTCGAGGAACTTGCGCTCGTCGTAGCAGTAGCCGTCGGGAATCTCCGAGCGGACGCTCCAGGAGCAGTAGACACCGATCGGGAAGACCCGGGTGGCGCTGCGGACCTGCTGCCAGTCGCCGCCGGCCCACTTCACCCGGGACCGCACGGTGATCTGCAGGTCCCCGCTGGTGGTGTGGAAGCGGGGTCCCTCGTTCTCCACCACGTTGACGAACTGCGCCTCGTAGCAGCTCGTGAAGGAGGGACGGTGGGCCGGCGGCAGGCCGTGGGCGGCCAACTGGAACGGGTTAGGCAGGGTGTTGTGCCGCAGCGTGGCCGGCACCGCCCGGGTGCCCAGAGTCCCGGCGCAGGGGGCGATCGAGCCGGTCTCGCTGATCCGGTTGGCGGCGGCGATCTGCTGGTCCGGGCTGCCCCACATGTCGTACTCGGGGATCGCGTCGCTGCCGTTCCAGAGCACCGCGCGGCGGACGTTGTCGGCCTGGTCCCGCCAGCCGTTCATGGCGGTGCGGTAGTCGTCGACCAGCGCGGTGAACAGCGGGTTGGTGGCTCCGTCGTCGGTCGGCTTGCTGAACTGCCGGACCCGTTGGTTGATCTCGTCACCGGCCAGGGCCACCGCCTCGGCCCGCCCGGTGTCGATCCGCCTGGCGTACTGCGGGTTCTGCAGTTGCAGGATGTTGTAGGTGCGGGCGGCGGTCTTCCAGGCGGCGGCGTTGGCCACCGGTCCGGTGGTCCAGGCGCCGCCGACCCGCTGACCGGCCCACTGGGTCAGGTAGTTGATCGAGCCTTCGGGCAGGTAGAGGTCGAGCTGCGAGACCGGGTCGGTGGTGTTGGTCCCGGCCGGAACGGTGAAGGTGCCCTCGGCGGCGGCGCGCAGCGTGGCGAACTCGAACGTCGGCGACTCGGCCTTCGGGAAGTACGTGTTGATGTAGTCCGGGATCGGTTCCCCGGTGATCTCCTTGTGGTGCACGTAGGTGGTGATGACCGTGTTCAGCGGGTCACGGGCGATGTTCTGCAACGCCACGTGGGTGGCGAGGGCCATCGCGTCGACCTTGCGTTCGATGGTCTGCAACTGGGTGGCGATCCGGCCGAGGTTGGCGTGGACCTGGTCCAGCGACCGGGTCAGCGCGTCGAGCTGGGCGACCAGGTTGGCGTACATCTCGCCGAGCGCCGCCTCGATCCGGTCGAAGCGCCGGTCCATGCCCTGGGCCAGGCGGTTGATCTGGTCCCGGAGCTTGCCGATCTCGGCCTGCACGGCGGCGTTCGGGTCGCCGCCGCCGGCGAACAGACCGATCAGGCTCACCGCCGCGCCGAGCAGGTTACCGGTGAGCACCGCGGTGCCCATGGCGACGGCGGCGGTGCTCAGCCCCTGGCCGAGCACGGTGGTCATGTAGGTGTTGATAGCGGTGACCGAGGTGACGATCGCCTTGCCGATCGTCTCCAACTGCTTGCCGAACTTCTTGTCGTGGAAACCCATCACGGTGGAGAGCACGCTGACCGTGGAGCCGAGCCCCTCGAAGATCGTCTTGTTCTCGGCGGTCTTGCGCTTCTCCTCGTCGATGACCGCCGCGGTCGGCTTCGGGTCGCCGTTGAGCGGGTAGGTCGCCGCCCTGGCCACCACCTCGTCGGCCCGGGCCCGTCCGCCCGCGTCCAGCACGGCCAGCGCCGCGTAGGCACGGTCCTGCACCAGCGCGCGGAAGGCGGCCGGGTCGTCGCGCTCGTCCCGGATGGCGGTCAGCGGCACGTAGTGGCCGAGCGTGCCGGCGTTGCCGTCCGGACGCGGTTCGTGGATGCGGGTGGCCAGCAACGTGTCCACCGGGGTGCGGACCGCCGTCTTGGTGCGGCCGGTGAACGCGGCGTCCCACCCGACGGTCAGCGGGTCGTCCACCTTCGCCCGTCGGTGCAGCTCCATCCAGGTCTCGCGGACGACGTCGCGGGACTTCGCGTTCCACGCGGCGTCCTGGTAGCCGCCCCGGACCAGGTTCAGCATGTCCGGTACGACGTTGGCGCCCTCGGCGCCGACGGTGCTGTCCAGGAAGGTCCGCACCGTCGGGCCGGTGAGCACCGCGCCGCTGCTCGGGGTGTCCCCCAGCCGCGCGAGCAGGGCCATCGCCAGGGCGAAGCGGGACCGCTCCTCACCGCTGCCGTCGGGCGCCACCGTGGCGACGGCCGCGCGGGTGCCGTTGGCGTGTGCCGCCACCTGGGCGGCGTCGGCGTTCGGGTTCGCCGTACGCCAGTCCAGCAGTTCGGCGGTGAGCAGGGCGTCGGTGAGCCCGGCGGCACCGTTGTCGTGGAGCTGCACCACGGCAGCGAAGAGCGCACCGTGCACGGTGTGCTCGTCGAACGGCACCTGCTCGACCGCCCGCGCCGGAGTCTGGTGCATGGTCACGGTCAGCACCGCCGCGATCCCGACGGCACACCACCGTCCGAGGGTGCCCCGGCGGCCCGTGGGCCTGCCGTGTCGGCCGGGCGGTCTGCCCGACCCCTTCGCCGCTGTCGTCACCACGTGTTCCTCCCAAGACCGGGACCGGACGGGCCGGGCCGCATCGAACCTGACCGTTCCGAGGCTGGTGGGCGGGACGTCCCGGAGGGCAGGGACGACCGCCCGGCGTCCAGGGACATCTGTACCGGCGGGGTGCCGGGTCATGCGCGAGACCTGCGGCGGTGGTGCTGCGGTAGGCCGCTGGTCGAATGCGGCTCACTCCGCAGTGGGAGTCGAATCTCGCGCCTGAGCACGATGCACACCGACCAGGACACATTGATGCTATTTCCATGTCTCGCACTCTTCGGACACTCAAGGTGGTGGCCACCAGCCTCACGCTGGTCGCCACGATCGCTGTCGTACCCGCCTCCGCCGTGGCGCAGCCCGGCGCGTCCGCCGGAAAGCTGGACCGCACCGGGCTGCGCGCCGCGCTCGCGGCCGTGCCCGAGGCCGGTGTGCCCGGCGCGCTGGCCGCCGTGCGCGACGGCCGACACGACTGGCAGGGAGCCGCCGGCCAGGCGTTCCTGACCAAGCCACGACCGATGCAGCCGCAGATGCGTCACCGCATCGGCAGCATCACCAAGACGTTCGTCGCCACCACCGTGCTCCAGCTCGTCGACGAGGGCCGACTGGGTCTGGACGACCCGATCGGGCAGCGGCTGCCCGACGTCGTACCGGGCGAGACCGGCGCCCAGGTCACCGTCCGGATGCTGCTGAACCACACCAGCGGCATCGGCAACTACACCAACGCGATGATCGACTCGTACGCGGCGATCAACCGGATGCAGGTCACCACGTACGCTCCGGCCGAGCTGGTCGCCATGGGTCTGGCCATGCCGCCGACCAATGCCCCGGGCGCGGGATTCAGCTACTCGAACACCAACTACGTCCTGGCCGGAATGCTGATCGAAGCGGTCACCGGCAGCAGTACGGCGACCGAGGTGCAGCGGCGGATCCTCCGACCGCTGAAGCTGACCGGCACGTCCTTCCCGGGCACCGATCCGACGATCCGCGGTCCGCACGGTGGCGCCTACTTCGCCCCCTTCGGCGCTCGCGACGTGAGCGAGTTCAACATGAGCTGGGCCGGCGCGGCAGGTGAGATGATCTCCACCACGGCGGACCTGAACACCTTCTTCCGGGCGCTGCTCCGTGGTGACCTGCTCCGTCCGGCCACCCTCGACCAGATGCTCACCCGAGTGCCGATGGTGCCGGGAATGCCCGAGGCCGGTGGCTACGGTCTGGGCATCTATTCGCTCTCCACCCCGTGCGGCGAGGTCTGGGGTCACGACGGCGCGGTCATCGGTCACCTGACGTACTCACTGCACAGCCGGGACGGTGTGCGCCAGGCGTCCTCCGGGATCAACCTCAGCCACTACCAGATCGGGCTGCCCGACGCGCATCCGGTCGACATCGCCTGGCAGACGTTCGTGCTCACCGCGATCTGCCCGACCGGCGGCGTGAGCAGCCGTTCGGCGCAGGCGGTGCCGCAACTGCCCAGCGTGACCCGGATGCCGGGCACCGACGCGGTGGTGGCGGTGCCCTGACCCGTCCGGACATCGACGGTTCACGGGTGATCCGATGATCGCCCGTGAACCGGTTTGGTCCGTCGGCGATCGGGAAGATCTTCTGTATGTCTATCTGGAGCAGGTTCACCCAGCGGCGTAGGCGGAAGATCGAAGAGCAGCGCGACGCGGCCGTGGCCAGGGCCATGGCCCGTGGGGCGACCCCGGAGGAGTCGGCGGCCGCCGGAGACCGCGCGGCGCGCGGTGACACCGCCGCGACCGTGTTCCGCATCTCCAACATCTGATCCGCACCGTGCGGCCGGGACAGCACCGTCCCGGCCGCACGTCTGTGTCCTGGCTTGATCAGGCGGACGACTCGCGCGCGGGTAGCGTGCGCGACGTGCCGTAGGTGGTGCCGGCGCGGTCGCGTTCCAGCCAGCCGGCGTCGACCAGCATCCGCCGGGCACCGGCCACGTCGTCGGTGACGGCGGAGAGCCGCCGGTTGATCTCGTCCTCGTCGCACGGGCCGTCGAGGTCGAGGAAGCGGACCAGCATCTCGGCCAGCAGTTCCCACCTCCGCGACAGGGTCGGCGGAAAGGCGGTCAGCCGGCCGTGTACGAAGACGCTCCGCAGCTCCGGATAGACCACGAGCAGACGGCTGATCGGCTGCTGACGGTCCAGGTCGGCGGCGGTCTCCCGCAGGGCGTCGAGCCGGGCCCGGTAGACGCCGGTGCCGGTGACCACGCCGATCGCGTGGAGCCGGGCGAGCGCCGCTCCGGCCTTCGGTACGGGGATGTCCAGCGCCTGGGCCAACTGGGTGGCCGTGAGCCCGTCGTCGCCCCGGCGGGCGAGTTCGGCCAACGCCTGGAGGCGCTCGGGAGTGGCGAGCGCGGTGAGGATCTCCGCGGCGTGCGCGGCTTCGGCGGACATCCGATCATTCTGCCAGCGCCCTCACCTCGACCCGGACGGCGCGGAACGGGAAGGCCACCGTGGCACCGGGCGCGTGCTCATCGAACGCTGCTCTCCACGGCCGCGACCGGGGGCAACTCGGGCCGCGTCAGGTGTCGGGAGACCCGCAGATCGGAGCGGCGGACCTCGAGCACGTGCCGTTGGTCCAGTTGGTGCCAGGGCGGGGTGGGTTGGTCCCAGCCCGTCGAGGCGACCACCACCCGATCGGGTTCGACGAGGTAGTTGAGGGGGAAGAACCCGGGGCCACGACGCCGGCTGACAGCGGAGTCCGGATCGTGGTCCGCGTAGGCGAACAACGACTGTTCGGTCAGCAGTAGGCAGTTGAGGCCGCTGTACCGGGTGGCGTGACGCCGTACCTCGGCGGCGGCCGAACTGAGCGCGGTCACCGGGTCGGTGCGGCGCAGGAACTGCCTGACCAGGAGGAAGAACCGTTCGCTGTCGGTGGTACCGGCCACCGCTTCACGCATCTCCGGTTCGAGCAGATCGTCGACGGCGTCGGCCGGGGAGAAGTCACCGTTGTGGGCGAAGGCGACCGTCGCGGACCGGAACGGGTGGGTGTTGGCCAGGACGAGCGGTGACCCGGGATTGGCCAGCCTGATGTGCAGCAGGGCGGCGTCGGCGGTGATCCGGCTCAGCGTGGAGGTGAATCCCTCGCTGGTACGGGCCGACGTCGGCTCCTTGTCGACGCGGAGTTCACCGTCGTGCCAGTGGGCCACGCCCCAGCCGTCGCCGTGTTCGGCCGAGAGTTCGGTGAATCCGGGTAGTTCGGTGGCGAGAAGCTCGGTCAGGCGACCGGCGGACGCGCCGACCACACCCAACAGACGGCACATGTGCATACTCCCGGGGTCAGGGTGGACGGTCAGCCACGCCGCTGCAGGACCGTGGCGAGCCACGACAGCAGCGCGTTGACCGCGACGAACATGAGGGTCATCACGAGGTAGGTCTGGATGAGGGCGTGGGTGTACTCGCCGAGCACCCGGCCTGCGTGGAGCAGTTCGAGGAAACTCACCACGTAGCCGAGCGTGCTCTCCTTGAGCAGGCGGATGAATTGCGTCACCAGCGCCGGGGCGACGCGCCGCAGGGCCTGCGGGAGCACCACCAGTCGCATGGTGGCCGCCGGGCTCAAGCCCACGCAGAGCCCGGCCTCGGTCTGTCCCCTGTCGACGGAGAGGATGCCGGCGCGGAAGATCTCGGCGAGGGCGGCCACGTTCGAGACCACGATCGGTACGACCAGTTGCCAGAAGATCGGTAGCCGTAGCCCGAAGCGAGGCGCCAGGATCAGGAAGGCGAACAGCAGCAGCAGGATCGGCACCGCGCGGAACAGTTCCACGTACGCCACCGCCGGCCACCGGATGACCCGTCGCCGGGACAGCCGGCCGAGCGCGACCAGGAATCCCAGTGGCGCGGCGATCACGGCGCTGACCCCGGCGGCCAGGAGGGTGGCTGCGAGGCCCCGGAGCAGGAAGGCCATCACGGGCCACTGCCCGAAGATCGTCCATTTGGCGGGGTCGAGCTGGCCGTGGGCGTGGAACTCGGTGATCGCAAGCCAGAACAGACCGACCAGGAGTACGGCGGTGCCGATGGTCGCCAGCCGGATCCATCGCCGGCCCCGGGGACCCGGCTGGTCGAACAGGGCCTGCTCGGACACGCTCATCGTTCGACCGCCACCTTCTTCTCCAGCAGCCCGGTGACGAAGCCGATGCTCAGGGTCAGGATGAGGTAGAGCGCCGTGCTGACCAGGAAGGTCGGGCCGGCGTCGGCGAACTCCAGGTTGATCAGGTCGGTCTCGCCGGTCAGCTCGGTGACACCGACCGCCGCGGCGAGGGAACTGCTCAGGGCGATGGCGATGAAGATGTTCCCCAGCGGCTGGACCATCGAGCGGAAGGCGCGCGGAAGGATGACGTGACGCAGACTGCGTGCCGTGGTCATGCCCAGGGCCCGGGCCGCTTCCGCCTCACCGAGCGGCACGGTCCGGATGCCGGACCGGATCGTCTCGGCGACCAGCGCGGCCCCGTACATCGCCATCGCGGTGGTGACCGTCCAGAACAGGTCGTACAGGATCCCGATCTCGGGCAGCCCGAACACGAACAGCACCAGCAGGACCAGCAGCGGCGTGTTGCGCATGAACTGCACGTAGATCGCGGCGCAGAGCCTCAGCAACGGCACCGGCACGATCCGCATGATCGCCAGCAGGGTGCCCAGGACCATCGCGCCCGCGAACGAGGCCGCCGTGAGCTCGACGGTGACCAGGAGGCCGGCTCCCAGCCGGCCGAGGTGGCTGAGCACGCCGTCGACCAGCGGGATCCCAGCCACCTCCGACACGTACGGCACGGGGACTACGCTCAGCTTCCGGCCACGGAGCCGAGGACCGGCGGGGTCGGCGGTTCGCCCTCGATCGCGGTGCCCAGGGTCAGTTTCCAGATCCGGTCCCACAGCCCGGCCTCGACGATCTTGGTCAGCCAGCCGTTGACGAACGTCTTGAACTCCGCGTCACCGGGAGGCAGACCGATCCCGTAGGGGTCCTCGGTGAACGGTTGGCCGACGACCTTGACCTCCGGGTCGCGTTGCGCGTTGCCGAGCAGGATGGCCTGGTCGAGCACGTACGCCTCCGCCCGGCCCTGGCGAAGCGCCTGGACGCACTGGTCGTTGGTCTCCAGCAGGAGCAGCTTCGCGTCCGGCACCACCTGCTTGAGGGTGTTGACCGCCGTGGAGTTGGCCTGGGTCACGACCGTCCGGCCGGCCAGGTCCGACGGCGTCGTGATGCCGGTCTCCGACTTCTTCACCAGGATCGAGGTGCCGGAGTTGAAGTACGGCCCGGCAAAGTTGATCTTCTCGGCCCGGGCCGGGGTGATGGTGTAGGTGGCCAGCACCGCGTCGACGGTGCCGTTCTGCAGCAGTAGTTCCCGGGTCTGCGCCGTCACCTGGACCAGTTCGACCGACGGCGTCCCGGTGATGTACTTGGCCAGGAGTTGAGCCAGGTAGGCGTCGAAGCCGGTCACCTTGCCGGTGGTCGGGTCCTTCAGCGAGAACAGGGCGGCGGTGGCGGTGCCCCCGACGCGCAGGGTGCCCGCCTGCTTGATGGTGGCCGCCCGGCCACCGGCCGACAGGTCGGCCGGGTCGGCGACGGGGGCGTCGGCCAGGATCTTCTCGATCGACTCGCCGCCCGCTCCCCCGTCGGCGGCGGCGGTGCCGGGCGGCGCCGGCAGGGGGGCGGAGCTGCACCCTGCGGTGACGCCGAGGGCGGTGGTCAGTGCCACGGCGGTGGCCAGGACGGCTGCCCGTCGACCGGCGAGCCGGCGTCGGCCGCGAGCGGCCAGGACGGTCGATGGTTCCACTGTGTCTCTCCTGAGGGTGTGTCCGGGGACTACTCGGGGGTGGGTGAACGCCGGCCGCTCGTGGTCGGCCGTGGGCAGGACGGCGCCGCCGACGGATATCTGGGGGCATCGTCCGATAGCGGGGGTCAGCCGAATTCGGTTGCGGACAAAGCATCGGGCCGACGCCGCCGAACGTCCAATCAAAACGTCACCGAGCATTCATAAGTGATCCTTATGATTCCACTCGTGTTGGACACGCATCAGTTGCTGATCCTGGCCGAAGTGGCGCGGTACGGCTCGTACACCGCCGCCGCCAAGGCACTCGGTTATTCCCAGCCGGCCATCAGTTATCAGATGCGGCTGCTCGAACGGGCCACCCGGGCGTCCCTGGTGATGCGGGCGGGACGAGGAATCGTGTTGACCGAGACCGGCCGCCGGCTGGCCGACCACGCCGAGATCGTGCTGACCGCCCTCGCGGCCGCCGAGTCGGAGATCAGGGCGATGAGCGAGCAGCGGGCCGACACCGTCCGGCTGGGGGCGTTCCGGAGCAGCTGCGCCACCCTGGTCCCCTCGCTGCTGGACCGGCTCGCCCGGAGCACGCCTGACGACGGCGGGGATCCCGCACCGCAGCTCGTCGTGCAGCAGGTCGAACCGCCCGAGGCCGCCCAGCTCCTGCGGTCCGGCAAGATCGAGATCGGCCTTCTGTGCGACTGGACCAACGAGGCCACCGCCGACGCGGAGCGCGGCCTTCGCCGCGTGTCCCTGATGACCGATCGCCGGTGCGTCGTGGTGCCGGCCGACCACCGGCTGGCCCGGGAGACGTCCGACGGTGACGAGGTCGACTTCGCCGACCTCGCCGACGAGCCGTGGGTCATGGAGACCGTGCGGGAGCGCTTCCTCGCCGCCTGCGCGGCGGCGCGTTTCACGCCCCGCCTGGTGGCCACCGCGGACGACCACGTCACGATCCAGAACCTCGTGACCAGCGGCGTCGGCATCACCCTCATGAACGAGCTGGCCATCTCGGCCCACCTCGACAGTCGGCTGCGCGTGCGACCGCTGGCCAACTGGCCGCACCGTCGGATCTACGCACTGGCCTCGCCGGAGGCCCTGCGCGAGGCACCGGTGGCGCACACGGTGCGCGAGTTGCGCGCGGCCGCCCGCACGATCCGGGGCCGCCTGCGGGCGACCCCGGTCCGCGCGGACCGTCCCGGACTACAGGCAGCGTAGCGCCGGGCGCTTCTGACCAGGCAGGACACACCCGTAACTCCCACTTGGCCTATAGGTTAACGGGTGCTTTGGATCACACTTGCCACCATCGCACCGTCGCCGGATCTAGCCTGTTCGCATGAGTGCAAGCAGGTGTCCCATTCGGCGCTGCTTCGTCGAATTCCGCCGGATGTGCAGCACCGTCTGAGTTCGACGGCACAGCCGTACACGGGCATTTGAAACTGCCGTCCGCGGCATCGACATCACGGCGCGCTCCTCTTTCGGCAGCGAATCCTGCATTTGTCGTGCGCGGACGAATCATTCCTCGATCGCCTCGCTGTGCCGGGCCGAACGGTCGTGCCGTCCGGCGGTGAATCGTCGCGCCGACCGCCGGATTAGAAAGGGGACCAGCGGTTGACTTCGCCACAGGACGGTTCCGGAGAGCAGTCGAGACCCGCCGCCACGCGCGGGGACATGACCGAGGCGGTACGGCGGTACGGGTCGCGGTTCGACGGCATGCAGGGACTCGAGCACATCGCGCCGGTGCCCGAGGTCGTCGTCGGGTGGCTGCTCGCGCAGGTGAAGGCGGCGGCCGGTACGCGCGGTACGCACGCCGCCTTCGGCGCGGATCTCGAACGGCGTCTCACCTCGGACTACCTGCTCACCGAGTGGCCCCGGATCCGCAGCGAGACCGGGCTGCCGCTGTCGAGCGCTGCCGATGGCGGCCCGACCCCGTGGCTACGGGTGTCGCTGCGCGACCCGGTGGAGGCGGACCCCGACATCGAACAGATGCCCGACGGGCCACCCGTCACCCTCCAGCGCTGGGCGTTCGGCGGGTGGGAGGTGGCGGAGAGCGGCAGCGCCAGCGACCTGCGGACCGTACGCCTGCCGTTCACCTACTCGCACCCGTTGCCGGCTGACAGCGACAGCGTGCTGCGGCGGGTGGCGCTGACGGTGCAGCCGACGATGACGTACAACCAGACGTCGACCTCGGCGACGGTCACCGGCGCGGTGCAGGCGTTGACGCTGTTGCGCAGTCGCGAACGCTCGTGGCCGTACCGCTACCGGATGCGGTGGCAGCTCCGCATGGGCGACGACGTGAACCGGCCGTGGACCGACCTGGAGAGTCCGCCGCCCGAGCGGTTGACGGTGTGGTTCCCGAAACACCTGGTGGAGGCGCCAAGCCCGGACGCGGAGCAGCCCCAACCGGCACCGCTGGAACTCCTCCGTACCGACCTGCCGCTCTTCGGCGTGCAGTCGGTGCTGAACGCCGACCTGATCTTCCGCGACGTCATGGCGTCGTTCCGGCCGCACCTCGCGGCGTTGTCGTCGGCGTCGAGACGGGACCTGTGGGAGTTCTTCGGCGAGTACAGCCTCCGCGCGAACATCCCGTTGGCGTGGACGGGCAGCCACCCGTCGCCGCTGTTGTTCGACGACGACGGGGCCGTGATCGGATATCTCCGGATGCGCACCGAGCTGGTCGCGCGGGAGGTCACCGGTCCGGCCACGCAGGACGCCGTGCTGGAGTCGCACGTGCTGCGGATCCTGCGGGTCGACGGTTCCGCCGAGGTCACCAACGCGGTCGGCGTCGACGGGTTCGTGAACCTCGGCATGTCGGCGACGCCGGCTGAGCCCGGTGTCGAGCCGACCGGCGGAGCCGTCCGGGGGCAGATCGGAGCGCGGCACCAGGTATCACACACGCTGGGATCGGGTGGTGGCGCGCGTACCTCGCACTCGCTGCGGGTGCGCAAGCCGCTGATCCCCCAGGGCGTCGATGTGGTCCTCGATGTCGAACTGGTCCGCGCGACCGGTGCCGCGGCCCGCCCCGAACCGGTGACGCCGCTGGGCTCCGGCGCGGCGCACCGGGCGATCCTGCGGGTACCACCTGCGGACCTGATCATCCGGCGTCCCACCACACCGCGCTACCTGCCACCCGAGATCGCGCAGCTCCGGTCGATCGGCGTCTCCACCACGCCGTTACGGGTCACCGGTGCCGAGCCGTTGTTCGCCACGGCCGAGACCTGGCTCGCCGCGCACGGCTTCCTGCCGCCCGAGGGCGAGTCGACGCTGGACCGGCTGACCGACGAGGCCACCAGGGTGCAGCGCCTGGTGAACGTCCGCAAGCTCGACGTGACCCGCTCGGGTGTGGGACTGCGCGGCGCCGTGGACGAGATGATCGAGGGTGGCTACCCGATCGTCTTCGAACTCCCGGTCCGCGGTGAGATCCAGCGTGCCGAGGTACGCGTGTCCGCCGAGCGTCGTTTCACCGACGGGCCCCAGGCAGGAGCCGTCCACTTCCTGTTCCTGCCCGACGTCCAGACGCTGAACTGGACCGGTTCGACGCTGCCCGCCAGTGAGGGGCGCAGCCGTTCGCCGTTCGGCTGGAACGGTGGTGTCGCCGGGTCCTCCAGCAACCCGGCCGGGACGACCGGGACGGATCGTCCGGTGCAGGGCTTCTCCGGCGGCGTCAACCGCTTCTCCCGGCCCGCCACCATCACCGACACCACGATCGGGTTCGGGCAGGAGTCGTACGCGCTCAACCCGACCGGCGAGGGCTCGCACGCGTTCCAGGTGCCGGTACGGATGCGCCTGGAGATCTCGTGGAGCCACGGTGACACACCTCCGCCGACCGAGGCGGACGGGATGTTCACGTTGGCGGTACCCACCTACCGCACGCTCGCCGAACCAGCGGAGATCCGCCCGTACCGGGATCCCGCCACGCGGAGTGTCACCGACCAGGATCGTGCCGGCCTGAACCCACCGGACGAGCTGATGTACCGCGACGGGGTGCTACGGCTGCCCAGCCTGGCGCACGTGGACCGGGTGGAGGGCAGCCGGGTGATCCGTGCGCTGGTCAAGGCCCTGATCGGCGCCGGACACCACGCGGTCGCCGCCGACCGGCCCACCGCCGTACTCCCCCGGATGCCCGGCGCGTACCCCGGGGACGACGTGGCGGTGCCAGAGGCACCCGCCCCGGCGGAGGCCACCGGCGACGACGCCCCGGCTGCCGAGGGCGGGACCGTCTGGCCGTGGGGCGCCCGCACGGCGCGATGGCTCGGCGAGGCGGCGAGGTCCGGGTGGGCGTGGTGGCGACGACGGACGATCGGCGATCCGCTGGACCGACCGGAGAGCATGGCGCAGGAGGTGGCCCACGCGGCACTGTCGCCCCACCATCTGACGGCCAACGCCCTGCAGGTCTTCAACAACCAGTACGTGACCGAGAACATCGGCGGGCACGGCATGGTGTCGGGCACCGACGTCTCGGTGACGGTCGAGGGCTACCTCACCGACGTGAGACTCCTGCCATCGCCCGGGATCATGGACATGGAGAGCTGGCTGCAGTCCTTCGACGGCTCGTCGCAGACGGCGGAGCAGAGCGTCGGGTACGAACTGCCGGCGACACTCACCGGCACGTACGGCAGCGTCACGCAGTTCGTACCGGCCGGGACGTACACCCATCTCCAGCGGACGGACACCCGCACGACGTTCAGCGACAACACGATGGCGTTCCGGGTCACCACGGAGAACGACGTCTCGGTGTTCCGCTTCTCGGCGACGGCCGTCTATCTCGTCACGGTCACCAAGGGCCTCCGCAACGTGGTGGCCGGGACGCTCGCCGGCCGACCGTACGTCGAGTGGCAGGTCGCGGTCGAACTGCCCGAGGCCGTGGAGTTCCTGCTCGTCGAGAACGACCTGATCAACCACCCGGAGCTGCGGCAGATCCCCGGCGTTCCGCAGGTCGACCCGGAACAGACCCTCGCGATCGCCGACCGCACGTTGCCCTCCTGGTTCGTGCACGGTCGCGGGAGGCTCGGGTTCGGCGTCGCCACCGCAGTGGTCCCCCGGGGCGCACGTCCGCAGCTACGTACCCATGTCCGCGCACTGGTCGAGGCCCAGGCACCGGGCGTGACCAGCCCCGGCAACGCCGCATACCTGCCCGGTGTCCGATCGCGGATCGCCGACCACACGTCCACCCTGGGGCTGCGGACCCTGATCAACGTCGGCCCCGAGGGCCGCGCCTCGTTCCACTTCGTACACCGGTCGTGGCTCGGCCCACGGGTCGTGGAGGTCGAGTTCCGCGCAGAGCCGGTCGAGGACGCCGCGCAGCTCGCGGCACGGCGAGGCCGGCAGACCTCGTCCAGCGCGGGCCTGGACACCATCCTGGCCCACTCCTCCGGCGAGGGCGGCTCGCTGCCGACCCCGGGTGCGAGCAAGCTGAGCGTCACCCGGGTCGTCGCCAACAGTGTGGCCTTCTCGCCGGCCGTCAAGCAGTACGGCCACCAGACGCAGCCCACCCTCTCGATCGGCGCCCAACACCAGCGTGTGCAGACCGCGACGTCCCTGCGGGAGTACCGGACCTGGGAACGGACCATCGTCACCACCCAGTTCGACCGCGTCCCCTACACACTCGGCGTGACCGTACGCTCGATGCCGTTGGAGGACGCACTCGTCGTCCGGGTGGGCCGGGCCGCGATCACCGGGCTCCTCACCACGGGCCGGCTCGTCCGGCGGGCCTGGCCGAACATGCCGACGCCGAGTGCGGTCGGCGAGTCGTCCCATGCCTTCGCGGCCCTGGTCACGTTGCGTTTCAGCCAGGCGGAGACGCCTCGCCTCCCGGCCGGCGACCACCGGCAGGTCCCGCCGCTGCTGCTCACGTCCGCCCCGACCGCCGTCGTACCGCCGCCCACCGACGCGGTCGTCATCGACCTGGAGATCCCGGCAGCGGTTCGCGACCTGGTGACCGGACCGTCCTGGCGGCTGAGCCGACCGTTCTCCGTGTACGACTTCGACGCCGTCTCGCAGCTCGCCCACGCGATCCGGACAGTCGACCCGTCCCTGGCCGACGACGACCAGCTGCACAACTCGACGTCGGCGGAGGGCATCTTCGTCCGCCTGTCCAGCCTCGTCCGCTCGGGCCGGGTCACCATGCTGGAACCCGCCGCGGTGGGCCGGTTGCTGGGCCGCGCGGGCAGACCGGGTACGTCACTGCAGTTCGCGCTCTACGCGCCCCGACCCGCGAGCTCCAGTCGCAACGTGGCCATCGACGGCATCAACGCCAACACCGACAGCTTCACCACGACCGTCACCGGGGCGACGACGCCGACGATGACCTTCGGCGACGCCCACCCGCTGACCCGGGACGTCACCAACACCGGCGGGCCGACCGTGCCGGTCCTCGGGGTCGACGCGGCACACGGTCAGGGCGTCGGCGGCTCGGCACAGCGACGCGAGATCCTCCGGTTCGGCACCCCGACGGAGTCGGCCGCCGGCCTCGGCACACCCGGACACCAGGTCGTCGCCGTCGCCGTGATCCGGGTCGACGGCCCCCACGGCACCCGGTGGGTCGTCGGCAACATCGACCTGCGCACCACGGAGGCCCCACCCGCCCCGGCACCGGCCGACGTGATCACGCCCGGCACGCCGGAAACACACTCCCCTGCCCGGGACGTCGCGCCACCGCACGCCCCGACCATCGCGGAGCAGACCCCGGCCGACCTGCCGTCCACGGCGGCCCCACCGTCCGTCGCGTCGGCGGTACGCACCGACGGCGGTCCGGCGGTGGTCGTCGCCGCCGAAGCTGTCGAGGACGACCCGCTGATGCCCGAGGAGATCACCTCCGTGGACGGGGTCTGGTTCGCCGGTGCCCCGCCGGGACCCCGCGACGAGCTGGCGCTGACCTCCCTGACGCAGGCAGTGCGGGCGGCGGAGGCAGAGCGGCACGTGGTGATCGTCAACACGCCCCGGCTACAGCCGCAGCACGCCTCCGTCGTCGCGGCGATACGTCAGGCGGTGGACCGGCTCGCCTGGTGGGACGGGCGTGGTGTGGTCGTCGCGGTGCTGCGCGCCGACGCGCTGCTGGAGGCGTGGCTCGACCGTGCGGCGGTGGTGACCGTGCGACGAGTACCGGCACCGGTCGACAAGGACCGGGTGGCGCTGGACACGGTATGGGAGCTGCGCGGCGCGGGAGGCCGGCGCGAGCTGTTCCGGGAACGACCGACCGCCGACCTGGTGACCGCAGCAGTCGAGGCGAGCCAGACGGTGGCACGCCCACCGCTGCCACGGGACCTGGCGCGGTGGCTCTCCACCGACACCTGGCCGCAGCGGCAGGCCCTTCTCGACGAGCTGGGAGAGCGGCTCGTACGCCCTGACATGCTCGACGCGCTCGAACAGACCGCGACCGCCGAGGGGCGCCCGGGAGGCGTCCTGACCTGGCTCGACCAGGTTGGCCCGTGGCAGGTGGCGGATCGGATCAGGCACGACTCGGAAGGCGTGCGCGACGAGCTCGGGCTGGTCGACTCCCGCAGCACGCGGCGCGGGATCGCCAACCGGGTGCTGGAGGAGATGTGGGCGGAGAGCCGCGCCGCCCGGGAACTCGCCGCGATGTCCGTGCTCCTGCGGCATGAGCTGGCCGCCCGTGACGACACCGCACCACCGACTGAGACGGCGACCGCCCCGGCCGTCGCGGACCCGTGGAGCCCGCATCCTCCGGTCGCCGGGCTGTCGACCCGGCAGATCTTCGCCTACCTGACGCGCGGCGAGCCGGAGTGGCAGGATCCCCGCGCCGGCCGCTTCCTGCTTCGCGCGGTGTTCGACCGCCACCTGTCGTACGACGACTACGCCGCACTGGTCCTGGCGGGCGCCACCAGCACGAGCCAACGGGTGGAAGGTGTCATCGCCACGGCGGTCGCCGTCGTCCTGGAGCTGTCCCGACGGGTCCCCGACCAGGACCACGACGAGGCGGTGCTCCGCAGCATCGACGACGTGATCACGAGCGTGCAGTGCCTGATCGACCCGACGCTGCGGGTGGAATGGGTGTCGCGGACCGACCCGGCCTGGTGGAGCGGAACGCCGCTGGCCGCCAGCCTGCACGGCGACGGCCGGCTCTCGTCCACGAGAGCCCGACTCGACCACCTGGCCGCGCTGATCGCGTCTTGCGGCTACTGACGTCGAAGAGTTCTGCCGCGAGTTCAACAATCTCGTCACGACCGAAGATCGACGCCGCGGTGGCCGCCGGTAACCTCGCAGTCCTCGGCATCCTGGTGGGCGTTGCGGCACATAGGGTCACTGCGGTGATCAGCGAACGGATAGCGAGGTTCAGAAGACGTGGACGTTAATCCGCTGAGCGACCTGATTCGGGCTCTCGCCAGGGCCGACTGGGATGCCGCCGACGCCGTGGCAGCCGACATCAGGCAACACGGCCTACCCGGCAGCCTACGGCTGATCGAGGCTGCTTTCGCGCTTGCGGTTCATCGGCACCTCGGGGCCAACGCCACCCCGACCGACATTGCCGCCTTCGTGTCGTCAGCTCGTTTCCAGTACCGGCAGGGTGCGACCCCACCCGCCCTTGAGGTGGAAGGCGTCATCCGGGCCGCTGTGGGAGAGCCGGAACTGATCGACAACCTCCCTCCCGAGACCGTGCTGGGAATCGAGATCTTCGTCCTCGGACAGATTCTCCTTGAGTCGAACCTGACCCCGATCGAGCTGGACGAGTTCGTGGCCGAGGCCGAGCAGCTCGCCGCCGAGCACCTGCCGTAAGGCAAGATCACCGACTGATCGATCCTCCTTCGGTGCGGTAGCACCCCAATGCGTAGACGGCTGACGGCTCGCGGTCCCACGCATTGATGCAGCCCAGCGTCGGTCCGTCCTGCTTGGCAGAAGTGGACTTCCCTCAGCTCTGCGAGCCGGCGGGGCTTCCGTCGGACCACAGTGACTCAAAGTGCTCCACGTACCGGTCGAACACTCCGCCGTCCTGCGCACGCCGCAGGTGCAGCGTGACAGAGTCCTGCCCGAGCCCCGCACCGATGTGGGTGGCGACGATGGCCTCGTCATCGAAGATCCACACGGACATGGCGACATGACGATCGGACAACCGGACCGGAACCCCTGCGTCGACCTTGCTGATCTCAGCTCGTGTCATCGCAATGCGCGTCGCCAGGGTGAGCGGGGTCGCTTCCAGCCGATCTCGTTCAGCCGTGACCGGACTGTCCGGATCGCCGAGCAGGAATCGCACGTCAGCCCCGGCCTTGGCCTTGGTTGCGAGGACTGCGGCACCATCGGGCACTTCCAGCCACACGAAGTAGCTGGTGTAGCCACCGAACCACAACCGGGAGTCGGCACGCGCGATCGCTTCGCGAAAGATCGACCGGGGTAGGTCGGCCCGGCGTGGATACATGCCGACCAGTTCACGGTCAGTCCCAAGCTTCGCAGCGCGCCGGATGATGTCGGGCCACAGCATGCTCACATCTTCGCTCAACACCTCGGCTGCCCGCACTCTCGAACGAGGATGCGGCACACGTCCCCGGCTCACCCACCGCTCCACGGTCTTTGCGTCTACATCGCACCGTTCAGCGAGGTCAGCAGCCGTAAATCCGGCCGCCGACATCGCTCTCCTCAGTTCATCGTTCCGCGCCACAGCAGGGGACCTTTCGAAGACGTCCCCGCATAGTCTCACGCTTGCGGTGCAACCGTCCGTGACGCACCGGCAACCTTTCGCATATGGCGGCGCTCGCCGTCAGGTTGAGGGGTAGAGGCTCGGCACCTTCCCTGCTCCCAGCACACTCGATATGCAAGGGGAACCGTGGCTCACATGGCTATATCGGTCATTTTCGGCGGGCTGGTGCCGGGTTTCCTGCTCGGGCTGTTCGCGTTTCGGGTGAAGTCGCGGTGGTGCCCGCGCTGTGGGGAGTCGACCGACGCCATGCCCCCGACCGGCGGCAGCAGATGAGCCACCGGCGTGACCACAACTCCGTACCCCTCGGGCGGCGGGTGGCCGAGCTGCGGGCGCACCGGGGCATGACCCAGCAGGCGTTCGCGGATCGGCTCGGCAAGTCGAAGAGTTGGGTCGACAAGGTCGAACGCGGCGTACGTCAACTCGACCGGTACTCGGTGATCCAGGAGATCGCCGACGCGCTGCGCCTCGATCCGGAGATGCTCCTCGGCCCCCGCCGGCCGCCACCCACGACACTATGCCTGGACGGTGTCGACGCGATCCGGGCTGCTCTGGCCTGCTACCAGCACCAGCCGGAGCGCACGGTCACGGCGCAGCAGGCCGGTCGACAGGTCGCGCACGCCTGGATGAGTTACCAGCACGGCCGGTACCCGCAACTCGTGGGAACCCTGCCCGGCCTGCTCGACGCGACCCACGGTCTTCGGAGTCTGCTGGCGTCGACCTACCGGATCACCGCCGCCGTACTGGTCAAACTCGATCACGCCGACCTCGCCTGGCTCGCCGCCGACCGGGCCGTCGCCACCGCCGCCGGTGACCCCACCCTCGCCGCCAGCGCCACCATCGGCGTCGCCCAGGCGCTACGCGCCCTCGGCCACCACCGACTCGCGCTCACCGCCGCACTCACGGCGGCGGACACCACCGACGACGACACCGTACGCGGCACCCTGTTCCTCCAGGCCGGGCTCGCCGCCGCCGGTGACGGCGACCGTCGCAACGCCCACGACCTGCTCGACCACGCCGCCGTTCTCGCTGAAGGCCCCCTCGACCACACCGACGGGTATCACACCGGCTTCGGGGCGGTCGCCGTCCAGGTGGCACGCTGCCTCGCCGCCCATCGCCTCGGCGACACCGTCGAAGCCGTCCGGCGACACGAACGCGCCCTCGCCAGCGACGACTGGCCACGACTGCCCCCCGAGCATCGCGCCGCCCATCTGGTCGACGCCGCACGCGCCCACCTCGACGTCGGCGATCCCGGCCGAGCCGGACACGTACTGCTCGACGCCGACAGCATCGCGCCCGCCGAGGTCCGCAGCCGCCCCGTCGCGCGTACCCTCCTCGCCGAGATCATCCAGCGCGGGCCCGCACCGGCCGACGTCGCGCGACTGGCCGCCGTCGTCGGCCTGACCCGACAGCCCTGACCTGCGCGGCTCGCCGCCCCCGATGTAAGGAGGGGACCCTTCCTATACACGAGGCGCTAGTACGGGTCCCTTCCTTACATCCGTCGACGTTCCGGTCGGGCGGCGGCACGCCGTTCATCCACTCTGGCTTTATAGTCAAATGATTTGTATATCCCATCGCGTGACACGTCCGATGCGAGAACCGACGTTCTGGATCCTGACCGCCCTGGTGGAGCAGCCCCGCCACGGATACGGCGTGATCCAGCAGGTAGCGAAGCTGTCCGGTGGTGAGACCCGGCTGCTGCCGGCCACGCTCTACGCAGCGCTGGACCGGCTGGCCGCCGAGGGCCTGGTGGAGGTCGACCGGGAGGAGGCCGTGGACGGACGGCTCCGCCGCTACTACCGGCTGACCGAGGAGGGTGGCACCGCGTTGACTGTGGAGACGCAACGACTCAGTCGCAACGTGCAGACCGCCACCCGGCTGCTGGACACCCTGCGTCCGCCCGCCGGGCCGGCGACGGTGACGTTCGGGTGAACACGACGAGAGCGGCGACGCACCGGCGCTACCGTCTTCTCGCGCGCGCCTACCCGCCCGGGCCTCGCCGCGCCGAACTGCTCGACACGATGCTCCTGGCCGCCGAGGAGGCAGGACGCCGCAGACCTGCCGTCCGGGAGATCCTTGACGTGCTCCGGCACGCGCCGCGAGCGCGGCTGGGACGACCGGGCAGCCGGGCGGTGGTCCTCGTCGCTGTCGTCGTCGCGCTGCTCAGCGGCTTCGTGACCGCGTCGCTCGCCGCCCGCCTCGTCGGCGAGGCCGACCGGTCACTGCCCACCACGACGGAGATGGCCGACATCGCCGACCTGGTCACCCCGGGGGTCGTGGCTCCCACACTGGAGCGGCACGACAGGGTCTTCGTCAACGGTAACGGCGAGGCCCAATTCAGCCAGGTCCGCTACCAGAGCGAACATGTCACTCCGATTCCTGACCTGCGCACCTATGACGCCGAAGTCGGCGACCGACTATCCGCCGCCGGCTGGCGGCTCGGGCCGACCTCCGTCGCGGGTCACACCGATCTGCGTACCGCCGAGACCCTGACCGCCGCAAAGGACGGCTGGGTGCTGACCTTCTCCAACAACCACCGGTCCCTGGAGCCGGCAGACGGTGGTTGGTTCGAGGTCTCGGTACGCCGGGCCGAGCCGGCCTCGCTGCCCGCCGCATTCGCGGCCGGCGGGCTGCTCGGCACCGCGATCGGCTGGCTGCTGGCCGGCTGGGCGAGCCGCCGCTCGGAGCACCATCCGGCGGCCAGCGGTGTTCTCGCCCTGCTGGCCGTCGTGGCCGGCGGGAGCGCCGCGATCATGGTCTTTCTAGCCGTACGGGACTACGTCGCCGTCGTCGACCGAGGTTTCGCCGTCAGCGAGGGACCGATCTGGTCGTGGACGGTTCTCGGCGACGAAGGCCAACTCCTGCTCGCGCCGACGATGCTCGCCGCTGTCGTCGCGGTCGTGATCCTGGCCCTGTGCCGCCCGCACCGCGCAGGACCGTCGTCCCGCCCGTCCCCGGTCCCACGCGTCAGCAGTCCAATCGTGCTCGCGACGTTCGGGCTGGTGGCGATCAGTACGGTCGCCTGCACAGGGTTCGGCCGGGAACTGGTCGTCATCGCGGTGCTCATGGCGATCGTGTGGACGGTGCACCTGGGGCGGACCAGACCGTCCGCCGCACCACCGCATCCCCAACCCGGTGGTACGGACGACCGGCCGGGTCTCACCACCTGAGGTTCCAATGAGTAGGTGACCGCCGACATCACCGTCAGATGCAGACGGTGCGCTGCCTCGGTACGACCAGCAGCAGTCTCCACCTGCTCTGACATGCGGGTTGACGGGCTTCCCGGGTGCCGGCATCGGCACGCGGGAAGCTCACGACTTCTGACGGGTTACAGGGCGTTCTCGGTGCGCAGAATCTGCTCCGACTCACTCACCCGGATGTTAGGAAGGGACCCCTGCTATACACGAGGCGTTAGCAGGGGTCCCCTCCTTGCATGCGGTCAGCCGCGCGGGCAGGTTCTGTCGGTGGTCGGCATCGTGCCGTGGACCAGGTACGACGTGGTCAGGTTCAGGGCGCAGGCGTTGCCGCTGAGCACGTAGACGCCGTGCCCGCTCTCGTTGGCGGTCACCAGTCGCGCACGCTGCCCGAACTTCTCGCGCAGCAGCTTGCCACCCGCCAACGGGGTGACCGGGTCCTGTCGGTTCTGCAGGATCAGCACGTTGCGCGGTCCCTCGGTGCTGATCGCGACGGGCGGTTCGGACGGCTCGTGCGTCCAGTAGGCGCAGGGGGTGATGTTCGCACTGGCGGCACCGAACAGCGGATACTGCTTGCGGTCCTCGGCCACGGCGCGGCGGTAGGTGTCCACGTCCTCGGGCCACGCGACGTCGTTGCAGGTCACGGCGAGGAAGACGGTGAAGGCGTTGTCGGTCGGGCTGGGCGTTTCCGTCGTCGTCGGCTGCGGCACCTGCGACGGGTCGAGGTACGCCTGCCAGGTCCGGGCCAGGTTGCCGTACTGCATCTTTCCGTAGAGGTGGGCGAAGGTCAGGTAGCGGAAGATGGGGCCGGTGAGCCCGTCGGGTGACGGCGTCCGGTCGAGCCGTTCGGCGATGGCGAAGTAGGTCCTGCGTACCTGTTGCGGCGTGCGGCCCAGCCCGTAGGAGTCGTGCCGTGCCGCCGCCCACGTCGCGAAGTCGGGGAAGGTCTGCTCCATGCCGAGCGCGAACCGGCGCAGTCCGTCCCGGTCGAGGTGGGTGTCGCCGATGTTGCTGTCCAGCACGATCCGGTCGGTGGTGGCCGGGAACATCGAGGCGTACGCCGCACCCAGCGCCGAGCCGTAGGACGCCCCGTAGAAGCTGGCCTTCGTCTCGCCGAGCGCGGCGCGGATCCGATCCAGGTCGCGGGCCATGTTGGCGGTGGTCAGATGTCGCAGCCGCCCTTCGGGGTCGTTCGCCGCACAGCGGGCGGCGACCTCCTCGGCGATCGCCGCCTGTCGGATGACGTCCGCATCGTCGACGGCGTACGGCGGGATGTTCGCCCAGTAGGCATCGGTGGCGGTGAACCCGCAGCTCATCGGCGTCGAGTGCCCGACGCCCCGGGTGTCCATTCCGATCAGGTCGTAGGCGTCCACGACGCTGGCCGGCAGGCCCTGCCCGATGAGGAACCCCGGCTGGTCCAGGCCGGTGCCACCCGGCCCGCCCGGGTTGAACATCAGCACGCCGCGCCGCTTCTCCGGCTTCGTGCTCGCGATCCGCGAGATCATGAGCTCGATCCGCGTGCCGTCCGGGTCGCCGTAGTCCAGTGGGACGGGCACCGTCGCGCACTGCACCTGTGTCTGCACCGTCGGCGGCACCACCACGTCCGCCGGGCACGCCGTCCACTGTGGTCCGGTCGGCGGTCTGCCGCCCGTCGATTCGCCGGCGGTCGCCGGGACGACCGCTGCCAGGGCACCGACCAGGCCGAGCATCCCGATCAGGGCGATGCCACGCTGTCGTCTCACGTCCAGGTCTCCTGTCGTCGTCGGGGGTGGTCCACCGGGTACGGCCACGGTGCCGTGGGGCACGGTCGGGCGGGAGACGCGTCGGGCTCCTTCGCCGTCCGCCGCGATGGACCTACCTCGATGACAACAAGCCCCGTCCGCCGCAGACAGTGACGCCACGTCACCGCTTTCGGGTCGGGATGTCAGTGCGGGCGTACCGCTACGAGCTGACGCGGCTCACAGCCAGTCGTGTTCGCGGGCGTACCGGGCCGCCTCGTGGCGGGTCCGGGTCTGGGTCTTGCGCATCGCGTTGGAGAGGTAGTTGCGGACGGTCCCGGGCGCCAGGTGCAGTCGGACGGCGATGTCGGCGACCGAGTAGCCCTCGCCGGTGACCCGCAGCACGTCGGCCTCGCGTTCGGTCAGGGGGCAGTCCTCGGTGATGGCCAGTGCCGACACGTCCGGGTCGATCCACCGTTTGCCCGCGTGCAGGGTGGCCACGACCGAGGTGATGTGGGCCGGTTCGGCGGACTTGCTGACGAAGCCCTGGACGCCGAGCCGCAGCGCCTTGCGCAGTACGCCGGGACGGGCGTGCCGGGTCAGCATGAGGACCACCTGGTCCGGGAGCGTACGCCGGATCTCCGCGACCGCGCCGAGGCCGTCGACGCCGGGCATCTCCAGGTCGATGACGAGGACGTCGGGCCGGTGCCGCAGGGTGGCCTCGACGGCGGACCGGCCGTCGTGCGCCTCGGCCAGGACGGTGATGTCTCCCTCCAGCGGCAGCAGTGCGGCCAGGGCCGTCCGCAGCAGCACCTCGTCGTCGGCGAGCACGATGGTGGTCATCGGTCATCCCTGCCCATGGTCGAGGGGGTGCCGGCGTGAGCCGTCGGGAACGTCGCGGCGGTCCGGAACCGCCCGTCCTGCTGTCGCACGGTCAACTCGCCTCCGTCGTCCGCCACCCGCTGACCGAGGACGGAGAGGCCGCTGAGTTCGGTGGGTTCGTCGCCGGTCGCGCCGTCGTTGACGATGGTGATGCCCGACGCGGAGAGGGTGATCTGGACCTGGGTCGCCTGCGCGTGCCGCAGGATGTTGGTGGTCGTCTCGCGCAACACCTGGCCGAGCAGCTCGCCGACCCGGTTGTCGACCTCGCCCTCCCGGGTCACCCGGACCCGGATGCCGGCGGCCTCGAAGAGGTTCTTCGCGTTCTCGATCTCCGCGGTGAGGTTGAGCCGCCGTTGCGCGTGGGCGAGTTCCTTGGTCTGCGCGATGGTGTCGCTGACCAGCGCGTACGTCTCCCGCAGTTCCTTCTCCGCCCGGACGGTGTCGCGGACCAGCAGCTTCTGCGCCAACGCGATCTTCAGTTTGACCACGTGCAGGGTGTGGCCCTGGATGTCGTGCAGGTCGCTGGCGAAGCGGAACCGTTCCCGCACGACCGCCAACTCCGCCTCGCGTTCCCGAGTCTGTTCGAGTTCCCGGATCAGGTCGTAGAACCGCTCCCCCACCACCGTCATCAGCGTCACGACGACGGTGAGGGCGGCCGGGACGAGGACGTAGGCGACCAGGACCTGGCGGACGTCGTCGCGCTCCACCAGGAGTCGTGTCGCACCGACGGCGGCGACGTAGGCCAGCAGCGCGACCGCCGCCAGCACGCGCCGTCGCACCTCGCGCAGGGCGAGGGAGCCCACCGCGCAGACCCCCCACCAGGCGTTCGGACTGCCGGTGACCAACGCACCGACCGGCCACACCGCTGCCGCGACGACCAGGCACGGCAGGGCGACCCGCGCGAGGTCGTCGGCGGTCCACCGTTCGAAGGCGACCAGGGCCGCCACCACCCCCGGGGCCAGGACGAGAGCGTGCCACCAGGTACGCGAGTCGAGGTACAGCAGGAGCAGCGCGGCGAACACCACCGGCGGGAGTGAGGTGATGAGGTTGATCCGGCGCAGCCGTCCCCGCGTCGACTCGGTGAAGCGCGCCGATCTTGCTGTCACCATCCCAGTATCCGGCAGTGACCGGGCCTGACCAGTGACACCACGTCACATCCGGTCATGACGTGCGCGCACTGACGGGTCCCGACGATCCGCGCTGTCATGGAGGCATGTCCAGCACACCAGTCATCGACGTCGAGCGCCTCAACCTGACCTACGGCGACTTCCACGCCGTGCGGGACCTCTCCTTCCAGGTGCGGCGCGGAGAACTCTACGCACTGCTCGGCACCAACGGAGCCGGGAAGACCTCGACCCTGGAGGTCGTCGAGGGGCACCGGAAGCCGACCTCCGGCACCGTGCGCGTCTTCGGGCACAGCCCGCAGGACCGCCGCGCGGTACGTCCCCGAATGGGCGTGATGCTCCAGGAGAGCGGATTCTCCCCGGACCTCACGGTCCGCGAGTCCGTCGGGCTGGTCGGCCGGCTCACCCGGCGTACGGACGACGTCGACCGGCTGCTCGACCTGGTGGACCTCACCGATCGGGCCGGTCGGCGGGTGTCCCAGCTCTCCGGCGGTGAGAAACGGCGACTCGACTTCGCCACCGCCGCCTACGGCACCCCGGAGCTGATGTTCCTGGACGAGCCGACGACGGGCCTGGACATCCAGTCCCGCGACGACGTCTGGGCGACGGTGGACCGGATGCGGGAGAACGGTGCCACGATCGTGCTCACCACGCACTACCTGGAGGAGGCGCAGCAGCGCGCCGACCGGATCGGGTTGATGCACCAGGGTCGCCTGCACCGCGAGGGCAGCGTCACCGAACTGACCCGTACCCTGCCCGCGGTCATCCGCTTCACCCTGCCCACGGCGGTGCCGGCGCTGCCGCTGGCAGCGGTCGTCGACGCCGACGGCACGGTCGTGGTCGAGACCTTCGCCCTGCAGAAGGACCTGCACGTGCTGCTGCGGTGGGCCGAGGAACACGCCGTGGAGCTGCGGGACCTCACGGCCGGGCCGACCCGGCTCGACGACGTGTTCCGCGCCCTCGGTAGCTGATCCCCCCTTCGACAGGAGTGTCACCATGTTGGCCATCGCGTCCAGCGAGCTGATCCAGATCTTCCGCAACCGGCTGGTCCTGATCACCAGCCTCGTCGTCCCGGTCGCGGTCTGCGTGTTCTTCGTCCGCCAGCACGAGACCTTCGCCGCCATCGGCAGCCTCGGCTACATCGCGGCGATCGTGATGTTCACCGTGGCCGCGTTCGGGCTCTACGCCACCGCCGTCACCACCCTGGCCTCGCGGCGGCAGAACCTGTTCCTCAAGCGGTTGCGCTCCACCGCCGAGAGCGACGCCGGCATCCTCGCCGGTCTGTTGCTGCCCGTCGTCGTCCTCGCCGTGCTCCAGGTGACCGCGATCCTGATCGCCCTGGCCGTCGTCGCCGGTCAGCCCTCCGACGTCCTGCTGCTCGGGGTGGCGACCATCGCCACCCTCGCCATGATGGTCGGCCTGGCGCTGGCGACCGCAGGACTGACGAACTCCCCCGAGCACGCCCAGGTCACCACGCTTCCCGTCACCCTCGGCGTGATCGCCGTGGCAAGCTGGGTGGGCATCACCGGCACGGCGGACCTCGCCTGGCTCAAGCGGCTGCTGCCCGGCGGCGCGGCCACCGAGCTGACCGTGAACGCGTGGAACGGCGGCGTCGCCGTGGCCGACTCGCTGCTCCTGCTGGCGCCCACACTGGGCTGGGTCGCCGTCGCCGTCGCCCTCGCCACCCGACTCTTCCGCTGGGAGCCCCGCCGATGACCATCGACTCGTGGAAGCCCTCGGACCCGCCGACCCTGACCGAGGATCTTCTCCTGCTCCTGTTCCAGCCCCGTTCCGGCACCATCGCCGGCGAGAACACCCTCTTCTACGTCCTCGCCGGAGCCGTCCTCGCCGACCTCGCGCTCGACGGTCAGCTGGCCACCACGGCGAAGGGTCGGATCAGCAGCGTCGCGGAGCACGTACCCTCCGACGACGTCCTGCGGGCGACCTGGGACTACCTCGCGGACAAGCCGCGCAGTGCGCAGACCGTCCTGGCAGCGATGGGACCCGGCCTGCGGCAGCCGGTGCTGGACAGGCTCGTCCGGCGTGGCGACATCCGTCACGAGGAGCGCAAGGTGCTCGGACTGTTCCGCTCCACGACCCTGAGGGACGGCGGCACCGACCGGCGCGCACGCCTGCTGGGCGGCGTCCGGCAGGTCCTCGTGGAGGGTGCGGAGCCGTCGGCCCGGATCGCCGCGCTCGCGGCACTGCTCTCTGCCAGTGGAACGCTTCCCCAGTTCTATCGCGAGATCCCGTGGACGTCGCCGGTGATCACCCGGGCGAAGGAGCTCGAACAGGGGGACTGGGGCGCCACCGCCGCAGCGGAGGCCGTGACCCGCACCGTGACGGCCACCGTCGTCAACAGCACCGTCGCGGCCATCACCGTGCTCCCCCGAAGCTGAGGCCGCCGAGCGTGCGCAGCGCGGTCGAGGAGACTGCGGCGAGGTCGGGCTGGGCGGGCAGGAACACGGTGGGTACGCCCAACGACTGGTTCATCGCCGCGAGTCGGCACTCGGCCTGCAGGTCGCTGGTGTTGCGTACGCCCCGAACGATCGCCCCGATCCCGTGGTCACGGCAGTACGTGGAGGTGAGGCCGCTCCAGGCCGCCACGGTCACGGAGGTCCACTCGACCGGCAGTGCGGCCCGTACGGCGGCGGCGCGCTGCCCCTCGTCGGTGTCGGGATGTTTGACGCTGTTGACGGCGACGAGCACGACCACCTCGTCGAAAAGGTCACGTGCCCGGCTCACCACGTTCAGGTGCCCCGGGGTGAAGGGATCGAAGCTGCCGGGATAGAGGGCTCGCACGCGTACGCGGACGGTCGACGGCGCGGTCGTCACGGACGCAGGACCCGCTGTACGTCGCTGATGACCGGCGCCGAGGCGAGAGGCGCCCAGGAGGCGAACAGGTCCCGGAAATAGGAGCCGGACCTGTCCGCCACCGCAGGATCGCGCTCGACGACGTCCAGTTCGTTGACGATGCTCAGGTCCACCAGCGCCCGGAGGCGCGCCCCGTCCGGCGTCAGCACCTGCCCGGTGAAGCGGTCGAACACCTGGCCGGTCTCTGCCAGCTTCGGCCAGGTGCGCTTGCGGTCGCAGGCACCGTACAGGTAGACGATCTCCTCGGCGTCGGCACCGACGAGGTCGCGCAGCACCGCGCGATCGGCCGGATCGAGCAGATTGAGGTCGAACCCGTCGGTGCCGTAGACGGCATGGGTGAGGCCGGCGGTCGCCACGTCACTGCCGCAGCCGAGGGCGGCGAGTCGTTCACCCACTCGGCACAGGTGGGGGTACAGAGTGCCGCCGGGATGGGCGATCCGCTCCGCTCCGCGCTCACGGAGCCAGTCCCGCATGCCGCCGTCGGTGCGCATGGCCCAACCGTAGATGCCGGCTGTCGAATCCGTCGGCCTTGGCCGTGGGCAATTGGTCACAGCGGGATAGCAGGCGTCCGCTGGACGTACGGCCGGCCGGCGTGATTGTCGACGAGTGTCACCGGTCCTGGGTGGACAGGGCCGCGATCAGCGCCTGCGGTGCGACGGTGGAGGGGCGGTCGCTGACCTGGCCGTCGCCGAGTTCGACGACCCGCCACACGCCGTCGGCGCGCAGCGCGAGGTCCACGGTGACGAAGGGTAGGTCGAGCCCGGCGATCAACGGTGCGACCATGGCCAGGTCGACGTCGGCCGTCGCGGCAGCGTCGGGGCTGTCGGGGTGCGGTCCGACGAGGACGCACTCGCCGTCGACCCACCAGGTGCGGACTTCGGCGGAGGTGAAGTGTTCGAAGCGTCGCAGCACGAATCCGCCGACGAAGTCGTCGTCGCGCAACTCCAGGAACCGGCGCGCGACGCGCCACGCCGCCGCGCCGTCGGCGAGGTCGGGAATGTACGCGGCCTCGTCCCAGTGGTGCTTCATCGACTTGCTGTAGTCCCGCAGCACCGCCGGTCCCGCGCCCAGTGCGACACGGGCGCGGTCGAAGTCGGCCCGCTCCGCGCCCGTGGTCCAGACCGAGGGCGGGGTGACCGGAGCGAGTGCGGCGTACCAGCCGGGCAACTCGTGCGCCCGCCGGTACTGCGCAGCGTCGGTCCGCAGGATGACGCCGCGCTCGGCAAGGGCCTCGGCGAGCGTGGCGTACTGCTCGCTGCGCAGCATCCAGCCCCGGTACACGGCCGTGCCGGGGCCCTGGACCGGGGCGACCGCCCGACGTGCGTCCCCGCCCCGGGCCAACGCGTCATGGTCGACCACCGCCACCGTGAATCCGAGGGCACGTGCCGCCTGCGCCTCCGGCGTGAAGTGGTCGTCGGGTTGGCGTGGGCGCATCGGATTCGCGGGGACCATCAGGATCACGGACACATCCTGCCCCACCGGAGCTACCGGCCCTTCCCGCCGGCGATCCCAGGCGTTCGACCGGTGACCAGGGCGGCGAACGGCTAGGCAAAGCCGACACCGACACATCGATACGACCGTCGATATGATCGGCCGACGATCGACGCCTGCGGAGGTTCGGATGCGGATGGCACGGTTCTCGGCGGTGTGGCGTGGTGCCCGGTCACGGCTCGACCGCTGGCTGTCCATCGCCCGTCTCCTCCCGCACGCGGGCGTGCCGACGCTGGGCGCGGCCCTCGCGGTGAACGTCCTGCTCGGTCTGCTGCCGATCGGGTTCATCGTGGCCACGAGCGTGATGGTGCAACGGCTCGCCGAGGCGATCGGTGGCGACGAGCAGGCGTGGAGCGCGACGGTGCTCGCGTTGGGTCTCGCCGCGCTGGCCTTCTTCCTCCAGCAGGTGCTCGCACCGGCGCAGACGGCGTTGGGGCATCTGGTGACGTGGCGGGTGGACGCGTGGTGCACGCGCCGCCTGATGACGTCGGCGTTGGTGGACGCGCCGATCTCGGCGTTGGAGGACGCGACGGAACTGGATCGGCTGAGTCGGGCCCGGGAGGCGTTCGGCCGGACCATGCCGACCCCGGGCGACGCCGCCGCCGGTGCGTTGGCGTTGCTGCCCCGGTACGGGCAACTCGTCGGGGCGGTGGTGGTGCTCTGGGTGGCGTTGTCGCCGTGGGCGGCGGTCGTGGCCGGAGTGACGGCGCTCGTGGTGCGCTTCGGTCAGCGTGGGGCGCTGGGGCGGTTCGGGACGTTCCTCAAGGGTCTCTTCCCGACGTGGCGGCACGCGTCCTATGTGCGGTCGATGGCGGCGGGCGCGGCGTTCGCCAAGGAGATCCGGGTGTTCGGTCTGATCGGCTGGGTCCGGGAGCGGCACCGCTCGGAGTACCTGGGCTACCTGCGGCAGTTCTGGGCGGGACGGCGGCGGATCAACCTGCGGCCGTTCCTCGGGTACGCGGCGGTCGGCCTGGTCGGGGCGACGGTCGTCTTCGTGTTGATCGCGCAGGCCGCCGCCGGTGGACGGCTCAGCGTGCTGGAACTGGGGCTGGCGGTGCAGGCGGCGCTGATCCCGATCCGCTTCGGGGTGCACTTCCCGGAGAGCGACGTACCGACGCAGTACGGCCTCCAGTCGTACGAGGCGATGACCGACTTCGCGCGGTCGGCCCGGTCGCGGGCGGAGTTGGCGGCGCCGGTGGCCGGTGAGTCGGCGGCCGGTCGCCCGGATCGGGAGGTGCGGTTCGAGCAGGTGCGGTTCCGGTACGCCCCGCAGGGTGCGGAGGTCCTGCGGGGGTTGGATCTGACGTTGCCGGCGGGCCGGTCGACGGCGATCGTCGGGCTCAACGGCGCCGGCAAGACCACGTTGGTCAAGTTGTTGACCCGGTTGTACGACCCGGTGGCGGGCCGGATCACGGTGGACGGGCGGGATCTGCGCGAGTTCGACGTGGCGCAGTGGCAGTCCCGGATCGCGGTGGTGTTCCAGGACTTCGTCCGGCTGGAGCTGAGCGCGGCGGAGAACGTCGACCTGGCGGCGGGTGCCGACCCCGACGACGAGGCGCCCCTGTGGGCGGCGCTGGACCGGGCGGGGGCACGTGAGGTGGTCGAGGGGCTCGACGCCGGTCTGCGGACGACGCTGTCGAACCGGTACGCCGGTGGGCAGGACCTCTCCGGTGGGCAGTGGCAGCGGGTGGCGTTGGCCAGGGCGATGCGCAAGGTCGCCGCGGGCGCGTCGATGATCGTGCTCGACGAACCCACGAGCCAGCTCGACGTCCGCGCCGAAGTGGACTTCTTCGACCGTTTTCTGGAGATCAGCCGGGGGTTGACGACGGTGGTCATCTCGCACCGGTTCTCGACGGTCCGTCGGGCCGACCACATCGTGGTGGTGGCCGACGGGGTGGTGCGGGAACAGGGCACCCACGAGGAGTTGGTGGCCGCCGGGGGTAGTTACGCCGAGTTGTTCCGGTTGCAGGCCGACCGGTTCGTCGATGCGGAGGCGGGCCGATGAGCGGTCTGGGGCGGGCGGCCCGGTTCCTGGTGGTGTTGGCGCTGCGGACCGACCGGCGGCGGGCGGGGTTGGCCGCCGTCATGATCGCGGCCGGTTATCTGGCCTCGCCGATGGTGGCGGTGCTGCTCGGTCGGCTGGTCGACGCGGCGTTGGCGGCGCGGACGGACGTGGCGGTGACGCTGGCGACGGCGGTGGCCGTGGTGCTGGTCGTCGAGTTGATGATGGCGCACTTCGCGCATCTGCAGTATTTCGAGCTCGCCGAGTTGATGGAGCTGAAGCTGCACGGCGAGTTGATCGAGCGGGCCAACGGCAGCGTGGACCTGGCCCAGCTCGACGACTCCCGGTTCGCCGACGAACTGCAGGTGGTGCGGGACGACATCTCACCGATGCAGGTTCCGGTGGAGGGGCTGCTGCAACTGGCGGGTGTGGTCGGTCAGCTCGTGGTCACGACCGTACTTTTGGGGTTGTTGAATCCGTGGTTGGCGCTGCTGCCGCTGGCGGCGGTGCCGCCGGTGCTGTTGGCGCGGCGGGCGCAGCGGTTGGTGGACCGGGCCAAGGACGACACGGCGGAGGGGATCCGGCGCTCGCAGCACCTGTTGCAGGTCGCCACCTCGGCGTCGTCGGTCAAGGAGTTGCGGCTGTTCGGCACCGGCCCGGACCTGGTGCGTCGCCAGCAGGCCACGATGGCGGCGGTGACGTCGACGGTCTGGCGGGCGCAGGCGAGCGGGGCGGCGGTCCGTGCGGCCGGGCAGGCGTTCTTCGCCCTCAGCTACGGGGCGGCGCTCTGGCTGGTGGTGCGGGACGTCGCCGACGGTCGGGGCAGCGTCGGCGACGTGGTGTTGGCGGTGACGCTCGCGGTGCAGGTGAGTCTGCAGGTCGCCAACGGTCTGGGGCTGCTCGGCACGCTCCAGGGTTTCGGCACGACGGTGCGCCGGCTGGAGTGGCTGCGGGCGGCCAGCGTGGTGCCGGACGGGGTGTCGGAGCCGAGCGGGTCGACGGCACCGACCCGGCTGGACGAGGGCATCCGGTTCGATGGTGTGGGTTTCCGCTATCCGGGCGCCACCCGGCCGGTGTTGCGGGACGTGACCTTCGAGTTGCCGGCGGGCAAGACCGTGGCGATCGTCGGTGAGAACGGTGCGGGCAAGAGCACGCTGGTGAAGCTGCTGTACGGCCTGTACCGACCGACGCAGGGCCGGATCCTCGTCGACGGCGTGGCACTGGACGAGGTGGATGCCGCGCAGTGGCGGTCGCGGACGTCGGCGATGTTCCAGGACTTCGCCCGGCTGGAGTTGACGCTGCGGGAGAACGTCGGGATCGGCGCGGTGCAGCGGATCGACGATGAGGAGTCGGTGCGGCGGGCGATCGACTCGGCGGGGGCGCAGCGGGTCGTCGACGCGGTGGAGGGCGGACTGGACGGCTACCTGGGCACCGGCTTCACCGACGGGCAGGAGCTGTCGGGTGGGCAGTGGCAGTCGTTGGGTCTGGCCCGGTCCCAGATGCGGATCGAGCCCCTCCTGCTGGCGTTGGACGAGCCGGCGGCGGCGTTGGACGCCGCCGCCGAGCATGCGATCTTCGTCCGGTACGCCGAGTCGGCCCAGCGGGCACAGCGACGTGGCGGGATCACCGTCTTCGTCTCCCACCGTTTCTCCACGTTGCAGATGGTGGATCTGATCGTGGTGCTCCAGGACGGTACGGTGCGCGAGGCCGGGTCACACGCCGAGTTGCTGGCCAGCGGCGGGCTGTACGCGGAGCTGTACCTGATGCAGGCGCGCGCGTACGGTCCGTCCGGTGAGGATCAGCCGCCGGTGGCGCGTTGACGGTCGATGAGCGCGGCGAGCCCGGCGACGCTGACGTTGTCCATCAGCTCGACGGCGGAGAGTTCGACGTCGAAGAGGTCCTCTGCCTGGGCGAGCATGTGGACCAGTTGCATGCTGTCGGCGCCCAGCGCGATGAGGTCCTGGCTCATCTCGTCGGGGGTGAATCCGAGAAGGGGCTCGACCACCTCGGTGACGAGTCGGCGTTCGGTGTCGGTCGGTGCGGCGGAGGGGCTCAGCTCAGTCATCTCGCTCTCCAGTCGGGGGCGCCCACGATCGCGGGCGGAACCAGTATGGCCCGCCGTCGATGGACCGAGGCGCCGTGTGGCACCGTGACGTCCGACGATATTGACAGTGGCCGAAGTGGCTTCATAGGCTACCTTCCGGCCATAAGCGGCACCGCCGGACAGGTGGTGCCGCCGCCCAGACCGGAGCGGGGGATCCCGGTATGGAGAGGAAGCCCGGCCACGATCTCGTGGTGACGGTGCGGGGGGCACGGCAGGCGCAGGCGGCGGCCTCCTGGGCGCAGCGGGAGATCTGGGGCGTCATCTCCTGGTTGGGTGATCAGCCGCAGAGCTTCACGATGCGCGAGATGGTGCCGGTTCCGGAGGGTGTCACGGTCGCCGGGGTGGGGCGCGCGCTGGAGGAGGTCGTCGCGCGGGTCGACGTGCTCCGCACCCGGCTGGTGATGGACGCGACGGGTCTGCGGCAGGAGGTGGACGGGTCCGGCACCCTGACGGTGCCGGTCTGGTCGGCGGCGCCCGATCGGGTGATCGAGGACGCCAAGGAGCTGGTCGCGGCGATGACCGCGACGGTGTTCGACCTGGCCGAGCAGTGGCCGGTGCGGTTCGCCCTGGTCCTGGCGGACGAGACACCCGCCGCGCTGGTGCTGAACGTCTCGCACGCGGCCGTCGACGCGATCGGGTTGGCCCTGCTGAAGACGGAGCTGCGCGACGCTCTGGCGGGGGTGCCGGTCGAGCCGGTCGAGTCGCGGTGGCAGCCGCTGGATCAGGCCGCGTACGAGGCGAGCGAGCCGGGACGCAGGCGTAGCCGGCGGGCGGTGCGGTTCCGCGAGGACCTGCTCGGCGAGGTGCCGGAGTCGCTCGTGCCGCCGTCGTCCGCGCCGCCGCACACACCGCGGATCGTGCAGGTCGACATCGAGTCGTCGGCCGTCGCGGTGGCCGCGGAGCTGCTCGCCGACCGGCAACGGGTGAGCACCAGTGCGGTCCTGCTGGCCGCCCAGGCAGCGGTGGTCTCCCATCACACCGGTGCCGATCCGGCGTTCCTGACCCTGATCGTCGGCGGTCGGGTGGAACGCCGACTGCAGACGATGATCGGCCCGGTGGTGCAGAACGGCCTGTTCCGGGTCGACGTCGGGACGGGTTCGTTCACGGATCTGGTCACCCGCTGCTACCGGCAGGCCCTGCTGACCTATCAGCACGGCAACCACGACACCGTCGAGCTGGCCGAGGCGCAGCGCCGGGTGGCGACACGGCGGGGTTTCGTCCCGCAGGTCGGCGTCTTCTTCAACGACGCCCGGGAGCAGCAGCGGTGGTCGGGGCTGCCGCAGGTGCGGTCCGCCCCGCAGGAGTTGGCCGAGGATCTCGCCGCGCTGTGCCGTGACACCCGGATCGAGTACGTGACCGGTTGGGAGCAGCAGGACCTGACCGTGTTCCTGAGCGTCTCGGACGCGTCGGGTGCCGCCGCGTTGCAACTGCGGGTGGACACCGCGTACCTCGGCGTCGAGGACGCCCGGCGGATCCTGGCCGGGATCGAGTCGTTGCTGGTCGCCGCAGCGGTCGGCGATCTCGACATGCGCCACGCGGGGCAGGTCCTCGGCGTCCGTCCGGCGGCGGGTCCGACCGGGTCCGACTGACCGCGTGCGGCCGTCCGGCCGCTCCGGCACGCCGACGACTCAGCGTGTTCGTGGTGCGTCCGGACAACGGCGGAGTGCCGGCACTAAGGTGGTGGGCCGACACGGCTGGAGGGGAGTTCGGTGGCTGAGGTTGATGCCGGCGACTGGGTGGCACGGGTTGCCGACGACGTGGTGGCGGAGTGGGAGCGCCGGCCCGGGACACCGGTGCTCGTCTGCGCCTCGGGGATCAGTCCGTCCGGGCCGATCCACCTGGGTAACCTGCGCGAGATCATGGTCCAGCACTTCGTCGCCGACGAGGTGAGTCGGCGCGGGTTGCCGAGCCGGCACCTGCTCTCCTGGGACGACTACGACCGGCTGCGCAAGGTCCCGGCCGGGGTCGACCCGTCCTTCGCGGAGTACGTCGGCCGCCCGCTGACCGGGGTGCCGGACCCGTGCGGGGAGCACGAGAACTGGGCCGAGCACTTCAAGGCGCCGTTCCGGGCGGCGTTGCGGCAACTCGGTGTGGTCGTCGACGAGATCTCGCAGACCGCCATGTACACCGGTGGCCGGTACCGCGAGCAGGTCGTCACGGCCATGCGGGCCCGGGAGCTGATCGGGTCGGTGCTGGGCAGGTACCGCACCAAGGTCGACCAGGGCGAGTCCGAGGAGGGGCTGACCGCCCAGGACACCTACTACCCGTACAAGGTCTACTGTGCGGTCTGCCGGCGCGACGACACGACGATCGTGTCCTTCGACGACGAGACCACCGAGATCCGGTACACCTGCGTCTGTGGGCACTCCGACCGGGCCTGGCTGGACCGGCAGGACCCGGGCAAGCTGGTCTGGAAGGTCGACTGGCCGATGCGGTGGGCGTACGAGCAGGTCCTGTTCGAGGCCGCCGGGGTGGACCACTCCTCCCCCGGCTCCAGCTACACGGTCGGCGGCGAGGTGGTCGACCGGGTGTACGGCGGCAAGGCTCCGGTCTATCGCGGCTACTCGTTCGTCGGCACCAAGGGGGCGGCGAAGCTCAGCGGTTCCGCCGGTGCCGCGCCGACGCCGGACGACGCGTTGCGGATCCTGGAGCCGGCCCTGGTGCGCTGGTTGTACGTGCGGCGTCGACCGAACCAGTCGATCACGGTGGCGTTCGACCAGGAGGTGAGCCGGCTCTACGACGAGTGGGACGCCCTGGTGGGGCGGGTGCGGGCGGGCAGCGCGTCGGAGGTCGACGCAGTGGTGCTCGACCGCTCGTGGCGTACCGCGGAGGTGGAGTTGCCGCAGACCGCGCGGCCGATGTCCTTCCGCACGCTGGCGTCGGTGTACGACATCACCGCCGGCACCGAGGAGCAGACGCTGCGGATCCTGCGGGACATGACGCCGCAGGATCCGGTGGGCTCGTTGGACGAGGTGCGTCCCCGGCTCGACCGCGCGGCGGACTGGGTGGCCACGCACGTGTCACCGGCGGAGCGTACGCAGGTGCGGAGCGAGCCGGATCGGGAGTTGCTGGCCTCCCTCGATCCGGTCCAGCGCGAGGGGTTGCGGCTGCTCGTCGACGGGCTCGTGGAGAACTGGACGCTGGACGGGCTGACCGCGCTGGTCTACGGGGTGCCGAAGCAGCAGCTCGGTCTTCCGCTGGACACCGCGCCCAGCCCCGAGCTGCGGGCCGCCCAGCGGGCGTTCTTCGGTCTCGTGTACCGCCTCCTGGTGCACCGGGACACCGGCCCTCGACTGCCGACCCTGTTGCTGGCGCTCGGTGCCGACCAGGTCCGGGCGCTACTCACCCCGCAGCAGGCCGACGCGACCGCCGGCCGGGCGTGACCTGGAGTCGACCGACGTCGATCGCGGTCATCCATGGGGATAGATTGCCGGGTAGGTCGGTGATGGGTTAAGAAGGCTGTCTGCCTCCGACACCCGACATCCGACAGGACGCCCATGGCCCTCATCGCCGTCGCAGACCTCCGTCGACTGGTACTCGCACTGCTCGGTCAGGCCGGCACACCGGACGACGTCGCCGAGGTCGTCGCCGATTCGCTGATCGGTGCCGACCTGGCCGGGCACGGCTCGCACGGCGTGCTCAAGCTGCCGTCGTACCTGCGGGACATCGCCCAGGGCCGGTTGAAGCCGACCGCGCGTCCGTTCGTCGTCGACGACGCGCCCGCGACCGCCGTCGTCGACGGCGCGGGCGGTTTCGGTCACCTGGCCGCCCGGTACGCCGTCGACCTGGTGGTGGAGAAGGCCGCCCACAGCGGACTGGCGGCGGTGGTGATGTCGCACGCGCACCACACCGGGCGGCTGGGCGGCTGGTCCGAGCGCATCGCCGACGCCGGCCTGATCGGGTTGTTGACCGGCGGGGAGGGTCAGGGTCCGTGGAAGGTCGCGCCGCACGGTGGGACGGACGGTGCGCTGGCCACCAACCCGGTCACCTGGGCCATCCCACGTGCGGCGGGCCAGCCCCCGGTGGTGCTGGACTTCGCCACCAGCATGGTCTCCATCGGGAAGTTGCAGATCGCGCGGGCCGCCGGGGCGCAGAGCGTGCCCCCGGGGTGGGTGCTGGACGCGCAGGGCAGGCCGAGTACCCGGTTGGAGGACTTCTTCACCGGCGGGTACCTGTTGCCGTTCGGAGGCCACAAGGGTTTCGCGCTCGCGGTGATCGCCGAGTTGCTCGCCGTCGGGCTCAGCGACGGTGACCGGTTCGCCGGTGCGGAACGGTCGAGTTGCCTCTTCGTGCTCGCCGTCGACCCGGCCCGGTTCGGGCCACCGGAACGGTTGCACGATTTCGTCGAGGCGACGGTGCGGCGGCTCAAGGCGGTGCCGGCCGATCCGGACTCGGGTGAGGTGCTGGTGCCGGGCGAGCCGGAGCAGCGCGCGCGGGCGGCGGCCGACGGGGTGGTGCTGCCCGACGCCACGTGGCGGGACCTGTGCACGGTGGCCGCCGGGCTGGGCATCGACGCACCGGCGGCGGCCGACGCCTCGGTTGCGGGCGGGGCGGAGTCGATCCCGGCGGAGGGCACGGCGTGAACATCCTGGTGGCCGGACGGCTCGGCCGGTACCCGGAGCGGATCATGACGTTGGCCGAGCGGGGGCACCGGTTGACGTACGTCACGATGCCGGCACCGGCACAGCGGCCCACGCCGGACGTGCTGCCGTCGAGTGTGCCGCAGTTCCGGCTGCCGGCGGGGCCGGCCGGTGCGGAGTTGACCCGGATCGCGGCGGAGCACCGCGTCGACGTGGTCTACAGCCTGAAGAACGTCTGGGACGGGTCGTTGCAGTTGCTCGGCGAGTTGCTCGATGCCGGGGTGGGTCCGGTGGTGCGCCACCACAAGGAGCACTTCTGCGAGCCAGCCGAGCTGGAGCGGCGGGCGTTGACCGAGACCGCCGGGCAGATCTACATCAACCAGGAGTCGTGGGACTACTTCCGTGGGGCGTACGGGGTCAGTGACGCATCGGCGCACCTGCTGGACCCGGACTACCTGCCGGCGCGGTACTTCACCGACGACCTGGCCGGCAAGCTGCGCGAGCGGGACGGGGAGCCGCACCTGCTGGTCGCCGGCGGGGTGTCCAGCACCCGGGGCCGTACCGACATCCGCGAGCTGTGTGCGGCGTTGAGTCGTCGCCGGGTCCACGTGCACATCTACGGCGGCAAGTACATCGGTCCGAACGCCCAGTCGATCTGGAGTGTGGACAACGCGCACGCCCGCGCCGCGTACGCGCGGCTCGCCGAGAGCGGTTACGTGCACCTGCACGACCACATTCCGCCGGAACGGTTCGTCGCCGAGTGGTCCCGGTACGACGCCGGGTTGATGCACGTGGTGGCGCAGGGCACCCACGAGGTGGGTTTCCAGCGGATGAACCGGCCGAACCGGCTGGTGCCGTACCTGGCCGCCGGGCTGCCGGTGGCACAGCAGCGCGGCGGCCAGGAGGCCATGGAGCGGATCGTGCGGCAGGAGGGGATCGGTTTCCTGTTCGACGGGTACGACGAGTTGGCCGACGTGTTGCACGACCGGGCGCGGCTGGGTCGGCTCGGCGCCGACGTGCTGGCCCGGCGTGGGGAGTACACGTTCGAACGGCACGCGGACGCGCTGCTGGAGGTGTTGGCGGGCTACGCCGGGCGACGTTGACCGGCGGCTCTGCCGTCGGCGTGAGGAGGGGTCCCCTGCTATGCCGTAGGCGTTAGCAGGGGACCCCTCCTTGCACCGAGGCGGGTGAGGCGGGCGCGGGTGTGGATCCACCGTACGGTGGCGTCGCGCCGCCACCGGCGGACGGCGTTGCGGTCCTGCCGCAGTGATCGGTACTCGACTCCGGCCCGCAGGACGCCCTCGCGCAGGCGCAGCAGTGCCGGATGGGGCGGTACGGCCGGTCCGGCGTCGACGGGGTAGCCCAGTTCGGCCATGACCGGCCCGGCGGCGGCCTCCACCAGGCCGACCTCGGTGGGGGCCAGGCGGCGGCGCCAGGTGCCGACGCTGCTGGTGGTCACCGGCTGGCCGGCGTTGCGCCACGACTCCGAGAGACTGGCCAGCGCTCTGGCCGTCGGGGTGCGGTCGTGGGCGAAGAGCGCGGGTTCCGGCGACTCCCCCAGCCAGGCGCAGAGCTGCGTGATCATGTCCCGTGGCTGCTGCACCAGGTCCTCGTAGCGCAGCAGGTGGACGGTGCCGGGGCCGTGGCGGGCCAGCGCGGCGGCGGCCGAGGTCTGCTGCCGCGCCCAGAGTCGCCCGGTGAGGTAGGGGTGGCAGTGCCCGAACACCGCCCGGCGGGCGGAGGCGGCCACGTCCCGGGGGTCGCGGACCAGCCAGACGAACCGGGCCGCCGGGTATTCGGCCAGGACGTCGGTGACGTGGTCGACCATGAAGGTGCTCTTGCAGCCCCAGCGGGCCTTCCCCTCCGCCTCGCGGTACTGCTCGTAGAGTTCGGCGACCACCCCGAAGAGGGTGGGGCTGGCCCGGGCCACCGCCAGGTCGGGGTCGACGCGGTGCGGCCACGGGGAGATGTGCCGGTCGAGCAGGAGACAGGCGTCGTCGACGAGCCGCCGCCGGTTGCCCTCGTCGGTGAGGTCGCCATAGCAGTCGGCCACCGGTGCCAGGTAGCGCATGAAGTGCGGCGGGTGCGGGACGGCGATGCGGGAGTGTGCGTTCAGCACCAGGCGGAGCAGGTTCGAGCCGGAGCGTTCGGTGCCGATGATGAGTACCGGGCTCTGGCTGCGCCCGCTCCGCCCGGTGCCGTCCGTCGTCACGCCGAGCCGGCGGTGACCAGTCCTCCGGTCACCTTCTTCGCGCCGCAGGCCATCAGGCTGCTTCCGGCGGCGGCGACCTCCGGCGAGGCCACCTGGTCCAGGGTGTACCGCTCCGAGCCGGGCACCAGCGGCGCGCCGGCGGAACTGGCCTCGGCCCGCCAGCCCGAGCCGGCGTACGAGGTGGAGCGCGTGAGCCCGTCGTCGGGGTTGGGGTGGAAGTGCGTGAAGTTCTCGGGCCAGTGCTGGAAGTCCATCACCGGGCCGGGCTGGTAGGCGTCGTAGACGCGCTTGTAGGCGTCGCGGCAGGCCTGCTCGGAGAGTCCGCTGACGTTGAGGAACTCGTCCTCGTGCAGGGCCTGCTCGATGGAGAGCCAGTTGACGTGGTCCAGTTCGCTGCGCATCAGGCCCGACTGGAGCGCCTGCTGGTAGACGGTGGTGCCCGGCATCGCGGAGAGGTACTTGACCCGGGTCACGTGGTTGTACGTCTCGGCGAACTCGACCATGTGGTTGAGGGATTCCTCGCTCTCGTTGGGCAGGCCGACGATGAGCAGGGCGCCGAACCGTACGCCGCCGTCGAACGTGGTCCGCATGGCCCGGACGGTGATGTTCTCCGAGTTGCCCTTGCGGGCCTCGCGCAGCACTTCGGAGCCGAGGGACTCGACGCCGTAGAGGATGATGTCGGCGCCCGCGTCGCGCATCGCGTCGATCCTGGGCTTGTCCATGTCGGCGCACCGGGTCAGGCAGGTCCAGCGTAGGTCGTGGTCCTTGATGACGTCGCAGATCTCGATGGTCTGGCGGCGGTGGGAGCTGAACGTGAGGTCGACGAAGAAGCTGAACTCGATGCCGTAGCGGCTCTTGAGCCAGGCCAGGTCGGCGTCCATCTTCTCGGGTGACTTGGCGCGTACCTGGGGGGTGGTCCGGTAGCAGAAGGAGCAGTCCATCTTGCAGCCACGGCTGTAGGAGGAGATGATCTGCGGCTGGAGGCCCATCGGGCTCTGCGCCTGCGGCCACAGTTCCAGGCGCATCCGGGGCAGCGCGTCGAGGTCCATCATCTGTCCACGCGGCGGGGTGCGCTTGACGACGCCTTCCGGCGTCCGGTAGACGATGCCGCGGATGGTGGGCAGGTCCTGTGACCAGCGGCCGGCGGCGTAGCTCTCCATCAGGTCGAGGATCGTGATCTCACCCTCGCTGATCACCGCGATGTCGCAGGCGGTGTGCTCCATGAACAGGTTGGGCACCGAGGTGACCAGCGAACCGCCGCAGATGATGGGGATCTCGGGTGCGTTGTCCCGGACCATGGCCATCAGTTCGTTGCAGAACGGGAAGTTGTCCTCGAAGGTGCAGATGCCCAGGACGTCGGTCTGGCCGATGATCTGGTCGTAGGCGGCCTGGAGGGGGTTCGGGGTGTACCGGACGTCGACGATCCGCACCGGGTAGCCGGCGTTGTGCAGGACGGTGGAGATGTAGGAGGCCCCCTCGTAGGGGGACGTCAGGAAGAACTCCCACCCACGCGGCATGGTGAACGGTGACGGCCCGACGACCAGGGTGAAGCGGGGCAGTGTCGGGTCGGTGGGCACCGGCGTCAGGTCCTGCTCCCGCATCTGTTCCTGGTAGCGGTGGTCGACGGAGTTGGTGGCGTTGGCGTACAGCTCGGGAGCGAGGGAAAGTACACGAGGCATGACTGAGACCTTCCTGTCGTCGCCGCCGGGGCGTCCGGTCGGGACGTCCGGCGATTGAGCACGATTATATCGAGGGTTGTCGATCTAGAGGCCGGTCGTCGTCGGACGGGCCGGACTCACCGGCCACCGGGTAGACGCTCGGGTCGTCGAGGGGGACCTTCAGCCAGGAGATCATCTGACGCACCTGGTGGTACGCGGCCAGCCGGCGGGCGTCGTCGTCCGCGGCCTCCGCCTCGGCGATCGGCTTCCACAGTCGCCGCACCATGACCGGGCCGATCTCCAGCAGCCCCTCGCTGCCGCCGGTCGCCCAGCGGGCCAGCACGTAGCGGGCCAGCACCCCGACCGGGATGCCCAGGTTGCGCGACATCCCACGCAGGGTCACCAGCGGGTCCAGCATGCCGTACCGCATGACCTCGTCACGGAAGTTGGCGTGCGGGTCGTCCTCCGGCCACGTGGCGCGCCAGCGTTCCAGGCGGACGAGGGGCTCCTCGGCCGGATCCCCGCCCACGTTCTGCTCCGACGCTGATGTGGTCATCTCGCCTCCCACGTCGCTGTCTACGTGCTCACTCCGCCCGGTGCAGGATGCCCGTCATGCAGCCCAGCGCCCCGGCGGCCCGGACGTGCTGGTCGACACCGACCTCGGTCACGGTCACACCGACACCCTCCAGACGACGGCGGATGCCCGGCGCGCCGGCCGGCATCAGGGCCCGCCGGGGCCCCAGCGCCACCAGGTTCATCCCCCGTCGCCGCAGCAACTCGTCGTCCGGCGCGAACTCCACCGAACGGACGTCCCGGGAGCGCAGCAGCGCCCGCAACTCATCGGTCGCCGCGGCGGCGTGCACCGCCGCCAACCGTTCGTCGAGGAAGGTCACCGCGCCCAGGAGGTGCTGGACACCCGGGCCGAGTCGGACGGTGACCACCTGCACGCCCTGGTCCGCCAGGACACGCCGCAGACACTCCGCTCCGGCCGCGCTCGTCCGGAAACCCACCCCGACCATCACCGTGTCGCGGTCCAGCCACAGCGCGTCCGCGCCCTCAAGGGTGGCGCTGCCCGCCACCGTGGCCAGCACCGGGTATCCGGCGGCGGCCAGTGCGGCGGCGGCGTACCGTTCCTCGCCGGCCCGTTGCGCGGCGGCCGTGCGGCCCACCACCACTCCCGCCGGGGTGGCGACGAACAGGTCACGGGTGAAGACGAAGTTCGGTGGCGTGTCCGCCGCCGGGCGGGCCAGCACCACCTCCACGCCCGCCTCCGCGAACGCCGCGGCGACCGCCTCGGTCTCCGCGCGCATGGCGCCGAGGTCCACCCGCGCGGTCATCAGTGCGGCGGCCGGATCGGTGATCCGTGCCAGGCTCTCCGGCGGCCAGCCGAGCAGCACCGCCCGCAGCGGCGCGGACTCCGACCGGTAGCCGCAGCGGGCCCAGAGCCGACCGGCCGCCACCTCCTGCTCGTGGCTGGTCGACCGGGGCGACCACCCGGCACCGCCCAGAGTGCTCGGCGGCGGCGCGGTGGTCTCAGATCCAGGATTCGTCGTCGTCATATCCCAGCTCCTCGGCCAGTCGCCGCTCCGGACCCCCGATGGCGGCGCGTACCAGCTCCGACCGCCGTCGCCATCGGCCGGGTTGCGGCGGCGCGGTCGCGACCACGGGGTCCCGCAGCCCGTCGGCCGCGATCGCGCGGAGCGGTCCGTCCATCGGCACTCCGAGCCAGTCGGTGATCCGGGTCAGCACGCCCGCCCGGCTCTGCGCGGAGCGCACCAGGTCCTCGAACCGCACCCGCAGGTAGGGCAGCCGCAGCGTGGCGGCGTCGTCGAGGATCGCCCGGTGACAGGAGCGCCACTGCAGGGCGCAGACGTCGGGCAGGGTCGCCCGGGTGTAGTCCTGCCAGCCCTGCGGCAGGTCGAACTTCCACCACCAGCGGTCCTCGGGCCGGTCCCGCCCGTAGCCGGTGATGTTCAGGGGCCGGTCCATCTTGTGGGCGTGGAAGCCGTGATAGAGCCAGCCGTCGTACAGGCCGTTGATGGATCCGGCCGGGTTGCGGGTCAGGTGCAGGACGCGCATCCGGGCGTTCGGGAACAGTGCCCGGAGGAACCCCAGCCGGTAGGCGTTGCTGGGCGTCTTGATCACCAGCGGGCGGGTCGCCAGGTCGTGCGCGGTGGCGTAACGCCAGCCGACGGTGAGCACGAAGGGCGGCTCCTCCACCAGCAGGTCGCCGGGCGCGCCCCGCACGTCCTGGCGCCACGGCGGTCCGGCGAGGTGCGGTGGCATGTCGTAGTAGCCGGTGCGGATCGGCACGCCGCGTACGGCGAGGGCGGCGTGCAGCCGGGCGTGGAACCGGGCCGCCTGCGACAGGCAGGCCGGGTCGAAGTCGGGCTGCGACCGGAGCTCGTCCAGCACCCGGCGGGCCGTGTCGAGCCAGGCCGCCAGGTCGATCTCCAGCGTCGGCCACTGGATGGTGAACCGCCAGGCCGCGTCCAGCAGGAACTGTTCCGGTGCGACCGTCGGATCCGGTCGACCGACGTCCAGCGACAGCTCCTCGTCGAACACCCGGCGCCGGGCGGGCGGCAGGGCGGCCAGGTGCGCGGCGTCGAGCTGGTCGCTGCCGGTCCCGCTGTCCGGCGGCACCAGGCCGGCGAGCCGCAGGTACGGGTTGAACTCCGCGCGCAGGTGCAGCAACGCGGGTGTCCGGCGCAGCATCTCGGCGAGCATGCTGGAACCACTGCGGGAGCTGGAGGCGAGCACCACCAGGTCCCGGACCCGGCCGGTGAAGTCCCGCACCACGGGTCGCCGCAGCCGGCGCAGTTCGGTCAGCCGGTCCGCCAGGTGGGCGTGACCGGCGAGCCCGGGCGCGGTGCCGGTCAACACACCGGTTTCCGTACCGAGTACACGCACCAGCGCCACTGGTCCCGGACCGATCCGTCGGCGGAGACCTCGAACGGGTGCACCGCCCGTACCTGGGCCGGGGCGTCGTAGAAGAGCCGGTAGATCTCCTGGCGGGCGGCGGGGGTCGTCTCGTGGGTGTCGATCCACTTGTCGATCGACTCCCAGAGCAGGTACTCCTCCATCGTCAGGTCGGTGAAGCCGGCGCCGAGCAACAGCCGCCGGAAGTCCGGCTCGCGGAACATCTGGAACAGCAGCGGCTGCTTCTTCTTGAAGATCCGGAACATCCAGTACGCGTCCTCGTCGGCGTACGGGACGATCTGGCCGACGATGAACTGCCCGCCCGGTCTGAGGACCCGGAAGACCTCCGACACCGGCTTCTCCGGGTTCGGCAGCAGGTGCAGCACCTCGCGGTTGACGACCAGGTCGAAGCTGGCGTCGGGGAACGGCAGGTCGTAGACGGTGCCCTGGTGGACCTTGTCGAGCCGGGTGGAGGCGAGCGACACCATCTCCGGGGTGATGTCCAGGCCGATCATCTCGCCGACCCGGCCCCGGAAAGCGTTGCCGACCACCCCGCTGCCGCAGCAGACGTCCAGCATCCGGGCGTCCGGGGCGACGTCGCAGAGCGCCGCGTGCTGGGCCAGCAGGCCCTCGTCGGTGAGCCAGGAGCAGGAGTCGTGCCAGTTGCGCGAGCGGATGCCGAACTGACGCTGGTAGACGGCGTAGTCGACCTCGATCTGGCGGCGCCGGACCTGTGCGGTGCGGCTGGCCAGCCGGGCGGCGAGCCGGGCGCGCGCGGAGTCGAGCGTGCGTTTGACCAGGCGCTGCCCCAGGTCGTCGTCGAGCGCCAACTGCCGGGTCAACTCGGCCGACACGGCGGCGCGGACGAAGCCGGCGACCTCGCTGCTCTGCAACCGCTTCTTGGTCTGTCCGTCGAAGCGGGGGCTGCGCATCCGGACCGCGACGACCGCGGCCAGCCCTTCGAGGATGTCGACCGTGGTGATCCGTTCCCCGGCGGTCGTGTCGAGCAGGCCGCGGCTGGTCGCGTACGCGTTGATCACCTCGGCCAGCGCGGCCCGCAGCCCGTCCACGTGGGTGCCGTGGTGGTCGGTCCGGACGCTGTTGACGAAGCTCTGGATGTCCTCGGTGTAGCCCTCGGTCCAGCAGAAGGCGGCGTCGAGCGCCAGGTCGTCGGTCTCGTGCCGGACGGTGAGCGGGTCCGGGTGCACCCACACCGCGTCGCGGTGCCGGTGTCGCAGGAATCCGCCCACGCCGGACTGGTAGCTGAGCCGGACGTCCTCCCCGGTGCGCTCGTCGCGCAGCCGCAGGGTCAGCGTCGGGTGCAGGAAGGCGACCTCCTCCAGCCGGCTGCGGATCAGGGCGGCCGAGAACTCCGCGGTCTCCAGGACCGTCTCGTCCGGGAGGAAACGGATGCGGGTGCCGGTGCGGTCCGATGCGCCGACCCGCGTGAGGTCGCCGGCCGGCGCGCCTCGCGTGTAGATCTGTCGGTGGTGGGCGCCGTCGCGCCACACGTCCAGCTCCAGCCGCTCGGACAGGGCGTTGACGCAGGAGAGTCCGACGCCGTGCAACCCGGCCGAGGTGCGGTAGGACCCGGCCTCGAACTTGCCGCCGGAGTGCAGGGTGGTCAGCAGCACCTCGGCGGCCGGGCGCTGGTGCTCCGGATGCGGGTCGACGGGTATGCCCCGGCCGTCGTCGCCGACCGAGCAGGAGCCGTCGCGGTGCAGGACGACCTCGACGTCGCGGCAGTGTCCCGCCTCCGCCTCGTCCACCGCGTTGTCGACCAGCTCGCTGACCAGGTGGTGCCAGCCGGCCACACCGACCGAGCCGATGTACATCGACGGGTGCCGGCGTACTCCGTCGAGGCCGGAGAGGACCATGATCGTGCTGGCGTCGTACCTGGTGTCGGCGGGCGCCGGGGGCGGGGGCGGGGCGGCCTGCGTGGACTCCATCGGCTGGCTCACTTCCTGGTCGGCGGTCTGCTGGCCGGTGGTCATCCGGCGACCGGCTCGCCGAGTGACCCGGCGGGTACGCCGCGCAGCGCCTCGTGGGCGGCGCTCAGCTTGGCCAGATGCGCGTGCTTGAGGGCGCGCAGGGTCTCCAGCCAGCTCGCGACGTCGGCCAGCCCCTCGTCGTGTGCCTGCTGGACCAGCGCCGGGTAGCGGGCGGTCGCGGCCTCCATCTCACTGCTCAGCGCGGCGGCGAGGTTGAGGTCGGTGTCGCCCAGCGGCCGCCCGGTGGCCGGGTCGGCCACGGCCTGCAGGAAGTCGAGATGCCCGTGTGCCACGCAGGCCGCGCTCTCGGCGAGTTCGGTGAACAGCCGGGCGGAGTCGAGCGAGCCCTCGATCTCGGACACCTGGGCGAAGTACTGGAAGCGCAGGACGGTCGATGCTTCGGCGATGAACGCCGCGCGAATTTCGTCGAACAATTCCTCAGTGAGGGCACTCATTGTACCGTTCCACTCCCCCGAATAATTCGGAGCATTTGCCGACCAGCGCGGGAAACGCCGGATTCGGTATCGGAATTCTATTGGACGAAAGGGTGCGGGATTGTCGCCCCCGAATCTCCGTCAAACGTTGACCAGGCACATCACTGCCCGGCCCACCAGGCCCGGTGGTCAGAACTATAGACGCGCCGACCATCGCCCGTCTAGAGTCCAACGTCAATGTCAGTGAGCCTTCGGCAGGGCACGCTCAGCAGCGTTGCGGGGGTTCCTCATCGCCGCCGCGCGCTACCGCACAGCGGTCCCGCGCCGTCGCGGCCGGTCCCGAATTGTGGAAACGACAGGGGGAGCAGTGACAATTAGCGATCAGGACGTCGTCGACCACTTCACCGCGCGGGCGCAGGGCTACGACCGCTCCAGCGCCTGGTGCACCGACACCGAGCTCGGCCGTCTCGTCCTCGACCTGACCTCGCCCCGGCCGGAGCACGAGGTGCTCGACGTGGCCTGCGGGACCGGCCTGGTCTCCCGGCTGTTCAGCGGGCGGGTGGCACGACTCGTCGGTGTCGACGTGACCGCGGCCATGGCGGAGCAGGCCCGGCCGTCGCTGGACGACCTCGTCCTCGCCCCCGCCGAGGACCTGCCCTTCCCCGACGACTCCTTCGACATCACGGTCTGTCGGCAGGGCATCCAGTTCATGGAGCTGCCGGCCGCGGTCACCGAGATGACCCGGGTGACGCGGCCGGGCGGCCGGGTCGTCCTGATCAACCTCTGCGCCTACGGCAAAGACGACCGCGACGAGTACTTCGAGATCCTGCGGCTGCGTAACCCGGTGCGGCGGCACTTCTTCCTGCCGGGCGACCTCGGGGACCTGCTGCGCGAGGCGGGCTGCGGAGACGTCGAGACCCGCAGGTACGTCTCGGTCGAGGACGTCGACGTCTGGTCGGACAACGGCGCCATCGACGAGGACGCCAGGGAGGCGATCCGCCAGGTGTACCGGTCGATGTCACCGGAGTTCCGCCGGCTGCACGCGGTGGAGCAGACCGACGGGCGGATCATCGACCGGATGCTCTTCGAGGTCGCGGCGGGGCGCCCGGCCGGGGACTGACGCGAGGGCGACCTCCGGGCCGGCGACGGGTGCTGCTCCCCCGCCGTCCCGGAGGCCGGGTGTGCTCAGTCCACCAGCGGCGGGGCAGGCGGCGCGACCGTCGGGGAGACCAACGGGACGGGGTGGAACTCGTCCGGGTCGGTCGTCAGGTCGTACCAGTCGACGGCGCCGCCCTCCACGGGCTGCCAGATCGTCTTGCTGCGGCCGTCGGTGCGGATCGACGCCAGCGCCCGCAGTTCCCGGTAGTCACTGGCCTCGCGCTTCTCCTCGGGGAAGTAGGTCTCCGAGTACGCGGGCCGGGAGGTGCCGGTCAGGTCCCGGAAGAACGACGTCATGGACTCGCCGTCGGTGGGGGTCTCCGGCAGTCCCAGCAGGTCCAGGACGGTGGGCATGATGTCGACCAGCCGCACCTGTTCGTGGAACTCGCGGCCGGCCGGCACGCCCGGTCCGGAGAAGATCATCGGCACGTGCTGGGTGGTGTCGTGCAGCAGGCAGCCGTGCCCCTCCTCGTACGGGTGCCCCCGCTCCCCCGCGTGGTCGTTGGAATACCAGCCGCCGAGGTCCTCACCGTGGTCGGAGAAGCAGACGACGAGCATCGAGTCGATGTCGTGCCCGGCGGCGGCCAGCCGGTCGAGCAGCACTCCGAGGTAGTGGTCGCTGTAGGCGACCTCGCCCTCGTAGGGGTTGTCGACGGCCACGCCGACGTCCTCCGGCGGCTCGTACGGCCAGTGCGCGTCGAAGAAGTGGGCGAAGAGGAAGAAGGGCGAGTTCTGTTCGTCCAGCCAGTCGCCGGCCCGCTCGGCGACCATCGGCGCCCGCTTGAGGGCCAGCCCGCGCAGCTTCACGTCGCCGACCGCGAGGGGGTCCCGCCCGTCGGGCAGCAGCGGGATCTCGTCGTCGTAGAAGTCGAAGCCGCGGTCGATGCCGTACCACTTGTTGAGACCCGGGCAGGAGACGACGGCGCCGGTCCGGTAGCCGACCTCGCGTAGTCGTTCGGCCAGTGTCGGCACGTCGGCGCGGAGTTGTTCACGGAACAGGTGACGGACGCCGTGGTTCGGTGGTTGCAGGCCGGTGAAGACCGTGGCGTGGCTGACCGGAGTCAGCGGGCAGGACGACACGGCCTGGCGGAACGTGACACCTCGGCGGCGGAGCCCCTCCACGCCGGGGAACTTCCCGGAATATGCGACGTCGGCGCGGACGGTGTCGAGCGAGACGAAAAGGACACTGGGCCGGTCCACGAGAACCCCCTCGCTGGCTACGGGCAGTCGGGAGATCGTACCTTATCGATGCGTTCATTGACGACCACAGAAGTGGCCCGACGTCGACACGTTGACGGTGATCATCGTTGGCGTTATGTTCGTCGCGATCGTCTTAGGGGGGCGCAATGCGGTCGTGCATCCTGATGTGGAAATACCCGCAGATGGTGGTCCTCACGGCCGTCACTGCCGCTCTGTACGCGACCGCGTACATCGCGTTGTCGCCGTTCAGCATCGATCTGGTGCCGGGCGTCCTCAGTTTCTCCATCCGCACCATCTTCCCGATGGTTTTCGGAATCCTGTTCGGCCCGGCCGGCGCGTGGGGCCTCGGCATCGGAAACATTGTCGGTGACCTGTTCACGGGCAGTCTGGCACTCGGCTCGGTATTCGGCTTCCTGTCGAACGCCCTGCTCGGCTACCTCGGTTTCACCCTCTGGTCCCGCTTCGGCCCCCGTCCGGCGCAGTTCGACGCCGACGTCGAGGACGCCCCGGCCGGTGACCGGGTCCGCCCGGTGCTGACCTACCTGGCCATCGGTGTGGTCGCGGCGGCGGCGAGCGCGGTCGTGCTCGCCTGGGGCCTCGACCTGCTCGGCTTCGTGCCGTTCCGGGTGGTCGCGGTCACCCTGGCCGCCAACTTCGTGATCGGCAACTGGGTCGGCGGTCTGCTGTACCTCCTCCTGCACCGGAGGGTCCGGGCGATGGGCGTGACCTGGGACGAGATCATGGATCTCGACGAGCCACCGGGCCGAGGACCCCGCGCGCTGCTGGGCACCGCGCTCGTGGCGGTCGGCGGCATCGCCGGCTGGCTCGTCGGAATCCAGCTCGGCGGTTCCGACCTGCTCACCCCCGTCGTGGGCGTCGGCTTCGTGGCGGTGCTCCTCGGCTCGCTCCTCCTCTGACGGGACGATGTCCTCCTCGCTGACCGCGCAGCAACTGGGCTTCACCTATCGGCGGTCCTCCACGGCGGCACTGACCGGGGTGGACCTGCGCCTGCCGCCCCAGCAGTTCACCGCGTTGCTGGGTGCGGCGGGCGCCGGGAAGTCCACCCTCGCCATGGCGCTGACCGGCCTGATCCCCCGCAGTGTCCGGGGGCGCCGGGAGGGCACCGTGCACCTCGACGGCCGGGATCTCGCCGAGCTGGCCGCCGCCGAGGTGGCACAGCACATCGGCATCGTCTTCCAGGACTTCGAGAGTCAGCTCTTCGCCACCAGCGTCACCCTCGAGCTCGCGTTCGGGCTGGAGAACCTGGCGGTCGAGACGACCGAGATGCGCCAGCGGGTCGAGGACTACCTGCGCCTGCTCCGGCTGACCGAGCTGCGCGACCGGGAACCGGCCACGCTCTCGGGCGGTCAGAAGCAACGGCTGGCACTGGCGGCGGCCCTGGCGCTCGAACCGGAGATCCTGATCCTGGACGAGCCGACCACCGACCTCGACGCGGCCAGCCGTGTCGAGGTGATCCGCGCGGCGCGGTGGTGGCGCGGTCGGCCTCGGACCCTCGTGCTGGTGGAACACGACACCGAGGCGGTGCTCGGCCCACCCGGCGGACCCGGTGCGGACCGGGTGGTGCTGCTGGAGGCCGGTCAGGTGGCGGTGGACGGCCCGGCCGACACCGTCCTGCGGGACCCCGCCCTGCTGCGTCGGCACGGGGTCCGGCCACCGCAGGTCGCCGACGTGTGCGACCGGCTCGGGCTGCCCGAGATCGCCCTCACCGTGGCTGAGGCGGTGCCGCTGATCGGATCGCTGCGCCCCTCGGCCGGGCCCGCCCGCGCGCGGGGGGCACCCGGACCGGCGGTGGTCAGCGCGCGACACCTCGACCACGAGTACCCCGACGGTCGGGCGCAGGCCCTGCGCGACGTGTCGGTGGACATCCACGAGGGACAGTTCACCGCCATCATGGGGCGGAACGGGTCCGGCAAGACGACCCTGGCCAAGGTGCTCAGCGGGTTGCTCGTCCCCGATGCGGGGCAGGTCGACGTGCTGGGCCGGGACCTGCGAGGGCTGCCCCGCGCCGACCTGGCCCGCCACGTGGGCTACGTGTTCCAGAACCCCGACCACCAGCTCTTCTCGGCGACCGTGGCGGACGAGATCGCCTTCGGGCCGCGCAACTTCGGTCTCCCCGACGACGAGGTACGCGACCGGGTGGACGCCGCGCTGGCCGACGTCGGTCTGACCGAGCTGCGCCGGACCGACCCGTTCCTGCTGCGCAAGGGCGACCGGCAGCGCCTGGCCGTGGCGGCGGTGCTGGCCATGAGCCCCCGGGTGATCGTGCTGGACGAGCCGACCACCGGTCTCGACGAACGACAGCAGCAGGCGGTCATGCGGCTGCTGCGCCGCCTCAACCGGGCCGACCTGACCGTGGTCATGGTCACCCACCACGCGAACCTGGTCGCCGAGTACGCCGACCGGCTCGTCGTGATGACCGACGGGCGCATCGTCCTCGACGGGCCGCCCGAGGTGGTGTTCCGGCGTCGCGACGTGCTCGCCGCCGCGTCGGTGCTGCCGCCGCCCGTGGTGGACCTCGCCGACGAGCTGCGGGTGGACGCGCTCACGGTCGACGAACTCGCCGCCGTCCTCCGAGTGGGTCGGTGACCGTGTACAAGAGCCTCTACCTCCACCGCGCGTCACCGGTGCACGCCCTCGATCCGCGGGCCAAGCTGCTGGGCCTGCTCGCGCTGGCCGGACTGCCCTTCGCCTTCAACGACCCCCGGTACGTGGCGGTGGTCGGGCTAATCGTGCTGGGGCTCTCCGCCGTCGCGGGGTGCCTGGGCAATCTGCGCCGCTTCCGCAACGTCTACCTGCTGGTGTTCGTGGTCAACGTCGTGCTGTGGCAGTTCACCATCGACGGCGCCACCACGCTGTTCGTGCTGGGTCCGGTCAGCGTCACCCGGGAGGCGCTGCTGTACGGCATCGCCGCCGCGCTGCGGTTCGTGGTCGTGCTGATGGTCGGTACGCTCTTCGTCTCCTGCACCAGCACCGAGGACGTCACCGTCGGGCTGGTGCACCTGCGCCTGCCGTACACCGTGGCGTTCGTCGTCTCCACCACGTTGCGCCTGGTGCCGGCGTTCGTCACCGCGACGGGCACCGTGATCGAGGCGCAGACGGCGCGGGGCTTCGTGGCGGACAGTCGCAATCCGGTACGCCGGGTCCGCCAGCTCCTGCCCGTCGTGGTGCCGTTGATCGTCTACGCGCTGCGACACGGGTCGATGATGTCGCTGGCGATGGAGGCCCGGGGGTTCACCGTGCGCGGCGACCGGACCAGCTACCGCACCCCGGTGATGACCGCCCGCGACGTCGCCGTGCTGGGCGGGCTGGCGATCATCCTGGCCGGTGCGATACACCTTCGACTGTCCGGTTACGGCGTGGTGCTGCCCGGACGGCTGTGACGGCCGGGCCGGGACCGTGGTGTCGCGGGCTCGGCCGGAAGGGAGCACGATGACGCCTCGCCTGATCGCCACCGACGTGGACGGGACCCTGCTGCGCCCGGACGAGACGGTCTCCGCCCGCACCGGTCGCGCGTTGGCCGCCGTGGCCCGCTCGGGTACGCCGTTGGCCCTGGTCACCGGCCGTCCACCGCGTTGGCTGCGTCCGGTGCTGGCGGAGACGGCGCACCGTGGGCCGGTGGTCTGCGCGAACGGGGCGATGCTCTACGACGTACCGACGCAGCGGGTGTTGCGGTCGTACCCGATGGAGGTGGAGTGTCTGCGGGCGGTCGCCGAGAACATCCGGCGGATCCTGCCGGACGCGACGTTCGCGGCCGAGTACGGTGACGCCTTCGTCCACGAGCCCGGTTACCGGCCCCGCTGGGACGTCGATCTGCCCGAGGTGAGCATCGTGGACCTGACCGTGGTGCTCGCCCGCCCGGCGGTCAAGCTCCTGGTGCGGCACGCCGAACTCGACGCGGACGCGATGTTCGCGCTCGTCCGGCCGGCGGTCGGCGACCTCGCGGTGGTGACCCACGGTTCGGGTGACGCCCGGATGGAGATCTCCGCGCTCGGTGTCACCAAGGCCACCGCGCTGGCCGCGCTCGCCGAGGAACTCGGCATCGACCGGTCCGAGGTGATCGCCTTCGGTGACATGCCGAACGACCTGCCGATGATGGAGTGGGCCGGGCGGTCCTACGCGGTCGAGAACGCCCATCCCGACGTCCGGGCGATCGCGGACGAGGTGGTCGGGTCCAACAGCGAGGACGGTGTGGCCGGCGTGTTGGAGCGGTGGTGGCCGGTCGGCCCGCCCCGACCGGCGGTCAGTGCTCCCCGTCCCCGGTCCGCCGCCGCAGCCGCGCCAACTCGGCGGGACTGAAGCCGGAGAGCCGACGGGCGTCGGTGTTGATCGGGTGTTTGTAGGGCGCTCCGGCGTCGTTCTCCTCCAGGAGTCGGTACACCCGTTCCTCGGCCTCCTGGACGGCCTCTTCGCTGCCCAGGAGGTGCCGGAGCCAGCGGTTGCCGTTGGCGACGTGGGTCACCTCGTCGGCGGTGATGTACTCGAACACCATCGCGATGTGCTCCTCGCCGTCGGCCTTGAGTCGACGGTGGACGTTCTCCGCACTGTCGAGCGCCGCGCCCTCACCGATCCGCTGTTCGATGATGAGCCGTTCCGCGAGGTCGCGGCCGAGGGCGAACTTGTCCCACACCTCGTACTGCACCGGTTGGTCGCCGGGGGCCAGCCCGCACTCGTGGGCCCGCTGCATGAACAGCTCGAAGTGGCGGGCCTCGTCCCGGATCTGCTTGGCGAGGTCGTAGCGCAGACCCCACGGCGCCTCGGGGTGGTGGGCCAGGACCGCCGCGCACACCTCGGTCGCGCACAGCTCGATGCGGTACGCCATGTCGTAGAGGATCGTGCCGTAGCGGCCCGGTCCGTCCGGGGGCACCGCCCGCCCCTCGCGCAGGTCGGGTTCGCGCCCGGGTCGTGCCGGGATCTCCGGAAGGGGTGGGCAGGGGGTGTCCGCGACGGGTCCGGTCGGCAGTCGGGACAGGACGTCCTGGCGGAGGGTGGGCTCGTAGGGCAGCACGTCGATGCGGTGCAGCACGTCGGTGAGGCACGCGACGGTGGTCTCGTCGGCGGCGGTCAACAGTCGGGACCGGTGCTGGAAGACCTGGTCCCGCAGGTCGGGGTAGCAGACACCGACCAGCGCCGTCCGTTGCCGCCCCGGGTCGGACATCCGGGTCAGACGGTTGAGCAGGCGCACCTGGGCGGTGTCCGGGGTGACGCCGTCGGAGGTGCGGGTGCGCAGTGTGCCGATCCGCTCGTCGATGAGCTGTGCACCCTGGGCCAGCGCCCAGATCTCCCGCGACAGCGCCAGCTTCTGATCGGTAGCCGGGATCCTGACCAGGACGCTCGCGGCGAGCCCCATGGTCTGTTCCATGGCGTCCCGGATCGTCGCCAGCGCCCGCCGGTTGTGGGTGAGGTCGAGTCCCTGTGGCACGAACTCCGGATCCAAGCGGGAACCTCCCCGAGCGTTCGATCCTGCCGGTCGGGCCGTGCGGCTACGCGACGCCGTGGGCCGTCCGCATCCCTCTCAGCGCGGATCCTACAGCGCGTCGCAGGGGCCGAGGCAAGAGCAACATATCCATGGGAGTAACTGTCGTGTCGCGTTCGGACTTCGTCTACCATCGATCTTTGTCATGGCGGTTCGGGAGAGGATGTGACGAGGTGCTCACCGATGAGGAGCGCTTTCTGTTCGACCTGCGGGGCTTCGTGGTCCTCCGCGAGGTGCTCGACCCGGAGCAACTGGGTGAGGTCAACCGGATCATCGACGGCCAGGAGCTTCCGCCGCCCGGTGACACGTTCGCCGACCAGATCTTCTCCGGCTTCCTGAGCTGGGGGCCGGCCTTCACCGACCTGCTCGACCACGAGCGGGTCTTCCCCGTCGTGACCACCCTGCTGCCACGGCCCCGGCTGGACCGCTACTACGGCATCCGGATGCGGGCCGGCACCACGGGCCTGCCCCTGCACGGCGGGGCGCTCGAAGCAGACGGCCAGTCGGAGTTCTACCACTTCCACCACGGCCGGATGGCCAACGGCGTGATCACGGTCAGTTGGGCCCTCACCGACATGCTGGCCGGTCAGGGCGGCTTCGTGTGCATCCCGGGCAGCCACAAGAGCAACCACCCGCTGCCGAAGTCCTGGGACTACCGGGCCGAGGCGGTGCACCATGTGCCGATGGCCGCCGGTGACGTGCTGGTCTTCAACGGGGCGATGGCGCACGGCACCCACCCCTGGCACGCCGACCACGAACGCCGGTCGGTCATGTTCAAGTACGCGCCGGGGCATCTCGCGTGGAGCAAGGTCTATCTGGATTGGGCGGCCGAGCTGCGGCAGTCCCTGAGTCCCCGTCAGCAGGCGTTGTTGGAGCCGCCGTACTGCTTGCCGCACCACGAGGACCCCACCGACCGCTTCGTGCGCTGACCCTCCGCTGCCGGCGCGCCCGTCGCCCACCGACGGGCGCACCACCGTCGAGAGGAACGCGATGACCGCACTGCTGCTGTCAGGGCTCGGCCCGGCCTTCATGAACGAGGGGGTGCTGCGCGGCACGCTGTTCGACCCGGACAGCGTGGACCGCCTCCGCACCGACTACTACCCCCACCTGACCCTGGCCGACCTGGGCTTCGAGCGCGAGGGTCGTCGGCACCCGTTGCTGCGCCCGGCGCGCGGGCGGGGGTCCAGCTCGCTGCGCATCGACGGGCTCGACGGGCTCACCGCCGCGCCGGTGCCGCACCTGACCACGACCACGCTGGAGTCCATTCTCGACGCCGCCGACACCGACTACGAGGCGTTCGACCTGTCCGGGGTCTGGCAGGGTGACCGGGAGCCGGTCACCCCGTCGGCCCAGGTGCACGTGGTGCTCCTCTCCACCACCTTCGTCTGGGACCACCGCTCGATGTCCCGGGCGATCCGGTGGGCCGTGGACCGCTTCCCCGGGGTGCCGATCGTGCTGGGCGGTCAGTACAGCAACCTGAAGTATCTGAAGATCATGGCGGCCCACCCGGAGGTCACCTGCGTGGTGCGTGGCGACGCGGAGGAGGCGTTGCCGCTGCTGCTGCGGGCCGTCGCGGGCGGCGGTGACTGGCGCGACGTGCCGAACCTGGTGGTACGCACCGACGACGGTCGCATCGCGCACACCGACTTCCGGTACGTGGACATCGAGGCGCACCCCTCCCCCACCATGCGGGGGCGCCGCCCGATCGTGCCGTACGAGTCGATGCGCGGGTGCCCGTTCAGCTGCAAGTTCTGCTCGTTCCCGGCCGCCTCGCCCAAGTGGCGGTACAAGTCGGCGAAGAAGATCGCCACCGACTGGGCCGGGTACGCCGAGGTCAACGGGGCCCGACACATCAGAGCTTCCGACTCGACCTTCACGGTGCCGCCGACCCGTCTGCGGGAACTGTTCGACCTGCTGCCGGAGGTGGGCATCGGCTGGGAGGCGTTCGCCCGGGCCAACGCCATCCGGGACGCGGAGACGGTCGACCGGCTGCTCGCCGCGCACTGCCGGTGGCTGTCCATCGGCTTCGAGTCGATGAGCGACCGGACGCTGACGCTGATGAAGAAGCAGGTGACCGCCGCCGCCAACCGCCGCGCCTTCCAGTTGCTGTCCCGCAGCGACCTGGGCTACCGGTGCTCGTTCATCCTCGGCTATCCCGGGGAGACGCCCGACGACTTCGGCGAGACGTCCACCTTCCTGCGGGACGAGTACGCCGGCCACTTCACCCTGAGCATCTTCTCGCTCCAGGACGAGACGATGCCGGTCTGGGAGGACGCCGAGCAGCTCGGTATCGAGGTCGACGACCCGGAGGCACCGGACTACTCCTGGCGGCACCACGGCATGGACATCCACCAGGCGCGGCAGCTGTGGCGGCAGACGCTGGAGGAGGTGCGGTGGGGCAGCGACACCGCCGTGCACCTGCTCTGGCAGAAGGACTACGAGACACCGCTGATCCCCTGGCGTGACGCCCGGACGAACTTCCGGCTGGAGAAGCTGGTGGAGCGCCTGGCCATGCTGCCCACGACCGAGCCGGACCCGCGCCGGGCCCGACCGAGGATCGCGGGGATCCTCGACGAGCTGGCGCGGGAGGGGGTGTCGGCGCAGCCGGCTCCGGCCGGGTGAGCCGGTCGCGGTGCCTGTGCACCGCGACCGGTCAGATCGCGTACCCGAGGGACCGGAGCTGGGCGCGGATGTCGACGGTGGCGGGTACCGGCTCCGGGGTGGTCCGGGCCAGCGTGTAGGCGTCCAGCAGCGCCCGGAGGTCGCGGTCGTCGGCGGTGGGATCGACGTGTGGCACCAGGTCGTCGTCGAACCGCTCGACCCAGGCGGTCTCCACCTCGTCGATGCCGGCGAAGGACTTGCGGTATCTGCGGGGGACCCGGACGAGGCGGTGCCGGCCCTGGTAGGCGGCCTGCCCGACCAGGACGTGACGCAGTGGGCCCTGCGCCTCGCCGGCCCGCTGGCGTTCCTGGAAGGCGATGAACTCCCCGAGGTCGGAGGTGTACGCCTCGGCGAGGGCCTCCGCGTCGGGAGGTGGGCCACCGCTGCCCCGGGCCGCGTCGGCCAGGCTACGACCGTCCAGGGCGTCGTCCGCCGCCGGCCGCAGACCGGCGAGGTCGAGCACGGTGGGCACGATGTCGACGGTGCGGATCCGGTCCCGGTGCAGACCGGCGGCGACACCGTCGCCGACCAGGACGACGGGTACCCGCAGCACCGCCTCGGCCATCGAGTTGAAGTGGCCGTTGGTGTGCTCGTCGAACTCCTCGCCGTGGTCGCTGAAGACGACCAGCAGCATGCGCCGACCGGTGGCGGCGACCCGGCGGGTGAGCCGGTCGAGGAAGGGCTCCAGCCGGGTGGTCAGGAAGTGCGCGACGCCGTCCAGGTAGAGCTGCATCAGCAGGTCGTACGCGCCGGTCTCGTAGAGGTGGCCGGCGGCCCGCTTGTAGCGGAACAGCAGTTCGGCGTCCTCCGGGTCGCGGTGGCTCTCCACGAGCCGGTCGACGAACGCCGGCTTCTCCGTGGGCAGCATGGCCTCCAGTTCGTCGACCTTGTCGCGGAATGCCTGGCCGCCGAAGCGGAGGTTGTGGAAGCCGTACGGGGTGTGCACGCCACCGAAGTGGGCCAGTGCCACACAGCCCTCGGAGGCGGCGACGGCGTCGACGAAGGCGTCGTCGTCCTCGTCGAGGTAGACGTCGACGTCCCCGGTGAAGCCGAGTTCGGGGCCGAGGATGATCGGGAAGTCGACCTTCATGATGGTCTGTCTGCCGGCCCGCTTGCCGTGGGTGAAGATCGACGGTGCCCGCAGCCGGCCGTTGTAGAACTCGTGCAGGCCGTTGTGCAGGGGGTAGCGCCCGGTGAGCAGCGCGCCGTGTGCGGCGGCCGTGTAGGGGGCGGCGGTGATCGTGTTCGGGAAGAAGGCACCCCGGCCGACGAGGTCGTCGAGGACGGCGGTGGGTGGTGCCGCCAGTTCCGGGAAGCGCCGACGCCAGAGGTTCAACGGGTTGGCGGCGATCGCGTCGCCGCGCAGGGTGTCGATTGAGACGAAGACGATGTGGTCGTACGGCTGCTCGCCCACGGTGCTCCGATCCTTGGTCCGGCGTGCCGGGACTGGTCGACGGCATCGATCGATTCCACTATTATCATGCCGATGATCTCGATCTACAACGGTCGGCGACACCGGCGTCGAGGACGTTGATGCGCGTCCTGGTGACCGGAGCGGCCGGCTTCATCGGCAGCCATCTGGTGGAGCGGCTGCTCGCGCGCGGCGACGAGGTGCGCGGCGTCGACTGCCTCACCTCCGGCTATCCGCCCGCGACGAAACTGGCCAACCTGGCCGCGGTCCGCCACCACCCCCGTTTCGAGCTGGTGACCGTCGACCTCGCCAGTACACCGACCGCCCCGCTGCTGGACGGGGTGGAGGTGGTCTTCCACCTGGCCGGTCAGCCCGGGGTGCGTACCTCCTGGGGCAGCGGGTTCGGCGACTACGTGACGCACAATGTGCTCGTCACCCAGCGGATGCTGGAGGCCGCCGCCGCGACCGATCCGGCTCCCCGGGTCGTGATGGCCTCCAGTTCCTCGGTGTACGGCGAGGGGCACCGGTGGCCGACGCCGGAGGACGCCCCGGCACGTCCGGTCAGCCCGTACGGCGTCACCAAGCTGGCCGCGGAACACCTGTGCCGGGTCTACGCCGACCTGCGCCGGGTGCCCACCGTGGTGCTGCGGTACTTCACCGTCTACGGGCCCCGGCAGCGGCCGGACATGGCGCTGCACCGGATGTTCGACGCCCTGGCCACCGGCCGGGAGTTCCCGGTCTACGGCAGCGGTGGGCAGGTGCGCGACTTCACCTACGTCGACGACGTGGTGGCCGCGACGATGGCCGCCGGGACGCGTCCGGTGCCGCCCGGCTGCGTGTTGAACGTGGCCGGCGGGTCGGCACGTTCCCTGACCGACCTGATCGGGCTCGTCGAGGAGGTGACCGGCCGACCCGTACGGGTGCGCGACGGCGGGGCGCCCCCGGGCGACGTGTCCCGCACCGGCGGGTGCATCGACCGGGCGCGGGAGCTGTTGGGCTGGACGCCCCGGGTCGGGCTGCGCGACGGGGTCCGGGCCCAGGCGGAATGGCACCTGCATGTTGACTGAGCCGGCCGGGGTCGTCGCCGACCTGCACGGGCACTCCCGACTGTCGGACGGCTGGAACCGTCCCGCCGAGCTGGTGACCGTGCAGGCCCGCGCCGGCGTGGAGCTGGTGTCGTTGACCGACCACGACACGCTGGCCGGCACCGCCGCCGCGGCGGCCCGGGCCGCCGAGCTCGGTCTGTCCTACGTGGTCGGTGTGGAGATCACGGCGGCTCCGGTCCGGCACGACAACCACCTGCTGGCGCACGGCGTACGCGCCGACGACCCCGACCTGGCCGCGTTGCTGGCGACCAACCGGCGGATCTGGCGACGGGACGCGCTGGCCGCCCGGGCGGCGCTGCGCGAGGCCGGGGTGACGGTGCCGGAGAGCGCCGCGTACGACGACAGCGAGGCCCTCGTCATGCCGCACAGTGTGGCGCGGGACGTGATCCGGACCGGTCGGGCGACCCACCCGCAGGTATGGCAGGTCATCGACGCGGCGTTGGCCCGACAGCCCCCCGAGGCGTACGCGGGGATGCCGGAGCCGGTGGAGATCGCCGAGGTGGTGCACCACGCGGGCGGGCTGCTGGTGTGGGCGCACCCGGGGCGCTCCCGCAGCCCGGAGCGGATGCGGGCGGTGCTACCGCTGCTCGACGCGATCGAGGTGCACACCCCCCGGCACGACGCTCGCGCCACCGCCGAGTGGGCCGCGCTCTGCGCCGAGACCGGCATCCCGGCCTGCACCGGACGGGATCACCACGGCTATCCGCGGTACCAGCCGCCGCCGGTGCCGGTGGACCCGCGCTACCTGGAGCGGCTGGCGGACCGGATCGTCCGGCCGGAGGATCCGGTCCGGTCGCCGCGCTCAGCCGCTGGTGGCAGCGGGCGAGCCGACCAGGGTGGAGCGGCGTAGCTTGCCGGTGTCGGTGTGCGGGATCGTCTCCCGGAACTCGTAGGTCAACGGCATCTTCGCGGTGGAGAGCAGGAGCTGGCAGTGCCGCCGCAGGTCCGCCTTCGCCGGTGGCGCGTCGGCGACCGCCGGGACCACCACCGCGTGGACGGCCTGCCCGAGTACGGCGTGCGGGCGGGCGGCGACGGCCACGTCCGCGACGCCGGGGTGTTGGCGCAGCACCTCCTCCACCTCGGCCGGATACACCTTCACCCCACCGACGTTGATCATCTCGGCGCGTCGGCCGACGATGTGCAGGTAGCCCTCCTCGTCGAGGAAGCCGGCGTCGCCGAGGCTCATGAAGCCGTCGCGCTCCGGCAGGGCCGGCCCGTCGCCGAGGTAGCTGGGCTGCCGGGTGAACCGGGAGCGCAGGAACACCTCCCCCACCTCGCCCGCCGCCGCGACGCCACCGTCCTCGCGGTACACCCGCACCTCGCAGTCCACCGGTCGTCCGACGCTGCCCGGGTGCCGCAACCACTCGTCGCCCCGGATCCACAACGCGCCGATACGCTCCTGGCTGGAGTAGCCCTCGTAGAGGGTCTCCGGCGGGAACACCTCCATCCAGGCGCGCTTGAGCTCCGGCGGGGCACCCGCCGAACTCTGGTGCACGGTGGTCACCGAGGAGACGTCGACCTCGCGCAGTGCCGGCACGGCCAGCAGCCGGCGCATCAGGCTGGGCACGATGATGAAGTAGTTGACCCGGTGCCGTTCGATCAGCTCGGGGATGCGGGCCGGCACCACCTGCGGCACCAGCACCACGGTGTGGCCGAGCGCCAGGCCGTGGTAGAGCTTCGTGAACCCCGCGTGGTGCAGCGGGATCATGGCGAGCTGAATCTGCCCGACGTCCAGGCCCACCGCCCGGTCGCCGGTCGACGGGAAGTCGTCGGCCGGGTACACCCAGTCGGGGCGGCGCAGGATGATCCGGGGGCGTCCGGTGCTGCCGCCGGTGGCGTGTGCGGAGCGTGGGGTGCCGGCGGGGAACGCCGCGGGGTCGACCTGCGGTGCCGTCCACAGCTCTGCCGCCGGCACGGTGGTCACCGCGTCGTGCGGAGCGGTGGCCACCACGACGGCGGGGTGGGCCGTGTCGAGCAGGACGGCGAACTCCCGTTCGGTCGACTCGGGATCCAGGGGGAGCACGGTGGCGCTCAGCTTCCAGGCGGCCAGGGTGGCCACCACGTGGTCCAGACCCATCGGCAGGCGCACTGCGACGAGCACGCCCGGGCCCACTCCGGCGGCTGCCAGTCGACCGGCCGCCGCGTCACTGGTGCGGTCCAGTTCGCCCCAGGTCAGCGTGGGGGTCCCGACGGCGTCCGGCACGATGACCGCGGTTCGCTCGGGATGCCGGGCGGCCAACTCCCTGATCCGGTCGCCGATGCGGATCGTCGGGGCCGTCGTTGACAGCTTCTCGGAATGGATCATAAGGTCAATCATATCGAGAACTGTCTTTCGCGAAGACCTCCGAGCCCGGTCCGGGCCGAGCCGCGGTCGATCTGGGACGGCGGCCTGCGTCCACGGCCCCACGGCCGGTCCGCCTCGATGTCAGGGAGGCCTGAATGCGGGTGCAGGAAGCGATCGCGGCCTCGGTCCACCGGCTCGGCGTACGGCATGTCTTCGGTCTGATGGGCCGGGGCAACATGGGATTCCTGCTCGACATGGTGCACCGACACGGGATCGGCTACATCGGGGCGCGGCACGAGACGAACGCGGTCACCATGGCCGACGCGTACGCGCGCAGCACGGGTCGGCTCGGGGTCGCGACGGTCAGTGTCGGTCCCGCGTTCAGCAACGCGCTCACCGGCATCCTGGAGAGCGCGCGCGGCCAGACACCACTGTTGCTGTTCGCCGGGGACACCGCCACGACGCACGGCGACTACGGCCAGTTCCTGGACCAGGCGCCGCTGCTCGACGCGGTCGGGGTCGCCCACCGCCGCCTCGACGAGCCGCACCGGGTCGGCCCGGAGATCGCCGAGGCGGCCCGGCGTGCCGTGCACGATCGTCGGCCGGTGGTGTTGACGGTGCCGCTGGACGTGCAACGCAAGCCGGTCGAGGCGTTGGTCGAGCCGGTCGGGCCGCCCGAACCGGCACCGCATCCGCTTCCGGACGCCGCCGCTCTGGACGCCGCGGTGGAGGCGATCCGGCGGAGCCGTCGACCGGTGCTGGTGGCGGGTCGTGGCGCACTCGCACCCCCGGCCCGGGCGGCGCTGATCGAGCTGGCCGAGCGGGCCGGTGCGGTGCTCGGCACGACCCTGCACGCCGACGGGCTGTTCGCCGGTGAGCCGTGGAACGTGGGGCTGCTCGGCGCGCACTGCACCGCGTACGCCGCCGATCTGATGGCGACGGCGGACCTGATCCTGGCGTTCGGCACCGGCATGGACCGGTACACCACCCGGGGCGGGCACCTCTTCCCGCAGGTGCGGGAGATCGTGCACTGCGAGCTTGATCCCCGGCGTGCCGCGTCGGCCCCGGTCACCGTCCGGTTGACCGGGGACACCACGGCCACCGCCCGGTCCCTCGCCGCCGAACTGCGGCGCGGCGGGCATCGGGCCACCGGCTTCCGGACCGGGCCGTGGGATCCGCCGCCGCCGTCCCCGGCGTCCGCGACCGGCACACCGGCACCCGGCTTCGTCGACCTCAGCGAGTTGCTGTCCACGCTGGACGCGTGGCTGCCGGCACACCGGTCGGTGGTGCAGGAGAGCAGCCACGCGGCCGGGAACGCGGTGGGTCACCTGCGGGTCGCCGCACCCCGGGCGCGGGTCAGCACGTTCGACTTCGAGTCGATCGGGTTGGGCCTGGCGACCGCCGTCGGCACCGCCGTGGGCCGCCCCGACGCCCCGACGGTCGCCGCCGTCGGTGACGGAGGCGCGCTGATGGCCCTCGGCGAGCTGGAGACGGCGGTCCGCCACCGGTTGCCGATCCTGCTGCTGGTGCTCAACGACAGCGCCTACGGCGCGGAGGCGCGGGAACTGGAGATGCGCGGCCTGCCCATCACCGACGCGTTGTTCCCGACCACCGACTTCGCCGCCGTCGGCCGGGCGCTGGGGGCGGCCGGGACGGTGGTCCGGGACGTCTCCGACCTGGTGGCGATCCGCGACTGGATCGCCCGCCCGGAGGGGCCGTACGTCCTGGACTGCCGGCTCGACCCGACCCTGGTCTCCGGTTGGTTCCAGCTCGCCATCGCCTCGCCCGAGGGCTACCTGCGCCGGCCACGGTGGCAGCCATGCTGAGACGCCGGCCGGCAGCGGTCGGGCAGGAGGGACGACACTCGTGATCGTCATCATCGGAGCCGGCCCGGCCGGTCTGTCGGCGGCCTACCATCTCGGCGACGAGGAGTACACCGTCCTGGAGTCGGAGGCGGAGCCGGGTGGCCTCTGCCGCTCCTTCGACCTGGGGGGTGCCACCTTCGACCTCGGTGGGCACGCCTTCTTCACCAAGCACGACGACGTCCGGGAGCTGGTCGAGCAGCTCTGCGAGCCGGGCGTGTACGCGCAGCCCCGCGAGGCGTGGGTGCACAGTCACGACACCTTCGTCCGGTACCCCTTCCAGAGTCATCTGCACGGTCTGCCCTCGGAGGTGGTGGAGGAGTGCCTGGTCGGCCTCTACGAGGCCGCCCGCCGGCAGCCGCTCGCCGCGCCACCGGCGAACCTGCGGGAGTGGATCGAGCTGACCTTCGGGCCCGGCATCGCGGCCCGTTTCCTGCTGCCCTACAACGAGAAGCTGTGGGCCTTCCCGCTGACCGAGATCGCGCCGGGCTGGACCAGCAACCGGGTGGTCACCCCGGACGTGGCGGCGATCGTCGGTGGGGCGTTGCGGCCCGACCGATTCTCCGACTTCCCGAACGCCGTCGTGCGGTATCCGGCCACCGGTGGCTTCGCCAACCTCTACCAGGGCTTTCTGCGTACGGTCGGCGACCGGATCCGGCGGCACGACGTCGTGGAGGTCCGCCCCGGTGGTTCGACGGTGCGGGTCGAGGGTGGCGCCACGATCGACTACGACCATCTCGTCTCCACCATGCCGCTGGACGAGTTGGTGCGACGCACCGACGGTCTCGACGACTGCTGCCGGGACGCCGCCGCCGAGCTGCGGCACAACAGTCTTCATCTGGTGAACCTGGTCTTCGACCGGCCGGCCATGACCGAGATGCAGCGGGTCTACTGCGCCGATCCCGACATCCCGTTCCACAAGCTGGTGCTGAACTCGAACTCCAACCCCGAGCTGCGCGCGCGCCCGTGCTTCGGCATCCAGGCCGAGGTGAGCTTCTCCGCGCACAAGCGGGTCGACCCGGAGGGCCTGCCGGATCGGGTGTTGGCGGCGCTGCGCCGCATCGGGATCGCCGGGGCCGACGACCGGGTGAGCGCCGCGAGTGTGGTCACCGTGCCTCGGGCGTACCCGGTGCAGACGCCGGGGACCGTCGAGGCGCGCGGGCATCTGCTGGAGGAGTTCCGGCGGCGGCGGATCCACTGTGCCGGCCGGTTCGGTGAGTGGCTCTATATCAACTCGGACGACGCGGTGCTGCGCGGCCGGGTCCGGGCCGAGGAGATCCTGGCGCACCGGGCCGGTGGCTCAGTCGACTGACTCCGCCGGGGGCAGCCCCAGCACGGTGGTCATCCATGGCAGCGCGACCTGGAGTTGACGGAGCTGGAACTCGCGGACCAGCGGCAGCTTCGGCAGGAACGGCAGACCGGCCCGGCTGGCGAAGAAGCCGGTGACCAGGGTGACCACCCTCGGGTCGGGATCGGTGAGCAGATCGGCCGGCTGCGGTCCGCCTTCCAGGGTGAGGCTGGGCAGCCAGAACGCGAGGTCGAACTGCGGATTGCCGAGGGCGGCGTGATTCCAGTCGAACAGCACCGGCTGGGTGCCACGGAAGCAGAGGTTGTCACTGCGGACGTCGAGGTGGGTGACCGAGTCGCCGTCCATGCCGGCGAAGTCCGCGGCGTCGAGAATGGTGGGCAGGCACTTGTCCAGCCACTGCGGGGAACAGACCCGCAACGCCAGGAACTGTGCCGGGTCGCGGGCGATCTCGGGCCAGCCGCCCTGGCCGTACTGCGTCTGTGAGGCGGGGATCAGGCCGTCGATGGCGGGGCGCGCCGCCAGGTCGCGCAGCGTGTCCTGGACCGCCCGGAGTTGGTCGGGTGACCAGGGCGGCGGCCAGGTCGAGGCGGAGAGATCCTCCAGCACGAGCACGGGCAGCTCACCGTCGTCGTGCCAGCCGAGCAGCTCCGGCATGAACGGCGCGTGCAACTGCTGGTAGACGGCGTGCTCGCGGCGCAACCAGATCGCTCCGGGCTCGTCGTCGGCGTGTTTGACGAAGACGGTGCGGCCGTCGTCGAGCCGGGCGAGCCACCGCCGGTTGTTCGAATATCCACGCCGGACGCGGACCGCGTCCACCACCCGCTGCCCGGTCGAGTGGGCGATCCGTTCCGCCTCGTCGATCGCGATCACCGCGTCCGCCTGCATCGAGTCACGATATCAGAGGGCGTGATCAACCAATTCACGCCGGTCACCCATGACCGGGAACGACGATCAATGGGTATTGCCCGCTCGACGGCCACCCCATATCGTCTGGCAATGCTGACTCGACCGGGCCGATCCGCTGTCACGACGGATGTTCACGGCCGGGTCGACGCGCGGTGATCAGGGCGGAGGGGCTCTCCAAGACGTTCCGGCGGTACGAACGTGAGCCGGGCGTGCTGGGTAGCCTCCGGACCCTGTTCAGCCGGCGTCACACCACGGTGACCGCGGTGGACGAGGTCTCCTTCGAGGTGGCGGCCGGCTCCCGGGTGGCGTACCTCGGGGCGAACGGTGCCGGCAAGTCCACCACGGTCAAGCTGCTGACCGGCGTGACGACCCCGACCAGCGGGCGGTGCACGGTCGACGGGATCGAGCCGTACCGCGAGCGGGTCCGCAACAGCGGAAACATCGGTGTCGTGTTCGGTCATCGCAGCCAACTGTGGTGGGACCTGTCGGTGCCGGACTCGTTCCGGATCCTCAAACACATCTACGACATCGACGAGGCCGTCTACCGGCGCAACCTGTCGCTGTTCCGGGACGTGCTCGACATCGACGCGCTGGGCACCACCCCGATCCGGGAACTCAGCCTCGGGCAGCGGATGCGCGCGGAGATCGCGGCCAGTCTGCTGCACACCCCCGCCGTGGTCTTCTGGGACGAACCCACTATCGGTTTGGACCTGGTGCTCAAGGAGGCCGTCCGGGACCTGGCCAACCAGATCAACCGGGACCACGGCACGACGATCTTCCTCACCAGCCACGACATCAGCGACATCTCCGCCATCTGCGACCAGGTACTGGTGGTCGACCAGGGCCGGATCGTGCACCAGGGCACGCTCGCGGCGCTGCTGCGGACGGCCCGCCATCGGGCGGTGCACTTCGACCACCGGGGGGACGAGTCGCCGGGACAGGTGGCGGCCCGGATCGAGGAGGCACTGACCGGCACCAGCGTCTCCGTCGACGACCAGCGGCGGGTGACGATCAGCTTTCCCGTCGACCGGCTCACCGCCCGGGAGGTACTCACCTGGGTGTTGCACCGCTTCGACGTGACCGACTGTTTCGCGCCGGAGCCGGACCTGCAGACGGTGCTGCGGGAGATCTACGGTGGTCGCCAGCCGGCGCGGAGCACGGCTGAATGACGGTCGGCGTCCCCTCCCTGCGTCTGCGCCGCTACCTGCCGTTCGCGGTGAGCGGCCTGCAGGCGACCCTGCAGTACCGTGCGAGCTTCTTCGTCAGCCTCGCCACCACGGCGACCAGCACCGCCGTGGTGGTCTTCCTGTGGCGTGCGGTCTACGCGGCCAGCCCCGACACGGGCCCCGGCGGCTTCGGGATCGAAGGCATCACCACCTATCTGATCGCCGCCCAGGTACTCGGTGTGCTGCACGCCAACCAGGTCGACAGCGAGATCGGGCAGGACATCCTGCGCGGGGACATCGCTGTCGCGCTGATCCGTCCGGTCAGCTACCCGGTGATGCGGATCTTCACCGCCCTGCCGGTGCTGATCACGAATCTGCTGATGGTGGGCCTGCCCACGTTGTTGATCTTTGCGGTGCTCTTCCCCCTACAGTCCCCGGCCCCGGTGGACCTGCTGCTGTTCCTGGCCGCGGTGCCGTCCTCGGTGGTCATCGCGTTCAGCCTCAACATGCTGGTCGGGCTCTGCGGCATCGTCACCACCAACATCTGGGGCATCCGCATCGTCAAGGAGAGCGTCGTGGTGTTCTTCGCCGGTCAGCTCGTACCACTCGACCTGATGCCGGCGCCGCTGGCCGCCGCCGCCTCGGTCCTGCCCTTCCAGTCCATGGTGTACGCACCGGTCCGTCTGCTGACCGGTCGGTACGACGGCGCGCCCGACGCGGCGGTCGTCCTGGCCGGGCAGGTGGGTTGGGCGGTGCTGCTCGCCGGCGCGTGCGCGGTGCTGTGGCGGGTGTTCGTCCGACGCGTACAGGTGCTCGGCGGATGACCCGCCCCGGTCGTACGCCGCTGCGCTACCTGCGGCTGACCTGGTTCCTCGGCGGGGTCAGCCTCCGGCGACTCGTGGCGTACCGCACCGACTTCCTGCTCGGTGGCGTCGGTTTCCTGCTCCGGGTCGGCGTCCAGGTCCTGCTGATCGGCAGCATCTTCCAGTTGGTGCCCACAGTCGGCGGCTGGTCCCTGGACAAGGTGTTGTTCCTGCTCGGCTTCGCGCTGCTGCCCCGCGGGCTGGACCGGCTCTTCACCGACTACCTGTGGGTGGTCGCCTGGCAGTTGATCCGCAGCGGCGACTTCTACCGGCACCTGATCCGTCCGGTGAACCCGCTGTTCAGCGTCCTGTCGGAGCGGTTCTTCTGGCCCGACGCGCTCGGCGAGCTGCTGGTCGGGTTCGCGCTGCTCGGGTACGCGGGCCGGCGACTGGGGCTGGACGTGGACGCCGAGATGGTCCTGGTCGGTGCCGGTCTGGTGGTCTGCGGCACGCTGATCTACACCGGGATCAAGCTCATCTTCGCCTCGATCGCCTTCTGGACGATCACCAGCCAACCCGCGATGCACGCCGCCAACCAGCTCTCCGAGTTCGCGGCGTTCCCGCTGGAGATCTATCCGGGCGTGCTGCGGTCCGTGCTGACGTGGGTGCTGCCGTTCGCGTTCACCGCGTACATCCCGGTGGAGTTCCTGCTCGGCGGCGACGGCCGGCTGGTCTGGCTCACCCCGCTGGTGGCGGCGGGCGCGCTGTGCGTCGGCTACGGCATCTGGAGCATGGGCATCCGCCGGTACGAGATGACCGGTAGCTGAGAGGAGAGGCATCGGTATGAGAAGACAGCTGCCGCTCGGTGAGCCGCTGGCGCGGGGCTACCAGTTCTATGCGTTCCCGTTGGCGATCCTGGCCACCGAGGCACGGGCCCGGGACTGGATCCTGAGCAACTACATCCACGTCGCCTTCGACCCGAAGGCACCGGACTCGCCGGTGCCGTTCGGCTTCTATCTCTACGACCACGCGATCAGTCCGTGGCTGGAGGTGGTCCGGACCAGCCGTGAGTGGGTCGCGTGCGTCGGCGCGGACATCGTCGCGCTCTGCCGCGACTCCATCGGCGCCGGCTACTACCCCTATCTCAACCTGGACGAGCACCACCTGCCGGGCCGGGCGCCCTACCAGCAGTGGCACCAGACCCACGACGTGCTGCTCAGCGGCGTCGACGACGACGAGGGCACCTTCACCGTCTACGGCTACACGGCGAACGGGTCGCTGCGGACCACCACCGTCGGGCAGGACGACGTCGCCCGCGCGTACGCGAGCCTGGACGAGGTGGAGAACGACTGCTTCCAGGTCTACTTCTACCGGTTGCGACCGGATGCCAGCTACCGGATGCGGTTGCACGTGGTGGGCGGCGCGTTCGAGGAGTACCTGTCCGGTGCCAATCCGAGCCGCCGGGTCGACATGCTCCAGGAGGAGTGGGAGCGGGCCTACGGCGTCGACTCCTACGTGCCGCTGCGCGGTTACCTGCGCGACTACCTCAACGGCGATGCCGCGTACGACATCCGGTACCTGCACGTGCTCTGGGAGCACAAGCGGCTGATGACGGAGCGGTTCCTCCGCCTGGCCGAACTCGCCCCGGCACTGGCACCGCTGGTGGACGACTGCCGTGCGATGCAGACCGACGCGGTGGCGTTGCGCAACGGGATGCTGTGGCACGAGCAGAAGGGGCGGTCCTCCCGGTTCGACGAGGAGGCCATGCCGCGCCTGGAGCGCGTCTTCGACACCGAGGTGCGGGTGCTGCGGCAGGCCGTGGAGGAGATCCGGCGTCATCCGACGCAGGAGCCGGCCACGGATCACCGGCCTGGCCATCAGGGCACGCCGACGGACGCGGGACGGGGTGGCGGGACGTGAGTGTGGACGCGGTGTGCACGGTGCTCCTGCGGATGCCGGCCCTGCGCCCGGACGACCGCCTCCAGTTACGGATCGTCGGCGCCGGCACGCAGGACTTCCGGTACGACCAGCGCACCGGCGAGTGGACCGCCACGCTCGATCCGGCGGCACATCCCGACGGTGTCGAGGTCGTCGTGGTCCTCGACGGCGACCCCCAGCTCGACGGGCCGCTGCACCTGAGCACCGCCGAACTGGCCGCCCCGACCTGCCGCATCGACGGGCGGGTCCACTTCGCGCGGCACCAGGACGTCCTCGTCGGCGAGTCGCACGTCGCCCGGCACTTCTTCCCCGGCGATCCGGAGTCCACGCAGCGCTACGACGTCATCGTCGTCGGCTCCGGTGCCGGTGGCGGCACCCTGGCGTACCAGCTCGCCGAGACTCCGTGGCGGGGCGGTCGGCCACCGCGTGTCCTGCTGCTGGAGGCCGGTAGTTACCTGTTCGGGACGCACACCGGCAACCTGGCCCGCTACCAACCGGTCGGTCCCGACGTGTACCCCAACATCTTTCACCACTGGGGTGCGTTCGGGCGTCGGCGCTGGCGGGCCGCCGACGCCGAGAGCGCCAAGGCACGCATCGCGCAGGGCCTCAACCTCGGCGGCCGGACCCTGTTCTGGGGAGCCTCGGCACCCCGGATGCACCGGTGGGAGTTCCGCGACTGGCCGGAGGCGGTCCGCGACGAGTTGTACGACGTCTGGTACGACCGCGCGGAGCAGCTGACCCGTGTCACTCCCCTGGTCCCGTCGTCGTACCAGACGATGGTCAAGGCGAAACTGCGGGAGTTGCCCGCGTTGGCCGAGTTCCGGCACTTCGATCCCCCGATGGCGATCGAGTACTGCGGTCCGGTCCCCGGGGCGGTGCCGGCGGGTATCTGGTCGGCTGCCGAACTGCTGCTCAGCCGCGCGATGCAGGACGGCCGCTTCGGCAACCTGCGGGTCCACCTGAACCACGAGGTGGTCGGTGTCGAGCGGGCGGCGGGCGAGGTCACCGGTGTGGTGACGTACGACCACCTGGCCGGCCGGGACCGCACCTACCGACTGGCCGACGACGGCGTGGTGGTGCTGGCCGCCGGCACCGTCGGCACTGCCGCCGTCGCGCAGTCGTCCGGCCTCGCCGAGGACATCCCGCTGGTCGGACGCGGCATCACCGACCATCCCATCCACGTGGTGAAGTTCTGGATGCGGCAGGGCGGGGACTGGTACAGCCGGTTCGACTCCAGCAAGACCGTCTCCCGGCACCTCACCGACGCCGCCGACACCGACCCCGTCCACCCGTACAGCGTCACGCTGGACCTCGGCGCGAACCTGAACCAGTTCCGCTTCGTCAACGCGTTGGAGTTCACCGGCGCGAACCTGGCCACCGTCGACGGGAAGATGCCGGGCGAACTCGTGTTCATGGTCGAGGCGCCGCTGGTCGAGCAGAACGCCGTCACCCTGACCGATACCCGGCCGGTGGGCGGGAAGCCCGCCGCGCTGCCCACCATCCGCATCCATCCCAGCCCGCGCGCCCACCAGGTCCAGGACGCCCTCGACACGATCACCGCCGATGTGGTGTCCGCCTTCGGAGGCGAGGTGTACGAGCAGCTCTGGGCTCCGCTCGGCGGGGTGTCGCACGAGGTCGGCACCATGCGGATGGGTCGCGACACGCCGGGCCGGGAGCGGCCGGGGGTGGTCGACGAGGACCTGCGTGTCGTCGGCCACCGCAACCTCTATGTCTGCGACCTGTCCGTCTTCCCGAACTCACCGGCGGCCAACCCGACGCTGACGTTGGCGGCGCTGGCCATGCGCCTCGCCGCCCACCTCAGCACCTGACGACTCACCGCCCCCGGGGCGTGTTGATCACCTGGCGTAGTCCGTGCAGGAGTCGGTCGACGTGCTCGGCAGTCGTGCCGATGCCGATGCTGGCCCGGATCGCGTACCCGTCGGTGGGGCGGCCGAGCCGCACGGCCGCGTCGGCCAACAGCTTCCGGCTGAGCGGGTGGGCGCAGAACAAGCCGTCTCGTACGCCGATGCCGTGCTCGGCGGAGAGCCGGTGGGTGATGTCGGCTGCCCGCCGGTCGGCGACGGTGAAGCTGACGATGCCGACCCGGTCGTGATCGGCGTCGAACGTGCGCAGTTCCGCCACCTGCGGCAGGGCGCCGAGGCCGTCGCGCAGTCGGGCCAGCAGCTCCTGCTCGTGGTGAGCGAGTACGTCCGGTGCGGCGGCGGAGATGGTGGCACAGGCGGCGGCGAGTGCCACCGCTCCCAGCAGGTTCGGCGTGCCGGCCTCGTGTCGGGCCGGGCCGGTCTGCCACTGCACCTCGGCGGGTTCGTCACCGACGTGCCTGGTGGCTCCACCGCCGGACAGGTACGGGTCGGCGGCGTCGAACCAGTCGGCGCGGCCGGCCAGGACGCCCGCACCGAAGGGCGCGTACAGCTTGTGCCCGGAGAGCGCCAGGTAGTCGATACCGGCGGAGGCCATGGAGACCGGGCGGTGCGGGGCCAGTTGGGCGGCGTCGACGGCGATCCGCGCGCCGTGCCGATGGGCGATCTCCGCGATCTCGGCCGTCGGCCAGACCTCGCCGGTGACGTTGGAGGCGCCGGTCACCGCCACCAGCACCGGCCCCGCGTCGCCCAGGTCGGCCAGCGCCCGGGTCAGCCCGGAGGTCACCTCGGGCAGGTCGGCGGGCACCGGCAGGCGGTGCACGTTCGGCCAGGCGAGGAGGTTCGCGTGGTGTTCGCCGGCCCAGGTCACCACGGTGGTGTGCGGGGGCAGGGCCCGGGCGAGCAGGTTCATCGCGTCGGTGGTGTTCCGGGTGAAGATCACGTGGTCGTCCGGCCGGACGTCGAGGAAGTCCGCGACGGTCTGACGGGACTGCTCGTAGGCCAGCGTGCACCGGCGCGACGCGAGGCCGGCGCCCCGGTGCACGCTGGCGTACCAGGGCAGCAGTTCGGTGACCGCGTCGGCGACCGGGACGAGGCAGGGTGCGGTGGCGGCGTAGTCGAGGTTGGCGTACGCGACGGTGGTGCCGTCGGAGAGGCGGACCGGAAGGTCGTCGCCGAGCACGGCAGGAGCGATCGTGGGCACACTCGTCCTCAGGTGACAGTGGACCCGTGCGGGTCCGCGCTTGCCTCCGGCGATCGCCGACGGCCTGGTCTCACCCGGAGGCACCCCACCGCGGATATACGAGGGTTGCCGGTCAGCAGGCCGGGGCCTTGACGCTGACACTCTTGACCGCTGCCGATGCTGCCACACGGGCGAGCCCGCCCGCCAGTGCCCGTCGGGCACCCGGCATGTCCCTGTTCGTACGACACGAGACAGCCCCTTGATTCGTCCCGCCTGACCGGTCGGCTCGCCGTCGCGCCGGTCCGGGTGGCGGCTCGGGAGCAGACGTGAATCCGACGCCCCGGGTGCGCGATTGCGCGGGCGCGCTTCACCACGCACAGTGACCACAGTCACCTGCCGCCGATCGGCTCGGCGCCCCTTCGCCGCTGTTCTGTCGGCCATGGGAGCGCGGGTCGGCGCGGCATGTCGGTGATTCGACGGATCACTGTCCGGAAAGCGTCTCCACCACGCGGGATAGCACACTCCATGATGGACGGACCAGCGGTTCGACTGTCAGCTTTGCGAAACACTTTCGCGCTCTGATCTGCCCTACGGTGAACCGGCGTTACCGCAGCGACCACGCCGCAACCATTGGGGAACGCATCACCATGCGCATACTCGCCGTGCCCGTCAGGGTGGACGCCCTGTGGCTCGCCACCGACCGGACCGTGACCGGACCGACCGCCGACTTCACCCGCCTGCCGTACGTCGACGCCAGCACCGGCCGGGACGCCGACTTCGGTGAGCGCAACCTCAGCGACGCGATCCTGCCCGGGTCGTTCCAGCAGGACCTGCTGTTGCCGGCCGGCATCCACCTGCACTGGTCTCTGCCGGACGCACTGACCCGGTTGACGCACGGCGCCGCGACCGGCGGTGGTGCGCCCGCCGTCGACCTGCCCCGGGTGCCGAACCGGTGGCTGGTCACCCGGACCGCGCCGGGTGGCGCCCAGGACCGCTGGATGGTGGAGAGCGACGCGCTGGGCGACGTCGACCGGGGCGGGGTGACCTATCCGCTGCGGGCGGCCGATCCACGCGGCACCACCGGACGCCCGTGGCGGTATCTCGGCCGGAAGCTGCCGCTGTCGGCGTGGCCCGGTGCGCCGACCGACCGGGTGGCCGCGCTCACCGCGCTCGGCTACGGCGAGCCGACCTTCGCCGCGTTCTATCCGAACTCGTCGAGCGTGTTCGGGTTGCACGACGACGGCTACGGGGCGGTGCCGCCGCCGAACGGCCTGCGCTACGACGTGGTCGGCTGGTATGCCGAGACGGCCGACGACGAACTGCTGGCGGTGGTGGCGACGGCGGCCGGGCGGAGCTGGCCGCAGACCATCGCCGACGAACTGGACTGGTCGGTGCCGGCCGACACCGGCGGCGACGCTCCGGCGCGGATGCTCTGCTTCGGTCGGCTGACCTTCGCCGCGACGGCGAAGCGGGCGCCGGTGCCCGGCCCGACGACCGACTCCGAGAGCGGGGTCTGGGTGGCGAACACCGCCACCGAGGCGCTCGCCGCGCACCTCGGCGCGGTGTTGCCCGGGGTGACCGAGACGCAGACCGAGGAGCTGCTGGAGGCGCTGACCGTCGCCGACGAGTTGGAGAGCGGCGTGTTGGACCTGCCGGCCCGGCTGGCTCAGGCCCGGCATGCCGCGTCGTTCGGCACGGTCGCCTCCGGGGTGGCCTGGACGGTCCGTCGGCAGGACGACCCGCTGGACGGCGGGGACGAGGGTTCGCCGGTCACGGTGCCGCAGCGCCAGGCCCGGGAACGGTTGGCGCTGCCGGGGAGCTTCGGCGACCTGCTGGTCGCGCTGAACGAGGCGCAGTCGGCGTACGACGCGGCGGCGGCCGAGGTCACCGGGGCACGTCGGCGGATCTTCGCGGACTGGACCCGGTACCTGGTCTGTGCGTACCCGCCACCGGGTGCCCGGGACGACTATCCGGACCCGGATCTCGTCGGCTGGTACCTGCGGCGGGAGGTGTCGGCGTTGTCCGCCCGGTTGGCAAGGCTGGGAAGTTGGCCGCCGGTGGACACCGGCACGAGTCTGGCGCACCGGTTGCAGGCCGCCCGGCAGGCCGCGCAGTCGGCGCTGGACACGGTCAACGCCACGGCGGTGGCCACCGCGCGGAGCCGGTTCGAGTTGCAGCAGGTCCCGGGTACGCCGTACCAGGTGCCGAACGAACCGGTGGTGCTGCTCACCGGTGCGGCGGCCACCCCGTCGGACCGGTACGGCCGCGACGGCGCGGACCAGCCGGACGGACTGCTGCCGTGCGTGGCGGTGGAACTGGCCGTCTCCGAGGCCGACCTGCGGGCCGCGACCGGGGTGACCCGCCTCGGTGACCTGCTCGCGGCGCTGGCCACCAAGCTCGCCACCGGGCAACCGGAGCATCCCGCGCTGCGGTCGTGGACGGGTCAGCCGTGGCATCCGGTGCTGCTGCACTGGGAGGTGGAGTTCTTCCCGGCGCGGGCGGGCAACAACCTGGACCCGTCCGGGCGGGACTTCGACCCGGCGTTCGTCACGACGAACTACGAGCTGCCCGACGGGGACCGGGAACTGCGCCCCCGGGCGGAGAAGGACGTGCTGGACACGGCGGCGAACGTCTACACCGGCAGCACGGTGTTGTCGGCGTCGGCGCGGCCGGTGCTCTCCACCCGGATCATGCGGTACCTGCGCGGGACACCGCTGGCCCGGGCGAACGACGAGCGGACGGCGGCGGGACTCGACCCGTGGACCGCCGACCAACTGGACGACGATCCGGGACCGCTGCTGGACTGGTGCGCGGCGCAGCAGGACGACGCGCGGCTGGGCACGCTCGCGACGGCGTACCGGCATCTCGCCGCGCACGAGGGAAGCAACCTGGCGCAGAGCCTGGGTGGTTTCAACGACGCCCTGGTGATGCTGCAGATGGTGCGTCAGTTGCCGATCACCGACCCGTTGGGTTTTCCAGCCGGGCGGTCGCTGGCGGCGCTCGTGCAGCAGGCGGTGGCGGGTGAGGGGCGGCACGCGCCGGTGCCGCTGAGCGACTTCAACCCGGTCCGGGCGGGGGCGCTGCGGGTGCGGCGCTTGCGGATCGTGGACAGCTTCGGCATCGGGTACGACGTCGACACCGACAAGCCCCGGACCACCACCTGGTTGAGCATGCCGAACCGGCCGACCTGGGTGGCGATGCCGCCCCGGCTGGCAGTGCCGGCGCGGGTACGGCTGGACCTGCTCGACGCCGAGGCCGCCGGGCGAGCGCTGAGCGGGTTGCCGCAGTCGTCCCCGGTCTGCGGGTGGCTGCTGCCCGATCCGCTCGACGACGGGCTGCGGGTGTACGCGGCGGACGGGGACTGGCTCGGCACGCTCTACCTGACCGCCGACCCGGCCGCCCCACGGCAGGCGTGGTGGCAGTCCTCCCCGCAGGGGCCGGTCACCGAGGTCGGGTCGATCGGCAACGTGCGGCTGCGCGCGGTGGTGCAGCGGCTGCGTGGGCTGGGCGCCGACGGGCTGGCCGAGTTCGTGTCCCGGCTCGACGAGTCGCTGGACGCGGTCGAGCCCGAGGACCCGGGGCAGCATCGGGCGCGGGCGGTGCTGGTCGGTCGGCCGGTGGCGGTGGTCCGGCTGGCGCTCGATCTGGAGGCGCCGGGGCTGCCCGTGATCCACCAGGACTGGAACGTCTTCCGGCAGGATCTGCGCCGCGTCGGTCGGGAGAGTAACGCGTACCCGTCCGTCCGGTTCCCGGTGCGGCTGGGCGAGCACGGGCGGCTGGGCGACGGCACGCTCGGCTTCTGGCGGGAGCAGCCGGACGGCACCCTGGGCGAGCGGTACCACGACGTGGTGACGCTGGCCGAGCAGGACGGCGACCCGCCGCTCGCCGTCGGGATCGACCTGCCGACGCTGACACTGACCGCGCTGGTGGAGCCGGCCGGGGCGGTACACGCCACCACCGGGGTGCTGCCGACGGTCTCCTGCCGGCTGGATCCCGCCCACCACCATGATGCGCTGGCCCGACTGGAGGTCGGCTTCCTGGCAGCGCCCGTGCTGACCGAGGCCGACGCGCCGGCGCTGGTTACACCGGCGGCCGACCCGGACCGGGTCTGGTCGTGGCGCGAACGCGACGGCGCCTCCTGGGTGGAGGTCGCCGAGCCGCCGGAGCTCGCGGAGGCGTTCCCCACCGCGCTGACCGCTCGCGAGGGCTGGCTCAGCCTGCGTCAGCGCCCGACCGTCTGACCGATCCGCGCGCCTCCCCTGTTCTCCCGCACGTCCACCACATTTCGACCGAGAAGGCGACCCCGATGCCACAGATCACCCTCGACCTGTCCCTGGAACAGACGAACATGGTCCTGGAGGCGCTCGGCCAACTGCCGTACGTCCGGGTCTACGAACTGATCGAGACGATCGGCCGGCAGGCCGGTGCGCAGGTGCAGGGCCCGTCCGTCGAGGCCGAGCAGGCCCGTCTCACCCCGGTGCGGTCGGCATGAGCCCGGAGCCGCTGCTGTTCTGGCAGCTCGACGACATCGCCCCGGGCAACGTCGTCGTCGACTACGGCAAGGGGCAGCTCGACGGCCGGCTCGAAGGGAACCCGACCGTGTCGCCGGACGACCAGTTCGGTGCGGTGGTGACCCTGGACGGCGTCGGCGACGCCGTGGTCTCGCCCGCGCCCCTGCCGCCGTACACGACCTACACGATGTGCGGCTGGTTCCGGGTGCCCACCCAGACTTCGGGCATGCAGACCCTGATGGGCCGCGACCTTTACGGGGTGCACGTCAACGTGCTCGGCCGCATCATGGCCGACCTGCCGGGCACCAACGTCCGGTACTCCAGCGGCGCCGGCCTGTTCACCTACGACACCTGGCACCACCTGGCGGTGACCCGGGACACCACGCTGCTTCGGATCCACCTCGACGGGGTGGTGGTGCTGGAGGCGAGCGTCGGGGCGCCGCCGACGGTGCAGAGCAGCTTCGTGGTCGGGCGGCCACCCGGCAACGCCAGTCAGTACCAGCCGATGTCGGTGGCTGCGGTACGGCTGTACGGCACGGCCCTGAGCGCTGCCGAGGTCACCGAGCTGATGGCGGTGGACGAGTCGCCGGTGACGTCGTTCGTCCGCACCCACCCGCTCGACTTCGAGTTGGCCAACGTCGACCAGCAGCCGGTGTTGTACATCGACGACGCCGCCACCAGCCAGACGCTCACGTTGCGCGTGACCAACTCGTCCCGACACGACATCACGCTCTGGCCGCTGAGCGGCGCGCCGTCGGTGACGAACCGGCACTTCACGCTGAACCTCCGGCCGGGCACGATCGCCCCGGCGAGTACGGTCGGGCTGGCCGCGAGCGGATGGGCGCTGGCCGCCAACGAGGCCCGTACGGAGCTGTATCTGCGCGGTCCGGCGAACGCGGTCGTCCCGGCCGCCGCGTCGGTCGAGTTGCCGTTGACCGGGCTGCGTGCGGACGGCACCGACGGCACCCGGGTGACCCGGGTCGAACTGGCCTATCAGCGGCTCGGTTACACCGGTGAGACCAGCGAGATCGTCGGCACCCGGCAGCAGTCGCTGGAGGTGGTGAACCACCGGGGTCGACCGGACATCCCGCTGGACGTCGCCTTCGTCGGCGGCAACCGGGTGCTCAGCGACGGGTCGGGCACCAGTTCGCTGCGGCTGCGGGTGGCCAACGTCTCCCGTCGGGTGGCGATCGCACTGGCCGGCTCCGCCACCGTCGGCAAGGAGCGGGCGTCGGCGCTGGTCCTCTCGTTCGACGTGCAGTTGGCGAACGAGACCCGGGACTGGGCGTTGACCACGGCCGGTCAGGTCGGTGCGGTGCAGGTGGCGTTGACCGGTGCCACCGGTGTGGCGTGGGACGTCGACAAGCTGATCGACGACGAGCGGGCGATGTGGACGCTGACCCCGAAGCAGGACACGACCATCGCCGCCGAGGAGTGGTTGGAGCTGGGGATCGGGCCGGTCCACGGGCTGACCACGCCGGGTCACGCGCCGGTGGTGCTGTCGTACCGCAACGTCCCCGGGTTCCAGGACGGGTTCGTCAGCGTCGACGTGGAGCGGAGCCCGCTGCTGTTCAGCGGCACCAACGTCGCGGTGGGCGGTGTCGCCGCGCCGTTCAAGCTGACCGTGCGCGCCGCCACCGAGCACCTGCAGCTGCGCCGGGAGGGTCAGACCGGCGGCAACCAGATCTACCTGGAGCTGTACCAGTCGGAGACCTCGGCGAACGTGACCACCTATCCGAGTATCCGGTTCCACCACGCGGGCAAGTTCTGGCACCGGATCGAGGGCCGCCCCGACGGGTTCATGTTCAAGTGGGGACCGCCGACCAGCGACGACCTGAGTGACATCTTCGCCCGCCTGGGCGTGTTCACGTCGATGCGGGTGGACAAGGTCGCGGTCAGCGGGGGCGAGGGTCATCTCCGGGTGGAACGGCGGGATCAGGCAGCCGGTAAGCAGGTGTTCCTGGAGTTGTTCCAGGCGGATGTCCCCGCGAATCAGGGAACCTTTCCGAGCCTGAGGTTCCATCACGCGAACAAGTTCTGGCACCGGATCGAGGGCCGTCCCGAGGGCTTCCTGTTCAAGGACGGCAACACCGGCTCCGACGACTTGCGGGACATCTTCGCCCGAACCGCGTCGTTCACCTCGCTGCGTCTCGGATCCACCGGCATCGGTGAGTCGGACCTGCGCCGGTTGCTCGATCTGGCACGGCGCTTCCCGTTCTAGGTCACCGGTAGCGAAGCGGAGGAGCACGGCACGATGCCGAACGGCAAACGGACGCGGACCACGAGCAAGACCACCGACTCCAGCAAGGCACCCAAGAACACCGAACGCAAGGACGTCAAGGCCAAGAAGGCGATGACCGACGCCGACCGTAAGGCGGCCGTCGCGGCGAAGCTCGCGGTGGAGCTGCTGCAACTGGCCACGACGCTGGAGCCGATCACCCGATCGACGCCGGCGGTGGTGGGGGCACGCGCGGACACGAACTTCTACGCCACGTTCCTGCGGTCGGGGCAGGGCGACTGCATCGTGTTCAAGACGCCCGGCGGCAAGACGGTGCTCGTCGACTGCGGCTCGACCACCCTGGACACCACGACCGGTGAGGCGCACGCGCAGTACATCTGGAACAGCCTGAACGTGCCCCGCTATCTGCTGGGCAGCAGCACGATCGACGTCATGGTCTTCACCCATCCGGACGAGGACCACTACAACTACCTGACGTCCGTGCTCGACGAGGACCGCACCGGTCGGAAGATGACGGTGGGGCGGGTCTACCACAGCGGTGAGAGCGAGGACTACGTCGGCGCCATCGACTGGCTCCGAAAACACATGGCCGACGCCACGAAGATCTTCAAGGTGGTGCACAACCTGGAGGTCGATCCGTCCGACCAGAGCGTGGTCCGCGGCGAGATCACGCTCGACGGCACGGCGGTGGTCGCCGCCACCGCCGGCGACCAGGTGGATCGTCTCGACGACAAGGGCGGCATCCGGATCATCGCGGAGCCGACCTGCACCGTCACCATCCTCGCCGGTGGGGTCGCGCACGACTACAAGACCGACAAGGACACCAAGAAGGCCAGGAACCGCGCCAGCCTGGTGCTGCTGATCGAGGCGCACGGGAAGAAGCTGCTGCTCTGCGGTGACGCCACCACCAGCACCGAGCACTACCTGATCGCAGCCGGCAAGTACGCCGCACCGACCAAGACCCGGATCACCGGGGTCGACGTGATGCACATCGCCCACCACGGCAGCAAGGTCACGTCAGGCTCGAAGGAACTGCTGGACGTGGTGAAACCCAAGACGGAGGCGATCATCAGCGCGGCCCGGGAGGGCAGCACCTCGCACCACCTGCCGGCCTGGCCCACGGTGGAGAAGTACATCGACAACTTCACGGGCCGCGTCCCTGCCACCGCCCACAAGGGATGGTGCTGGGACATGAACGTGAGCCGGTACAAGGTCCAACAGATGGACATCCCGGTCCCGGTGTACATCACCGGGTCGCACGGCAACCTCGACATCGCCTGGACGGCCTGATCATGAATCGGCACACCCTGGAGACGCTGCTGGCCACGGTCGCCACCGGCCGGCTCGACCTGCCGCTGTCCAGCCTGGACGCGGACCACGCCACCTATCTCGGCCGTTTCCTGCCCACCGGCCGACTGGCCCTGACCGACTGCGTCCGCGTCGACCAGGCCGACGCGGTCGAGGTCCACGGCACCGGCGCACCCGGCCCGTTCGCCGGGCTGGCGGTCACCGCCCGCTTCGCCCTCGCCGCGGACACGGTCACCGGGGTACGGGTCACCGCCACCGGCGCGCCGACCTGGTCGCTCGCAGACACCTTCCCGGCGCTGGCCGGCACCTTGCTGGCCACGCTGCGCTTCACCGGACCGTTGATGACGCTGGACACGGCGGTGCTGGCACCGACCGGCGACGACCCGACGCCCGATCCGGCCGACGCGGCGATGCGTTTCACCGGCGACCTGCGGATCACCAGCGAGATGGCCGCCATCGCGCTGCTGTTCCCGGGCACGACACACCCGGTCGTCGGCGACATCACCATGGTCACCCTCGCACCGGACGGCTACCCGCTGCCGCACCCCACGGTGCCGAGCGTCATCCTCTACGGCGCCGACGGGGAGCCCCTCCCCCTCGGCCTGTTCGACGTCACCGACCTGCGGTACGAGATCTTCGGCACCCCCGACCTCAACCTGCACACCGCCGACAGTGAGGTCGTCGCAGTGCTGGTCCTCACCGGCGCGATCGACGTCCGCACCGGTGGGCAGAGCCACCGGGTGCTGCTCTCCGCCCAGGTCGCCGGCTGGGACAACGACATCATCCTGGCCGCCGACTTCAGCGGACTGGGCGCGCTCACCCTCGACGACGTCGCCGACCTCGCCGGGTTGGACCGGTTGACCCTGCCGTTCGACATCGACCCGGACGCCGGAATCAGTCTCGGCGAGGTGGTGGTCTGCCTGGCCCACAGCGGCGGCACCTGGTCGATCAACCACATCGCGCTGACCGTCCGCGCCGAGGCGGACTGGGTCATCGTCGACGACCTGCTGGAACTGCAGGCCCTGGAGCTGACCGTACGGGTCGACCGACCGGGCCCGAGTGCGACGCCGTCGTTCCTGGTCAACGGGTTGCTCGGGATCGGTGACGAGGGCACCCTGCAACTCGTCGCCGACCCGAGGTCACGGCACCTCGGCGGCGGTCTCTACGGCGACGCGCCGCTGCGGATCCGCGAGGTCTACCAGCACTTCACCGGCGCCGATCCCGGTCACCTGCCCGACCTGGCGATCACCCGGTTCCAGGCCGACGTGAACCTGCCGGTCGGCACGACCGGCACCACGTTCGGCGGCGAGATCGTGGTGGCGGGCAACTGGTTCCTCACCGACCAGGTCGAGCTGACCAGTCTCACCTTCGATCTGGACCACGACACCACCGGTACACAGATGCAGGCGATGGCGGGTTTCGTCATCGACGACGTCACCGTCACGATGACCGCCGACTACGACCCGGCCCCCGACCGGAAGTGGGAGTTCACCGGCGAGACCGGACCCGGCCAGCTCATCCCGATCGGGCCGGCGGTGGAGTCCCTGGCCGAACGCTTCGACGGCCTCGCCCTGCCGGCGCCGCTGGCCGACCTGACCATCGACAATCTCGGCGTCGACGTCTCCACCGGCACCCAGCGGGTCTTCGTCACCGGCCAGGCCCGGTTCCCGGTCGACGACACCGACGTGGCGATCACCGTCACGGTCGACACCGCGCAGCGCTCCTTCGACGGGCTGATCGCGCTCGCGGTGCCGGTCGGCGACGGCAGCACGTTCCACCCGCAGCTCGACCTGCACCTGGCCGGTGACGCCACCGCCCGTCGGTTGGCCGCCTCGTACACTCACGCCTCCAGCGATCCGGTGCCGGACGTGCGTGCCCTCGTCGGCGCGGTCTCCCCGACCGCCGCCGGCTATGTGCCGCACGGCATCGTCGTCGACCCCCGGCACCTGCTGTTCGCCCTGACCCGGCCGGTCGAGGGGACCGGGACGGCGTACGTCTTCGGGGTCGACCTCGCGCTCACGGTCGACCTGGCCGACCTGCCGGTGGTCGGCGAGCATCTCACCGGCGACACGACGATCGGGATGGACCTGCTCCGGGTCGTGGCGGCCACCGCCGCGCTCGGTGCCGCCGACGTCACCGCGCTGAACGCGCTGCTGCCGGCGGAGATACCCGCGCTGCCGGCAGCAGGTCTGCCGGCCGGGTTCACCGTCGACGGGACGCTGCGCCTGGGACCGTTCGGCGAGCCGGTGTCGGTGCCGGTCAGCGGGGTGAACGGGACGGCGAACCCGCCGGCCGGGCCGGTACCCGCGCCACCGAAGCAGACTGTCACCGGCGACAACACCTCCTGGCTCCCGGTGCAGCGCGCCTTCGGTCCGGTCCAGCTCGCCCGGGTCGGCGTCGCCTTCCGGCAGCACGACGGCCAGGATCCGCGCCTCGCGCTGCTGCTGGACGCGTCGGTCGCCGTCGCCGGCCTCACCCTCTCCCTGGACGGGCTCGAGGTCGGGATCTCGCTGACCGACCCGCTCTCGGTACCGTCGTTCGGGCTGTCCGGGATGGGCCTGTCCTACGCTGCCGGCCCGGTCAGCATCACCGGCGCGTTCCTCCGGTCGGAGATCGAGTACGAGGGGGTCAGCTATCCCGCGTACGGCGGCATGGCGCAGCTGCGCACCGAGTCGCTGTCGCTGGCCGCGATCGGGGCGTACGCGCAACTGCCGGCGGGGCCGTCGGTCTTCGTCTACGCGTACCTGGACACCCCGGTCGGTGGGCCGCCGTTCTTCCACGTCCGGGGCATCGCCGCCGGATTCGGCTACCACCGGCGTCTGGTCCTGCCGCCGGTCGACGACGTGGCGTCGTTCCCGCTGGTGGCGGAGGCGACCGGAGCCGCGACGCCGGGCACCAGCCTCGGTGCCGAGCTGCGCAGCCTCGCCACGTGGCTGCCCCCGTCGGTCGGGGACATCCTGCTCACCGCCGGGGTGCACGTCAGCTCGTTCGAGATGCTCGACTCGTTCGTGCTGGTCGCGGCGACGTTCGGGCACCGCTTCGAACTGGACGTGCTCGGGTTGTCCACGCTGACCCTGCCGGCCCGCGCGCCGGGGACCGAGGCGGTCACCCCGGTCGCCGAGGTGCAGTTGGCGCTGCGGGCCAGCTTCGTACCCGACGACGGGTTCCTGGGCGTGCAGGCGCAGTTGACGCGCAACTCCTACCTGCTGTCGCGGGCCTGTCACCTCGTCGGCGGTATCGCGTTCTCGACCTGGTTCGCCGGCGAGCACTCCGGGGACTTCGTGCTGACCGCCGGTGGCTATCACCCGCACTTCCCGGTGCCGGCGCACTACCCGACCGTGCCCCGGCTCGGGTTCTCCTGGCAGGTCTCGCCACAGTTGAGCATGTCCGGGTCGGCGTACTACGCGCTGACCCCGGGGGCCCTGATGGCCGGTGGCGGGCTCAGTGCCGTCTACCAGGACGGGTCGCTGCGCGCCTGGTTCGACGCCGCCATGGACTTCCTGATCTCGTGGCAGCCGTACCACTACGAGGCGTCGCTGCACGTCAGCATCGGGGCGTCGTACACGTACCACTTCTTCGGTACGCACACGATCAACCTGCACGTCGGCACCGACGTCGACCTGTGGGGCCCGGACTTCGGCGGCACCGCGACGATCGACCTGCACGTCACGTCGATCCGCATCTCGTTCGGCGCCGACCGGGGCGGTGGCCCGACGCCGTTGTCCTGGACCAGCTTCCGGTCGACGCTGCTGCCGGCCCCGGCCGAACTGGTCAGCGTCACGCTGCGCGGCGACAGCCATCGGGCGGCGGCCGACGCCGCAGACGACGACCTGGGCGTGGTCGACCCGACCACGCTGGTGCTGAGCACCGACAGCAGCGTCCCGAGCAGCAGGGGCAGGCGCGGCACCGGCACCGCCGAGGCGGCGTTGCCGGCCGACGCGGGCAGCACCCGGTTCGGGGTCGGCCCGATGGGGGTGGCCGTCGGGAACGCGACCGCCACCCACCGGATCACCATCACCCGTGACGGCGTCCCGGCCGAGGACCAGTTCGACTACCGGCCGGTGGTCAAGCGGCTGCCGAACGCGTTGTGGGGTGGCCGGCTCACCCCGTCACCGACCGATCCGGCACTGACGCCGGATCTGCTGACCGGGTACACCATCACACCCCGCCCGACGGTGACGCCCGAGCCGGCGTGGCTGGACCGGAGCGCGGTGCAGGCCGACACGGCCCTGTTCGAGGTCTCCGACGCGATCCGGCTGCGTGCCCCGGCGGCGGTGGCGGATCTCGACGGCAGCGACGCCGAACGCGCGAAGCTGATCGTCGGCAGCATGGCGGCGCCCACCGTGACCGCTGCCCGGGCCGACCTGTGGGCCGCCCTGCTGCCCGACGCGTCGGTCGACCTGACCGGCTTCGACACCAGCCAGTTCCACGAGATCCCCCGGGTGGCCGCTCATGTCTGACAACACCGTCACGTTCGCCGCGCACCGACGCCCGGCACTGGAGGCCGGCGACTACGCCATCACCGTGACCCAGGCCGTCGCGGTCGGCTCCGCGACGGAGTCGTTCGGCACCAGCCGCCGGTTCAGCGTCGGCGGCGACCGGTTCGCCCTGCCACCGACCGCGATCCGCGCGGTCTTCCCACCCGACGGCAGCCTGGGCGACCACGGCAACGTGCTGCCGCACGTGGTGCTCGACCGGCCCTCACTGCCCTGGGAACGCGATCCGGGCGGGGGCGGCGACGACCGTCCGCCGTGGTTGGCGCTGCTGCTCTTCGACGAGGACGAGAAGCCGCAGCCACGGACCACCACGGTGGGGGCGCTGACCCGGGAGGGCAGACTGCCCGAGCCGGCGACCGCCCTGGAGCGACACGACTCCGCCGACGACCCGGTGACCGTGATCGACGTACCCGCCGCTCTGCTGACCAGCCTGATGCCCGCGTACGCCGAGCTGCGGCTGCTGGCCCACGTCCGGGGTGGCACCGGGCCGGATGCCGACCCGGACGCGGCGGTGGTCGTCGGCAACCGACTGCCCGGCGCCGGTACGACCAGCACGGTGCACCTGGTGTCGCTGGAGCACCGGTTCCGGGCCGACGGACTCGGTGCCCCCGGGCTCGACCTGCCGCATCCGGGCCGGGGTGGCACCGGCGGTTCCACCGTGCCGCTGGTGAGCCTGGCCAGTTGGCGGTTCGCCTGCGTCAGCGCCGACCACTCGTTTCCCGGACTGGTGCGGGATCTGGCCTCCGACGGCGGCGACCTGCGGTTGCCTGACGTGGGCAACGCGACCGCGAACGGGTTCCTGACCCAGGGACTGGTGCCGCTGCGGCACCGGCTGCGCCAGGGTGGCCGCAGCATCGGCTGGTACCGGGGACCGTTGAGCACCGGGGCGACCGACGGAGGGCCGGTCACCCCGGCCCGCAGCGCGGACGCCTTGCTGAGGCTGCACACCGACGTCGGCATGTTCGACGTCAGCCATGCCGCGGCGTGGCAGCTCGGTCGGCTGCTCGCGCTGCGCAGCACCGACATCAGCAGCAGCCTCTACACCTGGCGGCGTCGCCGGGACATCGCCGCCAAGCAGACCGTTCCGGTCGACTACCCGCTGGTCGTGCCGGCGGCGGACACCGACATGCCGGAGGGTCTGCTCACCTGGCTGCGCGCGCTCGCGCAACTGGACGGTGTGCCCCTGCCCTACCTGCTGCCCGACGAGAAGCTGCTCCCGGCGGAGAGCATCCGCTTCGTCGGACTCGACCAACGCTGGATCCGACACCTCGTCGACGGCGCGACCAGCATCGGGCGGCTCGGTCCGGCCGACGCGCAGCGGGACGCCGACGATCCGCCGCCGCTGCAGTTCCCGACGGTGACCGGGGCGTTGATCCGGTCGGCGGTCGTGCCCGGTTACCCGGGGCTGCTCGTCGACGCGTACGCCGACCCGGCCGGCACCCGGCGGTTGACGCCCTGGCGCACCGCGCGGCTGACGCCGGACATACTGCTCTGCCTCTTCCAGGGGGAGCTTGCCCGGCTGGACCTGCACCAACCGCCGGAAGGCCAGCACCTCGCCGTCGAGCAACTCGGCGACGGCACCATCGGCAAGACACTGCGGGCCCCGGGTGGCGTGACGGCCACCCCGACGCCGGTCGGTCCGCTGCCGCTGGGCGCGCTGCGGACCGTGCCGGTGGCCGGGTTGGGTGCGGCGATCGCCGACGCGCTCGGGGTCGCCCCCACCGAACTCGGCTCGGGCGATCTGGCGCTGCAGCTCACCGAGACCGCCGAGCGGGTGACCTTCCTGACGTGAACCGGGCGGCCCCACGTCGGCAGGGCGGCCCGGCACGCGGCCGGCGGCGCGCTGACCCCAGCGCGCCGCCGGACTGCACGGGTATCGCGAACAGCGTGGGCCGGTCAGCGCGTGGTGGCGCGGGCCGCCGTGTCGATCAGGTCGGCCACCGGCTTCGGCTGCGAGACCGTGACCGCGTGCGAGGCCGTGATCTCGACGGTGTGCGACCCGGCACGCCTGGCCATGAACCGCATCGAGTCGGCGGGGATGGCCAGGTCCTGCGTGGTCACCATGAACCAGGACCGGATGGACTTCCACGCCGTCCGGGTGGCGGTGTCGTCGAGCGCGGCACTGGTGATCGGTCGCTGGGTGACGGCCATCAGGTCGGTGACCTTCCGTGGGACGTCGGCCGCGAACACCCGCCGGAACTGGTCCTGCTTGATGTAGAGGTCGGTGCCCGTACCGGCACCGGGGATCGACACCGGCACGGAGTCCAGGGCCGGGCCCAGTTGTCCGCCCGGGAACTTCGCGGCCAGAGCCGAGGTGCTCTCCCCCTGCTCCGGGGCGAAGCTCGCGATGTAGACCAGTGCCTTGACGTCGGTGTCGCCGTCGGCGGCCTCGCTCATCACCGATCCGCCGTAGGAGTGACCGGCCAGCACGATCGGGCCCCGCACGCTCTCCAGCACGCTGCGCAGGTGTTCGGCGTCGGCGTGCAGGCCGCGCAGCGGATTCGGGGCGGCGACCACCGGATAGCCGTCCCGTTTCAGGTGCGTGATGACGCCGTTCCAACTCGACGAGTCGGCGAACGCGCCGTGGACCAGCACCACCGTGGGCTTGGCCCAGGGCCGGTGCCCCGCCACCGCCTGCGCGGAGCCGGCGACCAGCGCGGCCACCGCCACACCGGCGGCGACGGCCGTCCACGGAGCGATGCGCCTGGACAGGAACGGAAGGTTGATCTTCATGGGTGGATCCTCTCGATCGGGAGCGGCCCGAGCGGGCCGGGTCTCGGGTACGGACGGAGTGGTCAGACGGAAGCGGCGGCGCGGAGGATGACGTCGGCCACCGCCTGCGGCTGCGACACCGGAAGCGCGTGCGAGGCACCGGCGACCTCCACGGCCTCCCGCGCGTTGGCGCGTTCGGCCATGAAGCGGAACACCGCGATCGGGATGGCGAGGTCCCGCTCCGGGGAGATGAACCAGGACGGGATCGTCTTCCAGGCCGGCTCGCCGGAGCCCTCGTTGAGGGCGGTGGTGTGGAACGGCCGCTGGGTGGCGGCGTCCAGGGCCGCCTGCTCCGGCGTGAGGTCCGCAGCGAAGTGCTCGTGGTAACTCTCCGGACGGACATAGACGTCGGCGGTGCCGTCGCGCAGCGGCACCTCGTGGAGGTGTTCGCCGAGGGTGGCGCCCGGGAACTTGCCGGTCAGGTCCGGCACGTTCTCGCCCTTCTCCGGAGCCAGGGCGGCCACGTACACGAGGGCCTTGACGTTGTCGTTGCCGGTCGCGGCGTTGGAGACGACCGCACCCCCGTAGGAGTGGCCGACCAGCACGATCGGACCCTCGATCGTGGCCAGCAGGTCGGCCACCACGGCGGCGTCCCCGGAGAGGCTCCGCAACGGGTTCCCGGCCGCGATGGTGCGGTGACCCGCGGCCTGCAGCCGACTGATCACTGCCTTCCAACTGCCGGACTCGGCGAAGGCGCCGTGGACCAGGACGATGGTGGGCTTCATGGGCTGTCTCCTCGACGTGGGCGGTGACGGCACGAACGGCGCCGTCGATGGGTCCACGGTCGTCTCCCGGGCCGCTCACCGAATCAGTCATCCGCCTGCCGTGAGCAACGGTGCGGCGCGGAGGACGACCGGAAGCCGAGTCCTTTCGCCGGAATCGTCCGCTCCTGCTGGTCGCTGTCGGCCGGCGCGCCTCGTCGGGCGGTCGACGGCTGCGGACGACTCGGTTAGGTCATTCGACCGATGCCCCGGCACCCTCCGCCGCCGGGCTACGTATGCCGCCGAACGAAGTTCACGCCACGGGTCGTCATTTTCTGTCTACATAGTCATCGACCCACACCGTTGCCGATCTCCATGAGCCCGCGAAAGGCTGACCTGGCGCGCTCACACCACACCGCACGGACATCGATCCAGGGAGGCACCACCATGGGCCGGAGAATTCGTACTGTCGCGGGCCTGACCGTGGCCGGCATCGCCGCCACGGTCGCTCTGCACGCTCAGCCCGCGCAGGCCGCCGTCGAGGTACCCCCCTCGGGGCTGAGCATCTTCGAGGGCACCTTCGCCACGCTGCTGCTGCACGTCGCCGAGCCCGACGGCACCTGCCTGGCCATGCCGCCGACCGCGGCGTCGCTCACCGGGGAACGCATCGTCGAACAGGTCAGCGCCTTCAGCGGGCCCAACTGCACCGGCCTCCAGTGGAACCTCGGCACGTTCCGGACCTTCACCGCCGGCAAGTACCAGTCCTTCCGGGCGTACTCGTTCTGACCGCTCGCTGAGGCGCTGCCCGCCGCAGCGCTGCTGGAGTTGTGTAAGGAGGGGTCCCCTGCTAACGCCTCGTGTATAGCAGGGGACCCCTCCTTACACGTCCGGCGGCGCGTCGTCGCGCAGCTTCGCCAGGCGGCGCCGGATCGCGGCCTCCTGATCCCGGTCCGTGTCGTTGGCCAGGCTCAACGCCACCAGCCATGCCGTCCGGGCGGCGGGCCGATCATCCATCGCATAGGCGATGTCCCCCAGACCCAGATTCGCCCGGACCCTGAGCACCCGGCCGCCGACGGCCACGGCCAGTTCGTCGGCTGCGGCGAAGTCCGCCAGGGACTCGGCGTACCGCCGCTCGCGCAGATAGAGGTTCGCGCGCCGGAGGTGGCACTGGCCGCGGCGGACACCGTGGTCGAGTTGCTCGCTCATGGCCAGGGCGCGGCCGATGGTCTGGAAACTCTCCGCGCGGTCGCCGAGTTCGTACTGCGTGTCGGCGAGACGGGACAACACGTCCACCTGGGCCACCTGCTCGCCGAGCGATTCGGCGATACGCAGTGCCTGGTGGAGACAGGTGACGGACCGATCGTGGTCACCGACCGCGAAACTGACCTCGCCGAGGTTGCGCAGTGTCAGCGACTCCCGGGACGCGTCACCCAGCTCGACGAAGATCGCCAGAGCACGGTCGAGCAGGGTCAGGGCTGCGGCGCTGTCGCCGAGGTAGAAGCGGGCGCCGGCCAGGCTGCGCAGCATGTTCGCCGTACCTGCCGAGTCGCCGGCGCCTTCCGCCGCGTCCAGGCATTCGCGCACCACGGTCGCCCACTCCTGCCACCACCCGTCGCGCTGGTAGAAGCCCTGCACCGTGAGCTCCAACTGCCAGGCGTCGTACACCCGACCGCTGTCGTTGGCCTGGCGCATGACGGCTTTCAGCACGTCCCGTTCGGCGGCGAACCATTCGACGGCCTCCCGGGCGTCCGTCGGGTTCTCGTCGACGACCCCGTCGTACGCGGCGGGCGATTCGGCATCGATCTCGGGATTGATGTGGCGGTTGGCCGCGTGGGCGGCACGCCGGTAGTAGCGGAGCAGCCGATCCGCCGCCGCGTCACGCTCCGCGTCGGAGCCGGCGCCGGCCAGCAGTTCCCGCGCGTACGCGGCGATCAGATCGTGGGCGCCGTACCGGCCGGACCGGCGTTCCGTGACGAGTCTGCTCCGCGCCAGTTCCTCGACCACGTCGCCGGCATCCTGCACGGCCAGGCCGGCGAGGCTCGCCGCGGCGGGCAGGGTGACGTCCGGGCCCGGATGCAGGGCCAGCAGACGGAACAGGCGTGCGGCGGACGGGCTGAGGCCACGGTAGGACCAGGAGAAGATGGCCCGTAGGTCGCTGTCGGAATCCTCGATGCCGAACGCGTCGAGGCCGCCCTGGGCGTCGCGCAGTTCGGCCGCGACGGCCGACAGCCGCTGTTCGGGATGGGCCAGAGCCCGGGCGGCCACCACGGCCAGTGCCAGTGGAAGCCCCGCACACCGGTCGACGATCTCGTCCAACGCCTTCCGGTCCGCCAGGGCATGCGTGGACCCGACCCGCGAGACCACGAGCTCACGCGCCTCGTCGTCCGGCAGGACGTCGAGCGCGAGCACGTGCGCCCCGTGTGTCGCGGCGAGACCGGCCAGGCAGTAGCGGCTGGTGACCAGGACGAGGCTTCCCGGAGCACCGGGGAGCAGAGGCCGGACCTGGTCGGCGTCGCGGACGTTGTCCAGCACGATCAGCACCCGACGCTCCGCCAGGACACTGCGGTAGAGCCCGGACCGGGCCAGGTCGCTGGTCGGGATGTCCGGGCCACGGACGCCGAGCGCGTGCAGGAATGCCTGGAGCACCTCTCCCGGGGGCAACGCGGCGTCCGGGTCCAGGCCCCTGAGGTCGGCGTAGAGCTGACCGTCCGGGAACTCGTCGGCCAACCGGTACCCGAGGTGGGTCGCCAGGCTGGTCTTGCCGACGCCGGGGATGCCCTCGATGACGACGATGCGCAGAGCCCCGGCGGCGGTACGGCCGTGGATGAGCGCGAGCGCCCGGCGCAGGCTGTCCTGGCGTCCGGTGAAGTGGGGAAGGTCCGGCGGTAGCTGGGCCGGACTGACGAGGAAGCCGCCCGCTGACGGGCTCTCGTCGGGCCGCCGACCCGGCGCCATCTCGGGGGCCCCGTGCCGCAGGACCGTCCGGTACGCCTCCTGGAGTTCGCGGCCCGGATGGATCCCGAGATCGTCGGAGAGCCGGCTCCGGAGTTCCTGGTACAGGGCGATCGCTTCGGCCTGCTGCCCGGCTGCGGACAGCGTAAGCAGCAACCTGGCCTGGACGGCTTCGTCCAGCGGACGCTGCGCGGCGACGCGCCGCAGCATCGGTAGCACCAGCCGGGCCGTTCCCGCACGCAGTGCCAGGTCGGTGGCCTCACCCACCAGGTCGGCGTACTCGTCGTCCACCGACTCGAAGTCGGCGACCGGACGACTGAGCAGGTCCGGAGCGCCGCCGCACGGCCCGCGCGAGAGTTCCAGTGCCTGTACGTAGGTCGTCAGCGCCTGAGCGGGGTCGTCGGTTTCCCGCGCCCGACGCACCAGGTCGCGGAAGCGCAGCAGGTCCAGCCCGTGCGCGTCGACCATCATGCGGTAGCCGGCCGCGTCGCTCGCCAGCCACCGTCCGGGTGTCCGAGGGCGCAGGTCGGGTTCGAACAGCCGCCGCAGGGAGCCCAGGTGAAGGTGGACGATGTTCACCGCGCTACGGGGTGGGCGTTCGTCCCACAACAGCGTGACGAAGTCCGTGATGCCGACCGGCCGGCCGGCGCGGGCCAGGAGCAGCGCGAGGATCAGACGCTGCTGGCGTGATCCCGGGTCGACCTCGCGTTCGCCGCGCCACACCTGCACCGGGCCCAGCACGGCGAAGCGTACGGGTGGACCGTCGTCCGGATTTCCGGCACCCATCAGCATCGCGGGCGGTCTATGATCACGCCTCTCAGCTTAGGTCCGTCGGCAAGGCGACTGAACCCTGACCGCCCGCGATCGTCGTTCCGGGTGTGACGTCATCGCATGAGCTGTTGGTCGGGCGCGAGGTGGAGCTGGCGTGCATCGGCCACTTCCTGCAATCGGTACGGCGCGACGGGGATGTCCGGTTGGTGCGCGGCGAGCCCGGTGTCGGCAAGTCGGCGTTGTTGGACGCGGCGGCGGACCTGGGCGAGGCCGCCGGCTTTCAGGTGTTGCGGGCGTCCGGCTCGGAGTTCGAGGCGGACGTCAGCTACTCCTCGCTCAACCAGCTACTGCTACCGCTGTACGCCGAGATTCGACGGCTGCCCCCGGCACTGCGCGACGCGCTCACCGTCGCGCTCGGTTTCGGCTCCGGCCCGACGCCTGCGGCACTGCTGGTCTGCAACGCCGCCCGGTCTCTGCTCACCACCGTCGCCAAGAAGGCGCCCGTCCTGCTGATCGTGGACGACGTGCAGTGGGTCGACCGGTCCAGCGCCGTCGCGCTCGGCTTCATCGCCCGGCGGGTGGCGAGGTCACCGGTCGGCGTGATCGCCGCCTTCCGGACCGGCACCGAGAGCTTCCTCGACCGTCGTGGCCTCACCGAGGTCACTGTCGAGCCGCTGAGTACCGAAGCCTCCGCCAGGCTGGTGGACTCGCACTTCCCCACCATGACGTCGCCCACCCGGCGACGCCTGCTCGACCTCGCCCGGGGCAATCCGCTGGCCCTGGTCGAGCTACCGGCCACCCTCGCCGGAGCGGCGCATCCCTCGGCCTTCGCCGACGTCGTACCGCTCAGCGACCGGCTTCAGGCCGGCTTCGCCAACCGCATCGCCGGTCTGCCCGAGCCCAGCCGGCTGCTGCTGTTGCTCGCCACGTTCGAGGGCAGCGGCGACGTCCGCACCCTGCGCGGCATGACCGACCTGACCCATCTGGCACCGGCCGAACGACACCAGTTGGTACGGGTCGACGACGCGACCGGGCGCATCACCTTCCGGCATCCCCTCATCCAGTCGGCGATCGTGGCGTCCTCCACGCACGAGGAGCGGTGCCGGGCTCACCTGGCCATCGCCGAGGCGTTGCCGGACGATCCGGAACGTCGGAGCTGGCATCTGGCCGCCGCCACCGCCGGTCCGGACGAGGCGGTGGCGGCAGAACTGGAGCAGGCATCCCATCGCGTCATGCAGCGGGGCGACTCGCTGGCTGCCATCGCCGCCCTGATGCGTGCGGCCGAACTGAGCGCCACTCCGCAGAGCACCGCACGGCGACTGGCGCAGGCGGCGTACATCGGTGCGGAGGCCGGCGGTTCCGGCGATGCGACCACCCTGCTCGCCCGGTCGCGGGAGATGAGCGTCGGCTCGGCCGGTGCGCTGCACGCCGCCGGCGCTGCGGCCCTGCTGATGATCAATGGTGACGGCGACGTGCACACCGCACACCGTCTGCTCGCCGGCGCGATCGAGACGGGCGAGCACGGCTGGCGCGCGGACGATCCGGCGCTCGACGAGGCCATGCACACGCTGCTGTTGCTGTCCTGGTATGCCGGCAGTCCCGACCACTGGGCCGTCTTCCATCGACTTCTCGGGATGTTCACGCCGGGTCCGAGCGACCTCCTCTCGGTGATGAGCAGGACCTTCCCCGATCCGGTGCGCACCGGTGCCGCGGCGGTGGCAGACCTGGAGGCGCTGATCGCGTCGTTGCCCGAGGAGGAGGATCTGACCCGGGCCATGCGGATCGGCACCGCCTCGGTCTATCTGGACCGGTTGGGCGAGAACCGCGAGTACTCGTGGCGACTCGTGCGGCAGGGACGCGAAGGCGGGGCACCACGGCGGCAGTTGGCCGCGATGATGCACCTCTGTCTGGACGGGTTCCTCACCGGCCGGTGGGACGAGACCGAGGAGTTGGCCGTCGAGGCGCAGCAGGTCTGCGGTGACAGCGGTCTGGGGTTCCTGAAGTGGTACTTCCTGTACAACCGCGCGATCGTCGCGGCCGGTCGGGGCCGGTCCGGCGAGGCTTTCGAGCTGGCCGACGAGATCACCCACTGGGCGCTACCGCGCGGGGTGGCGGGAGCGGCTGCCATCGCCCATCACCCGCGTGCGCTGGCCGCCGCCGCACAGGGCGACTTCGAGTCCGCGTACCGGCACGCCGCCGCTTCCAGTCCTCCCGGTGTCCTCGCCCCGTACGTGCCGAACTGCACGTACGTGATGTTCGACCTGGTGGAGGCCGCCGTCCGGACCGGGCGCACCGCCGAGGCCCGGGCGCACGCCAAGGCCATGCGCGAGGCGGACGTGGCCGCCCTGTCGACCCGCATGCGGCTGCTGCAGCACGGCGTCGACGCGCTCGTGAGCGACGGCGACGACGCCGCCGCCCGGCTCGCGCAGACCCTGGACGAACCGGCTTCCGAGCGCTGGCTGTACGAGGCGTCGCGGATCCGGCTCGCCTACGCCGAGAAACTGCGTCGTCATCGGGATCCGTCGGCAGCCCGCCACCATCTCCTCGCGGCCCGCGACGGTTTCGCCGCGATGGGCGCCGAGCCGTGGCTGGCCCGTACCGCAGCCGAGCTGCGCGCCACCGGCTACCGACCGGTCGTCGCCGAGGAACCGGCCACCGGTCTCGGCGGTCTGACCAGTCAGGAGCTGGAGATCGCCGGACTGGCCGCCAGCGGCCTCACCAACAAGCAGATCGCCGAGCGCCTCTATATCTCCCACCGCACGGTCGGCGCCCATCTCTATCGCATCTTCCCGAAGCTCGGCGTGTCGGCGCGTGCCGGACTGCGTGACGCCCTTTCAGCGCAGTTTCCGAAATAGTGGAATGGTCAACTGAATGGCAATAAAGTAGAAATTAAGAGGCACCTCGTACGCTTTCCCCGACGCGCTGGAACTGGACGGGGAATTCGATGTCGACAGTCACCGCCACCGAGGATCTCATGCGGGACCTGCACCGCGACAACGGTGGCGCGCTGCTGCACTACCTGCGGAGGCTGACCCCACCGGGGTCCCTCTGCACCGCCGAGGACCTGCTGCAGGAGACGATGCTCCGGGCCTGGCGCAGTCTGGACCAGATGCCGCCGGGCCCGGAGCCGCAACGGCGCTGGCTGTTCACCGTCGCGCGGCGTCTCGCGATCGATGCGTACCGCAGACGGCAGAGACGGCCCGTCGAGGTCGGCATCGCCGAGGCGGACCTCGCGCACTCGGTCAACGCGGCGGAGACGGCGATCGCGTCACTCACGTTGCGACGCGCCGTCGGCGAACTCGGCGCCACCCACCGGTCCGTCCTGGTGGAACTGTACGTGCATGGCCATTCCGTCGACGAGGCTGCCGCCGCGCTCGGCATTCCCGCCGGTACGGTCAAATCGCGCGCCCATTATGCGGTACGACATCTGCGCGATTCGCTGATGAACACCTGAGGGTCGTTCACCGCCGGGAGGGGCTGATTCCTTCCAGGGCGAGTCGCACCAACCGCTCCGCCTCGGTCGCGCTTGTGGATTCCGCTGCCAGTGCGATCGCCTTGACGAGGGTCACCAGGTCGATCATCTCGACGTCCGCGCGCACGGTCCCCTCCTCGGCGGCGCGACGCCGCAGCGGTTCGCCGGCCGCCACGAGCATCGCGGAGCAGGACTCGCTCTCCTGTGGCGCCCTGAGCAGGGAGGTGACCAGGCCGCGGGTGGTCGTGCTGTAGACCGCCAGCTCGCACAGCCAGGTCGTCAGTGCCTCGCGGGCGTCCGGCCCGGTCGACAGGTCGCCGGCGCGGGCACAGAGCGCCTCGACGCGGTCGTGGAAGACCGCCTCCAGCAGCGCCCAGCGGGACGGGAAGTGCCGGTGCAGGGTCGCCGAGCCCACGCCGGCGGCTCGGGCGATCTCCTCCAGCGACGCGTACGCGCCGTCCCGGGCGACCGCCTCGCTGGCCGCCGTGACGATCAGCGCGCGGTTGCGTTGTGCGTCAGCTCTCATCGCCTGCCGTTTGGATAAGTGGGGTGTGCCCCCATATCGTAGCCGACATGAAGTGGGGTGCCACCCCACTTGTTCCGAGGAGGAGACATGGCCGTCCTTGTCATCGGTGCCACCGGCAAGCAGGGCGGCGCCACCGCCCGGGCCCTGCTCGACCGGGGCGTCGCGGTACGCGCCCTGGTCCGCGACACCACCGCCGCCACCGCACTCGCCCTCCGCGAACGCGGCGCCGAACTGGTCCGGGGCGACCTGGACGACCCCGCCTCGCTCCTCGCCGCAGCACGCGGAGTGGACGGCGTCTTCTCCATCCCCTTCCCGGATCTCACCGATCTGCAGGGCGATGCCGAACTGCGCCGGGGGCGGCACCTCGTCGAGGCCGCACGCAGGGCCGGGGTGCCGCAGTTCGTCCACAGCAGCGTCGCCGGTGCCGGTGACTTCCACCGCAACCAGCCGGGCTGGGCCGAGGGCCGCTGGGACCGGCACTACTGGGAGAGCAAGGCGGAGATCGACGAACTGGTCCGCACCGGCGGATTCGCCCGCTGGACCGTCCTCAAGCCCGCGACCTTCATGGAGAACCTGCTGGAGAAGTCCTTCCTGTTCGGCGACTGGTCCAGCGGCACCATCGTCACCGGCTTCGCCGAGGACACTCGCATCGCCTGGATCGCCGTCGACGACATCGGTGCCGCCGCAGCGACCGCCTTCACCGGACCGGGCACGCTCGACGGCAAGGAGGTGGAACTCGCCGGCGACATGCGCACCATGACCGAGGTCGCCGCGATCCTCAGCGAGGTGACCGGCCGGACCGTCACCGCGCCGGTCCTCACCCCGCAGGAGGCGGTGACGCGCGGCCTGCCACCATTCATGATCAGGACTGTCGAGCAGATCAACGAGAACGGCACCCCCGCCCGACCGGAGATCGCCCAGGCACTCGGCCTGCCCACCACCGACTTCCGCACCTGGGCCCGTCGCACCTTCGCCTGACCGCTCGGGTGCCGGGCCGGCTGCGGGACAGCCGGCCCGGCAAGCCCGACGAGGTCGCCCACCCGGTCGAGGTCAGGACCGCCGTCGGGCCACCGCCTGGATCTCGATGAGCAGGTACGGGTGGGGAAGCTGGTGCACGGCGACGGTGGTGCGGGTGGGGCCGGTCTCGTCGAAGTACTCGGCGTAGACCTCGTTGTAGCCGCCGAAGTCGTTCATGCTCACCAGGTAGGTGGTGAGCTGGACGAGGTCGTCGAGGTCGGCCCCGACGGAGTGCAGGATGTCGCGGATGTTGTCGATGACGGCGCGGGTCTGCGCGCGGATGTCGAGGTCCGTGACGCCCATCGGGTCCGCCGCGGCACCGACGATCGTGTTGTCCGGCCGGCGGCTGGACGTACCCGAGACGAAGATCAGGTCACCGGCGACCTTGACATGCGGGAACCGGCCGCGCGGCGTGGCCTTGCCGGGCACCACACCGTCGTGTCGTGCGCCGTTCTCTCGGGGCGGGGTCACGACGCGACCCGCAGGGACGCGGTGCCGAGCGTGTCGACGGTGACCCGGACGTGTGATCCGGCCCGCAGCGGCACGGCGGCGGTGGCCGCGCCGGCGAGCAGGACCGCACCGTCGGCCAGTTCCACGCCGCTGGCGGCGGCGAGCCGGACCGCCTCGGCGAGTGCCCGGCGGGGATCGCCGAGGATCGCGGCGGTGGATCCGATCTGGACGGGTCGCCCGTCGACCTCCATCAGCACACCGAGGTTGTCGATCCCGTCCGGCACCGGCTGCCAGGCACCGAGGACGAAACCGCTGGCCGAGGTGTTGTCGGCGATGACCTCGGGCAGGGTGAAGCGGAAGTCGACGTACCGGGAGTCGATGACCTCGAGGGCCGGCGCGACCGCCGTGATCGCGCCGCCGTGGACGAGGAAGGCGACCTCCGGCTCGACCTTGGGGTGGAGGTGCGCGGAGAGCCGGAGCGTGCCGCCGTCGGGGATGCGCATGGCGTCGGTGAGCCGGCCCCAGATGACCTCGTCGACGCCCATCTGTGCCATCTTGGCCCGGCTGGTCAGCCCGAGCTTCAGGCCGACGGGACGCTCGCCGCGCGAGAGGCGGTGGGCGACCACGGCCTGCTGCACCCGGTAGGCGGTGGGTACGTCCAGCTCGGCGTCGGTGCCGATCTGCGGGATCGCGGTACGGCTGGTCGCCGCGTCGTCGAGGCGTCGGGCGAGGTGGTCGGTGGTGCTCATCGGCTTCCTCCGGTCGCGGTGGTCCGGTCGGTGGCAGCGACCAGGTCGAGGGCGACGTCGACGATCATGTCTTCCTGTCCGCCGACCATGCGGCGGCGACCCAACTCGACGAGGATCGAGCGGACGTCGATCCCGTAGCGCTGCGAGGCCCGCTCGGCGTGGCGCAGGAAGCTGGAGTAGACCCCGGCGTAGCCGAGGCTCAGCGTCTCCCGGTCGACGCGGACCGGCCGGTCCTGCACCGGCCGGACCAGGTCGTCGGCGGCGTCCATCAGCGCGAACACGTCGCAGCCGTGGTCCCAGCCGTGGAGTTCGGCGACGGCGGCGAACACCTCCAGGGGGGCGTTGCCGGCGCCGGCGCCGTGCCCGGCCAGGGAGGCGTCGATCCGGGTGGTGCCGTGCTCCACGGCGGCGACGCTGTTGGCCACGCCGAGGGAGAGGTTGTGGTGCGCGTGGATGCCGATCTGCGTGGCCGGATCGAGGACCTGGCGGTACGCGTCGACGCGCTCGGCGACGTCGCGGGTCAGCAGCCGGCCGCCGGAATCGGTGACGTAGACGCAGTGCGCGCCGTAGGACTCCATCAGCTTCGCCTGGGTCGCCAGCGCCACCGGGTCGTTCATGTGCGCCATCATCAGGAACCCGGACACGTCCATGCCGTTGTCGCGCGCCCATCCGATGTGCTGCGCCGAGATGTCCGCCTCGGTGCAGTGCGTGGCGATCCGTACGCTGGTCACGCCCAGGTCGCGGGCGGCCTTCAGGTCGGCGATGGTGCCGATGCCGGGCAGCAGGAGGGTGGTCAGTCTCGCGGTGGTGACCGCCTCGGCCGCCGCGGCGATCCAGTCCGCGTCGGATGCGGCGCCGTGCCCGTAGTTGACGCTGGAGCCGGCCAGGCCGTCGCCGTGGGCGACCTCGATCGCCGCGACCCCGGCCGCGTCGAGGGCGGCGGCGATCGTACGGACCTGGTCGACGGTGAACTGGTGCCGGACGGCGTGCATGCCGTCGCGCAGTGTCACGTCCTGCAGATAGAGCCGGGTCATGCCGGCACCTTCCGATCGGTGCGGAATTCGACCATCCGTTCCGCCGTGCGCAGTGCGGCGGAGGTCATGATGTCGAGGTTGCCGGCGTACGCGGGCAGGTAGTGCCCGGCACCGGACACCTCCAGGAACACCGACACCTGTACGCCGGTGAACCGGGTGCCCAGCGCGGGCACGTACGTGTCGACGTGGTCGAACTGCACGCGTTGTTTCAGCCGGTAGCCGGGCACGTATCCGGCGACGGTGGCGACCATGGTCTCGATCGACGCGGTGACGGCGTCCTGGTCGACGTCCTGGTCGGGGCAGAGGCAGTAGACGGTGTCGCGCATCATCATCGGTGGTTCCGCCGGGTTCAACACGATGATCGCCTTGCCACGGCGGGCGCCGCCGACGACCTCGATCGCCCGCGCCGTCGTCTCGGTGAACTCGTCGATGTTGGCCCGGGTGCCGGGGCCCGCCGACCGGGAGGCGATCGACGCGACGATCTCCGCGTAGTGCACGGGTGTCACCTGGCCGACGGCGGCGACGACGGGGACGGTCGCCTGCCCGCCGCAGGTCACCATGTTCACGTTGGGCTCGTCGAGGTGCTCGCCGAGGTTGACCGGCGGCACCACGTACGGGCCGACGGCGGCCGGGGTCAGGTCCACCACCAGCCGGCCGTGCTCGCGCAGCAGCGCGGCGTGGCGGCGGTGCGATCCGGCAGACGTGGCGTCGAACACGACCCCGACGTCGGCGAACTCCGGCATCGTCAGCAGCCCGTCGATCCCGTCGGCGGTGGTGGCCACGCCGAGCCGGCGGGCTCTGGCGAGGCCGTCGGAGGCCGGGTCGACGCCGACCATCGCCGTCATCCGCAGCGACTCCGACAGGCGCAGAACCTTGATCATCAGGTCGGTGCCGATGTTCCCCGGCCCGATCACGGCCACCCCGGTCATGCCGCCTCCCCCGGGCTGAAGCAGGCCCGGACCGAGCCCAGGCCGGAGATCCGCGCCTCGTACGTCGCCCCGGCGGTGACCGGCACCATCGGTCCGAGTGCGCCGGACAGGACGATGTCCCCGGCGGCCAGCGGAGTGCCCGCGCCGGCCAGGGTCTGTGCGAGCCAGGCCACCGCGTGGACGGGGTTGCCGAGGCAGGCGGCGCCCGCCCCGACCGAGACCGGTTCGCCGGCGTGTTCGAGGACCATCCCGGCCAGGCGGAGGTCGACGTCCGCCAGCGTGCGGGGCTGGTTGCCGAGCACGAAGAGTCCGGAGGAGGCGTTGTCGGCGACGGTGTCCACGATGGAGATGTCCCAGCCGGTGATCCGGGAGTCGACGATCTCGATCGCGGGCAGGACGTGGTCGGTGGCCCGGATCACGTCGGCGGGTGTCACCTGCGTGAACGGCAGGTCGGCGCCGAGCACGAAGGCGACCTCGGCCTCCACCCGGGGTTGCAGCAGCCGACCGACGTCGATCTCGGTGCCGTCCGGGACCGCCATGTCGGCGAAGAGCACCCCGAAGTCGGGCTGATAGACGCCGAAGGCCTGCTGGACGGCGGAGGACGTCAGGCCGATCTTCGCGCCGACCCGGCGGCGACCCGCCGCCTCCCACTCGGCGACCTGTGCCTGCTGCACCTGGTATGCGGCGTCGACGTCGCCGACCGGGATCAGGTCGCCGCGCAGCGGCGCGACGGGGGTATGCGTCTCGTAGGCGGTCCGCAGCAGTCGGGCGGACCGGGCGACATCACTCATGACAGATCCACACAGACGTTTGTCAGTTCGGAGTAGAAGTTCAGGGAGTGGGTGCCGCCCTCACGGCCGACACCGGAGGCCTTGGCCCCGCCGAACGGGGTGCGCAGGTCCCGAAGGAACCACGTGTTGACCCAGACGATGCCGGTCTCCAGGCGCGTGCCGGCCCGGTGGGCGCGGCCCACGTCGCGGGTCCAGACGGTGGCGGCCAGGCCGTAGTCGCTGTCGTTGGCCAGGTCGAACGCCTCGTCCTCGTCGTCGAACGGCGCCACGTGGCAGACCGGGCCGAAGACCTCCTCCCGGTTGACGCGGGCGTCGGGCCCCAGGCCGGTCAGGACGGTGGGACGGACGTAGGCGCCGCCGTCGCGGGCGTCGGCGAAGGTCGGTATGTCACCGCCGGCGAGCACCGTGGCGCCCTCGGTCCGGGCCAGGTCGTAGTAGCCGAGCACCTTGTCCTGGTGGGCGTGGGAGATCAGCGGCATGTTCGCCGTCGCCTCGTCGGCGGGCCAGCCGAAGGTCAGCTCGTCGGCGCGGGCGGCGAGCCGGCTCACGAACTCGTCGAACACCGGTCGCTGCACGAGCAGTCGTTCGGTGCAGAGACACACCTGGCCGCCGTTGGTGAACGAGGAGCGCACCGAGCCCTCGATCGCGGCGTCGAGGTCGGCGTCGGCGAAGACCAGGCCGGCGTTCTTGCCGCCCAGTTCGAAGGAGACCGCCTTCACGCCGTCGGCCGCCGCCCGCATGATCGTCTGGCCGGTGGCCGACTCGCCGGTGAAGGTGATCGCGTCGACGTCCGGATGCTGGGTCAGGAACTCCCCCGCCGAGTCGGGTCCGAAGCCGTGCACGACGTTGAAGACACCGTCGGGCACTCCGGCCGCCGCCATCACCTCGGCCAGCAGTGTCGCCGACGACGGCGTCTCCTCGGAGGGTTTGACCACCACGGTGTTGCCGCAGGCGAGGGCCGGGGCCACCTTCCAGGTCAGCAGCAGCAGCGGCAGGTTCCAGGGCACGATGACCGCGACCACACCGACCGGTTTGCGTACGGCGTAGTTCAGGGCGCGTCCGCCGGTGGGGGTCGGGGTCGTGAAGGACTCCGTCGGGGTGGTCGACACGATCTCGGCGAACGCGCGGAAGTTCGCCGCGCCACGGGGGATGTCGAGGGTGCGGGCCTGCGAGATGGACTTGCCGGTGTCACCGACCTCCGCCGCCACCAGGTCGTCGAAGCGGCGTTCCAGCTCGTCGGCGACCCGGTAGAGGACCGCGGCCCGCTCCCGCTCCCCCATCCGGCCCCAGGGCCCCCGTAGCGCCGAGCGGGCGGCGGCCACCGCGGCGTCCACCGTGGACCGGTCGGCCTCGGCGACGTAGCGGATGGTCTCGCCGGTCACCGGGGAGACCTTGGCGAAGCGCGTGCCGGAGGTGTCGAATACGCCGTCGACGAAGTTCGGCAGGACGGTCGGCTCGCCGGCCGGTCGGCCGGCGAGCAGACTCGGGGACCAGAGCCCGTCGGTCATCACAGGCGTGCCTTTCGGTCAGGACGTGGTGGGCGCGGGGTCGGGGGCTTCGGCGGTGCCGGGATCGGCCACCAGGGCGACCACGGCGGCGTCGACGGTGGACTCGCCGGTCACCGAGGCGGCTGCCTCGTCGGTGACGACCAGCACGGTGGTGCCGACGCCGACGTTGAGCGGGTCGACGGCGACCAGCTCGGAGCCGTCGGGCCGGACCCGGACCAGGACGAGGCGTCGGCCCTGCAGCGAGGGCAGGATGCGGTCCGCCCACACCTTGCCGACGACCTCGCCGAGCACCATCAGGCTTCCCCGCGCAGGCTGGCCATGACCTCGCGGATCCGGGCCGTCTCGGGGTTGTCGAGCAGCGCCGCCGTGGTCGGGTGCGGTTTGGGGTAGACCTGCGAGCTGCGCAGGTCGCCGTGGGCGCGGATGGCGGCCTCGCCGGCGGCGACCGCCTGCCGCACGGCGGCGAGGGTGCCGCGTACGGCGACGGCGAGGTAGCCGCTGGTGACTCGTTCGACGCCGACGCAGCGGACGTCGGCGGTCTTGATCATGGCTTCGATGCCCGCGGAGAGGGCGACGACGCCGCGGGTCTCGACGATGCCGATGGCGATGTCGGAGGACATGTCTGGGTCTCCTTACCGGCTGTCAGTTGCCGACGAGTTGGGGGTCGGCCGCCAGCGCGCTGACGGCGTCGCAGGGGCTGGCGAAGACGATCGAGCGCACCGAGCGGCTCTTGGCCCGGGCGGTCTCCTCGCCGATGTCGACGGCCTCCTCGACGGTGGCGAGGTCACCGCGGACGGCGACGGCGATGATGCCGCCGCCGAGCCGGACGACCTTGGTGACCTCGACCTCGGTGGCCTTCACCATCGCGTCGACGGCGTCGAAGATGGGGGTGAAGCCTTCGGCTTCGACGAAGCCCACGGCTGTGTTCCGCATGCTCTCTCCTCTAGTGGTGGTCTGGCAGGTTCCAGGACAGGACGGCGCCGCCGGTGCCCCAGATGGGGCCGTAGGAGTGCAGGTGTGCCGGGCCGGTGCTCGCCCCGGCGCCGGCGGCGAAGGCCAGGGCCCGGAACTGGCTGTCGGCCTGGGCCTGCCGGGCGAACTCCTCGCGGACGGTGAGGGCTTCGTCGATCTTGCCGGCGGTGAGCAGGTCGAGGATCCGGGTGTTCCACTGCTCGTGGGCGGGTGCGCCGATGCGGTCCTGGTCGGGTTCGATCCACTCCTGGATGAGCCCGGAGGACATCCCGGTCACCACGACGACAGCGGCGCGCAGTCCGGCGTCACGGGCGGCGGTGGCGCCGGCGCGTCCGACGGCGGCAAGGGTGTCGGCGTCGGCGTAGAGGTTGCAGGAGACCTGCGCCCACCGCAGCTTCCGCTCGGGGTCGAGCAGTGCGGAGGTGACGATGGTGCCGGTGTCGATCGGGAATCCGTCGTAGCGGGTCCGTCGGGCCTGGAGTCCGTCGGACTGGACCCGGGCGGCCCAGCGTTCCGTGAAGTCGACGTCGAAGCGGAGGTCGTAGTCGAGCAGGCCGTAGTCGTAGGCGTACCAGTTCTCGTCGACGTGCTGGCCGCGCGGGTTGGGGTCGCACTGGAACTGGTGGCCCAGGACGGTGAACCACTGGGTGGAGAGCAGCAGCACCACGTCGGGTTCGAGTCGGCGTAGCCGGGCGCCCACGTCGCGGGCGGCGTCGGCCAGTGCCGACCAGCTCGGTGCGGCGTGTCCGGCGAGCAGGTGCGGCATGCCGGGCAGCAGTGCGCCGGCGACGATTCCGGTCCGGTCAGCCATGGTGGTTCCCCTCGGGCACCCACTCGACGACCGCGTTGCCGGTGCCGATGATCGTGCCGTAGCCGAGTACGTCGCCGGCGACCTTGGGCCAGCCCATCGCGGCGAGCATCCAGGTGAGGCTGCCGGCCTTGGTCTCGCTGGCGGTGGCCTCGATGTGTTCGGGGATGAGTTCGCGCAGCGGTGCGGTCGGTCCGCGCCGGATCGCTTCGAGCAGTTTCATGTCCCACCGGTACTGGTGGTTGTTGTAGGGGTGTTCCCGTTCCATGTCCTCGGGCAGCTCCGGTTCCTCGTGCCAGTGCAGGTGCGACAACGAGTTGGAGGCGAGCAGGACCGCGCGGCGGCCGGTGGCTTCGACGGCCCGTCGGGTGGCTTCGCCGAGGACCTCCATCTCCTCCAGGGAGGCGTCCGAGTAGAAGTACGGGTTGTTGTTGGCCGAGAGGGAGACCACGGGGATGTCCCAGGCCGGGTTCGCGAGGTGCAGGGCGCCGATGGTGGCGTAGTCGACGCGGACGCGGGGGTCGTGCAGGGTGCGGGTGACCAGGCCGAGTCCGTTGGCCTCCTCGGCGATGGCCTCGCCGAGTTCGACGTCGGTGCGGAAGTCGTAGTGGTAGCGGAACAGGTGCGGGAAGATCGGTTCGACGGAGGTGCCGCGCGGGTTGGGCACGCAGTTGACGTGGTGACCGACCATGGTGATCCAGTGCGGGGCGTGCACGATGAGTACGTCGGGTTTGTGGACCTCGCGGATCCGTGTGCGCAGGCGCTCGTACGCCCAGCGCAGCGTCTCCCAGCCGCCGGTGGAGCGTGGTTCGTTCTGTGGCGGGTTCTCGGCGTAGATCAGGTGGGGCGGGTGCGGGCTGAGGCAGCCGGCGACGATGCCGCACCGTCGTGCCGTGGTGGTCGGTGACGGGGTGCGTGGGGCGGTGGTGGCACCGCCACGGGCCGGTGTGACCGGCACCCGGAAGACCTTGCTCATGAGCGTCCTTCCCCGCGTAGTACCCGCACGTGGGAGCGGTCGTGTGGGGCGGTGCCGAGGATCTGCAGCCCGTCGTCGTCGAGGGCGAGTTCGTCGGCGGCCAGTGCGGTGTCGTGTCGGATCCAGGCCCGCAGCGGCGCGGGATGTCCGCCGTGGACCTCGACGAGGGTGTCCTCGGCCAGGCCGCTGTCGGGGGCGACGTAGGCCAGGCGTCGCTGGCCGCGCTGGCCGGTGTAGGCCGGCTGGGTGGTGACGGTGGTCCGCAGCCAGCGTCGCTGGTCGCGGAGCCGTTCCCGGGTGGCGGCGGTCGCGGTGGGGTCGACCCGGCCGTCGGCGTCGAGTTCGACGCCGTAGCGCTGTCGTGCTTCGGCTGCGGTCAGGTACTCCTGGGTGACGTCGTCGGCGACGTGCTCGGGCAGCCGGTCCAGCGGGTCGCCCCAGCCTCCGCCGCCGGCGGACTCCATGACCAGCAGGTCTCCGGTGCGCATCGGGAAGCCGGCGACCTTGCCGGGGGTGGCGAAGTCGACGCGTTCGCCGTCGCCCCGCCGGATGTGGGTCACGGTGGGCGCGCCGGGGCCGCCGTGCCGCAGGCCGTAGGGCGGGACGGTGGTGCGGTCGGTCTGCACCGAGTACGCGCCGCCGCTGGCCAGCAGGCGGGTCTCGCGGCGGCTGCCGAGTCCGCCTCGGCGTGCGCCGTCGCCGCTGGAGCCGGTGCGCAGTTCGCAGGCCTCGACGAGGATCGGGATCTCGGTCTCCAGTCGTTCGACGGACTGGATGGTGGAGATGTCGCCGAGGTCGACGGGGTTCATGGCGCTGGGCCCGTCGGATTCGAGGAATCCGCCGTTGCCGCCGGCCGGGTAGTCGTAGTAGAGGTAGGGCCGGCCGGTGTGTTCGTCGACGCCACCGATGAGGTTCTGGAAGGTGGTGCCGAACTGGTCGGCGGCGATGAGGTCGGGTGCCACCTGGCTCAGTGCGGCCATCACGGCCGAGATGACGCGTTTGCGGACCTCGCTGTGGGCGTTTGCCGGGGCCGGGTAGCTGACGTGCACGACGGTGCCGGGTTCGGTGTGCACCCGCAGGGGCCGGAAGGCGCCGTGGTTGACCAGGCCGCCGGGGTCCAGGGCGGACTTGACGGCGATGAAGACACCGGCGACGGTCATCGCCCGCGAGGAGTTGACCACGGCGGCGACCTGGGTCGACGAGCCGCGGAAGTCGGCCTCGATCTCGTCGCCGTCGATGGTGAGCGCGCAGCGCACGATGGCGGCGTCGTAGTGTCCGTCGGTGTAGAGGTCGAGGTAGTCCTCGTAGCGGTAGGTGCCGTCGGGCAGCGCCTGGATCATGGTGCGCAGGCGGTGCTCGGTGCGGTCCATGTTGGCGGCGACGGATTCGAGGATCAGGTCGGTGCCGTGCCGGGCGACGAGTTCGCGCAGGCGCCGTTCGGCGGTGTGGCAGGCGGCGATGCTGGATTCCAGGTCGCCCCGGCGTTCCTCGGCCATCCGGACGTTGGCGAAGACGATGTCGAACGCGGCCCGGTTGGGTCGCCCCTGCTCGATGAGCTTGATCGGGGGGATCCGCAGCCCCTCCTGGAGGATCTCGGTGGCCTGGCCGGAGACGCTGCCCGGGGTCATGCCGCCGATGTCGGCCCAGTGCATGCGGACGCACGGGAAGAGGAAGAGCTGGTCGTCGACGAAGACCGGGCTGATCAGGGTGACGTCGTTGAGGTGGCTGCCACCGCGATAGGGGTCGTTGACGATGTAGAGGTCACCGGGGCGCATCTCGTCGGCGAAGTCGGCGAAGATCTCGGCGACCGAGGCCGGCATGGCGATGACGTGGCCGGGCATGTCCCGGCCCTGGGCGACCATCTGTCCCTCGGGGTCGAACAGTGCGCAGGAGAAGTCCTGCGCGTCGGCGATCACCGGCGAGTGCGCGGTACGGAAGATCGTTTGTCGCATCTCCCGGACGATCGAGATGAGACCTTCGGTGACGACTTCCAGGTCGATCGGGTTCACAGTCATGCGGATGCCTCACTGGTTCCGGCTCGATCCCGGTGGTGGGAGAACGGACCATCTGGGATGGGCCACCGTGGGTGGGCCATCTCTTCGGGTGGACCATAACGCGCTGGACCATATTGTGGTCCTAGGGTTATATTATGAAACCTAGCAACCGAGAAGGTGGGAAGCAAGATGTCGTACGCCACTGAGACCAGCCCGGACGACGCGCCGACGCCCCGCGAGTCCGGCACACAGGCACTCGACCGCGCCCTCAGCGTGCTGCTCGCCTTCCGTGGCAACGACGCCGAACGCAAGGTCAGCGACGTCAGCCGCGAGCTCGGCCTACACAAGTCGACCGCCAGCCGGCTGTTCCGGGCGCTGGCCGACGCCGGTTTCCTGCACCGCAACGAGGACAACGGCAACTACCGGCTCGGGGTCACCGTCTTCGAACTCGGCGCGCGCTACCTCGCCGGCCTGGACCTGCACACCCTCGCCCGTCCCCTGGTGCACCGGCTGGCCGAGGAGGAGGGCGAGAGCGTCAACCTGTCGGTCCTGGAGGACCTCGACGCGATCTCCATCCACGTCGTGCAGGGCACCCGCAACCTGCAGCTCGTCTCCCGGCTGGGCCGGCGTATCCCGCTGTGGTGCAGCGCCGCCGGCAAGGCGCTGCTGATCGACCAGGACGACGCCGCGCTGCGCGCGACGCTGGCCGACGCACCCTTCACCGCGCTGACCGCGAACACGATCACCGACCTGGAGACGTTCGTGTCCCGGATGGCGACCGTCCGCGAGCAGGGCTGGGCGCTCAACGACCAGGAGAGCGAGGAGGGACTGCGGGTCGTGGCCGCGCCGGTGCGCGACCGCCACGGCCGGGTCACCGGCGCGATCAGCGTCTCCGGCCCGATCTTCCGCCTCGACGAGGCCCGGGTGACGCAGCTGGCCGCGGCGGCCCGCCGCACCGCCGACGAGCTGTCCCGGCAACTCGGGTACGGCTTCGGCGACGTGTGGGGCGACTGACCCGGTCAAAACTTCTCCTGCACGACGTCGGGGCGGACCCGCACGTGGAGCAGGGCCGGTCCGGCCAACGGCAGCACCTCGTCGAAGGCCGCCCGGGCACCCGCCTCGTCGGTGACCGTCCACGCCGGCACCCCGAGCGCGCGGGCCACGGCGGCGAGGTCCCGCTCGGGGAAGCGGGCCAGCTGCGGGTCGACCCCGCGCGGGGCGAGTTTGCGGACCTCCGCGCCGTACGCGGCGTCGTCGAGGAGCACCAGCAGCACCGGTGCGCCGACCCGGGCCAGGGTGTCCAGCTCACCGAGACCGGTGAGCAGGCTGCCGTCGCCCTCGAAGGCGACCACCGGCCGCTCGGGACGGCCCACGGCGGCGCCCACCGCGAACGGCAGTCCGACGCCGATGCTGCCGAACTCCCACGGCGCGAGGAAGGACCGGTCGGTCGCGGCCGAGTCCAGCAGCAGGTTGGGCCAACCGCCGAAGTGACCGACGCCCACCACCGTGGTCCGCTCACGCGGCAGGCGTTCGGCGCAGATCCGGATGAACGCCCGGGGATCGATCCGGCCCGGCCGGGACTCGATGTCCAGGCCCGCGAACGGATCGGCGGCCGCCAGGTCGGCGGCCAGGTCCGTGCTGCGCCAACGCGGTCGGTGCACCGGTGTCAGCACCGCCGATACCGCCTCCGCCGTCTCCCCCGCGTCGCCCAGCACCCCGGCCGACACCGGCCAGCGGGCGCCGATCGCGGCCGGGTCGACGTCCACCGCGACCAGCACCGCGTCCGGGAAGAGCGCACCGTGGTCGGCGGTCCACCGGTTGAGCCCGGCCCCGAACGTGACCACGAGGTCCGCCCCGGCCAGGGTCCGCCGGGTCAGCGGCCGGGACAGCCCGCCGGCCACCCCGAGGTCGTACGGGTGCCCACGGAACAGACCGGCGGCCATCAGCGTGGTGGCGAGCAGGGCTCCGCTGCGGTCGGCGAGGTCCCGGATCGCGGCCGCCGCCGGTTCGGCGCCCCGGCCGGCGAGCAGCACCGGGCGGTGCGCCGTGCGGAGCCGGTGAGCGAGCGCGTCGACGTCGGCGGGGTCCGGTGCGAGTGGTCGTGGCGCGCGGGGCACCATCGGCGCCGGGACCGGCGGGTGCTGCGGGACCTGCGCGTCGGCCAGGTCGATCGGCACGTTCAGCACCACCGGGCCGGTCAGCTCGCGGGCGGCCCGGAACGCCAGCCCGACGTCGCGCATCGCGGTGCCGGCGGTGTGCACCGGGACGAACGTGCCCGCCGTGGCCAGCGCGTACGGCTGCTGGTCGAAGTGCTGCACGTGCAGCGGGTCGCCGGGCGGAGTGTCGCCGGCGATCAGGACCAGCGGGGTTCGAGCCTGCCGCGCGATGGTCAGCGCCGCCCCGGCGACCGCCAGTCCCGGCCCCTGGGTGACGGTGGCGACGCCGAAGCGGCCGGTGGTGCGGGCGTACCCGTCGGCCATCATCACCGCGGCGTTCTCGTTGCGGGCCGCGACGAACCGGACGCCGTGCCGCTCGACCAGGTCGGCGACCAGATACATGTTGGCGTCGCCGAGCAGACCGAAGACGGTGTCGACGCCGTGCGCCACGACGGCGTCGGCGATCGCCTCGAACACCCTCACCGCGCGTCCCCGTCGAGGTAGCCGCCGGGCGGGCGCAACGCCACGCTCAGCGCGCCGAGGAAGGAGTCGTTGGCCGCCGCGTCGAAGCGGGGACCGGCCAGCCGGGCGGCACGTTTGGTCATCGTGCGGCCGACCACGGAGGTGGACAGCAGCCGGTCGGTGATCGCGTCCACGGCGGCGGGCAGGTCGGCGGCGGCGACCACCCGGGTGACCAGGCGCAGGTCGAGCAGTTCCGCAGGTTCCACCCGCTCGCCGAGCAGCAGCCACCGCTTGGCCAGGTCGGCGCCGACGAGGTCGGCGAGGATCGCCATGCCGCTCCAGGTCAGCGGGATGCCGTAGGTCACCTCGGGGAAGGTGAAGAACGCGCTGTCCGCAGCCACCCGCAGGTCGCTGGCGAGCCCGATGACGGCGCCCGAGCCGATGGCCGGCCCGTTGAAGGCGGCGACCGTGGTCTGGTCCAGCCGGTACCAGCGTTCGACCAGGTCGGCGGTGCGCCGCTGGACGTGCATGGTGGTCTCGGGATCGAGGTCGGCCAGCTCACGCAGGTCGGTCCCGGCGCAGAACGCCGTGCCCTCGCCGGTGAGCACCACCACCTCCACCGTGCGGTCGCGTCCGAGTTCGTGCAGCACGTCCTCGAAGCGGCCGAGCATGTCGAGGTCGAAGCTGTTGCGCCGCCGCGGTCGGTGCAGGGTCACCCGGGCCAACCGGCCGGAGCGGTGCAGCAGGACGGACTGATCAGTGGTCATGGTGACTCCGAGGTCAGGAGGGCGCGGTCGACGAGCGCGGCGGCGTGGCCGACGTACGACAGCGGGTCGAGCAGCCCGGCCAGTTCCGGGCCGGGCAGGGCGGCGGCCACCTGCGGGTCGGCGCGCAGCACCTCGACGAACGGTCGGTTCTGCTCCAGGCTGTCCCGGACGATCCGCATCACCAGGTGGTGGGCCTGCTCCCGGCCGAGCGGTTCGGCGAGGCGGAGCATGATCGCCTCGGAGAGCACCAGCCCACCGGTGAGATCGAGGTTGGCGCGCATCCGGTCCGGATCGACGCCGAGGTCACCGAAGACCTCGACCAGCCGGTCCAGGGCACCGCCGATGAGGATGAAGCACTCCGGCAGCAGTTTCCACAGCGTCATGCCGACGCCCATGTCGCGGTCGTCCTGCGCCACCATGGTCTGCATCGCCAGCGGCACCTGGGCGCGCAGCGTGCCGGCCGCGGCGATCACCGCCTCGCAGCGGATCGGGTTGCGTTTGTGCGGCATGGTGCTGCTGCCGACCTGGTTGGCGCGCTGCGGTTCGTGGGCCTCGCCGACCTCGGTGCGGCCGAGGAAATAGATCTCGCGGGCCAGTTTCTCGGCGCTGGAGGCGACCAGTCCGAGGACCATCAGGCACTCGGCGAAGCGGTCCGAGGTGGCGTGCCACGGGGTGTCGGCGACGCCGAGGCCGAGTTCGTCGGCCACGGCCCGTTCCAGAGCGAACGCCTGCGGGCCGTAGCCGGCCATCGTGCCGGCGGCGCCACCCATGCTGGTCACCAGCAGGCGTTCGCGCATCTGGACCAGGCGGGTGCGGTGCCGTTGCAGTTCGCTCTGCCACACCGCGCAGCGCAGGCCGAACGTGGTCGGCAGCGCCTGCTGGCCGTGGGTGCGGGCGGCCATCAGGGTGGTGCGGTGTCGCAGGGCAAGCCGGCGCAGGATGCGGACCAGTTCGTCGACCTGGCGGGAGACGATGTCCAGGCCGGCCCGGGCGCGCAACACGAACCCGGTGTCCATCACGTCCTGGGTGGTGGCGCCGAGGTGGACGTAGCGTCCGGCGTCGCCCTGGCAGGCGGCGGTCAGCGCCCGGACCAGCGGCACGAGCGGGTGCACGGTGTCGGCGGCGTCGGCGGCGAGCACCGCGGTGTCCAGCCGGTCGAGCCGGGCCGCGTCGGTGATCGCCTGGGCAGCGGCCGACGGGATGACGCCGAGGCCGGCCTGGGCACGGGCCAGGGCCGCTTCGACGTCGAGCCAGGACTGCATGAGCTGGCGGTCGTTGAAGACGCCACGCATCTCGGCGTTGCCGAAGAAGCTGGTGACGGTCAACGAGTCCAGGAAACACGAGCCGAGCTGCATCAGCGTTGCTCCTCACCGGTGAGCAGGCCGAGCGCGGCGCGCCGGTCGACCTTGCCGGACGGCAGTAACGGCAGGTCCGGCACGGTACGGATCAGCGTCGGCACCTTGTGTCGGGCCAGTCGGGCGGCGGCCGCCCCGGCGAGCCGGTCGGGGTCGGGCGTGGTGCCCGGGGCGGCGACGACGAGGGCGGCGACCTCTTCGCCCCAGCGCACTGACGGCAGGCCGAGTACGCACACCTGCGCCACGGCCGCGTCGTCGAGCAGGGCCGCCTCCACCTCGGCCGGGCTGATGTTCTCGCCGCCTCGGATGATCAGTTCCTTGACCCGGCCGGTGAGGGTGAGGATCCGGTCGGTGTCGAGCGCGCCCAGGTCACCGGTACGCAGCCAGCCGTCCGAGGTGATCGCGGCCTGGGTGGCGGTCGGGTCGTCGACGTACCCGGCGGTCACCGACTCGCCACGGACCAGCAGCTCACCGGCGTGGCCGGGGGGCAGTTCGGTGCGGGTGCCGGGAGTGACGACGACGGCGTCCAGGTCCGCGACGATCCGTCCGACGGTGTCGCCGGGGCTGCCGCAGCTCGCGTCGCCGGGGTCGACGCTGATCGTCGGGCCGGCCTCGGTCTGCCCGTAGATCACGGCGATACGGTCCAGGCCGAGTACCCGGCGGGTGCGGGCGAGCAGCGCCGGTGCGCAGGGCGCGCCGCCGAGGAAGCCGACCCGCAGCGACGACAGGTCGAAGCGGTCCGGTGCGGCCTCCACGGTGTCGGCGAGCATCGTGGCCATCGTCGGGACGGCCTGGAGCACGGTGCACCGGTGCCGGGCGATCTGGGTGAGCACCGGTTCGGTGCGGAAGCGGCTCACCGACACCCACAGCGCCCCGGTGACCAGGGCTAGCACGGCGCCGCTGCTGAGCCCGGCCGCGTGGGCCAGGGGCAGCGGTGAGGCGATCCGGTCGGTGGCGCCGAGTCCGGCGGCGTCGGCGGTCCACCGCGCGTTGGCGATCAGGTTGCGGGCGCTGAGCGCGACCATCTTCGGCGGGCCGGTCGAGCCGGAGGTGAACTGGATGTTCAGGGTGGCGTCCGGGTGTCCGGCGGGAGCGGGCACTGTGCCGTCGCCGATCCCGGCCAGGTTGTCGCCGAGGACGTGCCAGCCGTACGGGCGGGCGGACCCGGGCAGTACGGCGAGCGCCTGCGCGGCGGTGGCGGCGCCGTCGCGGTCGCGGAGGCGACGGGCGACGAAGAGTCGGCGGGGACGGCTGCGGGCCAGTGCCGTGGTCAGCTCCGGGGTGCTCAGCCCCGGATGCAGGGTCACCAGGGCGGCGCCCCGCCACGCCGCGGCGGCCAGCAGGACCAGCCAGTCGAGGCTGTTCTCGGCCCACACGGCGATCCGGTCGCCCCGGCCGACGTCGAGCGCGGCCAGGGTGGCCGCCCGTCGGCCGGCGAGGTCGGCGAACTCCCCCGCCGACACCGTTCGGTCCAGGTCGAAGGCGTACAGGGGGCGGTCCGGATGCTGGGCGGCGTGCTCCAGGACGGTGGCGTCGAGGGCGTGGATCACCGGATCACTCCTTGACGAGCAGCAGGTTTCCGTGGTCGTCGACGGTCGCGGTCCACCCGGCGCCGACCACGGTCGTGCTGCCGTTCTCCCGGATGACGGCCGGACCGGACACCGTGCGGCCGGGGGCCAGGTCGGTGCGGCGGTGGACGGTGGCGTCGACCCAGCCGTGTGCGCCGTAGACGCGGGTCGGCTCGGGCTGGGGGGTGGTGCCGGACGGGGGCGCGAACCGTACGTCGGGGCGAGGGCCGTAGGCGGTGAGTCGGCAGTTGACGATCTCGACCGGGTGGCCGGAGCGGGCGTAGGCGTACCGGTCGGCGTAGGCGGCGTGGAAGGCCGCGACCAGGTCCTCGACGGTGGCCGGGACGTCCTCGACGGGGACGGCGAGGTCGAAGGACTGGCCCCGGAACCGCATCCCCACCGACAGACCGAAGGTGACCTGGTCGGGTTCGACGCCGTCCTCGGCCTTGAGCTGGGCCCGTGCGGTGTCGCGCAGTTCGGCCACCACGGCGCGTACGGCGTGCAGTCCGCTCTCGTCGGCCGCCACCAGCACGGTGCGGACGTAGTCGTGCCGGGCCTGGGCGGTGACGAAGCCGAGGGCGGAGAAGTTGCCCGGCACCGGTGGCACGAGGACCCGGCGGATGCCCAGGTCGTCGGCGAGCACGGTGGCGTGCATGGGGCCGGCGCCGCCGAAGGGCATCAGCACGAAGTCCCGGGGGTCGTGGCCGCAGGCGACCGAGATCTCCTTGATCGCGCTGGTCATCTTGGCGGTGGCGATGGTGAGGATGCCGTGTGCCAGTTCCAGGTCGTCGAGGCCGAACTCGGTGGCCAGGCGGTGCATGGCCGTGCGGGCGGCGGCGACGTCGAGGCGTACCTCGCCGCCGAGGCTCTCCTCGGCGTCGAGGTGGCCGACGAGCAGGTGGGCGTCGGTGGTCGTCGGCTCGGTGCCGCCCCGGCCGTAGGCGGCGGGGCCGGGGGTGGAGCCGGCGCTGCGGGGGCCGATGCGGAGTTCGCCGCCGAGGTCGCGCCAGGCGATCGAGCCGCCACCGGCACCGATGGTGTTGATCTCGACCTGGAAGGTGCGGTTCGGGTAGCCGGCGATCGTCCCGTCGTTGGTCATCAACGGGGTGCCGTTCTTGATCAGGCAGACGTCGGTGCTGGTGCCGCCGATGTCGCAGGTGATCACGTTCGGGTAGCCGGCCAGGCCGGCGACGTGGACGCTGGCGGCGACGCCGCCGGCCGGGCCGGACAGGGCCAGGTTGATCGGCAGCCGGCCGGCCTCCTCGGTGGACACCACCCCGCCGCTGCTGGTCATGATCGACAGTGGGTGGGCGTAGCCGCCCTCGGCGAGGGTGTCGCCGAGTCCGCGCAGGTAGTCGGAGACGGTGGAGCGGACGCTGGCGTTGAGCACGGTGGTGGCGAAGCGCTCGTACTCGCCCTGTTCCGGCACCACGTCGGAGGAGATGGTGCAGACCAGGTCGGGATAGCGTTCGGCGAGACGGGCGGCGGCGGCCCGCTCGTGCGCCGGGTTGCGGTAGGAGTGCAGCAGGCAGACGGCCACGGCCTTCGGCCCGGCGGCGGCCACCCGGTCCAGCACGCTGTCGAGGGCGGCGGTGTCCAGCGGCCGCACGACGCTGCCGTCGGCGCCGATGCGCTCGGGCAGGACGTGCCGCAGTCGACGGGGGGTCAGCGGGGGGCGTCCCGCCTCCTTGACGCTGTAGAGCTGCGGTCGGTGCCCGAGCCCCATCTCCAGGACGTCGCGGAAGCCCTCGGTGGCGACCACGCTGACCGGCTCGCCGGAGCCTTCCAGCAGTGCGTTGGTGACCCGGGTGGTGCCGTGGACGAAGCGGTCGACCTCGTCGAGGCGTACGCCGAGCTTGGCCAGGCCCTCGAAGATGGCCGCGGCCGGGTCGTCGGGCGTGGACAGGGTCTTGGCCTCGGCGAGCCGGGCGGTGGCCGGCTCGTACACGATGACGTCGGTGAAGGTGCCACCGATGTCGACGCCGATGCACAGCATGGCGAGCCTTTCGATAGTGGTGGGCGCGCGGGGGCCGGCGGCCGGCAGCGGCGCGCCGTCGGAGGCGGGCGGGTCAGAAGGTGACGCCGTAGCGGCGCAGGGTCTTGCTGGTGACGGTCCGCAGGATCCAGTCGAAGAGGTAGCCGAGCAGGCCCAGGGTGATGATGCCGACGAAGACCCATTCGGTCTTGGCGTAGTTGCGGGCGGTCCAGATGAGCGATCCGAGGCCGCTCTGTGCCGCGACGATCTCGGCGGAGACGATCGTCAGGAAGGAGTTGCCCATGGCCAGCCGGGCGCCGGTCACGACGTGCGGCACGGTCGACGGCAGCACCACCGAGGCCAGGGTGCGTGCCGCGTTGGCGCCGAGCGCGCGGGCGGCGCGCAGGCGTAGTTCGTCGACGGACAGGACGCCGGCCAGCGTGTTGAGCGCGACGATGAAGACGGTGGTGTAGAAGATCAGCGCGATCTTCGACGCCTCTCCCGGCCCGAGCCAGATGATCGCCAGGGTGACGAAGGCGATCGGCGGGACGAACCGGAAGAACTGGATGTACGGGTCCAACATCAGCCGCAGCCACGGTACGCAGCCCATCAGGAGCCCGACCGGTACGCCGATGACGACACCGAGCGCCCAGCCGGTGAGGATCCGGGTCGACGAGGCGCTGATCGAGCTGGCCAGCGTGCCGTCCTGGATGAGTTCGACCGCACCGCGCCAGGTGAGCAGCGGCGAGGGCAGGAAGAAGGCGGTGTAGTTGCGGCTGACCAGGTCCCAGATGACGACGCCGAGCAGCACCGACAGGGCCGACAGGCCGATCCGGGTCAGCCTGGGTCGGCTGGTGCGGCGGCGGGCCGGGCCGGCCGTGTCCCGGCTGGTCTTCTCCGGCACCGCGCGGAGGTCCACGCTCATCGTCGTGCCTTCCTGTCGGCGCCGTCGGTTGTCGGGCGCTGTCGACCGTCGTGTCCGTCGTCGAGGCCCTGGGCCTGCAGGGTGCGGGCCACCTCGGCGCCGATGTCCTCGCGGAGTTCGCGGAAGAGTGCGGCGCTGGCCGGGTCGGTCAGGTCGCGGGGCCGGGGCAGGTCGCACGGGTAGACGGTCTTGATGGCCGCCGAGGGTCCGGCGGTCATGGTGACGATCCGGTCGCCGAGCAGGATCGCCTCGCCGATGTCGTGCGTGACGAACACGATGGTGGCGCCGGTCTCACGCCAGATCCGGTCGAGTTCGACCTGCATGACCAGGCGGGTCTGGGCGTCCAGGGCGCCGAAGGGTTCGTCCATCAGCACGACCGACGGTTCGTTGGCCAGCACCCGGGCCAGTTGTGCGCGTTGGCGCATGCCGCCGGAGAGTTGGCCGGGGAACCGGTCGGCGCTGTGGCTGAGCCCGACCATCGCCAGGTAGCGGTCGACGTCGGCGGCCCGCTGGGCCTTGCCGACCCCGCGCATGCGCGGGCCGAACTCGACGTTCTGTCGGACCGTCAGCCACGGGAAGAGCGCTTCGGCGCTCTGGAACACCACGCCCCGGGAGACGTCGGGGCCGGTGACCCGCGCGCCCGCGCAGGTCACCTCCCCACCGACGGGTGTGACGAAGCCGGCGATCGCGTTGAGCAGTGTCGACTTGCCGCAGCCGCTGGGGCCGAGCAGGCAGACGAACTCCCCTGCGGCGATGTCCAGGTTCGCCTGGCGGACCGCAACGAAGTCGCCGAACCGGATGTCGACGTCGCTCACGGACACCGGGGAGCCCGTACGGTTCACGCCACCCCCCTGATCATGACGGTCGCCGGGTCGGCCTTCTGGCTGACGATGTTGCTGTCCTGCTGGAACTGGGCGATCTCGTTGTAGCGCTGGATGTCCTCGTCGGTGAAGTCACGGACCTGGCACTGCACGCCTTCGAGGAGGGACTGGGCCTCGGCGGCGGGCACCTTGATCGCGGTCTCGGTGACGGTGCCGGCCTTGGCCGGGTCGGCGGTGAGCTGCTCGCAGGCCTGGGCGATGGTGTCGACGACCTTCTTGGCCGTCTCCTTGTTGCCCTCGTACCAGGCGCCGTCGACGCCGATCACGAGGTTGTAGACGTATCCGATCTCGCCGCTCGTCAGCAGCACGGTGCCGCCGTTGGCGACGCCCCGCGAGGGCCACGGCTCCCACATGATGTAGCCGTCGACGTCGCCGCGTTGCAGCAGCGCCGGCATCTCGGCGGGTGAGGCGTTGACGAACTCGACGGTGTCACGGGCGATGTTGCGGCTGTCGAGGACCTTGTTGGTGGCGTACTCGTTCACGGTGCCCGGCACGACGCCGTACTTCTTGATGCCGGCGACGTCGGTGATGCCGGAGCGGGCGACGAGCTTGATGAAGCTGGGCGACTGCGAGAAGACCGCGAGTCCCTTGATGTCGCCCCGGGTCGCGCGGTTGAGCAGGCTGGATTCGGTGCTGGCGGTGACCTGGCCCTGCTTGGCCAGGATCGCGTCGAGCCCGCCGGTCCCCTCCTGGTACTGGGTGACGGTCACGTCGAGCCCGGCCTGGTTGAAGAGGTTCTCCTGGTCGGCGAGGTAGATCGGCGAGTACGCCGGGTCGACGCCGACGCCGAAGTTGACGGCGGGGTTGGGGCCGCTGTCGCCGTCGGACTCGCCGGAGGACTGGTTCTCGGAACACGCCGCCATGGCGACGGTCATCAGCAGGGCGGCGGCCGCAGCCGTTACGCGCATTCTCATGGCTACCCCAGACTTCAGCGGCTCATATTGTGGTCTTGGTTTCTTAATATGGGACGCTACTGTGAGGCGCTCGACAACGTCAAGAGGCGCAAGTGAAAGCCTCTCACCACAGACAGTAGCCAGAGACCGCCGAACGCCCCGTCGCGCTCATCAGCACACGGAGGAGATAGCGACCATGAAGTACCTGAACAACCCACTTGGTGCGACGAGTCCGAAATCTCGGGCGGGCGAGCCGGACAAGGCGACCGTCACGCAAAGTGTCGATAGCTCGGCCGTGGATCGGCTCATCTCCCGCAGCGGGGACACGCCGACGACGATCGAGCGGGCCTGGACCGTGACCGACACGCTCCTCTACGCCCTCGGTGTCGGCGCCGGAGCCGACGAACTCCGTTACACCACGGAGAACACCGCCGGGCACCCGCACGCCGTACTCCCGAGCTTCGCCACCCTGCTCGCCGCCGACCCGCCGTACCTCGGCGAACCGGCCGTCGTCCGGCACGCCGGGGAGACCCTGACCCTGCACCGACCGTTGCCACCCGCCGGCCGGGCCCGCATCACCGCCGCCGTCACCGGCGTGAACGACCAGACCAGCGGCGCTCTGCTCCACCACCGATCCGAGATCCACGGCACCGACGGCGTCCACCTGGCCACCGTCGAGCGCAGCATGTTCGTCATCGGGGCGGGCGGCTTCGACGGCCCACGCGCACCACGCACCCACTGGCAGCGACCGGCGGAGCACCCCGACCACACCACTGCCCACCACACCCGCCCTGACCAGGCGCTGCTCTACCGCCTCAACGGCGACCGCAACCCACTGCACTCCGATCCGGCGGTAGCCGTCGCCGCCGGCCTACCCGGCCCCGTCCTGCACGGCCTGTGCACGTTCGGCTTCGCCACCCGGACCCTGCTGCGCACGATCGCCGACGACGCCCACGACCGGGTACGACGGCTCAGCGCCCGGTTCACCGCACCACTCTTCCCCGGCGACACCCTCACCGTGCTGGTGTGGCGCCGCCCGGGTGGCGCACTCTTCCAGGCCGTCGACGGCCGAGGTCGTCCGGTCCTCGACCAGGGCACGCTGGACCTGCACGGATGACCACGAGGCGACGTCCGCACGCCTGAGTCCGCGCCACGGACGGGGAGCCCCTCCCGGCGGTGCCGAGCGGTAGCCTGGACGGGCAGCCACCTTTCGAGGTGGCGGCACGGCGGTGGGGCCCGCCGTACCCGAACCGTGCCGCACCCGGTCACCGACGGTCCCTACCTGATGATCCTCGCGCACGCCCGCACCGGGTGTGGAGACCGCCCAGGTAGGAGCCCGTGCACGTGCCGCGTGACGAACACCGCGACCCAGCCGCCCGCAGCCCGCTGCGCGAACCGGTCGATCCCGACATCGTCGTCCCACCGGGGCCACCCGGTCGGGTGCCGCGACAGATCGAGATCCTCGCCGCGATCGCGGCCGGCGGCGTCCTCGGCGCCTGTGCCCGCTACGGTGCCGTCGTGCTGTTCCCGACCGCGCCCGCGGCGTTCCCGTGGACGACGTTCTGGATCAACATCACCGGCTGCGCCCTGATGGGTGCGCTCCTGGTCCTGATCACCGAACGGAGCACCGCGCACCCACTGGTCCGGCCCTTCCTCGGCACGGGCGTCCTCGGCGGCTACACCACGTTCTCCACCTACGCCCTCGACGGCCAGCACCTGATCGGTGGCGGTCGGGCGGGCACGGCACTGTTCTACCTCGGCGGCACCCTCGTGGCGGCGCTGGCCGCCGGGTGGGGCGCGGCGACGCTCACCCGACTGTTCCTCGCCACCCGCCCCACCCGGGACGGAGCCGCCGGATGAACTGGCTCATGGTCATCCTCGGCGCCCTCGTCGGCGCGCCCCTGCGCTACCTGATCGACCGCACCGTCCAGGCCCGGCTGGGCACCGCCTTCCCGTGGGGCACCTTCACCGTCAACCTGCTCGCCTGCGTCGCCCTCGGTCTCCTCGCCGGGTTCAGCACCGCGACCACCGTGCCGGCTGCCCTGCAGCACCTGATCGGGACCGGCCTGTGCGCGACGCTGAGCACCTACTCGACGTTCTCCGTCGAGACGATCCGCCTGACGGAGAACGGCGCGACGCTGCTGGCGGTCGCCAACGCCCTCGGTAGCGTCCTGGCCGGGCTGGCTGCTCTCTCCCTCAGCAGCCACCTCGCCATCGCGCTCCTCAGCTGAGTGCGACGGCCCGTGCACCGCTCGGAGGATGTCGCCACGATCGGGTCCGGTCGGCTGCTACTCCCGCCAGCCGGTCAGCTCGACCCCCTTGGCCAGGTCCACCCGGAAGCCCAACGCGATCTCGCCGCTCTCGCCCGGCGCGAGCGACAGCCGCCAGGTCACCTCACCCAACTCCGTCCGCTCGACCGGCGGCGGCACCACGGTCGTCTCGCGTACCACCACCGCCTCGTCACGCGAGACCGGGAGCTGGTCACGCACCTCGACGGTCGCCGGACGGGACGTGTGGTTGTCGACGGTGATGCGGTACTCCACCTCGCGCCGCCGGGTCGACCCGAGCGTGGCCTTGGTCTCGGCGCGTCGGTGCAGCTTCCGCTCCACCCGCATCCGGTCGTCCACCCCGAGCGCCACCTCGGTCTCCTCACCCGGCGCCCACATCGGCAGCCGGGTGGAGGCGACGAAGTCGGCATCGTGGAACACCGAGGCCGGGCCCGCGAGCAGCGCGTGCTCCGAGGTGTTACGGACCGTGGCCCGCAGGTGGGCCTCGGCGGCCCGGACCGGTGCGGTGACGTGGTCCAGCCGGGCCGGTAGCTCCAGCACGGCGATGACGGCCCGGTGGACGCTGCCGTCGGCGGGCACCGCCACCGGCCGGGCCGGCCGGTAGGTGGCCGCGCTGACCCCCTGCTCGACCTCGGCGACGCTCTCCCGCAGCTCCTGCGGGACCGGTGGCGCGGCCCGCGCCAGGCTGGCGGCCGGTGCCGCGCCGAACGCCGGCATCCCGGCCGCCATGACCGGCGGCGCCACGCGCGGCGGCGGCCGGAACCGGTCGAGATACCAGGGCGACAACTCGGGTACGCCCGTCGTCGCCGCCGGTCGGGCGGTGGAGAGGCGGAGGTCGCACTCCGGCCAGTCCTCTCCGGTGCTCTGGCTGACCATCCCGAACCAGGTGACGGTCATGGTCTCGTCGACCAGCCGCAGGTCGTAGGAGGGTTGCCACCGGGCACCCTCCACCAGGTAGGTCAACTCCAGCTCGACGTCGGTGTCGTCGGCCTCGACCGCCACGATCACCTCGGCGGCCAGCCGATCCGGCTGCCGCTTCCCCTGCGCGGCGTCGAGATCCCGCCCGACCGCGGCCAGTTCCTCCCTCAGCTCGGTCCGTCGACGGGTCAGCCCACGCCGACGGGCACGCGAGTCGGCGAGCTGAGCGACCACCGAATCGGTGAAGGCGGCGACGTCGCCGGGCGCGGCGTCGCCGACGGCCAGCGCGCGGGCGTACGTGCCACCGGCCCGCTCGGCCAACCGGGTGAGGAACTCCCCGCGCTGCTCCTCGACGGCGTCCGCGTCGTCGAGCTCGGCCAGCTCGTCGGTCACCTCGCGACGACGCTGCTCCAGGGCGACGACCTGCGCGTCGGTGCTGCGGGCCTGCCGCCACGTGCTCACGTCCACGCCGAGCACGGTGGCGGCACCCCGACCGCCGACCCGGACCGAGTCCCGCCGCAGGCCGAGCGGCAGCGGCGCGACGCGTACGCGGTGCTGACCGGCCGCCAACCGGAGACAGCCGCGTCGGGTGACCCGGGCCCGGTCGGGATAGACGGTGACGTCGACGACGGGGGCATCGATCTCCGCAGTGTCCACGGCGGCGAGGGTAGTCGACAGCTACGACCGTTCCTTCCGGCACTGGTGGCCCGCGTCGGGGCGACGACGAGCGGCCACCGAAACACTTCCGCCATGTTTCCGAAACTACCGGTTGAAAACCCTGGAACATTCTGCCAGCCTGATAGGCATCGATCGATGAGATCGCTAACATTGATCTTCCTGCCCCTGGAGGTGTCCCACACCGTCACCAGGCCCGAGCAACCGGGTGACACGTCCACATCCGAGTCCACCACCCGCGACCACGTCCCGGCGGGCGACGGGCTCGACCACCGCCACCCTTCACCTGCCGGCCAGCCGGCCAGAGACGACTCACCTCCGCGCGGATGCCGGGCGTGAGCCCTGGTCCGGTCGGCGGACACCGCATTGCGGGTCGCCACCTGAGCGCACCCGATCAGTGACAGATACGTCCCATCCCATCAGTGGAGGATCAGCATGATCTCCCGGACCCGTCCCTCCAGGCGTCGACTCAGAGCGCTCTACGTTCCCGGAGCCGCCGCGCTGGTCGCCGTCTTCGTCGCATCGCTGCTGCCCACACTCGCTCACGCCGCCGAGACCACCCTCGCGGCGGCGGCGAACCAGTCCGGCCGGTACTTCGGTGCGGCGGTGGCGGCGAACAAGCTCAGCGACGGCGCGTACACGACGATCCTGAACCGCGAGTTCAACAGCGTCACGCCCGAGAACGAGATGAAGATCGACGCGACCGAGCCGCAGCAGGGCAACTTCACGTTCACCAACGCGGACCGGATCGTCAACCACGCTCTCAATCGGGGCTGGAAGGTGCGTGGCCACACGCTGGCCTGGCACTCGCAGCAGCCCGGCTGGATGCAGAACATGTCCGGCACCCAGTTGCGTAACGCCATGCTCAACCACGTCACGCGCGTCGCGACCTACTACCGGGGCAAGATCCACTCCTGGGACGTGGTGAACGAGGCGTTCGCCGACGGCGACAGCGGCGCCCGCCGCGACTCCAACCTGCAGCGCACCGGAAACGACTGGATCGAGGCGGCCTTCCGCGCCGCCCGGACGGCGGACCCGGGCGCGAAGCTCTGCTACAACGACTACAACACCGACAACTGGAACTGGGCCAAGACCCAGGCCGTCTACCGGATGGTCCAGGACTTCAAGAACCGGGGCGTACCGATCGACTGCGTCGGGTTCCAGTCGCACTTCAACGCCCAGTCGGCGTACAACAGCAACTACCGCACCACGCTGTCCAGCTTCGCGGCGCTCGGCGTCGAGGTGCAGATCACCGAGCTGGACATCGAGGGCTCCGGCACCACGCAGGCCAACACCTACCGCAGTGTGGTCAACGACTGTCTCGCGGTCGCCCGCTGCACCGGCATCACGGTGTGGGGCATCCGGGACACCGACTCGTGGCGCTCCGGCGGCACCCCGCTGCTCTTCGACGGCAGCGGCAACAAGAAGGCCGCGTACACGGCCACCCTGGACGCGCTGAACAGCGCCGGTCCCGGAACCACCCCCACGCCCACCACGCCGGGGCCCACCAACCCTCCGTCCGGCTCCGCCAGCGAGATCGTGGGTTCGCAGTCCGGCCGGTGCGTCGACGTGCCCAACTCCTCGCGAGACAACGGCACCCGGGTCCAGCTCTACGACTGCAACAAGCAGACGAACCAGGCATGGACGTACGACAGCTCCACCAAGCAACTCCGCGTCTACGGCGACATGTGCCTCGACGCCGCCGGCACCGGCAACAGCGCCGCCGTCCAGATCTACGCCTGCCACAGCCAGA